>CAVOIU010000040.1:0-88947 GCA_963695965.1 uncultured Solirubrobacterales bacterium
CGTTCGCAGTCTCGCCGTTGATGCACCTTGATCCCGCGCCGCGACCGGCAACGACGCGGGGTGCTGACGTGGACCGTCGCCGGTCGGTTGTCGATCAGCCCGTACCACCACGCGGCGGTTCCATGGCTGAGCATCGCGCCCGGGCCGGCGTAGAGCAGCGCGGCCGCCAGGTCAGCGTCGACGCTCGGGGCGTCGTGGCCGACGGCGTAGACGCCCGGGAGCTTGCGGCGGAGGTAGCCGTCTCTGACCCAGCGGGAGACCACCGCGCTGTCGACGCCAAGCCGCTCGAGCTGCCACCGCGCGACGCGTCCCGACTGGCGCGACGCGAGCGTCCCCACCGGGACTTTGGCGTTTTCCGTGCGCATACGTCACGCAATTCGCCATCGTCCGGGCATGGGTCGTAGCGTGGCGCGCGGTCCTGCAACGAAACAAGACCGCTAACTGCAAAAAGACTGCTTAAGCCCCCAGCTGCCTCGCAATCACCATCTGCTGGACCTCGTCGGTGCCCTCGCCGATCGTCAGGACCTTCGCGTCACGGTAGAAGCGGCAGACGGGGTATTCCTCGATGTAGCCGTAGCCGCCGTGAATCTGGACGGCCTCGTCGGTCGCCCGCACCGCCAGCCGCCCGCTCTTGAGCTTGGCCTGGGCGGCGGTGAGCGTGAAGTTGCGCCCAGCGTCCTTCAGGCAGGCGGCCTTGTGGACGAGGAGCCTGGTCGCCTCAATCTCGGCCGACAGGTCCGCGAGCTTCGCCTGAATCGTCTGGAACCTGGAGATCGGCCGGCCGAACGCCCGGCGCTCCTTGGCGTAGGCGAGCGCCTGGTCGAGTGCCCCCTGGGCCAGCCCGACTCCCATCGCGGCGACTCCGATCCTGCCGATGTCGAGCACGTGCAGGAACTGCCGCAGCCCGCCGCCACGTTCGCCGAGGAGGTTCTCCGCCGGCACCCGGCAGTCGGAGAACGACAGCGGACGGGTATCGGACGCATTCCAGCCCATCTTCCGGTAGGGCTCTCCCTGCTCGTAGCCGGGCGCGCCGTTGGGGACGAGCAGGTTGGAGATCTCGCGCCCCTTTGGTGGTGCACTGGAATCCGGTGCATCATGGGTGGGGGAACCCGTGACCGCCGGGGCGGGGGAACCCGTGACCGCCGGGGTGGGGGAACCCGTGACCGCCGTGATCACCACCAGTCCCGAGATCTCGGTCCCGGCGTTGGTGATGAACTGCTTGGAGCCGTTGATCACCCACTCGGAGTCCTCAA
This sequence comes from uncultured Solirubrobacterales bacterium, assembly GCA_963695965.1. Taxonomy (GTDB): domain Bacteria; phylum Actinomycetota; class Thermoleophilia; order Solirubrobacterales; family Solirubrobacteraceae; genus Palsa-465. The sequence continues at coordinate 1,254 of CAVOIU010000040.1, forward strand.
GCACCGCCCGGGTCTGGGTGTTGCCGGCGTCCGACCCGGCCTCGGGCTCGGTCAGGCCGAACGCGCCGAGACGTGCGCCACTGCACAGCTGCGGCATCCACTCCCGCTTCTGCTCCTCGGAGCCGAACAGGTGGATCGGCTGGGTGCCGAGCGAGGTGTGGGCGCAGAGGGTGATCGCGACCGACGAGTCGACCCGGGTCAGCTCCTCCACCACGAGCGCGTAGGCCAGCGAGTCGCCGCCGGCTCCTCCGTACTCCTCGGGAAAGGGGATCCCCATCAGGTCGAGCTCTCCGAGCCGGCGGACGAGCGCGTACGGAAACGCCTTGGTTCGGTCGAGCTCCTCGGCAACGGGCGCGATCTCCTGGTCGGCGAATTCCTTGACGGTGGACCGGAGCAGGCGGTGGTCGTCAGACAGGTCGAAGTCCATTGCCGGATTGTCACGCGTACGATCGTCCGGTGGCTCCAGAGGCTCCAGAGGTCAGGCTCGGCAGGCTGGCCGAGGGGGGCGTGGCACCGGCGATCATGGCGATCGTCGACCGCGGGGTGCGCCGGCGCCCCGCGCTGTCAAGTGAGCTCCGGGCCGAGATCGAGCTCGACATGGGGGAGCACTATCCGCCGGTGCGGATCGTGTTCGACGAATACACGGTGCTGGTCGAGGACGGCGCGGCCGAGGCGCCCGACCTGCGCGTCCGCGGCCAGCTCCCGGATCTCGTCAGCCTGATGGTCGCGCCGCTGGTCCGCGGGCTGCCGAACCCGATCGACCGGCGGGGCCGCGCCGCGCTGGGAATGGTCGCGCTGCGGCGCGTGCGGGTCGACGGGCGGCTCGCGCTGCTGCGGCGGTTCCTCGGGGTGATCCAGGTCTAGCCGACCGGGTCGGGGGCTCCGAGTCGTCGTCTCGTCACTACGATTGACAGGTGGCGCCACAGCAGGCGGCGCCCCCCGAGCCCCCGAACCACCGGAGACCCACACGATGCCCAAGACCGTGATCCTCGCTGCGGCCCGCACGCCCATCGGCAAGCTGGGAGGGGCTCTGGCGAGCGTAGACGCGACCGAGCTCGGCGGCACCGCGATCAGCGCCGCACTCGAGCGCGCCGAGGTGGCGCCCGACCAGGTCGAGCAGGTGGTGATGGGGCAGGTCCTCCAGGCCGGCCAGGGACAGATCCCCTCGCGACAGGCGCAGATCAAGGGTGGGATCCCCAAGGAGGTGCCCTCGGAGACGATCAACAAGGTGTGCGCATCGGGCATCCGCGCGGCGTGCCTGCTCGACACCGCGATCCGGGCCGGTGACCTCGAGGTCGGCGTCGGCGGCGGCATGGAGTCGATGTCGAAGGCCCCGTATCTGCTGAAGGAGGCGCGCTTCGGCTTCCGCATGGGCGACGCCAAGGCGATCGACGCGATGATCAACGACGGGCTCACCAACCCGTTCAGCGGCAAGCACATGATGGAGGAGGCCAGCGAGGTCGCCGCCGAGCTCGAGCTGACGAGGGCCGACATGGACAAGTGGTCGCTGCGCTCGCACGAGCTCGCGATCAAGGCGACCGACGAGGGGCGGCTCCCGGAGGAGATCGTCCCGGTGACGGTGAATAGCAAGAAGGGCGAGACCACGGTCGAGATCGATGAGGCGCCGCGGCGCGACACCACCCTCGAGGTGCTGTCCAAGCTGCCGCCCGCGTTCGTCAAGGACGGCTCGCACACCGCGGGCAACTCCCCGGGCGTCAACGACGGCGCGGGCGCGCTCGTCGTCACCAGCGACGAGTGGGCCAAGCGAAACGACCGCTCCGCGCTCGCGACGATCGTCGCCCAGGCGCAGGTCGCCGACGACTTCGCGTATCTCGCCCGGACGCCGGGGAAGGCGGCCCAGAAGGCGCTCGAGCAGGCCGGCATCAAGGCCGAGGAGGTCGACCTGTGGGAGATCAACGAGGCGTTCGCGTCGGTCACCCTGAACTCGATCAGGATGCTCGGGATCGACCCCGATCGCGTCAACGTCAACGGCGGCGCGGTCGCCCTGGGACACCCGATCGGGGCGTCCGGCGCGCGAATCCTCGGGACGCTCGTCCACGAGCTGCGCCGGCGCGGCGGAGGACTCGGCTGCGCCGCGATCTGCTCGGGCGGCGGCCAGGGCGACGCGGTGATCGTCGAGGTGAATGGCGGCTGAGAGCCGGATGACTCGCGCGGCAAGCGCGAGCGGCGCGGTGAAGGCCGCCGCGTTCTTCGATCTCGACCGGACCCTGATCCAGGGTTCGTCGGCCTTCCAGTTCGGGCGGGCCGCGTACAAAGCCGGAATGCTCAGCCGGCGCCGGTTGATCGCCGACGCGTGGGCGAACGTCAGGTTCCGCCTGCGCGGATCCAACGACGACGACACCCACGCGCTCCGGGACCGGATTTCGGCCTCGCTCGAGGGCACGCGGGTGCTCGATCTGGAGCGCCTCGGAGCGGCGGTGCTCGCCGGTGTGCTCCCGCGGGTCTACCCGCAGGTGCTCGCGCTCGCCCACGAGCATCAGGACGCCGGGCGGCAGGCGTTCATCACGACCGCCGCCTCCCAGGAGCTCGCGGGCATCCTCGCCCAGGTGCTCGTGCTCGACGGGGGGATCGGTTCGCAGTTCTCAGAGTCGATCGACGGCGTGTACACGGGCAAGCCCACCGGGCTGTTCATCTATGGCGAGGGCAAGGCGCGCGCGATCGAGCGGCTGGCTGAGCGGGAGGGCATCGATCTGGCGGAGTCCTACGCGTACTCCGACTCCGCCTCGGACCTGCCGATGCTGCGTTTGGTCGGCCATCCGGTCGCGGTCAATCCGGACCGGGAGCTGCTTCGCGTGGCCCGTCAGGAGGGCTGGGGCGTGCTTCGCTGCGAACGTCTGGGACGGAGGCTCAAGACAGTCGCCGGGCTAGCCGGAGCCGCGGCGATCGGAGGTATCGGGAGCGCTGCGCTCGCCGGCCGGAGCCGGAGGCGGACCAAGCTCGGCGTCGTCCCGCCGGCGCTGCGGCGCCGGCGGCGGCTGGTGCTCAGGACGCGGTGACAGATCTGCGGCAGGCCTCCGGAATCTCTCCCGGAGGCCCGCGCAGCTTCAACTACGGGCTGGTGGAGAACTCGGCGCCTTCGAAGCTCACGAAGGAGTTGGTGCCGCCAGCGCCGGGGTAGACGTTCATGTTCCCGGTCGAATCGATCCACACAGCCTCGGGGTGTGGGTCGGACGCGCCGTTCGTCTCGGCGATGCTGACCCACGCGCCGCTCGGCGGGCGGAAGCCGGCCGGCAGCGTGGCAATGACAGTGCTGGTGGCCGCGGTGCCGGTCACCGTCCCACGGAGATGGACGAACCCCTCGGCGTCTTTCGTGTACTGCAGCCCCGGTCGCCCGAAGAGGCTGCTCGAGTAGTTCGCCCAGCTGTTCAGCAGCGTCAGACTGGCCCACGTCAGCGCCGGTAGTGAGTTCGCCAAGGTTGCGGTGTCCGCGGTTGTCGCGTGAGTCGCGTTCGTGGCGTTGGTTGCGGTGGTCGCGGTATCGGCCGCGTTCGCGTGCAGCGCGTTGGGCACGGTGACGCCATTGACGTTGAGCTTCGCGGCCGTCACCGCACCGTTCTTGAGCTTCGCGGTCGTGACCGCCCCGTTCTTCAGCTTCAAGGTTCCGACTGACCCGTTTTTCAGCTGGCTCGTGCCCACGCTGTTGTTGGGCACGCTGAACGCCGCATAGCTGGTGCCGCCCAGGGCGACAATCAGCGCGATCATCGAGACGACCAACGCGGGGGTCGGACGTCGGATGCCTAACCTGCTCATAGTGCTCCTCCTGCTTCGTGCCGCGAGATCATCGGCCGGGACGCTCTCGACCGCGGGGGTCGAAGCCAGCGATGCCGCAGACCGGCTCGGTGGAGCTCTCGCAGTCTTGAGATGCCTTGCGGCCCAATGACCTCCCCGGTCACGTTTGCCCGCGCCCAGAGGCTATTCCCATCTCAGAACGCAAGTCAAGGTCTCCGGCCGCCCGTAGACTCATGGTCGATGGCCACGCACCCTCGCCTGACCGACGCTGAGCGCTGGGAGCGCGAGAAGTTCGCACGGACACCCGAGCGAGACGCGCCGTTCTCGACGATCTCAGGCGAGCCGATCCGTCCGCTCTACACCGAGCGCGATCTGCCTGCGGAGCCCGACGAGGCGATCGGTCTGCCGGGCGAATATCCGTACACGCGGGGCGTCTACCCGTCGATGTACAGGGGCCGCCTGTGGACAATGCGGCAGTTCGCCGGGTTCGGGTCCGCGCGGGAGACGAACGAGCGCTTCCGGTACCTGCTCGAGCACGGCCAGACGGGCCTGTCGACCGCGTTCGACATGCCGTCGTTGATGGGCCACGATTCCGATCATCACCGCTCGCTGGGGGAGGTCGGTCGCGAGGGCGTCGCGGTGGACACGCTCGAGGACATGGACACGCTGTTCTCCGGTATCCCGCTGGACCGGGTGAGCGTGTCGATGACGATCAACGCCCCCGCCGCGATCATGCTGGCGTTCTACGTGGTGGCCGCCGAACGGCGCGGGATCGCCCCGGAGCAACTGGCCGGCACGATCCAGACGGACATCCTCAAGGAGTACATCGCCCAGAAGGAGTGGTGCTTCCCGGTCGACCCGGCGATGCGACTGGTCACCGACATGATCGAGTGGTGCTCGGGTCACATGCCGCGGTGGCACCCGATCTCGATCTCCGGCTACCACATTCGCGAGGCCGGCTCGACCGCCGCGCAGGAGCTCGCGTTCACGCTCAAGGACGGGCTGACCTACGTCGAGCAGCGCGTCAGCGCGCGGCCTGGGCGGTCGATGACTTCGCCCCGCGTTTGAGTTTTTTCTTCAACGCCCACATCGACTTCTTCGAGGAGATCGCGAAGTACCGCGCGGCGCGCCGGATCTGGGCGCGGGAGCTGCGGGAGACGTTCGGCGCGCGGGATGAGCGCTCGCTGCTGATGCGCTTTCACACGCAGACGGCCGGGGTCTCGCTGACCGCCCAGCAGCCGGTCAACAACATCGTCAGGACAGCGATCGAGGCGCTCGCGGGCGTGCTCGGGGGCACCCAGTCGCTTCACACCAACAGCTTCGACGAGGCGCTCGCGCTCCCCACCGAGCAGGCCGTCCGTGTGGCGCTGCGGACCCAGCAGATAATCGCTGAGGAGACCGGGGTCGCCAACACGATCGACCCGCTCGCCGGCTCGTACTTCCTCGAAGCGCTCACCGATCGGATGGAGCAGATCGCCTACCAGTACTTCGACAAGATCGACGAGCTCGGCGGGATGGTCGAGGCGATCAAGCTGGGGTTCCCGCAGAGGGAGATCGCGGACGCCGCGTTCCGCTACCAGCAGGAGGTCGAGTCAGGCGTCCGCAAGGTCGTCGGGGTCAACGCCTACACCGAGGGCGACGACCACGACACCCCGATCCTGCGGATCGACCCCGAGTCCGAGCGCGAGCAGGTCGCGCGGCTGCAGGCCGTGCGCGCGCGGCGCGACGGACAGCGTGTCGGCGACACGCTCGAGCTGCTCGAGCGCGCCGCCCGCGACCCGGACCAGAACCTGATGCCGTACCTGCTCGAGTCCGCCCGAGCGGATGCGACCGAGGGCGAGATGGTGCAGACGCTCCAGCGGGTGTTCGGCACCTACACCGAATCGCCCGCCTTCTAACTACAATCCCGGCCGCGCCGCCGCCCCTCGCGCGCGCAACCGATGATGCCTGCCTCCTCCACCGAGAAGAAGATTCGCGTCGTCGTCGCGAAGCCCGGTCTCGACGGTCACGACCGTGGCGCGAAGATCATCGCGCGGGCGCTGCGCGATGCGGGCATGGAGGTGATCTACACAGGTCTTCACCAGACGCCGGAGCAGATCGTCGAGACGGTGATCCAGGAGGACGCGGACGCTGTCGGGCTGTCGATCCTGTCGGGCGCCCACATGACGCTCGTGCCGAGGATCATGGCGCTGCTCTCCGACCAGGGCGTCGAGGACGTCGTCGTCACGGTTGGAGGGACGATTCCCGCCGACGATGTGGCAGAGCTGAAGTCCCACGGCGTGGCCGAGGTGTTCACGCCGGGCGCCTCGACGCAGCAGGCGGTGGAGTTCATCCGCACGGCGGTCCGCGAACGGGCCTCGGCGTGACGTGTCCAACCAGGGTGATCGTGTCCGACGATGGTGATCGATTTGGCACGGATAGCGTGCAAAACGGAGCGCGCGCCTGGCCCCGTATACCCGATTGACTGGTCAGTCAACCGGGTATAGTCACCCGCATTCATGGGAATTAGGAGGCTGACTTGAAGATTTGTGTCCTCGTCAAAGAGGTCCCGGATGCCGCCGTCGAGAAACGGATCGACCCGTCGACAGGCCGGCTCGATCGTTCGGGTGAGAAGAACCTCAACCCCTACGACACGCACGCAATCGAGGCCGCGATGCAGCTCCGCGAGGGCGGAGCGATCGAGGTCGACGAGATCGTTGCGGTGACGATGGGGCCCGAGTCGGCGGTCCGCGCGTTGCACAAGGCGGTGTCACTCGGCGCCGACCGCTCGGTGCAGCTCACCGACGACGCGCTCGCCGGCTCCGATGTGGCCGCCACCGGATACGCCCTCTCGAAGACGCTCGAGAAGGAGCAGCCCGACCTCGTGCTGCTCGGCCAGCAGTCCGACGACGGCGAGTGCTACACGATCGGCGCGGTCGTCGCCGACCACCTGAAGATGCCGTCGCTCACCCAGGTGATCAAGATGGACGTCGAGGACGGTGCGCTGCGCTGCGAGCGCCAGGCCGAGTACGGCTACGACACCGTTCAGGTCCAGCTTCCCGCCGTGATCTCCGTCGGCGACGCGATCAACGAGCCGCGGTACCCGTCGCTCAAGGCGATCATGGGCGCCCGCAAGAAGCCGCTCGAGACGGTCGCCACCGGAGACGTCGGGATCGAGGCCTCGGAGGTCGGCGAGGAGGGCTCGCGCGTGCAATGCGGCGACTTCCACGACCCGAGGCGAAGCCGCCCGGCCAGATCATCGAGGACGAGGACACCAACGAGACGGTCGAGCAGATCGTCGCCTGGCTCGAGGAAAGGAAGCTGATCTAGATGGCAGATGTCCTCACATACGTCCTCCACTACGAGGGCGCGTTCAACAAGAACTCGCTCGGAGCCGTGTCCGAGGGCGCCGCGCGCGCCGCGGAAGTCGGCGGTGAATGCCACGCGGTCGTCGTCGGCGGTGACGATCTGTCACCCGAGCTGTGTCAGACACTCGGCGCCTACGGCGCCACCAAGGTGTTCCGCGCCACGGGGGCCGAGGGCCTCGCACAGCCGGTGATCGACGTGATGGCGAAGGTGATCGGCGAGCACGGCCACAACTACGCGCTGTTCGGCGGCGGCTTGCTGGGGTTCGAGATCGGCGCCGGGCTCGCGGCTCGGATGCGCGCCGGCGTGACGATGGAGGTGATCTCCGTTCGCGCCGAGGACGGCAAGCTCGTGGCCGAGCGGCCGATCCTCCAGGACTCGAAGATCTCGGTCTCCCGCTACCAGGGCGACCTTGGGATCATCATCGGCCGGATCAACGCGTTCGAGATCCAGCAGCGTGAAGGCGGCTCCGCAGAGGTTGTGGATGTCGACATCGAGTACTCGGAGTGGTCGAACAAGGCATCGATGGTCCAGCGCGGCGAGCAGCGCGGTGCCGATGTCGACATCGAGGGTGCCGACATCCTCGTCGCCGGCGGCCGGGGACTCGGCAAGGCCGAGAACTTCCAGCTGGCCGAGGACCTCGCTGGGGCGTTCGGTGGCAACTCCGCGGTCGCCGCCACGCGCGCCGTGGTCGACGCCGGCTGGTACCCGTACGCGGCCCAGATCGGTCAGACCGGCAAGACGGTCTCCCCGAAGCTGTACCTCGCGGCTGGCATCTCCGGCGCGATCCAGCACAAGGTCGGAATGCAGTCCTCGGAGAACATCGTGGCGATCAACAAGGACTCCGGCGCCCCGATCTTCGAGTTCTCCGACCTCGGGATCGTCGGCGATCTCAACAAGATCCTGCCCAAGCTGACCGAAGCGATCAAGGCGAAGAAGAGCGGCTGATGTCCTCGCGCAACGGCACAGCTCCGGCCCCCAGCGAGTTCCCGCCACCGGTCGACTCCCTCAAGGAGTTCGTCAAGGGAGAGCTCGACTCGGAGGACGAGCGGATCGACGTCGGCGTGGTGATCGTCGGCGGCGGCACCGCCGGACTGGCGTGCGCCAACCGGTTGCTCCAGCTGCTCGGCGACGACCCCGAGCTGATGGAGAGCCTCGGCGAGGTGCCGGTGGCGATCGTCGAGAAGGCCAAGACCTGCGGCGGGCACAACCTGTCCGGCGCGGTGATGCGGCCCGGTCCGCTGCAGGAGCTGTTCCCCGATATGAGCCGCGAGGACTGGCGCAAGGAGCGATTCGCGTTCGGGGAGGTCAAGAAGGAGGCGGTGTACGCGATGCCCAACGGCAAGGCAAAGGTTCGCGTCCCCACGCCGCCCAACTTCAAGAACCACGGCAACGAGATCGTGTCGGTGTCCGCCCTGGCCCGGTATCAGCAGCGCCTGGCCGAGGAGGCCGGCGCCTACGTCCTGACCGAGACCTCGGCGACCCAGCTGATCGTCGAGGACGGCCGCGTCGTCGGGGTGCGCTCCGGGGACAAGGGCCGCGGCAAGGATGGGGAACCGCTCTCGAACTTCGAGCCTGGGACGGACATCGGCGCCAAGGTCACGGTGCTCGCGGAGGGCTGCTGGGGCCACCTGACCGGCGCGGCGATCAAGGAGTTCGGCCTGGCGGAGAACCGCGAGCCGCAGGTGTGGGAGCTCGGTGTCAAGGAGATCTGGAAGGTCCCGAAGCCGCTCGACCGGGTGATCCACACCCTCGGCCCCTGGCCGTTGAAGCTGGCCAAGAAGTACGGCCAGGTCGGTGGGACGTGGCTGTACCCGATGAAGGACGAGAAGACCGGTGACGACCTGGTCTCGATCGGGTTCGTGATCGACCTCGACTACCGGGACGCCACCACCTCCGCCCACGACCTGCTGCAGCTGTGGAAGACCCACCCACTGGTCAAGGGGATCCTCGAGGGCGGCGAGCGGGTGGGGTGGGGCGCCAAGGCACTCCCTGGCGGCGGCTACTGGTCGATGCCCAAGCCGTCGATGCCCGGTGCCGTGCTCGTCGGGGACGCCGGCGGGATGGTCGACACCGCCGCGCTCAAGGGCGTGCACCACTGCATCAAGTCAGGCATGCTGGCCGCCGAGGCGATCTACAGGTCACTCAAGGGCGAGGGCGAGCTCTCGGCCTACGACGAGGCGATCGAGAACTCGTCGGTGGGCAAGGAGCTCTACCAGGTACGCAACGTCCGCCAGCCGTTCTCCAAGGGATTCATCCAGGGCGCGCCGATCTCCGGCCTGGCGATCGTGAGCAAGGGCAGGTTCCCGCCCGGACGCATGGAATGGCATCGCAACGACGAGGAGCCGATGTTCATCGGTGACACCCGCGACCGGTACCCGAAGCCCGACGGGAAGTACATCTTCGACAAGCTGTCTTCCGTCTACATCTCGGGCAACGCGACCCGCGACGATGCTCCCAATCACATCCGGGTGCACAAGGACGTCCCGAGGGAGATCGCCGAGACGTGGGTCGCGATGTGCCCGGCAGGGGTCTACGAGATCGAGGACGACGCTCCGGAATCGGGCCCCGTTCACGTGATCGTCAACTACACCAACTGCGTGCAGTGCGGCGCGATCACCGCCAAGGGCGGCCGTCTCACCCCGCCCGAGGGCGGGGACGGGCCGCTGTACACGCTCACCTGAGCCGGCTCGCGCCCCTCGGACGGTGGCGCGCGACTGAAACTTCTCGCCGCGCTCGTTGTTACATCGACATGCGCAGAGTGGCTTTGGCATGCCTCGGCGTGGCCGCAGCGGTCACGGTCGGTGTTCCCGCGCTCGCCGGCGCGAGCACGAGCCCGCCGCCGCGGGCGGTGCTCGAGGACTTCGGCTGCCAGCGCTCGTCGGACTCGCTGAACCGCTCGGTCTCCGTCACGGCGGTGATGCGTCCGGTCACCGGGACCGAGCGCATGGCGATGAAGTTCGAACTGCTGCACAGGCGGCCCCAGAGCCGGACGTGGGTCGATGTCAGCAGCCCGAACACGGACCTCGGGAAGTGGATCCACCCGACGAACCCGCCGACCCTCGGCCAGCGGCCCGGCGACCGCTGGACGGTGCAAAAGCCGGTCGGTGAACCTGGCGGCCCCTGCGGTGTACCGCTTCCGCGTGAGCTTCCGCTGGATCGGCTCCAGCGGCAGCCCGTTGGGGACCGTGGTCAAGCTGGGAAAGACGTGCGATCAGCGCTAGAGACGGTCCGGCGAGCCGTCCCGCCCAGCTACACTCTTAGGTGATGAGAAACGAGATTCATCCCGAGTACATCGAGGCGCATGTGCGGTGCACGTGCGGCAACGAGTTCATGACCCGCTCGACCAAGCCGGAGATCCACGTCGAGATCTGCTCTGCCTGCCATCCGTTCTACACCGGTAAGCAGAAGCTCGTCGACACCGGCGGCCGCGTGGAGCGCTTCCAGCGGCGCGTGGCCAAGGGCCGGCGACCCGCTCGCGAGTCCGCGGGCGCGTAGCCCGGGCCGTTCGCGATGAGCGCGCGGGGCACGGAGGCCAAGCTGACGGCCTCGCGCGATGCGCCCCTGGGAGGTCAGGCGGTGCTCGAGGGGGTGATGATGCGCGGCATCTCGACCTGGGCCGTCGCGGTCCGCAAATCCGGGGGGGGTGCCGGGGCCCGCGGCGGTCCAACGCCCGGCCCGATCGACGTGCAGTCGTTCCCGCTCGTCGCCTGGACGAAGCGCCGCCGGGTCTACCGGTGGCCGGTGATTCGCGGTGTGGTCGCGCTGGTGGAATCGATGGCGATCGGCTTGCGCGCGCTCGGCATCTCCGCCAACGCCCAGCTCTCCGAGGTGGAGACCGCCGCCGGAGACGGTCCTCAGGAGATCTCGAGCCGCACCTGGGCCGGGGCCGTGGTGGTGGCGCTCGCGTTCTCGATCGGACTGTTCTTCGTGGTGCCGGTGGGCCTGACGAGCCTGATCAAGCACCAGCTCGGCTCGCCGGTCGCGTTCTGGGCGGTCGAGGGCGTGCTCCGGACGGGGATCTTCCTCGGCTACCTGCTCCTGCTCTCCCGTCTGGCGGACCTCCGCCGCGTGTTCGAGTACCACGGCGCCGAGCACAAGGTGATCTCCTGCTACGAGGCCGAGGACGAGCTCGTTCCCGAACGGGCCAAGCTCTACTCACGGCTGCACCCCCGCTGCGGCACGAGCTTCCTGTTGGTGGTGATGATCGTGGCGATCTTCGTGTTCGCGCCGATCGGGCTGCCTGCGTGGTGGCTGCTGGTGATCACCCGAATCGTCGGCGTGCCGCTGATCGCGGGCCTGTCGTTCGAGCTGATCAAGTGGGCCGGGCGCAATCGCCGACGCCCCTGGGTCAAGGCGGTCATGTATCCGGGCATGCAGCTGCAGAAGCTGACCACCCGGGAGCCCGACCTGGACCAGCTGGCCGTGTCGATCGCGGCGCTGAAGGCGGTGCTGGCCGTCGAGGGATCCGAGGCGAAGTCCGGACAGGACCTCGTCGGGGTCGAAGTGGTCGCGTAGGTATAGGGTTTCCCGGATGGCACGAGGGCGGCCGCTGAGGGTCGTGATCGTCGGCGCCGGATTCGGCGGGATCGCCGCCGCGATCGAGTTGCGCCGGCACGGCTTCGAGGACATCACGATCCTGGAGCGGGCGCCTGAGCTGGGTGGCACCTGGTGGTACAACACCTACCCCGGCTGCGTGTGCGACGTGCCGAGCCATCTGTACTCGTTCTCGTTCGCGCAGCGTCGCGACTGGTCGCGGCTGTGCTCGCCCCACGACGAGATCCTCGAGTACCTCCAGGGGGTCGCGCGCGAACAGGGGGTGGACCGGCTGGTCGTGCCCAATACCGATGTGGCCTCCGTCAAATGGGACGACGAGTCCCGGGAGTGGACGGTGATGAGCGCCGACGGGGGACGCTGGGAGGCCGACGCCGTGATCGTCGCGACCGGGCAGCTGCACCAGCCGAGGGCGCCGGCGATCGAAGGGCTCGACCAGTTCGCCGGACACAGCTTCCACTCCTCGCGCTGGGACCACGAGTACGACCTGCACGGGAAACGGGTCGCCGTGATCGGGACCGGCGCCAGCGCGATCCAGTTCATCCCGCGTGTCGCCGAACAGGTCGCGCAGCTGAACGTGTTCCAGCGGACCGGCAACTGGTTCATGGCCCGCAGGAACCGCGAGTACCCGGATTGGTTCAAGAACCTCCTCCGGCGCGTCCCCGGTCTCCAGGCGCTGCGGCGCAAGTACATCTACAACTACGCCGAGTCGATCACCCTGATGATCCGCCACCCGCGGACGTGGGGGCGGATCGGATGGCTCCTGTCGTCGGCGTTCATGCGCTCGCAGCTGAAGGACCCCGTGGTGCGGAAGAAGGCGTGGCCCGACTACACGTTCGGGTGCAAGCGGATCCTGTTCAGCTCCGAGTTCCTGCCCGCGCTCCAGCGTCCGAACGTCGAGTTGGTCACCGACAGGATCACGCGGGTGACGGAGCACGGCATCGTCACCGCCGACGGCGTCGAGCGCGAGCTCGACTGCATCATCTACGCGACCGGCTTTCGCACCACCGAGTTCATGTTCCCAATGGAGATCGCGGGCGCGGGGGGGCGGACGCTGCGCGAGGCATGGTCGGCGGGCCCCCGCGCGCACTTCGGGATCGCCGTGTCGGGGTTTCCCTCGCTGTTCCTCATGTACGGGCCGAACACGAACACCTCCGGCGGCTCGATCATCTTTTACGAGGAGACCCAGGCCGCGTACATCCGGCAGGCGCTCGAGCGGGTGAGCGGGCGCGGCGCCGCCGCGATCGACGTCCGCGCGAGCGTCGAGGCGGCGAGCGATCGCGAGCTGCAGGCGCGGTTCGCCGGAACGGCGTGGCTCGCCTGCGACTCCTGGTACCGCGACCGCTCCGGGCGGATCGTGACCAACTGGCCCGGTTATATGCGCGAGTACGAGCAGCGACTGCGGACGCTCGACCCGAGCGAGTACGAGCTGGTTCCGCTCGCCGCGGCCGTACCCGCCCGCTCGGCATCCGGCCTCGCTTAACGGGCGGCGGCCGCGTCATCCGGCTGCGAATCCGTTCCGGCGTAAATACCGCGCCTACACTCGATCGCGATGATCGACGACCTCGTCTCACAGATCGATACTCGCTTCTCCGAGCTCGAGCAACAGCTGTCGGACCCCGAGGTGATCGGGGACCGCGAGCGGTTTCGCGCTGCCAGCATGGCGTATCGGGAGCTCGAGCCCGCGGCGCGCCTGGCCGAGGAGTACCGGCACGCGAGCGACGACCTCGAGGGCGCACGCGAGCTGCTCGACGAGGGCGGCGACGACCCCGAGCTCCGGGCGCTACTCGACTCCTCGCGTGAGCGGATCGCCGCGCTCGAGGAGCAGATCCGCCTGGCGATGGTCGAGCGCGACCCAAACGACGACAAGAACGTGATCGTCGAGATCCGGCCCGGGGCGGGTGGAGACGAAGCGGCCCTGTGGGCCGGGGACCTCTACCGGATGCTCACGCGTTACGCCGAGCGGCGCGGCTTCACGGTCGAGCCGCTGTCGATCGGGGACGGGTCCTACACGTTCGCCGTCAAGGGCGACGGGGCGTACTCGGTGTTCAAGTTCGAGGGCGGCACGCACCGCGTCCAGCGGGTGCCCGAGACCGAGTCCCAGGGTCGGGTCCACACCTCGACGGCGACGGTCGCGGTGCTACCGGAGGTAGACGAGGTCGAGGTCGAGATCGACCCCGGTGACCTCCAGATAGACGTCTACCGCAGCTCCGGTCCGGGTGGGCAATCGGTTAATACGACCGACTCCGCCGTCCGGATCACCCACAAGCCGACGGGCATCGTCGTCTCGATGCAGGACGAGAAATCCCAGCTGCAGAACCGCGAGCGGGCAATGCGCGTGCTTCGGGCGCGGCTGTATGAGCGGGCGCTCGCCGAGCAGCAGGCCGAGCAGGCGGCCTCCCGCCAGGCGCAGGTCGGGACGGGCGAGCGGGCCGAGAAGATCCGCACGTACAACTACGGCGAAAAGCGGGTCAAGGACCATCGCATCAACCTGCTCTCCCACAACCTCGACGGGATCCTGATGGGAGAGCTAGACGAGCTGACGGACGCGCTCCAGGATGACGAGAAGCGCAGAAGGCTCGAGGAGCACGCCGTTGGCTGAGACCGGCCTGGACGTGTCGGTTGCGGACGCGCTGAGTCGGGCGACGGGGAGGCTGGGCGAGGCGGGATGCGAGACGCCGCGGCTCGACGCCGAGCTGCTGCTGGGCAAGGCGCTAGGCGTGGACCGGGCTCGGCTCGTGCTGGAGGCGGGGGCGACCTTGGACGGGGACGCTCTGGAGCGCTTCGAGGCGATGGCCGAGCGGAGAGCATCCCGCGAGCCGATCGCCTACATCCTCGGGCGCAAAGAGTTTCGGCGGATTACGCTGTCGGTCGACCGCCGGGTGCTGATCCCCCGGCCCGAGACGGAGCTGCTGGTCGAGGTCGGCCTGTCGGTGCCGGTGGGCGCCCGGGTGGTGGACGTCGGCACCGGAAGCGGTGCGGTGGCGCTCGCGCTGAAGGCAGAGCGCCCCGACCTCTTTATCACCGGGACCGATGTGAGCGACGGCGCGGTGGCGGTGGCGCGCTCCAACGCCGGCACGCTCGGGCTGGAGGTCGAGTTCGTGGAGGCGGACCTGCTCGAGGGGGTCGAGCCGTCGTTCGACGCCGTGGTCGCGAACCTGCCCTACGTCGCCTCCGGCGCCGAGCTGGCGCCCGAGATCGCCCGCTACGAGCCTGCGGGGGCGCTGTTCGCCGGGCCCGACGGGCTCGACGCGATCAGGCGGCTGGTGGGGATGCTGGGGGCGGTGCCGCGACGCACGTTGGTCCCGCTCGTAGCCCTCGAGGTCGGCTTCGACCAGGCACGAGCGGTCGAGGACCTGTTGCGCGGCGCCGGGTACTCGACGGTCGAGGCCTGGCAGGATTTGGCCGGGCACGAGCGAGTGGTCCTCGCCAGAGCGTGAGCGACGCCGAGGCCTTCGAGCGGTGCATGGCGGTTGGCGGGGTGGCCGTGTTCCCTTCCGACACCGTCTACGGCCTCGCCTGCGACCCCGCCAACCGGGTGGCCGTGGAGCGCCTCTACCTGCTCAAGCGCCGGGCGCTCGACAAGCCCTCGGCGGTGATGTTCTTCGACCTCAAGCTCGCGCTGGCCGCCATGCCCGAGCTCGGCAAGCGCACACGCCAGGGGCTGAAGGAGCTGCTTCCAGGTGGCGTGACGCTGCTGCTCCCGAACCCCGCCGGGCGGTTCCCGCTCGCGTGCGGGTCGGACCCGCACACGTTGGGCTTGCGGGTCCCGCAGCTGGACCGGCTGGCGGGCGTGCGGTGGCCGGTGCTCCAGTCGAGCGCGAACCGCGCCGGTGGCGCGGATGCGCGCCGGCTCGCAGACGTCCCGGAGCCGATCCGCGCGGCGGCGGACCTGGTGATCGACGGGGGCAAGCTCCCGGGGACCGCGTCGACCGTGATCGACCTGCGCCATTTCGAGGTCGACGGGTCGTGGGCCGTGGTGCGACGGGGCGCGGAGGCCGAAGGCGAGCTTCAGGCCGCGCTCGGGGGCCAGTTCCACTTCCATCCGGCCACCTACCTTAAGGACATCAGGGCCGACATCCCGTTGTTCGACCTTCTCCAGGGAGAGCTGTTGGCGGCAAGCGGGATCGGTGTGCGGCGGATCCTCGAGCTCGGCACCGGAACGGGTGAGACCGCGCTGCGACTGCTGAGCCACCATCCGGACGCGACGCTGGTCGGGATCGACGAGAGCGACGGCATGCTCGCGGCCGCCCGGGAGGTGTTGCCGGCCGAGCGAGTCGAGCTGCTGGTCGGCCGGATTCAGGACGAGCTCCCCGAGGGCCCCTTCGACCTCGTCGCGAGCGCCCTGTGCGTCCACCACCTCGACGCCGCCGAGAAGGCCTTGCTGTTCGAGCGCGTCCACCGCGTGCTCGCACCCGGCGCCCGGTTCGTGCTCGCCGATCTGGTCGTCCCGGTCGACCCCGCGGATGCCCAGACCCCGTTCACGCCTGGCTTCGACAAGCCAAGCGCGCTCGCCGACCTGTTGAGGTGGCTGACGGCGGCCGGGTTCGAGGTGGAGGTGGTCTGGCAGGAGCGCGATCTCGCCGTGATCGTCGGCACCGCGTGACCGGCCGGGCGCCCAATCTTGCGACGCTTGGGCAGCCGCCCGCGCCGCTGATATCGTCGGCCACGATGAGCGTCGAGTTGCCGTCCGACTTCTTCAACCGGCCGCTGGCCGAGGTCGACCCCGAGATCGCGGAGGTTCTGTCGCTCGAGCTCGAGCGACAGCAGCGCACGCTCGAGATGATCGCCTCGGAGAACTTCGTGCCGACCTCGATCCTCGAGTGCCAGGGCTCGGTCCTCACCAACAAGTACGCGGAGGGTTACCCGGGCCGGCGCTACTACGGCGGCTGCGAGTACGTCGACATCGGCGAGCAACTGGCGATCGACCGTGCCAAGGAGCTGTTCGGCGCCGAGCACGCGAACGTCCAGCCGCACGCCGGGGCGCAGGCCAACGCGGCCGTGTACCACGCGCTGATGCAGCCGGGCGACACGCTGCTGGGGCTCGAGCTCGCCCACGGTGGCCACCTGACCCACGGGATGAAGATCAACTTCTCCGGCCGCCTGTACGACATCGCCGCCTACCACGTCGACGCGGACAGCAGCCTGATCGACATGGACGAGGTGGAGCGGCTCGCGAGCGAGCGCCGTCCGAAGGTGATCCTGGCCGGCTGGTCGGCTTACTCGCGGTTCCTGGACTTCGAGCGCTTCCGGGCGATCGCCGACGGGGTCGGCGCCTACCTCGTCGTCGACATGGCCCATTTCGCGGGCCTCGTCGCGGCCGGCCTGCACCCGAGCCCGATCCCGTACGCCCACGCGGTGACCACGACGATCCACAAGACGATCGGCGGCGGCCGGGGCGGGATGATCCTGTGCACCGAGGAGCTGGCCAAGAAGATCGACTCCGCCGTGTTTCCGGGCCAGCAGGGCGGTCCGCTCGAGCACGTGATCGCCGGCAAGGCGGTTGCGTTGCGGATCGCCGCGTCTGAGCCGTTCCGCGAGCGCCAGGAGCGGACGCTCGCCGGAGCCAGGGCGGTGGCCGCGGAGCTGCTCGCCGCCGGCGGTGGCGTCAACGTCCTCACGGGCGGCACCGACGTCCACCTGGTCCTGTGCGACCTGCGCGAGTCGGAGCTCGACGGCAAGCAGGCCGAGGACCGGCTCGCCACCGTCGGGATCACCGTCAACCGCAACGCCGTCCCGTTCGACCCCCGTCCGCCGGCGGTCTCCAGCGGGCTGCGGATCGGGACGCCGGCGCTGGCCACGCGCGGCCTGCTCGAAGAGGACTTCGTCGAGGTCGGCCGGATCATCGCCGAGGCCCTGACCGCCGAGGACTTCGACAGCCGGCGGTCCGAGCTGGCGGAGCGCGCCGGGTCGATCGCCGAGCGGTTCCCGCTGTACGCGGCGCTCAGCGCCACGGCTGCGGTCTAGAGCCCCGCGCCTGCGGCCGCCGAGGCCCGCCTGGAGGCGGGCGCCAGTACCGCAGTCCTGCGCGGCTGCGATGCTTCATCGGCCATGCCGTACCTGGACGCGGTTCTCGCCTTCGTGGTGGCGATGGTCGTCGCCGCCGCGCTGACGCCGCTGGCGGCGCGGCTGGCGGGGCGGATCGGCGCGGTCTCGATGCCGAGCGAGCGCGGCCTCTCGCAGCACGTGACGCCGCTGCTCGGGGGCCTGGCGATCCTCGCGGCGGTAGTCCTGACGAGCGCGATCTGGCTGCCCGCGACGATCAAGCTTCCCCACGTCGCCCATGCTCTGCGCGGCTCGAGCGGGACCGTCCACACGTGGGCGATCATCGCGGGCGCCGCCCTGATCGCGCTGGTCGGAGCGATCGACGACTGGCGCGCGCTGCCGCCGCTGCTGAAGCTGATCGGGCAGATCGGCGCGGCGGTGATCGCGGTCGAGGGCGGTGCTGTCGTGACCGACGTGACGCTCCCGTTCGTCGGTTCGCTTCAGTTCCCCAACGAGGGTGGAGTGCTGACCGTGCTGTGGCTCGTCGGCCTGATGAACGTCGTGAACTTCTCCGACGGCGTCGACGGGCTTGCGGCGGGTCTGTGCGCGATCGACGGGATCGCGTTCTCGGTGATCGCGTTCGATCTCGGCATCGGCAGCGCTGCGGTGCTCGCGGCGCTGACCGCCGGCGCGGCGCTCGGCTTCCTGATTCACAACTTCCCGCCCGCCTCGGTGTTCATGGGCGACTCCGGGGCAAACCTGCTCGGCTATCTGCTCGGCGTGGTCGCGGTGCTGGGCTCGCTGAAGACGAACGTGGTGATCGCGCTGGCGGTCCCGTTGGTGATCCTCGCGGTGCCGTTCCTGGACACCGGCTTCGTGGTCGCCAAGCGGCTGAAGTACCGCCGCAAGCCGTGGTCCGCGGATGCCAACCACTTCCACCATCGGATGGCGAGGATCGGCTTCAGCCAGCGCAAGACGGTCGCCTACCTGTACGGGTGGACGCTGATGCTCGCCGGTGTCGCGATCGCGTTGCGGTTCGTCCCGTACTCCGACCATCACGGCCACTACCGGGCCGGCTGGCTGGTGCTGATGATCGCGATCGCGCTGCTGGCGCTCGCCGCCAGCGTGTATCTCGTGTACGTGCTCGAGATTCTCAAGTTCAAGGGGCGCCTCGCGAAGGAGCTCAAGCGGGTCGACCCGGACACGACCGAGAGCGAGATCGACGAGCACCTGCGCCACGACCTCGAGACGGGCGAGTTCGAGCGCGTCGACCCGGGGGCCGACGAGCACGAGACCGGCGAGTTCGAGGCCGTGCGATGACCGTCCGAGAGCGCGGGATCCTCGTGTTCATAGGGATCGCGACGGTGGCCGCGGGCGTCACCCGCTACGCCCATGGCGTCTCGCAGGTGCTCGCGTTCGTGCTCGCGACGGTCGCACTCGCCGGTCTTGCGTGGATCGTGTCGTTCGCGACCGAGCAGCTGGGCGAGCGGTTCGGCCCCGCGGTCACCGGCCTCATGCAGTCGACGCTTGGCAACCTGCCGGAGTTCTTCGTGGTGGTGTTCGCGCTGAACGCCGGGCAGCTGGTCGTGGCCCAGACCGCGATCATCGGCTCGATTCTCGCCAACGCGCTGCTCGTCCTCGGACTGGTGATCGTCGCCGGCGCCGGGCGCGCGCGGGATGGCGTGATGCGCTTCAGCCCCCGGCTCCCGAACGACACGGCGACGCTCCTGCTGATCGCGACGTTCATCATCATCCTGGTCGCGCTGGCCAACTCCTCGCACGACTCGGCCAGCCACCACATCAAGACGATCTCGATCGTCGGCGCGGTCGCGATCCTGGTCGTCTACGGCATGTGGCTGCGCCAGTACCTCGGGGGCAGCGGCAAGCGTGCCGCCACGGACACCACCACGACCCCCCGACTGCCGGCGCTGCCGGCGCTCGTGCTGCTCGCCGTGGCCGGGACCTCGTCGGCGTTCGTATCGGATTGGTTCGTGCACGCGCTCCAGCCGACGATCCATCAGCTCCACATCTCGCAGGCGTTCGCGGGACTCGTGATCGTCGCGATCGCGGGGAACGCGGTGGAGAATGTCACCGGGATCGTGCTCGCCGCCAAGGGCCAGTCCGAGCTGGCGATCTCGGTGGTCAAGAACTCGGTGGCGCAGATCGCCGCGTTCCTGTACCCGGTGCTCGTGCTGGTGTCGCTGCTGACCGCCACGACGCTGACGTTCGCCCTCTCTCCGGTCTACGCCGGCGCCCTGTTCGGGACGGCGATCATCATCTGGCAGATCACGGGCGACGGGGAGGCGACGGCGTTCGAGGGAGCCGCGCTGATCGCCGCGTACGTGATCCTGGCGACGGTCGCGGCGTTCGAGTGAGCGCGAGCCCCGATTCGCGGGGCGGTGCTATTCTTACGTTTACGTAAGAATTCATTTGAAGCGAAAGGTGGCCCGCGCTGGCGACGGTCGAGCAGGTTCGAGGAAAGAGGTTCGGCGTTCACTCCGGACACGTGTCCTACAAGTGGTGGGCGCTGTCGTGCACGAGCCTCGGGATGCTGCTGGCGACGATCAACTCGGGCACGCTGATCATCGCGTTGCCGGACCTCGAGCGGAGCCTGCATACCGGCCTGCTCGAGCTCGTATGGGTGATCCTCGTCTACATGATCGCCTCGACCGTGCTGGTGCTCAGCGCCGGACGGCTGTCGGACCAGTTCGGGCGCAAGCGGGCGTACATAGGCGGGTTCGTGCTGTTCGCGCTGGCGTCCCTGGGAGCAGGGTTTGCGGGCAGCGGGACGGAGCTGATCCTGTGGCGGATCGCCCAGGGGATCGGCGCGTCGTTCCTGTTCGCGAACGCCGCGGCGATCGTGACCGATGCGTTCCCGCGCGATCAGCTCGGCCTCGCGATGGGCACCAACACGATGGTCGCCGCGATCGGGCTCGTGATCGGGCCCGTGCTGGGCGGCGCGCTGGTCGCGATCAGCTGGCACTGGGTGTTCTGGTTCAACGTCCCGCTCGCGCTCGCCGGTAGCGCGTGGGCGTTCTGATCCTTCGCGAGCAGACCAAGCGGGACGCCGACACGACGTTCGACGCGGCCGGGACGATCACGTTCCTGGTCGGCCTCACCGGGCTCGTGCTGGGAATCTCCAAGGGGGGCATCTCGGGCTGGGACACGCCGCTCGTGATCGGAGGGCTGATCGCCGCAGCGGTGTTCCTGCCCGCGTTCGTGCTGATCGAGAGCCGCCACCGCTCGCCGATGCTCGACCTCTCGATCTTCCGCAACCGGCTGTTCGCGGCCGCGTCTGCCGCGGCGTTCATCAACGGCCTTGCGCGGTTCGCGCTGATGTTCGTGTTCGTCTTCTACTTCCAAGGAGTCCAGGGCGACACGCCGATCCTCGCCGGGATCAAGCTCGCGCCGCTCGCGGTGGGGATGCTGATCTCCTCGCCGCTGGCCGGGATCTGGGCCGACCGGCGCGGATCGCGAGGGATGGCGGTGATGGGAATGCTGGTCACGGCGACCGGCCTCGCGCTGATGACGACGCTCGGGCGCGAGACCAGCTACTGGGCCAGCGGCACGTTCATGTTCATCGTCGGGATCGGCTCGGGCATGTTCAATTCCCCCAACACCGCCGCGATGATGGGAACCGTGGCGGCCAAGCGACGCGGGATCGCCGCCGGAGCACGGGTGCTCGTGCAGAACACGGGCGCCGTGCTCTCGATCGCGTTCGTGCTCGCCGTGATCACCTCCTCGGTCCCGAAGACGGTTCTGTTCAGGGTCTTCTCCGGCCTCGCGAACCACATCTCGACGGCCCGGCTCGACCCGTTCATCAGCAACATGCACATCGCCCTGTGGTGCCTTGCCGCGGTGTCGGTGCTGGGCGCGTTCGTGGCGGCGGCGCGGCCCCGGTACTCGGAGGCCTCCTCGGCGGCTCCGGTGAGCGCCGAGGAAATTGAGGCCGCAGAGGTGGAGGTGGCGGCGTGACCGCCACGGCGCCGAAGGCGCTTCGGATCGGCGAGCTGGCCGAGCTCACCGGGACGACCGCGCGGACGATCCGCTACTACGAGGAGATCGGCCTGCTCCCGGGCCCAGGCGACCGGGTCCAGGGTAAGCACCGGACCTACACCGAGGCCGACGTCGAGCGCGTCAGCGAGATCATCAGGCTGCGGGACCTGCTGGGGCTCTCGCTCGAGGAGCTCTCGAAGCTGCTCGAGGCGGAGACCGCCCGCGCCGAGATCAGGCGCAAATACCGGCAGACCGAGGACCCCGAGACGCAGCGGCGGCTGCTGACCGAGTCGCTCGGGCACATCGCGACCCAGCTCGAGCTCGTCTGGGGCCGCCAGCGCGAGCTCGCGGAGCTCGAGCGCGAGCTGGTCGAAAAGCGCCGCTCGGTCAACGGAAAGCTCGCCGCGCTGAAGCAGTGAGCGCCTCCGGAGTGGACCGGCGGGCGATGGCGACCCTGTCGGCCGGACACATGTTCACGGATGTTGCCCAGGGCTCGGTTCCGGCGCTGCTGCCGTTCCTGGTCGCCAAGGACCATCTGAGCTACGCCGCGGTCTCGGCGCTGGTGCTCGCGGCGACGATTTCGAGCAGCGTGATCCAGCCCGTGTTCGGCCACCTCTCGGACCGCCGCTCGCTCCCCTGGCTGATGCCGCTGGGACCGGCGCTCGGCGGGATCGGGATCGCGCTGGCGGGGCTCGCGCCGAACTACGGCCTGACGTTCGCTGCGATCGTGCTGAGCGGAATCGGCGTCGCCTCGTTCCATCCCGAGGGCTCGCGGTTTGCCAACTACGTCTCGGGCGCCCGGCGGGCCAGCGGGATGAGCCTGTTCAGCGTCGGAGGGAACATCGGGTTCGCGCTCGGGCCCGTGCTCGTGACTCCGCTGGTGCTCGCGTTCGGCCTGCACGGGACCGTGTTCGTGCTGATCCCGACACTCCTGATGGCCGGCGTGCTGGTGGTGGAGCTGCCGCGGCTGAAGCGGTTCCGCACCGATGTTGCGGCGGGCCGGGTGGAGCGCTCGGATCAGCCCGAGGCGTGGGGCCCGTTCACGGTGCTCTCGGGGTGATCGCGCTGCGCTCGTTCGTGTACTTCGGACTGGTGACGTTCATCCCGCTGTACTACGTGCACGTCCTGCACTCGGGCAAGGCGCTCGGCAACGCAGCGCTGACCGCGATGCTCGCCGGCGGCGCCATCGGAACGCTGATCGGCGGGCCGCTGGCCGACCGGTTCGGCCGCAGGGCGGTCCTGATCGGCTCGATGATCGTGCTGCCGCCGCTCGTCGTCGGGTTCCTTGTATCGGGCCCGGCGCTCGCGCTGGTGTTCGCCACCGTCGCGGGCGCGGCGACGATCGCGACCTTCGCCGTCACGATCGTGATGGGACAGGAGTTCCTGCCGGGCCGCCTCGGCGTCTCGGCGGGGGTGACGATTGGACTATCGATCGGTCTGGGCGGGGTCGGGGCGCCGCTGCTGGGGCTGATCGCCGATGCCCACGGCCTCCCGGCCGTGTTCGAGGTGGTGGCGGTGCTGCCGCTGCCGGCGCTGGTACTCGCGCTCGCGCTGCCAGGCAGCGGCCCGGTCCTCGGAGCGCTGAGGATCCGTCGCGCGCGGGCCGGCGTATAGGATCCCGCGCCGGAATCGAGGTCTGGTGCGAAGGACGAGCGATTAAGGCGGGATGTCGAGGCAGATACTGAACAACGTCCCCGACTGGGTGCTCGCGCTGGTGTTCATCGGCCTCGCGGTGCTCCTGACCCTCCTCGGCATGTGGCTCGCTCACCGCCTCGTCCCGCGGTGGCGCGACGAGGAGTCCAGCGACAAGACCGTCGGCGTGATGGCGGTGGTGATGACCGTATTGGCTCTCGTGCTCGCGTTCGTCATCGTGAACCTCTACGGCGGCTACGAGAACGCGACCAACGACGTCTCGGCTGAGGCCAACTCGTTGAGCTCGGTCCTGACGGACGTCCACGTATTGCCAGCCCGCCAGCGGCGGTCGATGGAAGTCGCCCTCGCCAGGTACGTCAGGGAGGTGCGCAGGCAGGAATTCCCGATGCTGCGAGACGGCCACGCGGACCCCAAGGCGCAGGCCTATCTCAACGCCATGTTCGGTGCGCTCGAGACATTCGCGCCGAAGACCTACGCCCAGGTGGAGTTCTACCGCACTACATCCGACGACCTCGACAAGCTCGCCGTGGAGCGGAACAACCGGGTCGACGCGGCTGAAGAGTCGATCCCGGCGCCGCTGTTGGGGCTGCTGATCCTGCTGTCGCTCCTGACGCTACTGACCGCGGTCTTTCTCCGGACCCGGTCCGTCGGGCTCGATCTCGTCCTCTGCCTGAGCATCGCCGTGACGGTCGGAGCCGGGATGGTCACGGCCGCGATCCTCGAATTCCCGTTCTCGGGCACGATCGCCGTGTCGAGCGAGCCGTTCGACCGCGCAGACCTCAACATGATCCTGCAGGCCAATCCCTGATTCCGCGGGTTGATAGGCAGGAAACCGGGGCAAAGAGCCGTAACCACGGGGGGAAAGCCAGGTACAGTCCTAAGCGACGTCGGTCGGAGGCGCGTCAAAGCCGGATTACCGCGCCAAGGCCCCGGGCCCGAGGCCACACCGACGCTCCTTCCACCTTCATGTCCGCTTCCGCAACCCATTCACCTGCCATGCCCCGGCTGCCCGGGACCGCCGCCGTGCGGGCCTGGCTGCCTCCCGTCGCGGCCCTCGGCGCCGCACTCGTGGGGCTCGTCAACATCGCCTCGGCGCTGACGCCGAACGTGCGCTGGCGGGGGCACCTGCTGATGTCGGTCGAGCCGGTCCAGGCGATCCGGCTGTTCCATGCGCTGGCGCTGCCCGCGGGCGCCGCGCTGCTGGTGGTGGCGCCGTATCTGCTCAAGCGCCGCCGGCGGGCCTGGCAGGTCGCGATCGGGTTGATGCTCGCGCTCGGGACGTTCGACCTGCTCAAGGGGCTCGACTTCGAGGAGACGGCGATCACCTGGGGCGTGGCGGCGGCGCTGCTCGCCGGCACTCGGGCGTTCCGGGTCAGGCACGACCCGGTCACGCTGCGCTCGGCGGTGTGGCGCGTCCCGCTGCTCGGGCTCGCGGGCCTCACCGCCGCGGCGCTCGCCACCTGGGCCTCTCAGGGCCACCCATCGGTGGCCTCGGTGATCCGCGAGACCGGGGACCTGCTGCGCTGGCAGCCCGGGCCGATCCACTTCGAGCGTCACATCGCCTTCCATCAGCACTTCGCCTGGATCCCGCTGGCGGTGCACCTGGTCGAGATCGGCACGCTGCTGTCGATCGCGTACGTGATCTTCAGGCCGCTGGCGCCGGCGAGGGCGCTTCCTGGCCCGGCGAGCCGCCGTCTCGCGGCGGAGCTGGTGCGCGCCCATGGCAGTGACACGCTGTCGTTCTTCAAGCTCCGTGCGGACAAGCACTACTTCTTCTCCGAGGACAGGCGAGCGTTTGTGGGCTACCGGATCGAGAACGGCGTGCTGCTGCTGTCGGGTGACCCGGTGGGCCCCGAGGACGCGCTCGGGCCGCTGCTCGGTGAGCTGCGTGCATTCGCCGACATCCGCGGGCTGAAGCTGGGCGGGGTCGGCGCCAGCGAGCGCCTGCGGCCGCGCTACGAGGAGCTTGGGCTTCGAACCGTCTACCTCGGGGATGAGGCGATCATCGAGCTCGACCGCTTCTCGCTCGAGGGCCGCCCGATTCGCAAGGTCCGCCAGTCGGTCACGCGGCTGCGGAAGGCCGGCTACACGACCGAGCTGCACGCCGTCAGCGATCTAGACTCCGACACGATCGAGGCGGTTGAGGAGGTGCTCGAGCGCGGGCGACAAGGCGCGCCAGAGCGGGGCTTCTCGATGACGATGGACTCGGTCTGCGGCCAGCACGCCGACGAGACATTGGTGGTGCTCGCGCGGGACGAGGATCAGTCGATCCGCGGGGTTCTGCACTTCGTGCCCTGCTACGGGCGCCAGGCGGTGTCGCTGTCCTTCATGCGCCGGGATCCAGACACCCCCAACGGTCTCACCGAGTTCCTCGTCGCGAGCGCCGCGGAGCTGCTCCGTGAGCACGGGCTGAAGGAGCTGTCGCTCAACTTCGCGACGTTCGCGAAGTGGATGCACAGCCCCTCGAAGTGGTACGAGCGGCTGCTCGGCAAGCTCGTCACGCTCGCGAATCCGTTCTTTCAGATCGAGAGCCTGTACCGCTTCAACGCAAAGTTCTTCCCCCGCTGGGAGCCACGATATCTCGTCTACGAGGGGGCGCTCGGCCTCCCCCGAGCCGGGCTGGCGGCGATGTGGGCCGAGGGTCAGCTGCCCAAGCCGCGGGTGCGCACCGGCGGCTCCGCGGCGGCGCTCCGCTGAGCGTCTTTTTCAGGGCGCGCTGAGGCGGCCGAGCCGGTACTCTGGCGGCTGGCGCCGCCATCTTTACCTGCCGATTACCCTACCGGCCCTTCGATCAGCGCCAGCCCTCGCTTGAGCAGCGGTTACCGACATGACAGATCGCCGTCCGCCTCTTTTCCGGAGGGGCTTCTCCCTGGGATTCTTCGCTGTCGTTATGGGGATCTTCGTTGTCGCTAGGCGCTTCCGTGGATATTGATCACCAGGGCACGAGCCTGTTGCGCTATCTCGACGTCGTGCTGCTGGTCGTGGCGGCGCCGATAATGCTGCTGATCGGGGTCTCGGCCGCCGGCTACGCCGCGGGCGCCGGCGCGTGGATCGCGCTGCGGGCGGTCGGGATCGGCGTCGAACGCGTCGCCGGGTCGGTCGGCGAGCCTTCTCAGCAGATCGGGCTGCGGCTCGGCTACATGCTCGGGAGGCTGTTCCTGCTGGCGCTGGCGATCATCCTGGTGCGCCGCGGCAGCGGGCAGGACGCCGGGCTGGCGGCGCTCGCGGTGATCGTGTTCGCATTCACGGTCCAGCTGGTCGTCTCGGCGATCAACCGGCCGAGGCGCCCCCGATGAGCGCAACGGCGTCCACTGCGCCCAGTCCGAAGGGGGCACCCAGGAGGGTCAGCACGAAGACGATCCTGTGGTCGCTCTTGGGTGTCTGGCTGGGCGGCACGATCCTGCTGATCGTCGCCTTCGGGTTCGGCCACAAGAACAACGAGTTCCAGATCCAGAACGAGTTCAAGCTGATCAACTGGATCCACCTGGGGGTCCTGAGCATCAACCGGGCGGTCCTGTACCTGTTCATCGCGGCGATCCTGACCGTGGTGTCGATGCTGTGGATCTCGAGGCGGATGCAGGCGCGGCCCAACCGGGTGCAGACGGCGGTCGAGGTCCTCTACTCGTTCATGCGCGACAACATCACCCGGGGCAACATGCCCGACTCGCTGGCCAGGAAGTGGTTCCCGTTCCTGGGGGCGCTGTTCCTGTTCCTGTGGTGGTCGAACATGATCGGCTACCTGCCGCTGCCGACCAACAGCCAGGAGAAGTTCAACCTGTTCGGGGCCCACATCCCGTCGTTCGCGCTGTACGCGGCGACCGCGAACATCTCGGTCCCGCTTGTGCTGGCGCTCGTCGTGTTCGTGATCTTCAACACCGTGGGGATCCGCTCCCAGGGCCCGGTCGGATACGTCAAGAGCCTGATCCCCTCCGGTGTGAAGGGCCCGATGCTGCTCCTGATCTTCCCGCTCGAGGTGATCTCCAACTTCATGCGGCTGATCTCGCTGACCGTCCGACTGTTCGCCAACATCCTGGCCGGCCACATGATCATCCTGTTCATGGCGGGCGGCCTGGCGGTGATCCTCGGGCTGTCGTTCCTGGGATGGGCCGTCCTGCCGGCGGGAATCCTGATCTACATGTTCGAGCTGGGGCTGGTCGCGACGCTCCAAGCTTTCATCTTTGCGACGCTGGCGGCGATCTACATCGGCGGCGCCGTCTCCCATCACTAGACAACAAGGAGCTGAACAGAAGTGCTTACACACATCCTCTCGTTTGCCGCATCCTCCGGGGTGGGCGCCGGCCTCGGGATCGGGATCGGCGGTGGCCTGGGAGCCGCCGGTGCGGGCGTCGGCATCGGAATCCTCTTCGGCAAGGTGATCGAGTCGGTCACCCGTCAGCCCGAGATGCGCGATGAGATCACGAGCATCCAGTGGCTGGGCTTCGCACTTACCGAGGCGTGCTTCTTCTACGGGCTCGTCGCCGGCCTGCTGTCCTACGTACTGAAGTAGATGCCCGCACCGCTTATAACCGCCTCGAGCGGCTCGTTCCTGATCTCCCCCAACGTGGGGCTGATGATCTGGACCCTGCTCCTGTTCGGGATCTCGATGTTCATCCTGGCCAAGCTCGCGTTCCCCCGGATCTCCGAGGCATTGGATCGCCGTCAGCGGGCGATCGAGGAGTCGATCGACCATGCGGAGCAGGTGCGCGTGCAGGCGGACGAGCTGCTCGCCGAGTACCGGGAGCGGCTGACCGAGGCGCGCCAACAGGCCGAGGAGATCATCGAGCGGGCGCGGAAGGCCGGCGAGGCCCACGAGCGCGAGTCCGAGGAGGACGCGAAGGCCCGCCGCGAACGCCTGCTCGAGCAGGCGCGCCGGGACATCGAGGCGGAGACGCGCCGCGCGATCCAGGAGATCCGCAGCGAGGTCGCCGACCTGACCGTGATGGCGACCGAGAAGGTCACGCGTAAGGTGCTCACCGAGGAGGACCAGCGCACATTGGTCGCGGAGACGCTGCGCGAGATCGACTTCAGCACGCTGAGCCCGGGGAGCCAGAACTGATGGTCCTGGGCTGGAGGGAGCGCCGCTAGTGGAGGAGATCGCCGAGGTCTACGCCCGCGCGCTGTTCGAGGTGGCCACCGAGCGGGACCTGCTCGACCAGATCCACGAAGAGCTCGGCCAGTTCGCCGACGCCGTCGATCAGAACCGCAACCTGGCGCAGTTCCTGTTCTCGCCGTACTTCTCGAGCGAGGAGAAGAAGGACGCGCTGAAGCGGGTGATCGAGGGCGCCGACCCTGCGTTCATGAACTTCCTGGAGGCGCTGGTCGAGCGCCACCGGATGCCGGTGGTCTTCCGGATCCGGACGCGCTTAGACCAGCTCTGGGAGGAGGAGCGAAAGCTGCTACCGGTCGAGGTGACGAGCGCGGTCGCGCTCGACGATGCGATCGTTCAGAGCATCGGCGACCGGGTAGGCGAGCAGACCGGCCGGACGGTCGAGCTCACCAGCCGGGTCGATCCGGAGATCCTCGGTGGGCTGGTGCTCCGCGTCGGCAACTTCATCCTCGACGCCTCGATCGTCCACCGCCTGGAACAACTTCGAAAGCAAGTCGCGCACGCGTAGCCTGCGCAAGGAGTAGATCACTTTGCAGATCAAGCCCGACGAGATCACCTCAATCCTCCGTAGCCGGATCGAGGGCCTGGACGCCGAGTCCGCCGACCTCGAAGAGGTCGGGACCGTGCTGTCGGTGGCCGACGGCATCGCCCGCATCCACGGAGTCGACAACTGCATGTCCTTCGAGATGCTCGAGCTTCCGCACGGCGTCACCGGACTGGCGCTCAACCTCGAGTCCGACAACGTCGGCGCCGTGCTGTTCGGGGAGTGGGAGGAGGTCGTCGAAGGAGACACGGTCAAGCGCACCAAGCGGTTGCTCGATATCCCGGTGGGCGAGGCGCTGCTCGGGCGGATCGTCGACCCGCTGGGCAGTCCGCTCGACGGGAAGGGAGACATCGACACCTCCGAGACGCGGCCCGCCGAGCACAAGGCGCCCGGGGTGGTCATGCGCCAGCCCGTCAAGGAGCCGATGCTGACCGGCCTGAAGGCGATCGACGCGATGATCCCGATCGGCCGTGGCCAGCGAGAGCTGATCATCGGCGACCGCCAGACGGGCAAGACCGCGATCGCGATCGACACGATCATCAACAACATCGAGCGCGATCTGGTCTGCGTGTACGTGGCGATCGGCCAGCGCAAGTCGACGGTTGTGGCGCTCGCCCAGTCGCTCGAGGAGGCGGGAGCGCTCGACAACACGATCATCGTGATGGCGGCGGCCGACGAAGCAGCCCCGATCAAGTACCTGGCGCCCTACGCGGGCTGCGCGATGGCCGAGCACTTCCTCTACAGCGGGAGGGCCGCGCTGGTCGTCTACGACGACCTGACCCAGCACGCCAAGGCCTACAGGCAGATGTCGCTGCTGCTCCGCCGCCCGCCCGGTCGCGAGGCGTACCCCGGCGATGTCTTCTACCTCCACTCGCGGCTGCTCGAGCGCGCGGTCAAGCTCGCCGACGACATCGTCGACCCGGCGACCGGGGAGAAGCTGCCCGGTGGCGGGTCGCTGACGGCGCTCCCGATCATCGAGACCCAGGCGGGGGACGTGTCGGCGTACATCCCGACGAACGTGATCTCGATCACCGACGGCCAGATCTTCCTCGAGCCGAAGCTGTTCAACTCGGGGGTCCGCCCGGCGATCAACGTCGGAATCTCCGTCTCACGGGTCGGCGGCAGCGCCCAGATCGGGCCGATGCGCAAGGTCGCTGGGAGGCTCAAGCTGGACCTGTCCCAGTACCGCGAGCTCGAGGCGTTCGCGCAGTTCGGCTCCGAGCTCGACCCCGAGACGCAGCGGACCCTGGCGCGAGGCGAGCGGCTGGTGAAGACGCTCAACCAGTCCGAGCGCAATCCGATGTCCGTCGAGGACCAGGTCGTCCAGCTCTACGCCGCGACCGCCGGATATCTCGACCGGATTCTTGTCGATCGGGTGGAGAAGTTCCTGTCAGACCTCACCGACTCGGTCCGAGGAAACGAGCCCGAGCTGTTGAAGAAGATCGCCGAGGGCGACTGGAGTGACGAGACCCAGCAGCAGGTCGAGACGGCCGTCAAGCAGTTCGCCGAGGACTTCGGCTTCGACCTCGATGAGGAGGGCCATCCGCTCGAGGCCTCAGATGATGCGCCCCGCCGCTCGCGAGCGCAGCGCGACGAGTCGAGCGACGGCGAGGAGCCCGATGGCTCCGAGGAATCCGAGGGCGACGAGGAAGGCAAGCAGGAGGAGGAGACCGTCCCCGCCTAGTGCGAGGACGGGCGCAGCGCGATGGCCACCTCCCAGCGAGACGTTCGCAATCGCATCGGCGCGGTCAAGAACATCCAGAAGATCACGCGCGCGATGGAGATGGTCGCCGCCGCGCGGTTGCGCCGCGCCGAGCAGCGGATCGAGGCGCTGCGCCCGTATGCGGACGCGATCCGGCGGATGACCCGGCAGGCGGCCGAGGCGGCCGGCGCGGTCCCGCGGCTCCCGATCCTCGCCGAGCACGAGCAGGTCCGCTCGGTCGGCCTGCTGCTCGTGGCCGGCGATCGCGGCCTGGCCGGCGCGTTCAACTCGAACATCGTCCGCGCCGGCGTCGCCGCCGGACGGGATCAAGAGTCCGACGGGCACAGCCCGATCTACTACGCCTCCGGCCGCCGCCCCGCGTCGTCGCTGATCTTCCGCGGCCTCGAGCTCGCCGAGAGCTTCACCGGCTTCACCGACCGGCCCACGTACGCCGACGCCCGCAGGATCGCCGACCGGCTGATGGCGGCATACGTCGACGACGAGGTCGACCAGGTCGACATCTTCTACAACCGGTACGTCTCGCCGCTGCAGCAGGTGGTGCGCCGCGAGACGCTGCTGCCGCTCCAGCAGGCCACGATCCTGGAGGAGTCAGAGGAGGAACAGGAGGAGGCTGCTTCCGCCGAGCATCCCGAGCATCACGCGCTAGTCGAGTACGAGCCGGATCCCGAGCAGATCCTCGGGCGGCTGGTCCCCGACTACGTCGAGATCTCGATCTACAGGGCGCTCCTGGAGTCGACCGCGTCCGAGCACGGAGCGCGGATGACGGCGATGCGCAACGCATCCCAGAACGCGGGCACGCTGATCGACGATCTCGTGCTGGAGATGAACCGCGCCCGCCAGGCGGAGATCACGCAGGAGATCATGGAAGTCGTCGCCGGAGCCGAGGGGCTCGCCGGCTAGTCCCTCGGACCGCGAATTAGCACCTAGACTGGAGATTGGATGTCGATTACTGAGCAGCCAGAGGCGAAGGCGTCGGGCACCGGCCCCGGCAAGGACCGGAACATCGGCCGGATCGAGGAGATCCAGGGCGTCGTGATCGAGGTCGTGTTCCCGGACAAGCTGCCCGAGATCAACCACGCGATCCTCGTCCCGCGACCCCAGGTGGCCCGTGAGGAGGAAGACGTCGACATCGCCGCCGCCAAGGACAAGTACGTCGTCTGCGAGGTCCAGCAGCACCTCGGCGACGACCGGATTCGCGCGGTCGCCATGGACTCCACCGACGGTCTCAGCCGCGGCACCGAGGTGATCGACACCGAGTCGCCGATCACGGTCCCGGTCGGCCGCGCGACGCTGGGGCGGATCTTCAACCTGCTCGGCGAGCCGATCGATCTCGGCGAGGACGTCCCCGAGGACACCAAGCGCTGGCCGATCCACCGTAAGGCGCCGGGCGTCGAGGACCTGATTCCGACGACGGAGATGTTCGAGACCGGGATCAAGGTCGTCGACCTGCTCGCGCCGTACGCCAAGGGCGGCAAGGTCGGCCTGTTCGGCGGCGCGGGCGTCGGCAAGACGGTGATCATCCAGGAGCTGATCCACAACCTCGCGCAGGAGCACGGCGGCCTGTCGGCGTTCTGCGGCGTGGGCGAGCGCTCGCGCGAGGGCAACGACCTGTGGCTCGAGATGAAGGAGTCCGGCGTCCTCGACAAGACGATGCTCGTGTTCGGGCAGATGAACGAGCCACCCGGCGCCCGCATGCGAGTGGCGCTGTCGGGCCTGACGATGGCCGAGTACTTCCGTGACGAGGAAGGCCAGGACGTGCTCCTGTTCATCGACAACATCTTCCGGTTCGTGCAGGCCGGTTCGGAGGTCTCGGCGCTGCTGGGGCGGATGCCTTCGCAGGTCGGCTACCAGCCGACGCTCGAGTCCGAGATGGGGGAGCTCCAGGAGCGGATCACCTCGACCCGCAAGGGCTCGGTCACGTCGATCCAGGCGATCTACGTCCCCGCGGACGATTTGACTGATCCGGCGCCGGCATCGGCCTTCGCGCACCTGAACGCGACCACGACGCTGTCGCGGTCGATCGCCGAGAAGGGGATCTACCCCGCGGTCGACCCACTCGACTCGACCTCGACGATCCTCAAGGCCGAGATCCTCGGCGAGGAGCATTTCCGAGTCGCCAACGAGGTCAAGCAGGTGCTCCAGCGCTACCGCGAGCTCCAGGACATCATCGCGATCCTCGGGATCGACGAGCTGTCTGACGAGGACAAGCTGACCGTCAATCGCGCGCGGAAAATCGAGCGGTATCTGTCGCAGCCGTTCTTCGTCGCCGAGCAGTTC
The DNA here is from genome assembly GCA_963695965.1 of uncultured Solirubrobacterales bacterium. Taxonomy (GTDB): domain Bacteria; phylum Actinomycetota; class Thermoleophilia; order Solirubrobacterales; family Solirubrobacteraceae; genus Palsa-465. The sequence goes on from CAVOIU010000040.1 coordinate 34,188, forward strand.
ACCGGCACCCCCGGCGTGTACGTCAAGATCGAGGACACGATCCGCGGCTTCGACGAGATCCTCCAGGGCAAGCACGACGACCTCCCCGAGCGCGCCTTCTTCATGAAGGGGACGATCGACCAGGTCGTCGAGGACGCCGGCTCCCACGACGATTAGGCCTCGCGATGGCGCATGAGAAGTTCCCGGTAGAGGTCCTGACCCCCGAGGGGTCGGTGTTCGACGAGGAGGTCGAGATGGTCTCGACCAAGACCAAGGCGGGATCGATCGGCGTGCTCGCCAACCACGCCCCGGTCCTGGCGATCCTCGATCCCACCGAACTCCGGCTACACCGCAGCGAGTCCGACGTCGTGCGCTTCGCCCAATCGGAGGGCTACATGCAGGTCGCCGACAATCGCGTCCTGCTGCTGGTGGAGGAGGCCCACGAGCCGAGCTCGCTCGACGTCTCTCAGCTGCGAGATCGTCTGCAGGAGGCCGAGCGGGAGCTCGACGGCGCTGGTGAGGACACCGAGAAGCGGCGCGTTGCGGAGCGGAACAAGAGCCGCTTGGAAGAGTTTCTGCGGGTAGCTGAGAGGCGGCTCGACCGCCGTCGGGGCATCGCGGACTACGATGCGCGGGCGCGCGTCATCGCGGGTGAGACGACTGCGGTGCCCATCAGGCTCGCCGATCCTGGGGCGATCAGACGAAGAGCGGGTCCTTGCCGAGCGGCTGATCAGCTTACGACACCTCACGCCCCGAGGAGCTGGTCGCGGCCGCAGGATTCGTCAAGGGATGGCTCGAATCCCGCGACATCGAGGTGCACGAGATCGAGCACGACGGCCTGCCGGTGCTGATCGCCGAGGTCGGGCCGCGCCGCGCGATCGGAAGGGCATCCCGCGTCGTGCTGCACGGCCATCTCGACGTGGTCCCGGGCCAGCCCGAGCAGTTCGAGCCGCGTGTCGAGGGCGACAGGCTGTTCGGCCGTGGCGCCTACGACATGAAGGGCGGGCTCGCAGCGATGATGTGCGCGCTCAAGGATCTCGAGCGCCAGGAGCGCGTGCGCGTGAGGCTGATCTGCGTCCCCGACGAGGAATCCGAGGAGCTCGACGTCCGCTCGACCGACGCGATCGTCAGGATGGGGCTCGGTGGCGGCTTTGCGATCACCGGTGAGCCGACCGATCTGCACATCGGCGTCGAGGCCAAGGGCGTGCTGGCGATGCGGATCGAGGTCCAGGGGCGCGCCGCCCACAGCTCGACGCCGTGGCTGGGCGACAACGCCGTGCTGAAGGCAGTCGACGTGTTCCGCGCGATCGAGTCGCTGCCGTTCTCGCGCGCAGTCCTCGGAGCTGTTCGACCGCCCGTCGATCAACCTCGGGCGGATCCAGGGCGGCGACGCGCTCAACAAGGTGCCCGACACGTGCACGATGGCGGTCGACATCCGCTACCTCCCCGGCCAGGACCCCGAGCAGATCCTCGGCCAGGTCCGCGCGATCCCGGAGCGTCGAGGTGACACGGACGTTCATCCATCCGCCGTGTCCGTGTCGCGGGCGAACCCGTACGTGCAGGCGCTGCGCGAGGCGGTCTCCCGCGCGGTGCAGAGGGCGAGACGCTGAGCGTCGGCAGCGACGGCGCTTCGGACGCGGCGGCGTTCCTCGCGGCCGGGATCCCGGCCGTCGAGTTCGGGCCTGCGGGAGCCGGCCATCACGGACCGGAGGAATGGGTCTCGCTGGCGTCGCTGGCACGCTACCGGCGCGCGCTCAACGACTTCGTCAGGGCGCTGCCGATGCGCCTCGGCGAGGCGCGCCACCGCCGAACCGGGACTTCGCGCGATCGAAGGTGGGCTGGCGTGAGGCTGATCCCGACGACGCGCCGGGGCGCGCTGCGCGCGATACGCGATCGGTGCGCGTTGATCGTGATCGCGTTCACGCCACGACGACCGCCGTCGCCGGGCTGCTGCAGTTCAAGCAGTTCGCGTCGGACCTGTCGCTGAACCCCGCGATCAAGCACGCCAACGTGACGATCGCCAACCCGGGCAACCCGCAGACGCTGCTGCTGATCGGCTCCGATCACCGCGCGGGCGAGCCGTTCAGCGCCTCCAACACGGACACGATGATGCTGGTCCGGCTCGACCCGAACTCCTCGACGATCAACGTGCTGTCGATCCCGCGCGACCTGAAGGTCCAGATCCCCCAGGGGGAGCGGTTGCCACTGCGAAGCTCAACCAGGCCTACCCGACGGTGGCCCCAACCTGCTGGTCCGAAGTCCTCAAGACAGCAGGTGTTCCCGGGCCTGCAGGTCAACCACATCATCGACGTCAACTTCAAGGGCTTCTCGGACCTGGTCGACGCGATCGGATGCGTCTACACGGACGTCGACCACCGCTACTACAACAACACCGCCGTCACCGACTACTCGAGCATCGACATCCAGCCGGGCTATCAGAAGCTCTGCGGCGACAACCAGTCGAGCTCGGGCGCCCTGGCGTTCGTGCGCTTCCGGCACACCGACACGGACATCGTCCGCAACGCGCGCCAGCAGGACTTCCTGCGCTGGGCCAAGTCGCAGTTCAGCGGGTCGACCCTGCTGGCAAGCCGCGACCGGCTGCTGAGGATCTTCGGCGGCAACTCGCAGACCGACCCCGACCTGCACACGACCGACGGGCTGATCAACCTGTTCAACCTGGTCGCGTTCTCGGCCGGTCATTCGGTCAAGCAGATCCCGTTCCCGGCGATCATCCCGCCCTGCACGCCGACGCTCGTGCTACGTGCTCGCCAACCCGGGTCGCCGAGCACCGCGCGTTCCACGAGTTCCTGGCGCCCGACGATCACAGCCGCGGCTCCGAGCTGCGGCGGCGGCGCCGAAGCCCGGCCCGCAAGCCGGCGCCCGCGTCCGCCAAGAACCTGTTCGCCGACGTCGACGGGCGGCAAGGCTCAGGCCGCGGCGCTGGGGAACGTCGGGTTACCCGGTGTTCTTCCCGCGGCTGCTCGCGACCGGTTCGGAGTACTGCTCGGGTGCGATCGGCAACTGTCCGGCCGAGGTCCCCGACGACCGGCTCCTACCCGCGCGCGTACCTGATCCACGATCCCGGCGGCCTGACTCACGCCTCGTACCGGATGACCGTCGCGCTGAACCCGTCGCAGGGCGAGTACTACGGCGTGCAGGGGACGACCTGGCAGAACCCCCCGATCCTGAACAGCCCGACCCAGACGCGGACCGTCGCCGGCAAGCGGCTGATGCTGTTCTTCAACGGACACAAGCTGAGCCTCGCGGCGTGGCGGACCCCGCAGGGCGTCTACTGGATCTCCAACACCCTGACCGACTCGCTTCGAACGCTCAGATGCTCGCCATCGCGGGGTCGCTGACCGCATTAGGGGAGCGTCGCCCGACCACGTCGGGCGGCCCGCTACCCTGCTCCGTCCCATGGCTGCGCAGCGCGAACCGATCGCGGTGATCGGCACCGGATACGTCGGGCTCGTCACTGCCGCCGGCTTCGCCGAGCTCGGCAGCGAGGTCTGGTGCGTCGACATCGACGCCGACAAGATCGCGCGGCTCGAGCGGGGGGAGATCCCGATCTACGAGCCCGGCCTCGCCGAGTGCGTCGCGCGCAACCGCGAGCGGCTGCACTTCTCGACCGAGCTGGCGCCCGCGCTCGAGCACGCGCGACTGCTGTTCGTGGCGGTCGGGACGCCGCCGACCTACTCCGGGGACGCCGATCTCTCCGCCGTGCACGCGGTCGTCGCCGGCGATGCCCGCTCCGACCGCCACGCGCTGGTGATGAAGTCGACCGTGCCGGTCGGCACCGGGGCGGCGATCCGGAGGATCTTCGCCGAGCAGGGCAAGAAGGGTTCGCGTACGTCTCGTGTCCGGAGTTCCTGAAGGAGGGATCGGCGCTCGGGGACTTCCTCGAGCCCGACCGGGTGGTCGTCGGCGACGAGCGCGACTGGGCCGGCGACGCGGTCGTCGAGCTGTATGCGCCGCTCGGCGCGCCGCTCGTGCGTACCGACATCCCCAGCGCCGAGATGATCAAGCTCGCCGCCAACGCGTTCCTCGCGACCAAGATCTCGTTCATCAACGAGATCGCCAACGTGTGCGAGGAGACCGGGGCGGACGTCCTGGAGGTGGCGCGGGGGATGGGGCTCGACCAGCGGATCGGGCCAGAGCTTCCTCAAGCCCGGGTCTGGGGTTCGGCGGCAGCTGCTTTCCCAAAGACGTCTCGGCCCTCAAGCAGCTGGCCGGTAACTCGGGCTATCACTTCCAGCTGCTGACAGCTGTGATCGAGGTCAACGAGCTGCAGAAGCGGCGCACGATCGGCAAGCTCCAGAAGCACCTCGGCTCGCTCGTGGGCAGGACGGTCGCGCTCTTGGGGCTGGCGTTCAAGCCGAACACCGACGACATGCGCGAGGCCTCCTCGCTGGTGCTGTCAGCGCGACTGCAGGCCGACGGCGCCAAGGTGCGCGCGTACGACCCGGTCGCCGAGGCGGAGGCGCGCAAGCTGATGCGCGGGGTGGACGTTCGCCGACTCGGCGCTCGACGCGCTCGCCGGTGCGGACGCGTGCGTGATCGTCACCGAGTGGCCCGAGTTCGCCGAGCTCGACTGGAGCGAGGCAGCGGGGCGGATGGCCGGGAAGCTCGTCGTCGACGGGCGTAACTGCCTGGATCCGGAGGCCGTCGCGGCCGCGGGTCTGGAGTACGAGGGCATCGGCCGAGCGAACAGCGCGTGAGGGCGCGAGGGCGTATCTTCCCCGGCGTGTTGGTGGTGCCCGAGGGAGACGGAAGGCGTTGACCGCGGCGACGGCTCTCGATCGCGCCGCGATCGACGCGGTCGACGGCGCGGGAATGCTCGACGGACGTGCTCGGATTGCCCGACCAGCTGCGCGACGCGCTGTGGCGGGTCGAGGCGGCGAACCTCGAGCGGCGTGATGCCACCAACGGGTTGATCGTCGCCGGGATGGGAGGATCGGCGATCGGCGGCGCGCTGGCCCGGGCGGCGCTCGGCGACCGCGCGCATCCGGCCGATCGTGGTCGCGCGGGGATACGGGCTGCCCCAGCTGGACCGCGCCCGAGAGCGTGGTGCTGTGCTCCAGCTACTCGGGCAACACCGAGGAGACGCTCGCGGCATACGAGGCGGCCGGGGTGCTCGGCGCCAACCGGATCGTCGCGACGACCGGGGGCAAGCTGGCGGCGGCCGCGCGCGAGGAAGGCGTGCCGGTGGTCCCGCTCCCGGGCGGTTTTCAGCCGCGCGCCGCGGTCGCGTACTCGCTCGTGGTCGCGCTCGAGGTCGCGTGGCTGTGTGGCGCCGCCGAGCGGCTTCACTCGGAGATCGACGTCGCCGCAGCGCGGGCCGAGGAGCTGGTGTCGAGCTGGGGGCCCGGCGGGCCGCACGAGGACTTCCCCAAGGAGCTCGCGCGCGGGCTGCACCAGACGGTGCCGCAGATCGCCGGCTCCGAGCTGACCGCACCGATCGCCTACCGCTGGAAGACCCAGATCAACGAGAACGCGAAGATGCCCGCGTTCTCGGCACGAGATCCCCGAGCTCGACCACAACGAGATCATGGGATGGCAGGCGGCCGGCGGAGATGGGCCGCTTCAGCGCCGTGTTCCTCGACGACTCCGATCTCCACCCCGGATCCGCCAGCGGATCGAGCTCACCAGAGGCCTGATCGCCGCCGAGGAGGCCGCCACCTACAAGATCGAGACCGTCGGCAACAGCGCCACCGAGCGGCTCCTGTCGCTGGTCCTGCTCGGCGACCTCGTGTCGCTCTACCTCGCCGTGCTGCGGGGCGTCGACCCGACCCCGGTGGCGATGATCGAGCGCCTCAAGAGCGCACTCGCCGGCGGCTAGTCCCACCGGCCGCCTGCAGCTCGATGCCCGCGCTGCTCGTAGAGGCGGCGATCGGCCGTCGCGATCAGGTCATCGAGCGTGTCGCCGTCGTCGGGGAAGCTCGCGGTCCCGATCGTCACGTCCCAGCTCGTGTCCGAGACCCAGCGCGGCGCGGTGCGAGGGGCACCTTCGCGCGGACCCGCCGGGTCATCGCCGCCGCACCCGGCGGCCGCCTGCTCGGCGAGCAGCACAACGAGCTCGTCGCCGCCCATGCGCCCGACCAGGTCGTGGGTTCGGGCCGACTGGCTCAGGAGCACGGCCACCTCTTTGAGCAGCCGGTCTCCGGCGGGGTGACCCTCGCTGTCGTTGACCGCTTTCAGTCCACGGACGTCGACGTACGCGAGCGAAAGTGGATGGCCGTAGCGACGCGCCCGCTCGAGCTCGCGCTCGGCCGATTCCGTGAACCCGCGGCGGTTCAGGATCCCCGTGAGCTGATCGGTGGCGGCCGCGGCGCTCGCGGCTGCGACCTGGCCCGCCCGGTAGCTGGCGCGCCGGCCGAGAGCGACGGCGGCTGCGCCGCCCATCGTCGCAAGACCGATCGCCACCCCGAGTGCGATCCACACCGCGAGTGGGATAACGCCGATGAAGCGTGAGATCACGCTCCCGGGCGAGCTGGGGGGCCGAATCACGATCACCCGGACGCGCTGCCCGGGGCGCGCGCCGTGCGCCGCGGCGGATGCCCCGGCACCGCCTCGGGCGGCGGTCTGCGTGATCCCCGGCGCCAGGGGAACCGCGAGCGGGTTGCCCGTCAGCAGGGTGGCCCCGGTGGAACTTCTGGACCCGCGGGCGCCCGCGCGCTTTGAGGAGCGTCCCGACGCCGGGACGAGCAGCGAGCTGATCGTCAGACCCGGGAGCGGGCCCGTGGTCGCGGTCACCGGCGTCGTCACCGGAACCGTCGGCGTGCTCGCAGGGGTGGCGATCGGCGGACTCGAGATCGGGGTGCTCACCACGGGGGCCGGGGTGGAGGTCGGTGCCGGTGTGGGAGCGGAGGGGGCGCCCGAGCCTCCTCTGGTCCCGTGGGTGGGGTTCTTGCCGGGCGGCGTCCCGCCGTGGCCGGGCGAAGCGCCGTCCTGGACGGTCTGCTGCTTGTCCTGGCCGGGCGGTGTGCCGCCGTGGCCGGGCGGTGAGCCGCCGTGGCCGGGCGGCGAGCTGTCGCTGGGAGGCGCCCCTTGCCCGGCTGGCGGGCCGGGCGAACCCTGTGGGCCTGCAGGGCCTGGCGGGCCGTTGCCGTCGGACCACGGCGGCGGACCGCCGCCATGGTCGCCTTGTCCGGACCCGCCACTGTGGTCGCCCTGTCCGGGCCCGCCCGCGTTGCCGGGCGGTGGAGCGCCGCCCTGGCCGGGGGGACCGCCCCCGTGGCCGGGCGGCGGCCCGTGCGCGCCGGACGCGGCGCCGCTCAGCGCGACCAGCAATGCGGTCGCGCAGATCACCTGCTCAGCTTGATGGACGTGCTGGTTCCCTGGACGTGGTGGAGCCTTGTTGCGAGCCAGTGAGGCTCGACTCCGGTCCCAGTAGCTGAGTCGACAAAAAAGCCTCAGTCCGAGACCCCACATGGACGAATGTCGTATTTCTTCGCCCGAACCTCATGTTCGGCGTCGCCACGCCACGTGGAACCGGGTGCGCGTTCCGGGCAGGCTCCAGAACCTTGACACGATCGTGGTAACGTTCGCGCCAGATGGAAGGACTGACGATCAACGAGGCGGCGCAGACGACGGGCTGGTCGCCGCGGATGCTCCGGTACGTTGAGCGAGCCGGGCTGCTCGCGCCGGCACGGTCGGCATCGGGCTACCGCCTGTACGGGCCGGCCGAGCTCCAGCGGCTGCGAACGCTCAAGGAGCTCCTCGCACGCTTCGACATCGGCCTCTCGGATGTGGCGTTCGCGGCGCGGATCGCCGCGGACCCTGAGCTCCGCGACGCGGTCCAGGGCTGGCTCGAGGCCACTCCGCGGCGACCCGAGGATGTCAGCGCCGAGGACTGGCTGCGGTTCGAGCAGCAAAAGCACGAGCGGTTGCTCGCGGCCGCGTGAACGAAATCGACCTTGGAGGAAGCATGAGCACGACTGTCGCCCGGACCGATTTCAAGGTCGCGGACCTGAGCCTCGCCGAATACGGCCGGAACGAGATCCGTTTGGCCGAGCATGAGATGCCTGGCCTGATGTCCACCCGGCAGGAGTTCGCCGAGGCGCAGCCGCTCGCCGGCGCCCGGATCACCGGGTCGCTGCACATGACCGTTCAGACGGCCGTGCTGATCGAGACCCTGGTTGCGCTCGGGGCCGAGGTGCGGTGGTGCTCGTGCAACATCTTCTCGACCCAGGACCACGCGGCCGCGGCGATCGTGGTCGGTCCGGACGGCACCCCCGAAGATCCCCGTGGCGTCCCCGTGTACGCGTGGAAGGGCGAGACGCTCGAGGAGTACTGGTGGTGCACCGAGCAGGCGCTGCGCTGGCCCGACGGCGCGGGTCCGAACATGATCCTCGACGACGGGGGCGACGCGACGCTCTTGGTCCACAAGGGCGTTGAGTTCGAGCGCGCCGGCGCGGTGCCCGACCCGGCGAGCGCCGAGTCCGAGGAGTTCCAGATCGTGCTGCGGCTCCTCGCCCGCTCACTCGAGGAGGATTCCCAGCGGTGGACCAAGGTCGCCGCCGCGATCAAGGGCGTGACCGAGGAGACCACCACCGGCGTGCACCGGCTCTACCAGTTCGCCGAGGAGGGACAGCTCCTGTTCCCCGCGATCAACGTCAACGACTCGGTCACGAAGTCGAAGTTCGACAACAAGTACGGCTGCCGTCACTCGCTGATCGACGGGATCAACCGCGCCACGGACGTGCTGATCGGCGGGAAGGTTGCGGTCATCTGCGGCTACGGAGACGTCGGCAAGGGCTGCGCGGAGTCGCTGGTTGGGCAGCGGGCGCGGGTCGTGGTCACGGAGATCGACCCGATCTGCGCGCTGCAGGCGGCGATGGACGGCTACCAGGTCGCGACCCTGGAAGACGTCATCGGCCAGGGCGACATCTTCATCACCGCGACGGGCAACCGCGACGTGATCACCGCCGATCACATGAGCCGGATGAAGCACCAGGCGATCGTCGGGAACATCGGCCACTTCGACAACGAGATCGACATGGCCGGCGTCACGAAGATCCCCGGGATCCGGCGCGTCCAGATCAAGCCGCAGGTCGACGAGTGGGTGTTCCCCGACGGCCACTCCGTGCTCGTCCTCTCGGAGGGGCGCCTGCTCAACCTGGGCAACGCGACCGGACACCCGAGCTTCGTCATGTCCAACTCGTTCACCAACCAGGTGATCGCGCAGATCGAGCTGTTCGGCCACACCGACATCTACGAGAAGCGCGTGTACACGCTCCCCAAGCACCTCGACGAGAAGGTCGCGAGGTTGCACCTCGACGCGCTCGGCGCTCGTCTCACCGAGCTGAGCGCCGAGCAGGCCGCCTACATCGGCGTCCCGCCCGAAGGCCCATACAAGCCCGATCACTACCGCTACTAACCGGCCCGCGACCGGGACGATGGCGAATTGCGTGCGCATATGTCACGGAAATCGCCATCGTCCGCGCTCGAGGGCTAACTAGGGCGTTCACCGATGGCCCGGGCGTCGCTTCCGCCGCACGAGGTCGCGGACCTCTCGCTGGCCCCGGCGGGGGAGGCGCGAATCGCGTGGGCGGGCGAGCAGATGCCGGTGCTCGCCCAGATCCGGGAGCGCTTGCGCACCGAGCGCCCGCTTGAGGGTGTGCGGATCGCCGCGTGCCTGCACGTCACCGCCGAGACCGCGAACCTGTTGCTCGCGCTCGCCGAGGGCGGGGCGGCGGCCGCGCTGTGCTCGGCAAACCCCCTCTCGGTCCAGGACGACGTCGCGGCCGCGCTCGTGCAGGAGCACGGGATCGAGACGAGGGGTTGGCGGGGCGAACGCTCACGGACTACGTCGATCACGTCCGCACGACGCTGGACGGCTCGCCGCAGGTGACCGTCGACGACGGCGCCGACCTGCAGATCACCGCCCACGAGCTGGGAGGCGACCTGCTCGAGGGGATGATCGGCGGCACCGAGGAGACCACCACCGGACTCGTGCGGCTTCGCCGTCTCGAGCAGCGACGGCGCGCTTCGCTGCCCCGTCCTCGCGGTCAACGAGGCGCAGGACCGAACGGGCGCTGAACGACCGCCACGGCACCGGGCAGTCGGCGCTCGACGGGATCATCCGTGCGAGCCACGTGCTGTTGGCCGGCCACACGATGGTCGTGGTCGGCTACGGGCTGGGCGGGCCAGGGAGTGGCCGAGCGCGCGCGCGGAGCCGGGTCACACGTGATCATTTGCGAAGTCGACCCGATGCGGGCGCTCGAGGCGCGGATGGCCGGCTACGAGGTGATGCCGGCGCTGAGGCGGCCGAGCGCGGGCGACATCTTCGTCACGGTGACGGGATCGAGGAGGGTCCTGCGCGGCGAGCACTTCGAGCGGATGAAGGACGGCGCGCTGCTGGCCAACGCCGGGCCACTTCGACGTCGAGCTCGACCTCGACGAGCTGGAGGCGCTGGCGACCGGCGGCGTGCGAGCGGTCCGTCCACTGGTCGACCAGTACGTGCTCGCCGATGGGCCGCAGGCTGAACCTGATAGCCCACGGCCGGGTCGTGAACCTCGCGGCCGCCGAGGGCCATCCGGCGGCGGTGATGGACGTGTCGTTCGCGCTGCAGGCGCTGTGCGTCGAGGAGCTCGTTCGCGCGCGGCGCGGAGCTGGCACCGGGCGTGCACCAGGTGCCCGACTCGATCGACCGGGAAGTCGGGCGCCTGAAGCTGGCGGCGCTCGGGGTGGCGATCGACGAGCCGACGGCCGAGCAGGAGCACTACCGGGAGTCGTGGACCTGACGGCAGCTCTGAGCTTCGCGCGGACGCACGCCGACGACGTCCTCCGATTCTGGAAGGATCCCCGCATGGGGACGGCACGCGGAGCAGCGAAACCGGTCGCGGCGCGGGGCGGCATCGACCTCGGCGGGCACGAAGATCGAGGCGATCGTCGTCAACAGCGCGCAACAAGGTGCTCGGCTCCTCGCGCCAGCCGACGCCGACCGAAGGCGGTCCGACCGGACGTCGCCGAGCCAGATGGCCGGAGCGATGACGGAGGCGTGCAAGCAGGCGGGAATCGACCCGAGCGCGCTGCAGGGCGTCGGCGTCGGCTCGCCCGGGGTGATCGACGCCGCCACTGGCGAGCGTCAGCACCGCCCGGAACCTGCCAGGGTGGGACGGGAGCTATCGAGCTCGGTGCGACGCTCGCGAAGAAGCTGGGCACGCCGTGTTCGTCGGCAACGACGTCCAGGTCGCGACCGACGCCGAGTTTCAACCTCGGCGCGGGGCGGCCCTACAAATCGCTGCTCGGCGTGTTCTGGGGAACCGGCGTGGGGGGAGGGCTGATCCTCGGCGGGAAGCCATGGCTCGGCCGCGGAGGAGCCGGAGAGATCGGGCACATGGTCGTCGTGATGGGCGGCCGCCGGTGCCCCTGCGGCCGGCGCGGCTGCATGGAGGCATACGCGGGCCGTGCCGCGATGGAGGCGCGGGCCCGCAAGGAGGTCGAGAAGGGCCGGCACACCGACCTGTTCCACCTGATGGAGGAGCGCGGGCGCACGCGGCTGACGAGCGCGATCTGGGCGCACGCGCTCGAGCACGAGGACAAGCTCGCGACGGAGCTGATCGACGAGGCGATCGAAGCGCTGGGCGCAGGCGTCGCATCGGCCGTGAACCTGCTCGACGTGGAGGCGGTGATCATCGGTGGAGGGCTCGGCGTGCGGTTCGGCGAGCCGTTCGTCAAGCGGATCTCGAAGGCGATGCACCCTCATCTGTTCCACGACACGAACCCGCCGGACGTGCTGCGTCGCGGCGACTCGGTGACCTGGGCGGAGCGCTCGGGGCGGCGTTACTTGGCCGTCAGGCCAAGCGCTGAGGCAGGAAACCCAGGCCGTGAGCCAGAAAAACGTTCACGTGGACTAAACAATGTTGCCTAGCAACCGATAACTGAGTCTGGCAAGATGAACGCGTCTCGCGGGGGGCGTGACGCGATAGGAGGAGAGGGGCACTGAGCGGGTCAGCAGGTTCTGGGTAGTGGGGCGGGTCGCTGCCGTCGGCTCGCTGGTCGCCGCGATCGTGATCGTCGCGGTGATCTTGCTCAGCGGAGGCTCGAGCTACATGCTGCACGCCGACTTCGAGGACGCCGGGCAACTCGTGACGGGCAACCAGGTGCTGATGGGTCCGGCGACGGTGGGAACGGTCACCTCGATCGGCCTGACGCCCACGAGCCTGGCGAGGTGACGATGAGCCTCGATCCGAGCGTCGGTCCGCTTCCCCAGGGAACCGTCGCACGGGTATACGAGAACTCGCTGTCGGGGAGCGCGAACAAGTACGTCGTGCTGGAGCCCGGACCGAGGAGCAATCCTCCGATCCCGAGCGGCGGGACTGATCCCGCTCAGAACACACGCAGCTTCGTCAGCCTCGATCAGCTCTTCGACACGCTCGACCCACTGACGCGGATCGGGCTGCGCGAACTACATCCGAGGGAACGCGGCGAGCATCAAGGGGCGCGCCTTGGCCGCGAACCAGACGCTCAAGTACTTCGAGCCCGCGCTCGCCGAGCACGAGCGACGTGACCGCCGAGCTGACCCGTGACGAGCCGACGTTCGACTCGCTCGTGGTCCAGGGGGCGCAGGCGATGCAGCTGCTGGCGTCCCGCAGCCAGACGCTCACCCAGCTGATCGCCAACACGGCCACACCACGGGCGCGATCGCACGCCAGAGCCAGGCGCTCCAGAGCGCGCTGCAGCTGTTCCCGAACGCGCTCAACCAGCAGACCTCCACGTTCAAGGGCCTAACTCGACGCTCGACGCGCTCGACCCGCTCGTGGCGGCGTCGAAGATCGGGATCAGGCGCCTGGAGCCGTTCTCCGCCTTGTTGCGCCAGCTCGTCAACGCCTCGATCCCGACGATCGGCAACCTCGACGCGTTGATCCACAACCCGTCCGGAACCGGCGACCTGACCTCGCTGTTGCGATCGACCCCCGCGCTCGCGACGACGGCCGCCACCGCGTTCAAGCACCTGATCGCGCAGATGAACCAGTCCCAGGCGCAGCTCGACTACCTGCGCGAGTACGCCCCCGACGTCGTCGCCGCGCTCACGAACGTTGGTCAAACCAACGGCTATTTCGACGCCAACGGCCATTACGCCCGCACCCAGCCGGTGTTCGACGCGTTCTCGATCAACGGGGCCAACCAGCTGACGCCGAAGCCGCCCTCCCAGCGCTACGACGGGCTCCACGTCGTTCACGGCCGCTGCCCCGGCGGCGCCGTGCAGCCCACGCCCGATGGATCGGCCCCCTGGGCGGTCCCTGGCTGCAATCCGTCCACGACCCCGCCTGGGCCGTGAGACGCCTGGCGCTGATCGGCGTCGCGCTGGTCGCGGTCGCCGTGGTGGCGATCGTCCTTGTCAGCAGCTCCTCGGGCGGCGGCGACCCCTATCAGGTGCGTGCGATCTTCGACGACGCTTCGTTCGCGGTGCAGGGCGAGGACGTCCGGATCGCCGGCGCACCGGTCGGCACGATCTCTTCGCTCGCCGTGACCTCCGGCAAGCAGGCGGCGGTGACCCTGACGATCGGCAGCCCGGGCTTCGTCCCGTTCCACGCCAACGCCACCTGCGCGATCCGCCCGCAGTCGCTGATCGGCGAGAAGTACGTCGACTGCAGCCCGGGGACCTCTAACACGCCGGTGCTCACGAAGATCACGCATGGACCAGGGACCGGCAGTTACTACATGCCGGTCACGCAGACGAGCTCGCCGGTGGACACGGACCTGGTCCAGAACATCTACCGCGAGCCGGTGCGCCAGTGGTTCGGGATCATCATCAACGAGTTCGGGACCGGGCTCGCCGCGCGGGGCTCGGACCTCAACGCGGTCATCCATCGGGCCAACCCGGCGCTGGGGTACACGGATCAGGTCCTCAAGATCCTGGCCAAGCAGAACAAGCAGCTGGCCCAGCTCGCCCGTGACTCGGACGCCGTGCTGACGCCGCTGGCCCAGGATCGCCAGGCGATCCGGCAATGGGTGCTGACCGCGAACACGACCTCCGTCGCGACCGCCCGACAGGCCGCCAACACCGCCCGCTCGTTCCACCTGCTGCCCTCGTTCCTGCAGCAGCTCCGGCCGCTGCTGGTCGACCTGGGCGGCCTGGCTGACCAGGCGACTCCGGTCCTGAACGCGAGCACTCGCGGCCGCCCCGGCGCTCGCCCAGCAGTACCAGCTGCTCGCGTCATTCCACGGGGCCAGCGGGTTCGCGGACACCGCGCGGCAGGTCGCTGATCTCGCTCGGAAGCGCCGCCCAGAAACAGGGACCGCTGCTGGTCTCGACGATCCCCCTCGGCCAGGCGGCTGCTGGCGCTCGGCAACGCCGGCGTGCCCGCGTTCACCAACCTCGACAAGCTCACCTCGAGCCTCGATCGGACCGGCGCGCTGGAGCAGCTGATGACGTTGCTGTTCAACGGCGCGAACGCAGTCAACGGATTCGACAGCATCGGCCACTACATCCGCACCGAGGCCCTCGTCGGAAGCTGCACCGGGTACGCCAAGGTCACGATCGCCGGACTGCTCGGCCAACTTCACGCACCAGACGGCCGCCGCGGACGAGCCGAGTGTCGTGCGGACTCAGAACGCGAAGCTCGTCCACCTGGTCAAGGCCGCTCAGTCCTCTGGCGTCCAGAAGTCGACGACCCGGGACGCTGTCGGGGCTGCTGAACTACCTGATCGGCGGAACGCGATGAGCGCGCGCCGCCGGCAGCGTGGCCTGTACGCCAGCCCGGTGCTGATCGGGGCGGTCACGGTGCTGGTGGCGATCGTCGCCGTGTTCCTGGCCTACAACGCCAACAACGGCCTCCCGTTCGTCCCGCGGTATTCGCTCCACGTCCAGGTCCGCGACGCGACCGAGCTGACGCAGGACGCCGAGGTCCATCTGGCCGGAGGGGCGTTGGTGGGCCACGTGACGAGCATCGACCCGGCGCGTACCGCGAGCGGCCAGCCGATCGCGGTGCTGAACCTGGCGCTCAACAAAAGCATTCAGCCGCTCCCCGTCAACTCGCTCTGGAGGATCAGGCTCAAGGGCGCAATCGGCCTCAAGTACCTCCAGCTGACGCCCGGCAACTCTTCGCGGACACTGGCCAACGGGGCGACCGTCCCGGTCTCGCGGACGAGTGCCGAGGTGGACCTCGATCAGGTTCTGTCGCAGTACGACCCGCTCACCCGCATTGGTGTGGTCGCGACGACCACGGGATACGGCGAGGCCCTCGCAGGGCGCGGCATCGACATCAACAACGCGATCCACGCGTTCGTGCCCCTGGTCACCGACCTCGGGCCGGTGATGCGCAACCTGTCCTCCCGGCGCACCGACCTGGCGGGCTTCTTCCACGGTCTGGAGAACTTCTCCTCCGCGCTGGTGCCGGTGGCCCAGCAGCAGGCCCAGCTCTACCAGAACCTTGCGACGACGTTCACGTCGCTGGCGGGCGTCGCCGTTCCGTTCTTCCAGGACTGGATCCGCGAGACCCCGCCGACGCTCCAGGCCGTGATCACGAACAGCCCCACGCTCCAGTCGTTCGTGACCGACACCACGCAGCTGTTCGCCGAGCTCGCCCCTGGGTTCGAGACGCTTCCCCAGAGCTCCCCCGTGCTCGCCGAGACGTTCCTGACGCGGCATCCAGAACCTCCCCGGCACGTATACCGGGCCCGACTCGCTCAACAACCTGCTGACGAGCCTCGCTCAGCACCTGTCGGACTTCGGGAACAACCCGATCGTGCAGCAGGGGCTCGACCGGCTGACGCTCACCGCCAAGAGCCTGGGGCCGCCGCTGGCATTCCTGACCCCCGCGCAGACGACCTGCAACTACGTGACGCTGTTCCTGCGCAACACCGCGAGCCTGCTGTCGGATCCCGTGTCCACCGGGACGCGGCTGCGGTTCAGCGTGGTCGCGATCGACGACGTGCCGGGCGCCGAGTCGGTGCCTTCGCAGAAGGTGTTCACGACGCCGGACCCGAATCAGGCTGACGCCCACGGCCCGCTGCACGTCAATCCGTATCCGAACACGGACGCGCCGGGTGAGACGCCGCGAGTGCGCGGCGGGCAACGAGCCCTATTCGGATCTCACCCCGACGATCGGCAACCCCGCCGGCAACGTCGGCACGAAGACCGAGATCACGACGAGGAGCGGCAAGTGAAGAAGCAGCGCCGCCGCCACAACCGCGTCTCGAAGTTCGCCGCCGGCGTCATCGGGGCGGTCCTGATCGCGTTCGTGTCTCTACCTCGTATTCGGCGGGTCGCTGCCGTTCGGCGCGACGCCGTACCAGCTGAAGGCGGTATTCACCTCACAGACGCAGCTGCACATCCCCTCGGAGGTGCGGTCGGCCGGCGTGAAGGTCGGCGAGGTCGTGTCCGTCACGCGCATCGCCGGTTCCGCGCAGGACGCGGTCGTGACGATGGACATCGACAACAACGGGCTGCCGATCCACGGCGACGCCACCGTCAACATCCGCCCGCGGATCTTCCTCGAGGGCAACTTCTACGTCGATCTCAAGCCCGGGACCCCGAGCGCTCCGATCCTCCCGTCCGGGTCGACCCTTGCGGCCGCGCAGACCGCTGGCCCGGTGCAGATCGACCGCGTGCTGGCGGCGCTCAACTCCGATGCCCGGGCCAACCTCCAGACGCTGCTCCAGGGGATCGGCTCGTCGCTCAACGGCCCCGCAATCCCAGCGCAGGACGCGTCGCAGGATCCGAGCGTCCGCGGCCTGACCGGCGGACAGGCGCTGAACCTGTCGCTCAAGTACTCCGTCGACGCGTTCAGGGCTTCGGCGATGGTCAACCAGGCGCTGCTGGGGATCCAGCCGCACGATCTCTCGGGCGTGATCAAGGGCAACCAGCAGATCTTCAGCGCCCTGTCCGCGAGCGGACAGCAGCTGCCGGCGTTCGTCGACTCGTTCAACGCGACGATGGCGGCCCTCGCCTCGCGCCAGCTCCAGCTGAGCCAGACGATCGGGCTGCTCCCGCCGTGGCTACAGGCCACCGATCGCCTGCTCGGCCCGCTCAATGCTTCTTTCGCCCCGACCAAGGAGTTCGCGCACGCGCTGATCCCGGGCGTGGAACAGCTCGATCCCACGATTGGCACCGCGCTGCCGTGGCTGCGCCAATCGATCGACCTGATGTCGAACAAGTACCTGGGGGGGCTGCTGAAGGATCTGACCCCGGCGGTCCAGAACACCTCGTCCTCGGTGGCGGCGACCCAGACGCTGCTCAAGCAGCTGAATGGGTTCGCGCTCTGCTTCACGCACAACATCCTCCCGGCCGGCAACCAGGTGATCCAGGACCCGCCAGACGGGACCAGCGGGCTTCAGGTCTACCGGGAGTTCTTCCAGAGCGCCGTCGGACTGGCCGGGGCGACAGGGAACTTCGACGGCAACGGGCGTTATCTGCGCGCTTCTGCGGGCGGCGGCTCGATCCGCTTCCAGACCAGCTCGATCCCCAACTTCGGGCCGCTGTTCGGCAACGCGGTGCTTCAGCCGCTCGGGACCCGTCCCGCGTATCCAGGCGGGGCACCCCCGATCAACCGTAACGTCGCCTGTTCGAAGAACGCGGTCCCGAACCTCAACAGCGCGGCCACGGGGTCGGCGCCGTGAAACGCGCGATCCGCATCCACCGCCGGGATTTCATCGCGATCCTCGTACTGGTCGTGCTGGCGATCGTGGTCAGCGGGTACATCTTCGCCCACCAGCCCTCGTTCTCGGGCATCTTCGGGGTCTTCAGCAAGAGCTATTACACGGTCAACGCCGACTTCGCCAGCGCCTCGGCGGTGACCGCGGGGCAGGGACAGAGTGTCGACGTCGCCGGGGTCCAGGTGGGGCTCGTCGGGGGAGTGACGGTCCAGGGCGGACGCGCGGTGGTGAAGATGAACATCTACAAGAAGTACGCGCCGATCTACCGGAACGCGACGGTGCTGCTGCGACCTCGGACACCGCTGAAGGACATGTACCTCGAGCTCGACCCCGGTACCCGCTCGGCGGGGGCGATCCCGGCGGGCGGCACGCTCGGAGCAGGGGCCACCAACCCCGACGTCGATTTCTCGGAGATTCTCTCCTCGCTTGACGCGGACACGCGCGACTACCTGCTGCTGCTGCTTGCCGGCGGCGCTCAGGCGTTCAAGGACCCGGGCAACCCGGGACCGCTGCCCAGCCGAGCGGCCGTCGCGGACCTCCGCGGAGTGTTCAAGCGGTTCGCGCCGCTCAACCGCGACACGGCGACGTTCACCAGGCTGCTCGCCGAGCGCACGCAGAACATCCGGCGGTCGATCAGCGGGCTGCGGAAGGTCACGACCGCGCTGGGCAGCGTTCAGGGACCGCTCACCTCG
This sequence comes from uncultured Solirubrobacterales bacterium, assembly GCA_963695965.1. Classification (GTDB taxonomy): domain Bacteria; phylum Actinomycetota; class Thermoleophilia; order Solirubrobacterales; family Solirubrobacteraceae; genus Palsa-465. The sequence goes on from CAVOIU010000040.1 coordinate 52,464, forward strand.
CTGATCAACTCCTCGAACACCAACTTCCAGGCGATTGCCTCACAGGCAAGGCAGGTGCAGGACGCGCTGACGCTGCTGCCCGGGACGCTGCAGCAGTCGATCGTCACGTACAACAAGCTGCGGCCGTTTGCGATCGCCTCCGAGCAGTCCTCCCGGGCGCTGATCCCGTGGGCGCAGGCGCTGGCGCCCGCGCTGATCGCATCGCGCCCGCTGTTCCGCCAGACCACCCCGGTGATCCAGAACCAGCTCAAGCCGTTCACCGTCCAGGTGCAGCCGGTCGCCCGCATCCTCGCTCCCGCGGCTGCGAAGCTCGCCCAGTCGACGCCGCCGCTGGCGCGATCGATCAAGGTGCTGAATTCGCTGTTCAACGAACTCGCCTACCAGCCGCGCGGGGGCCCGCAGGGCTACCTGTTCTGGGGCTCTTGGCTCAGTCATCTCGCCGCCGCGCTGACCAGCCAGCAGGACGCGCAAGGACCGATCGTCCGCGGAACGTTCATGGCCTCCTGCGCCGAGCTGCACCTGTTCGAGGTCACGCTCTCGCAGTCGACACCATCGATCGGCAACCTGCTCGCCCTGCTCAACGCGCCCGACTGGGCCACGACCCCGGGCGTCAAGAACGGAGCCTGCGCGATCGGATGAACAAGCTAGCGGCGAGCCCAGGCCGGATCCTCACGATGCTCGCGTTCGCGGGCTCGTGTATCGGCCTGCTGATCTTCTTATGGATTTCCTTCGGCGGCGCGACTCCCTTTGCTCCCGAGGGTTATAGGGTCAATGCCGAGTTCAATCAGGCGATCCTGCTGGGCGCGCAGTCGGACGTGCGCATCTCCGGCGTGAGTGTGGGCAAGGTCGTCGACGTGGCACCCGACAAGCGCACCGGGCTGTCCAGGGCAACCCTCCAGATTGAGGCGCGGTACGCGCCGCTGCCCGCCAACACCAAGGCGATCCTGCGCGCCAAGACGCTGCTCGGAGAGACCTACATCCAGCTGACCCCCGGTTTGCGAACCGGGCCGCACATTCCCGACGGCGGGACGATCCCCTTGAGCCAGATCTCGCCGACGGTACAGCTCGACCAGATCCTGTCCACGTTTGACCCGACCACGCGCCGCGCGTTCCAGGTCTGGATGCGCCAGCAGGGGATCGCGCTCACCGGCCGCGGCGAGGATCTGAACGCCGCGATCGCGCAGCTGTTCCCGTTCGCGACGAACGTCGAGCGCGTGCTGGCCGTGCTGCACCGTCAGAGCGCGGCCACCACCACGTTCCTGCGCGACACCGGCGTCGTGTTCTCCTCGCTCAGCGCCTCGCCCTCGCAGCTGCAGAGCTTCATCCGAAACTCGAACGCGACGTTCGCCGCGACCGCGGCCCAGAACGTCGCCCTGGCGAACACGATCAAGGCATTCCCGCCATTCACGGTCCAAGCCAGGTTGACGATCAACCGCCTCACGCGCTTCGCGCTGACGACCAAGCCGCTGATCGACGAATTCCGCCCAGCGGCCGTCCAGCTGAGCCCCGCCCTTCAGCAGACGGTGATCCTTGCGCCCGAGCTGCGTGACCTGATGGTGTTCCTCGGTCCACACCCGCAGCCGGGGCTGACGGCGGCCGCAAAGACGGGGGTCCCGGCGTTCGAGAGATTCCTCAGTTCGAGCGTGCCGTGGCTCGCGCGAGCCAAGCCGTACCTCGGCGGTCTGATCCCGGTGATCAACTACGTCAACACCTACCGGCGCGAGCTCGCGGCGTTCTTCGCCAACAGCACCGCCAGCACGCAGGCCACGTCGCTGAACGCGACCGCGACGAAGGCGCTTCACTACGCCCGCCTGTCCAATCCGGTCAACCCGGAGGTGCTGGCCCCGTACCAGACGCGTCTGAACAGCAACCGCGGGAACCCGTACATCGCGCCCGGCGGGTACAACCAGCTGGTCAGCGGGCTGTCGGTGTTCGGCGGCTACCTGTGCACCAGCAACCCGCAGCCCACGATCGGCCCGGGCATCGACCCGGCGACCGTGACCGCCCTCAAGCAGGCGTACTACACAACGAACTCGGGCGGCCCGCCGTGCAAGGCGCAGCCGCCGCTCGGAAACCTTACGACCGGACAGCTGCAAAGCTTCCCCCATCTGCAGCCTCTTCCATGAGCACGGCCGGCTGTGCTCGAATACACAATCGTCGAAATTCCTAAAGGAGGAGTCACTTGCGACGAATAGTCATCATCGGGACGGCCGCGGCCGTCCTCGTTGGCGCAGCCGTGGCATACGCGGCGTTCAACAACTACAGCGGCAGCCACGTCTCGTTCTCGCCCGGAGGGTCCGGGAGCGCGAAGCACCCCAAGTCGGTCAACATGACCGAGGTGCTCCAGGCGGCCGCTCCCTCGGGTGACCGCGCCGCGCCGCTGACCGACATCAAGCTCAAGGTCTACGGCGTGAGGACCAACGGGAAGAACTTCCCGACCTGCACCGACACCCAGATCGAGGCCGACAAGACCAAGTACGAGAAGGCCTGCCCCGCGAAGTCGGCAATCGCCAAGGGCCCCGTCCACGCGCTACTCGGGCCGGGCACCGACCCGTCCCAGTCGAAGGGCACGGCGTGCAACCCGTACCTGAGGGTGTTCAACGGCGGCGCGAGCACGCAGGTGTTCTTCTTCACCACCTCGCCCGACGCGGCGCCGCAGTACACCTGTGCCGGTCTTCCCACCGGCGCCACCGCGCCGTATGACGGCCATATCTCCTACCAGGGCAAGTACTGGGTGATCAACGTCCCGCTACCGCCCGACATCTCGAACAAGGTGGCAAACCAGCCAGGCCTGTACGGCTCGCTGATCACCGAGGTCCTGAGCCCGATCTCGCAGTCGACCAGGGTTCGCGGCAAGAGCGTCGGATACATGCAGTCGATCGGGTGCGTGGGCCACAGCCGCCCGTTCTCGATCACGTTCACCGCGCAGAACTACAACAGCACCAGCAGCGAGACCCAGACGGTCTCGGGCAAGGCCGCTTGTTGAGCTAGCAGCGGCACTATCGCGTCCAAGCGCCATTCGGAGCCTGCGGGCTCCGGGTGGCGCTTGCGCGTTCAGGCCACATCGACAAACCGCGGGCCGAGGACTAGGCTGCGTTGTCTCCGCACATCCATCCCGTCCGCAAGGAGGTCGGTCGATGCGCATCGACGTCAAGGGCCGCAACCTGCCCGTCTCCGAGGAGCTACGCGAGCACGTCGCAAAGCGATTTCGCAAGGTGGAAAAGCAGGTCTCGGAGCTGGCGGAGCTGGAGGTGGAACTGCTCGAGGAGCGCAATCCTGCGATCGCCGACTCTGAGATCGCCGAGGCGACGCTGCACCTGAAGGGCGTCACGCTACGGGCGCGCGCCGCGTCCCCGGACATAGTGCACTCGATCAACATGGTGGGCGACGAGCTCTCCCGGCAGGTCAAGCGCCACCGTGAGAAGCGCCGCGGGCGCCGCCAGGCGCGCGCCGCCGCGGAACATCCGGATCCCGGTCCCCAGGTCCTCAGGGGGGAGGTCGTGCTGGAGGGCGATGTGGTCCTCGAAGCCGAGGTGATTCCCTCCACCGACACGTTCGGACCGGACGTCTCGTCAGCCGCCTGACGGGCCTCCGGAGGGCCCCAGGGCCCTTGCTACGCTAGCCCCATGTCCTTCCTGGACCGCGCGCTTCGCATGGGCGAAGCGAAGAAGTTCAAGACCTATGAACAGCGCGTCGGGCGCATCAATCTGTTCGAGGAAGAGCTCGAGCACTACGACGACGCGGAGCTGAGAGAGGCAGCCGACGCGCTCCGTGAGCGCGCGTTGGGCGACGAGAGCCTCGACGATCTCCTGTACGAATGCTTCGCGCTCGTCCGCGAGGCCTCCAAGCGCGCGCTCGGCATGCGCCACTTCGACGTCCAGCTGATCGGCGGGATGGTGCTCCACGACGGCGCGATCGCCGAGATGAAGACCGGCGAGGGCAAGACCCTCACGGCCACGCTACCCGTCGTCCTCAATTCCCTGGGCGGACGCGGCGTGCACCTCGTGACCGTCAACGACTACCTCGCCCGGCGCGATGCCATGTGGATGAAGCCGATCTACGACCTGCTCGGGGTCTCGGTCGGCGTGCTGCAGAACATGCAGCCCTACGAGGAGAAGCGGGATGCGTACGCCGCCGACGTCACCTACGGCACCAACTCCGAGTTCGGGTTCGACTACCTGCGCGACAACATGGCCACGACGCTTGAAGAGAAGGTCCAGCACGGCGGGCGGCCGAAGCCCGAGAAGGGCGAGTCGCCGTACCACACCTTCGCGATCGTCGACGAGGTCGACAACATCCTGATCGACGAGGCGCGGACGCCGCTGATCATCTCCGGTGCCCCCGAGCAGGCCGCCGACCTGTACGTCAAATTCGCCCAGCTCGCCCGGCGACTGCAGCCCGGCAAGACCCCCGATGGGCTGGACCCGAAGTCCAAGAAGGAGTTCGTAGCCGATTTCGACTACGAGTTCGACGAGAAGCACAAGACCGTCTCGGTGACCGAGCAGGGGGTCTCCAAGGCCGAGCGGTTCCTCGGGATCGACCACCTCTACCGAGCCGAGAACGGCCCGCTGGTCAATCATCTGATCCAGTCGCTCAAGGCCGAGTCGCTGTACAAGCGTGACGATGACTACGCGGTGATCGACGATGAGGTGAAAATCGTTGACGAGTTCACCGGCCGGATCCTCGAGGGCCGGCGCTGGTCCGAAGGGCTGCACCAGGCGGTCGAGGCCAAGGAGGGGGTGCGGATCCAGGAGGAGAACCAGACGCTCGCCACGATCACGCTTCAGAACTACTTCCGGATGTACGACAAGCTCGCCGGCATGACCGGTACCGCGATCACCGAGGCGAACGAGTTCATGAAGATCTACGAGCTCCCGGTCGTCCAGATCCCCACCAACCGGCCGATGGTCCGAGGCGACCACAACGACCAGGTCTACAAGACCAAGGACGGCAAGTGGTCGGCTGTGGTCAGGGAGATCGAGGCCCGCCACCAGACGGGGCAGCCGGTGCTGGTCGGGACGATCTCGGTCGAGGTCTCCGAGCTGCTGTCCGACCAGCTGAAGCGCAAGGGCATCAAGCACGCGGTGCTGAATGCCAAGCCCGAGTACGCCGAGATCGAAGGCGAGACCATTGCCGAGGCAGGCGCGCCGGGTGCGGTCACGATCGCCACCAACATGGCCGGGCGCGGAGTCGACATCAAGCTCGGCGGCAACGAGGAGCACCTCACCCGGCTCGAGGTCGCCAAGAAGCTGGGGCTCCAGCCGGAGGACCCTGACTACGAGCAGCACTTCGAGACGGTGCTTCCAGAGATTCAGAGCCGCGTCGAGCAGCTGCGGGAGCAGGTGCTCGAGGCGGGCGGGCTGTTCATCCTCGGCACCGAGCGCCACGAGTCGCGGCGGATCGACAACCAGCTGCGTGGGCGCTCCGGCCGTCAGGGCGATCCGGGCGAGTCGAGGTTCTTCCTCTCGGCTCAGGACGATCTCGTGCGGCTGTTCGCCGGTGAGCGGATCTACAAGATCCTCGACCGCCTCGGCACCACCGACGATGAGGGCAACGAGGAGCCGATCGAGGCGGGGATGCTCTCCAAGCAGATCGAGAAGGCGCAGAAGAAGGTCGAGGAGCAGCACTTCCTGATGCGCAAGCACACCCTCGAGTACGACGACGTGCTCAACCAGCAGCGCGAGGTGATCTACAACTACCGCGACGAGATCCTCGAGGGCCGCGATATGAGCGAGGCGTCTCGCGAGGAGGTCACGAACCTGATCGAGCGACTGGTCGAGGAGTACACGGCCGGTGACTACGTCGAGGACTGGGACGTCGAGGGTCTGCTCCGCCGCGCCGACGAGATCTTCACGGGCAGCGCCGAGATCGAGCAGATCGACCCGGACACGGCCGATCGCGAGGGGCTGCTCGAGGTCCTCCAGGCCGAGGCCTCGACGCAGTACGACCGGCGCGAGCAGGAGCTTGGCGACGAGCTGATGCGGGCGCTCGAGCGCTTCCTGCTGCTGCAGATCATCGACCAGCGCTGGAAAGAGCACCTGTACGACATGGACTACCTGCGCGAGGGGATCCACCTCCGCGGGTTCGCGCAGATCGAGCCGCTGGTCGCGTACAAGAACGAGGCGTTCGAGCTGTTCCGGGACCTGATGAACTCGATCTGGGCCGACTTCGCCCAGATGATCTACCACGTCGAGGTCACGCCGATGGACGAGAACGGCCAGCCGATTCAGGCGCCGGGTCCCGGGCCGCGCGTCCCGAGTGCAGCAGCCAGCTCATCGACCGGCGGGGGTGGCCGGGTCACGTACTCAGGGGGCGGCGCGCCCGCGGGCGCGCTGGCGATGGCGGCCGCGGCCGGCGGCGCCGGTCTCGCCGAGGCCAACGGGATGGAGGAGCTCGAGCCGCTACCCCAGATCGAGCAGCGCCGCGTCGACGAGAGCCAGCAGGTGGGCCGCAACGACCCGTGCTGGTGCGGGAGCGGCAAGAAGTTCAAGAAGTGCCACGGGGCTTAGGGGCGCCGGGGGCATAACCGTCGGCGCTCGCGTCCCCGCGAGCGCTTGGTCGCGCCGCGCTGGACCGGCCGCGTCGCTCGCACCGCGCTGGGGCGGCCGCGTGGCTCGCACCGCGCCGGACCGGCCGCGTGGCTCGCACCGCGCCGGGGCGGCCGCGTGGCCACAACGTGACACGCTCGCGCGGGCTGACGACGAGTGTCACGTTTTGGTTCGTATACGACCAAAACGTGACGCGCGCGCGCCGAGCGCGTTGGGCTTGTCACGTTGTGGCCACGCAACTTTCAAGTGGGAGCCCCGTTCGCGTCGGCATGGGGACACCCAGCTGAAGCCATAGCTGGCGTCGCCGGCACCGACAGCGCTGGCGTCTCCGGCACCGCGAACGACAGCGCTGGCCGCGCGCTAGTGCGTCGAGGCGAGCTCGCCGAGCTGCTGGGCGCGCTCGTCGCGACCCAGGGCGTCGACGAACACGACGACCAGCGCGATCCCGAACACGAAGAACTCGATCAGGCACATGGTCGCGCCGGCCAGCCGCTGGTCGGTGACCGCGGTCATCCCGTACGCGTGCGGGCCGGTCGCATACAGCGAATACATGTTGGTCCCGAGCCACGTCAGCGGCAGGCACACGAGCGCGCTGGCGACTCGTGAGAAGCCCAGGTACGCCAACCGCACCATCCCGGGCTCGCGGCGGTCGGACGGCAGCGGCGTGATGATCAGCCACCACAGGGCGATTCCGGTGTAGAAGAGCGTCAGGTGCTCGACCACATGCAGCGCCTGATGCTGGGCGGTGAAGTCGAACACCGACGGGATCGCCCACACGAGGGTCGCGGCCGCCCAGGCCGGCAGCGCGACCCACGGGTTGGTGGCGAACCCCCAGAACCGCCCCAGCCAGCCGCGATGCGCGAGCCGGCGAAGCGCGGCGCGCGGCATCCCCAGCGGCAGCACCGGGGCGCGCAGCCCGAGGATCAGGAGCGGGGGTGCGATGTCCGCGAGCAGCACGTGCTGGAACATGTGCGCCCACAGCAACCACCTGTCGCCGATCGCGTCGATCGGCGAGTCGAGCGCCACCAGCAGGACCAGCAGTCCCGAGAAGTAGAACAACCAATGCCCGGGGCCGACGGACTTGCCCGTCGTCCGGCGGACGCGGCGCAGCATCGACACGTAAAAGGTGCCCGCCGCGGCCAGCACGATCCACAGCACCGGATCGAAGCTCCAACTTCCCCAACCGGGAGCGGCGTTCATCGCGCGCAGCGTACCCAATCGGCGTTAAATTGGGTTCCTTGACGGGACCTTCCGAGCTTCGCGTTTCCGACGAGCAGCGAGAGCGCGCTGCCCAGGAGCTCCGCGAGCACTTCGCGGCCGGGCGGATCACCGAGGACGAGCTCTCGGACCGCGTCCAGACGGCCTACAGCGCGCGTACCGAGCAGGAGCTGCAAGGGCTCCTCGCGGACCTCCCCAAGCTCCCGGCCACTCGCCAGCAGCAGAAGGCCGAGCTCGCCGAGCGCCGGCGGGAGCTTCGGCAGAGGCTGCTCCAGGAGACAGGAGGAGGACTTGGCCTGTTCGTCCTCTGCACGGTGATCTGGGCGGCCGCGGGAGCTCACCACGGGTCCTTCTGGCCGATCTGGGTCCTGATCTTCCCGCTGCTCGGGCTGCTGCGCAACGGCTGGCGGCTGTACGGGCCGGCGCCGGACCTCGAGCGGGTCGAGCGCGAGCTCTCGCGTAGGTGCCGGCACGATCAGCGTCGTAAGGAGCTCCGCGAGAGCCATCGCGCGGATGGGTACGACCGGGCTAGGAGCCGGCGCGACCGGCGTCTCTGAGGCGCGATCGGCGGCTCTGAGACGTTGGGGGCAACCCGCCTCAGCCCTGCTTGACGTACCGGACGTGGTCGGGCTCGATCACGAACTTGATCCGCTGCTCGCCCGGCTGCCGGTAGGGGTACTCGTCCTGGCCGATGTACTTCTTCGCGAGTGCGTTGATGTGCTCGTCGGCGCCCTCCGTGGAGCCGTCCGCGGTGCCGCGGATCTCGACGAAGTGGTACGGGTTGGCGGCCTCGAACACGACGACGCTGATCCGAGCGTCGCGCTCGAGGTTGGTAGGCCAGAGCCGGCCGATCGCGCTGTTCACGGCGACAGTGTCGCCCTCGTCGCTGATCCAGACGATCGTCGAGTGAATCGACTCGTCCTTGTTGTGGGTCGAGACGACCGCGTAGTTGGGCCCTGAGAGGAGCTCTTGGGGGCCTGAATCGTGAAGTGTGGTCATGGCTGACACATTACCCCGCTGCTACGGTTGCTAGCGATGGCCAGCGTCCACTCAGAGCCGCTCTCCCAGCGCCTCGCGGCGATCCGCGAGCAGCTCAAGCTGCTCTCGGACTACCTTTGACCCAGACGCGCTGAGCGAGCGCGTAGGAGCGCTCGAGAACCAGATGGGGGAGGCCGGCTTCTGGGACGACCAGGAGCGGGCCGCGCAGGTCGGAGCCGAGCACGCGCGGGCGAGCAAGCGCCTGGCGATGTACCGCGAGCTCGAGCGCGACGTCGAGGACCTCGAGCCGCTGGCGGAGCTGGCCGAGGAGGACCCGGAGATCGCGCGGGAGCTCGAAGAGCAGATCGGCACCGTGCAGGACCGGCTCGACGAGCTCGAGGAGCAGCGGCTTTTCTCCGGGCGGTATGACTCCGGAGACGCGCTCGTCACGGTCAATGCCGGAGCCGGCGGTACCGATGCCCAGGACTGGGCCGAGATGGTCCTCCGGATGGAGATGCGGTGGGCGGAGAAGCGCGGCTTCGACGTCGAGCTGCTCGAGCTCTCGCCGGGGGAGGAGGCGGGGATCAAGTCCGCCACATTCTTGGTCAAGGGGGAGAACGCCTACGGGCTGTACGCGAGCGAGAAGGGCGTTCACCGCCTCGTGCGCCTGTCGCCGTTCGACGCGGCGCATCGGCGCCAGACGAGCTTCGCCGGCGTGGAGGTGTCACCGGTTGTGGACGCGATCGACGCGGTGGAGATCGACGACGACGACCTGCAAATCGACACCTACCGGGCGAGCGGTGCGGGTGGCCAGCACGTCAACAAGACCGACTCGGCGGTGCGGATCACACACAGGCCGACCGGGATCGTGGTCCAGTGCCAGAACGAGCGCTCGCAGTCATCCAACAAGGCCGAGGCGATGACGATGCTGCGCTCCAAGCTGCTCGAGCTGGAGGAGCGCAAGCGCCGCGAGGAGATCGCGCGGGAGCGAGGCGAGGCCCAGGACGTCAACTTCGGCTCCCAGATCCGCTCGTACGTGTTGCATCCCTATTCGATGGTCAAGGACCACCGGACCAACTTCGAGGTCGGCGACGTCGCCCGGGTGCTCGACGGCGATCTCGACGGCTTCGCGCGCGCATACCTGCACCAGGTGGCCGCTGAGGGCGCCGAGCGAGGCGGCCGGTGACATCGACCCAGCCGACCGCCCCGTATCTGGAGGCGGTCACCGCGTATGGCTTCCGCGGCTCGACCCGCTTCCACATTCCCGGGCACAAGGGAGGGGAGGGCGCCGATCCGGGGCTACGGACCGCGTTTGGCGACCGTGCGCTGCTGCTCGACGTCCCGCAGGACATCGAGGGAATCGACCTCGGGCCCTCGCCCACGCCTTACGAGCGGGCCGAGCGGCTCGCGGCCGAGGCCTACGGGGCAGAGCGGACCTGGTTCTTGACCAACGGAGCGACGCAGGGCAACCACGCTCTATGCCTGGCGCTGGCTCCGCCTGACACGCAGATCGTGCTGCAGCGCAACTCCCACGCGAGCATGGTCGACGGGCTGATCCTGAGCGGTGGTGTCCCGAGCTGGGTCGCCCCCGAGTACGACCCCGAGCTGGGGATGGCCCACGGCGTCACCCCGGAGGCGCTCGAGCAGGCACTGAAGCGAACCCCGGAGTCGCGCGCGGCGTTCATCGTCTCGCCCACCTACTACGGGATGGCCGCCGACGTCGGGGAATGCGCCGCGGTGGCGCATCGCGCGGGTGCCGCGCTGATCGTCGACAACGCCTGGGGCGCGCACTTCGGCTTTCACCCGCAGCTGCCGCCCTCGCCGCTCGCGGTCGGTGCCGACGCGATGCTCGCCTCAACGCACAAGATCGTGGGGAGCCTCACGCAGTCGGCGATGCTGATGGTCGCCCGTACGGACCTGATCGAGATCGGCGCGGTCGCGCGGGCGGTGCGGCTGGTCCGCTCGACCAGCCCGAGCGCGCTGCTGATGGCCTCGCTCGACGCCGCCCGGCGGCAGCTCGCCGTTCACGGCGAGGCGTTGCTCGACCGAACGATTCGCGCGTCCGAGGAAGCGCGGGTGGCGATCGACGCGGTTCCGGGATGCTCGGTGGTGGGGGAGGGTCTGGTCGGGCGGCCGGGGATCGCGGGCTGGGACCCCCTGCGGATCGTGATCGACGTCCGCGGAACCGGCTGCACGGGCTACGAGGTCGCGGCCGCGCTCCGCGGCTCGTTCGACATCTACGTCGAGCTCGCCACGCATGCGACGTTGGTGCTGGTGCTCGGCATCGGGCAGACCGTCGATCCGCTCGAGCGGCTCTCGCACGACTTCGCCGAGACCGTGCGTGCGATCTCGAGACCCGGCGAAACTGCGGTGGTGGCGCGGCCGCCCGTCGCGCTCGAGCACGAGACGGCGATCCCGCCTCGGGAGGCGTTCCTGGGGGAGGGGGAGGCCGTACCGGTCGACGCGGCGATCGGGAGGATCTCCGCGGAAAGCATCGCCGGCTACCCCCCTGGGGTCCCTGCGCTGCTCCCGGGCGAACGGATCACGGCCGAGGTGGTCGCGTACCTGCGGGAGCTCACCTCGGCAGGGGCTCGCCTTCACGGCGCGACCGATCCCAGCTTCGAGACCGTGCGGGTGCTCGTCGAGGCGACCGGCTGACGTGGAGCAGTCGGTGATCGAGGAGACGGTGGCACGCGCGCTGGCCGAGGACGTCGGGACGGGGGACGTCACGACCCAGGCGACGGTCCCCGAGGGCGCGCTCGCGCGTGGGCTGATCACACAGAAGGCCCCTGGCGTCGTATTCGGGATCGCGCTCGTGCAGGCCACGTTCCGTCGGCTCGATCCCGGAGTCGGGTTCGAGCTGATGGCCGAGGAGGGCCGTTGGCGGGAGGGGGGAGCGGTGCTCGAGATCGAGGGATCGGCGCGCGCGATCCTCACCGGCGAGCGGACCGCGCTGAACTTCCTCCAGCGCCTGTCGGGAGTCGCGACGATGGCGGCGCGGGCGGTCCGCGCCGTCGAGGGAACCGACGCCGTGATCCTCGACACGCGCAAGACGACGCCCGGGCTCCGCGAGCTGGAGAAGGCGGCCGTCGCGGCCGGTGGCGCCACCAACCACCGCGCCGGCCTGTACGACGCGATCCTGATCAAGGAGAACCACGCCGCGCTCGCCGGAGGGGTGGGGGAGGCCGTTCGCCGGGCGGGGGAGCGGGCTCCGGAGCTGCCGCTCGAGGTCGAGTGCCGCACGCTCGAGGAGGTGGACGAGGTGCTCGCGGCCGGCGCTCCGCGGATCCTCCTGGACAACATGGATCCGGAGCAGCTCCGAGTCGCCGTCGATCACGTCGCCGGGAAGGCGGAGCTCGAGGCCAGCGGGGGCGCGACGCTCGAAACGGTCCGGGAGATCGCGACCACCGGCGTACAATTCATCTCGGTGGGTGCGTTGACCCACAGTGCTCCTGCACTCGACTTCAGCCTGATCCTCCAACCGCTTCCGCAATGAACCTACCGATGCTCGGTACGAACGACGGACCGCTGATGCTGGAGAACATCCCTGCCCTCAAGGACGAGGTCCGGGCGCTGGCCCGCGAGCGCGATGCGGTGATCCTCGCGCATAACTACCAGCTCCCGGAGGTCCAGGAGGTCGCGGACTACGTCGGCGACTCGCTGGGACTCTCCCAGCAGGCGGCGCGGGCCGGTGCGGGCACGATCGTCTTCTGCGGCGTGCACTTCATGGCGGAGACGGCCTCGATCCTCTGCCCGGACAAGCAGGTGCTGATCCCCGACCTAGAGGCGGGCTGCTCGCTCGCCGACTCGATCACTGCCGAGCAGCTCCGCGGTTGGAAGGCGCGCCACCCGGGCGCGGTGGTCGTGATGTACGTCAACACGACCGCCGAGGTGAAGGCGGAGACCGACTACTGCTGCACGTCGGCGAACGCGGTCAAGGTCGTCGAGCACATCCTGCGCGAGCACGGCGAGGACACGGAGATCCTGTTCGGGCCGGACATGTTCCTCGGCGCGTATGTGGAGAAGATGCTGGGGCGCCCGATGCACGTGTGGGACGGCGAGTGCCACGTCCACGCGGGGATCCGGCCCGACGACATCCGGGCGGTTCGCGCTGCGCACCCCGGCGCGGATTTCCTGATCCACCCCGAGTGCGGCTGCTCGACGAGCGTGATGGAGTACGTCGCAGCCGGGGACGTCGACTCCGAGGGCGTGCACATGCTCTCGACGGGAGGGATGCTCAAGTACGCGGAGGCGCGGCCCGGCGGGACCGCGATCGTCGCGACCGAGACGGGAATGCTCCATCCGTTGCGGCAGGCCGCGCCCGATACGGAGTTCATCGCCGCCAACGAGGCCGCCCACTGCCGGTTCATGAAGATGATCACCCTTCCCAAGCTGCGCGACTCCCTGCGCGACGGGGTCCACGAGGTGAAGGTCTCACCGGGGATCGCCGACCGGGCTCGGCTACCGATCGAGCGGATGGTCGCGATCAGCTGATCGCGAGCAGGTCGAGGCCGGTGTCGGCGGCCGCGCGCACCGCGGGAAGCGTCTGGCGCTTGCGGTCGAACTCAATCGGCGTGTAGCAGTGAACCTCGGCTGCGCTCCCCATCTCGAGCGCGTCCCACAGGGCGCCGGCCTGATAGACGCGCTCGAGCCACGGCATCCCGTCGTACGCGGCCGAAACCAGCACGAGGACGTACTCCGGACCGCGCTCGCGCTGGCTTGGGGCACCGCGAAGGTCCGCCACCCGTGCGCCGCCCAGCAGGGCCGTCTCAATCGGCCAGCGGTCGCCGACGCGGTCGAGGTACCTGCGCAGCTCGTAGCGGTTGAGGTCGGCAGCGGCCTCCACCTCTGCGATTCTCGCGGCGAAGCGGCCCCTACGCAACGTCTTTAGTAGCGCGCGATCGGGCCGACCATCCGGCTGAGCAGCTGGATCGCGGTCTCGTTGCTCGGACCGTCGAGGAACAGCGCGAACGCGAGCACGTGACCACCATGGCTGTGGCAGTAGCCCGCGAGGTTCGTCACGTAGTCCAGCGTGCCGGTCTTCGCGACGCACCGCCCCTGGGCCGCGGTGTTCACCCCGATCCGCCTCGTCGTCCCGTTGATGCCGAGGACCGGAAGGGACGCGCGCAGCGTCCGGCCGGTTGGTGTCCCGTACACCGAGCGCAGGAGGTCGACGACCTCGAGCGGACTCGACTGATCAGACCGCGACAACCCCGAGCCGTCGACGATCTTCGGATGCACGCCGAAGCCGGCGATCGCGCTCGCGATCATGTCGGCTCCATCCTTGGTCGTCCCGCCCGTGCCGTAATGCACGCCCAGCAGCTTCGTGAGCATCTCGGCGAAGAAGTCGTCCGAGGGGACGTCCATCAGCTTGAGCAGCACCGACATCGGCGGAGAGGCGACAACCGCGAGCCTGCGGGCATCGTGTGGGGTCCTCGCCGTGAACGCCGCGGCGTTGGCGAGGATGTGCGCCCCGCGCATCGTCAGCACCAGCTCCTTCGCGGCGAATGCGCCCGGACTGAGTCTGCCGCTGGTCGCGCCGTGGTCGTAGGTCAGTGCCGCCAGCTGCCCGCCGAGGTCGGGAATGTCAGCGGCGAAATCGCTCGAGGGCCCCCCGCGGCGGGAGTCGAACAGGGAGGCGTCGCCGATCACCGCTCCCGTGAGGGCCCGGATCCCGTGCGCCGAGAGCTGCTGCGTCAGCTCGACCGCAGTCGGTCCGTAGCCCTGCTCCCACACGCGGTTGAAGGTGCCATCGCCGAACGTGGGATCGCCGCCCCCGCGCAGGTAGAGGTCGCCGTGCCAGACGCCACCGGGCCCGAGATGGCCGGTGCCGAGGACGGAGGTGTGGATTTCCGCCTCGGGCCCCATCTCGGTCAGCGCCGCCACCGACGTGTAGAGCTTCTCGACCGATGCCGGGGGCCGCTTGACCTGGTCGTGAAGGGAGAACAGCTGCCGCCCCGCGGTGACGTCGTAGACGACCGCCCCGATGTTCGGGCCCGCGGCGCGCAGCGGCGCCGCGAGCCCGCTGTCGAGCTCGAGCACGGCCAGCGGCGTCGCCGGCCGCTTGGGCGCCGCGGGATGCGTGGTGCCGGCCTGCAGCGTGGTCGGCGAGCTGGACGTTCGGGGCGCGCTGGCGTGCGAGCTGCCACCGCAGCCCCCGAGCGCGATCCCGACCAGGCCCCCTACGAAGATGCCCTTGGTCAGACGGACGCGAAATCCTCCACCGTGTGGGGACCCACGCAGGCCACCGCCAAGCCCTCGCTGACGGTCGCGGCGGCCTGCGCCACCTCGTCGAAGCTCACCTCGTCGAGAATCGCGATCGCCCGGTCGGGATCGACGTCCTCGCCGTAGACGATCTTCTGCTGCGCCGCGTAGCGTGCGACCGCGCCGGTGTTCTCGAACGCGATCGCCCGCGCCCCGGCGGCGTAGGCTCGGGCTCGCTCGACCTCCTCCGTCGTCGGCCCGGCCTCACGCAGCTCGGTGACGATCTCCCGCATGCGCGCGTAGGCCTCGATGCACTTGCTCGAGTCGAGGCCCGCGGAGATTTGCAGCACCGGCACGTCGGCGTAAGCATGGGCGGCCGAGTGGACGGAATACGCGAGCCCGCGTTGCTCGCGGATCTCGTCGAACAGGCGCGAGGCCATCGAACCGCCCAGCAGCGTCGAGTAGATCGCGAGCGCGGCGCGCCGGCGAGGGTCGTGGACCTCGATCCCGGGCCGGTAGGACATCCGCAGGTGCGACTGGCTGGAGTCGCGCTCGCGCACGAGCACTCGAGGCTCGAGTGGCGGGGCGGGCTCATACGGCTCGGGGTCGGGGTGGTCGGGGAATCGCGCGAACAGCTCCGTGAGCTCGCCATCGAGGGCCTCGAGGTTGCCGACCACGAACGCTCCGCCGCGCGCCGGGGACCATCGTCGCGAGCGGAACGCGACGATCCCCTCGCGCGTGAACTCGTCCCGGATGTGCTCGGTCGAGCCGAGCACCGGCCGTCCGAGCGGATGGTCGCCGAAGGCAGCCTCGTCGATCAGGTGCTCGGCCATCACCGCCGGCTGATCGTTGGCGCGCGCGATCTCCTGCACCACCACGCCGCGCTCACGGTCGAGCTCCCCGGCATCGATCCGCGGCCGGCCCACGAAATCGCTCAGCAGGTCGGCGGCCTCGAGCGCACGCTCCGCACGCGCAGTGATGTGGAAGGCGACGAGATCGTGGCTGGTGTACGCGTTCAGCACCGCGCCGATTCCCTCCGCCGCCTGGTTCACGTCGCGATAGGTGGGGAACTTCTCGCCGCCCTTGAACACGAGGTGTTCGAGGAAATGCGCCATCCCGTTCTCCTCGGGCCGCTCGGTGCGGGCGCCCGCGTCGAACGCCACGAGGATCGTCACCGACCGCGTCCCCGGGACCTCGATGCGATAGAGGGGCAGCTCGTTGGACAGCGTCGTGGATGTGATCGAAGCCATCCTCGACAACGGTAGCGACCAGGCCAGCCGCGACCCGGACCCCCGATCTGCAAATCCTGTTGCAGAGGGCCTTCCGCGGCACCTGGGGGATTTTTGCTCGCTAGTCTGCTCGCCCGATGGCTACCTCTGAATCCAGGCACCGGAGCGGCACCCGGGTCACCACGCCCAGGGCGCCGTCACCCGTCGGCGCTCCACGGGCGCACAAGCAGGACACGCGCGAGGCCGGCGGCGGTCCCGCGATGGTCGAGTTCCGTGGCGTGGCCAAGCGCTACGCCCGCGACATCGGGCTCGACCAGGCGACGTTCGCGATCGACCGCGGCGACTTCGTGTTCCTCGTCGGCTCGACGGGGTCGGGCAAGTCGACGGTGATGCGGCTGCTGATCAAGGAGATCGACCCCACAGAGGGGACGATTCGCGTGGCGGGTCACGATCTCAATGAGGTGGGGCGCAAGCGGATCCCGTTCTACCGACGCAACATCGGCGTCGTCTTCCAGGACTTCAAGCTGCTCCCGAACCGGACCGTGTACGAGAACGTCGCCTACGCAATCCAGGTTACGGGCGGCGGCCGCCGCGAGATCCGCGCGAAGGTGCCCGACATCCTGCGCCTGACCGGACTCTCGACCAAGCTCCACAACTACCCCGACCAGCTCTCTGGTGGCGAGCAGCAGCGCGTCTCGATCGCGCGCGCGTTCGTCAACCACCCGTCGCTGCTGCTGGCGGACGAGCCCACTGGGAACCTCGACCCGGAGACCAGCATTGACATCATGCGGCTGCTCTACCGGATCAACCGGACCGGCACCACCGTGCTCGTGGCGACGCACGACCAGGCGATGGTCGACAAGATGCGCCGGCGCGTGCTCGAGCTGTCCCGGGGCCGGATCGTCCGCGATGAGGCCACCGGCCTCTACACCCGCGACGAGACGACAAGGGAGTTTGCGCAGCGGATGCGCTCGCCGTCGAGCCGGCCCCCCGGCATCGACATCGGTTCCGGCTCGGACGAGGACCGATAGGCGTGCGGATCGCGTTCTTCCTGCGCGAGGCGACCCGCGCGATGCGGCGCAACGCCGCGCCGACGTTCGCGGCGCTGGCGACGGTGCTGGTGACGACACTGGTGGTCGGGGTCTTCATCCCCGCCGTCGAGGTCACCAACGACGCCGCGAATACCGTCAGGGGCCGTCTGATCGTGGACGTCTACATGAGGAACACCGCCACCTCCGGAGACGAGGCTCGGGTGCGCAAGGAGATCGTCGCGATCCCGCACGTCAAATCGGTCCAGTTCGAGTCCAAGGCCCAGGCCTACGCCCAGCAGTCCAAGCAGAACCCCGCGGCCTATCAGCTGCTCGGCACCAACCCGCTGCCCGACACCTACCACGTGATCCCGGACAACCCGGCCAACGTGCTGGCGATCCGCTCGGCGCTCACCCCGGGCGGCGGCGTGATCGATCCGTCGATCCAGACGGTCTCGAACAAGAAGGGCTACACGAAGAAGGCACTCGAGCTGACCTCTGCGGTCAAGTGGGGCGGCCTGGCGTTTGCAGCGCTGCTGACGATCGCGTCCGTTCTGCTGATCGCGAACACGATCCGCCTGTCGCTGTACGCGCGGCGCAGAGAGGTGGAAGTGATGAAGCTGGTGGGAGCCACCGACTGGTTCATCCGCTGGCCGTTCGTGATCGAGGGCCTGATCGTCGGCGCCGCCGGAGGCGTGCTCGCGATCGTGGTGCTCGGAGTGACCAAGCTCGCGCTGCTCGACCCGCTGTTCTCCGGATGGTCGCTGGTCGCCCAGATCAGGACGATTCCGTTCCCCGCGCTGATCGCGGTGATGCTGGCGGCGAGCATGGCGGTCTCGGCGTTCGGCTCCGGGCTCTCGCTGCGTCGCTTCCTGAGGGTCTGAGGCAGGTCGGCGCTGGCGCGTCGACGCCGCCCGGTGAGCGCCGGCGGGACGGGCAATCAGCCGTCTGCGCCCGGCTACTCTGGTGATGATGACGTCTCGCTCTTCCAGCGTGCAGCGGCTCTGGCTACGGCTCGTCGCCGGCGTGCTCCTGCTCGTGGTCGGGATCTGGCTCGGAGGTCATCCGAGCTGGCTGCCAGGTTCGGTTCGGAGCTTCTTTGTCGCGGACTCCGGCGGCCCGCTCGTCAACCAGGCACTGGACATCATCACCCGGGACTACTACCGGCAGCTGAACCGCAACGCGCTGCTTAACAGGGGTATCTCGGCGATGGTGACGAGCCTCAACGATCCCTACTCCCACTACTACGACCCGACGGCGTACCGGTCGTTCCTCGACCAGTCGAACCCCCACCTGAGCGGCGTAGGGATTGATGTGGTGCCCGATCCGGACGGCCTGCGGATCGTCGACGTGTTCCCGGGCTCACCGGCGGCCCGGGCCGGTCTCTCGCACGACGACGTGATCATCAAGGTCGGCGGGACGTCGCTGTCCAACCGTCCGGCCGATTTTGCCTCCCGGCTGATCAGAGGGCCGGCCGGCACGCACGTGGTCCTGACGGTGCGCTCCGGCCACAGCGACAGGGTGGTCTCGATCGTGCGCGCCAAGCTAGCCGTGCCCGTGGCCAGCGGCACGATCGTCACCTACAAGGGGATCAAGATCGGCGATGTGTCACTGACCGCGTTCACCGACGGCTCGGGGGCCGAGCTTCGCTCAGACGTTCAGAAGGTGCTGCGGTCGGGGGCCCGCGCGCTGGTCCTCGACCTGCGGGAGAACGGCGGTGGACTGCTCAACGAGGCCGTCAACGTGGCGAGCATCTTCATTCCGGACGGGACGATCGTCTCGACCGACGGTCGCAACCAGCCCCGGCAGGTCTACATGGCGACAGGGAAGGCGATCTCGACGAGCATTCCGATGGTCGTCCTGGTCGACCGTGACACCGCCTCGGCGGCGGAGATCGTGACCGGAGCCCTGAAGGATCGCGGGCGGGCAACGGTCGTCGGAACCCACACCTACGGGAAGGGCGTCTTCCAGGAGATCGAGCCCCTGTCCAACGGCGGGGCGCTCGACATCACGGTCGGCGAGTACTTCACGCCCAACGGCCAGAACCTTGGCGGCGGCGGCGTCCGCGAGGGCGGTGGGATCGAGCCAAACGTGTACGCGGTCGACAACCCCCACGCTCGGGGCGACCAGGCGCTGACGGTGGCAGAGCGCACGGTCGCCGAGAAGCTGAGGTGAGCGTCGCCGATCCACGCGCGGCCGACGCCGGGCGGGTCGCGGTGATCGAGCGGCGAGGGAAGTTCCTGGTGGCCGAGCCGTTCTTCGACCCCGGCCCGCGGCTGGCGGTGAATCGCGACCGCCGCACAGACGTCGGCGATCTGGTGGTCGTCAAGCCCGCCGCGCGCCGCAACGGCCGGGATGGTGGGCGCGCGACGATCGCGCGCAGGCTCGGGCGCCCGGAGGTGGCTCGGGACGTGATCGAGGCGCTGATGGTGCACCGCGGGCTGAGACGCTCATTCGACCCGGCGGTTGAGCACCGGGCGCGGACTGCCGCGAGCGACGGCCAGCTCGATCGTGCGGGGGGCCGCCGTGATCTTCGAGGGATGCCGACCTTCACGATCGACCCGGCGAGCGCACGGGATTTCGACGATGCGATCTCCGCCCAGCGGGAGGCTGATGGCGCGGTGCGAGTGTGGGTCCATATCGCCGACGTCTCGGCGTTCGTGAGCCCACGGGACCTCGTCGATCGCGAGGCCTATAGGCGAGCGACCAGCGTCTACGTTCCGGGCGCGGTCGAGCCGATGCTGCCCGAGGCTCTGTCGAACGACGCGTGCTCGCTGGTCCCGGGAGAGGATCGGCTGACCGTCACCGTCGAGATGTTGATCGACGGCGATCGCGTCAAGAGCAGCGCGTTTCATCGCACCGTGATCCGCTCCGACGAGCGGCTCGACTACGCCCAGGTGGACCGGATCTTCTCGGGCCAGGAGCGAGCCCGCGAGCCGTGGGCGGAGCCGCTCGCCGCGGCGCGCCAGGCCGCGGCCGGCCTGGCGGCCCGGCGGGCGGCTCAGGCGGCGATCACGCTCGAGTCATCCGAGCCCGACTTCGGCTTCGACCGCGCGGGCAACGTGGTTCGGGCCGAGGAGACCATGCAGACGGAGGCACATCGCCTGATCGAGCACCTGATGATCGCAGCCAACGAACAGGTCGCCGGGCTGCTGGAAGCGCGCAAGGTCCCGGCGCTCTACCGGGTGCACGAGCGACCGGATGGCGCCGCGGCGGAGCGCCTGGTCGAACAGCTGGCGTCGCTGGGGATCCCGACGCCGCCGGTGCCCAACGGAGCGCTCACTCCGCAGCAGGCGGCCGAGATCGTGGGGGAGGCCTCGCAGCTCGTCGACCGATGGGTCTCTGCCCATGGCCACGGGCGAAGAGCGCTGACGAGCCTGGTGCTGCGCGCGCTCAAGCCGGCGTACTACGACAACCGCAATCTCGGTCACGCGGGGCTGCAGTCGCCGCGGTACTGCCACTTCACCTCGCCGATCCGGCGGTATCCGGACCTGATCTGCCACCGCGCGCTGCTCTCGGTCGTCACCGGCGACGTGCCGGCTCCCGACGCGTCGTTCGTGGCCGCCGCCGGGCCTTGGACCTCGGGGCGCGAGCGCGAGGCGATGGTGGTCGAGCGCGACGCCGACGACGTCGCGCTGTGCTTCCTGCTCGAGCGCGTGCTGCGCGAGTCCGGTCGCGATGTGCCGTTCGATGGTGAGGTGGTCGGGCTGATCGGGGCGGGCGCGTTCATCGCGTTTGGTCCCCAACTGATCTTTGAGGGCATGCTGCCGGTCAGGCGGATGCGCGGCGACTGGTGGGAGCTGGGCGAGGAGGGGACGATGCTCGTCGGGGCGCGCACCGGCGGTACGCTGCGCCTCGGCGATCCGATCCGCGTGGAGGTGTCGCGGGTCGATGCGCCGCGGGGTCGCGTGGACCTGTTGGCCGTCGAGGAGGACGAGCGTGACGGCGACCGGGGACGGGGAGCGGCAACACCCGGCCGGGAGCGGGGGGCGCGCTGATGGCCAAGGGCCGCAAGCGCAAGGCCGCGGCGGGGGATGTGGCGACAAACCGCCAGGCCTCGTTCCGTTACAACCTGCTCGACCGGTTCGAGGCCGGGTTGGTCCTCACGGGCACGGAGGTCAAGTCGGTGCGCGAGGGCAACGTTCAGCTCAAGGACGCCTACGCCATGGTCCGCGACGGAGAGGTGTGGCTGATCGGCACGTACATCGCCCCGTACGGCCCGGCCTCCCGGGACAACCACGATCCCGAGCGGGACCGCAAGCTGCTCCTGCACCGCAACGAGATCGACCGCCTGATCGGAGCGACCCGCGAGCGGGGGCTCACGATCGTCCCGACAAGGGTGTACTTCTCCGAGCCCGGGTCCCGCGCGAAGGTGGAGATCGCGCTGGCGAAGGGCAAGGACGTCTACGACAAGCGCGAGGCTATCCGCAAGCGCGACACGGCGCGGGAGGTCGCGCGGGAGCTGCGGGAGGCGCAGCGGTAGGGGGCGCTGGGCGCCGCGCCGGCGTGGCGCGCAGCGGTATCCGGTATTTACCAGCGCGCGTAGCAGTTGGGAGAAGGGGGTAGGACCCTTTTCATGACCATCGGGGCTGCAATTGTGCTGATCGCGATCGGGGCCATCATGAAGTGGGCCGTCACGGCGCACGTGAATGGCTTCGATATCCAGACGGCCGGGACAGTCGTGTTCATCGTCGGCCTGGTCGGTCTCGGCCTGTCGATCCTGTACACGTTCCTGTGGTCCCGTGAGGCCGAGCGGTATGACCCCTACGACACTCGCCGGCCGCCTCCCGGACCTCCTCCGCCTGGCGTCTGACGCGCGTCGCCTAGGTCTAGCCGAACGTGCGCGCGAGGTGGGTCGCGTCCATCCCGACGACCAGTAGGCCGATCAGGCCCAGGTAGACCGCTGCCACGAGCGCGCGGTGCAGGGGCTTCACGCGGTAGTACGCCTCTTGGGCTGCGCCGCCGGTCTTGCGGAGCTTCCACCGCTTGTACGTCTCGTACCCGGCGACCAGGACGATCAGGAAGATGATCGGGTTGGGGAAGAGGATCGCGAGCGGGATCATCGCCGCGAATCCGAGGAACCACATCCAGGGCGCCATCGCGGCCATCGCCCGGCCGCCGTCGAGGGGCACGACCGGCAGCAGGTTGAAGAGGTTCAGGAAGAAGCCCGTGAACGCGAGCGCACGCCATACATCGCTCCCGGTGAGCTGCCAGACGACGATGCAGGCGGCGGCACCGAGGCTGCCGAGGACCGGGCCGGCGAGCCCGACGCGCGCCTCGGCGGTGGCGTTCTCGCCGAGCGACTTCGCGCTGATCACCGCTCCGAGGAACGGGATGAACATCGGCGCGCTCGCCTTGATCCCCTCGCGGCGCAGCTGGATCACGTGACCCATCTCGTGGACGAGGATGAGCACGACGAAGCCCGCCGCGAACGGCCATCCAAACACGAAGCTATAGGCGGCGACCGACACGAGCATCGTCCCAGCGGTCGTCAGCAGCTTCAGCTTCGGGAGCAGCAGCAGGATCGCCTTGAACTTGGCCAGGAAGGCCACGATCGCCGCGAGTGCGGGGCCGAGGCGCCGCCTGAGGCGCGACTGCTTGGGGGAGCGGCAGGCTCGGCCGGCGGCTGCCACCGGAACTCAGCGGCCTCGGGCTCTGCGGACCGCTCCGCAGGCGCCTGCAACGGCGCCGGCCACCATGCACCACTTGATTCCATCGGTATTGATTGTGGCAGGGGCGATCGCGTTTCCGGCGGTCTTACGAGGTTTTTCGGAAAGGCTCGGCCAGCGCGCGGCCCTCCACGCGGGGCGCTTGTGCCGATTGCCACGTTCACCACTGCGAGGCTATACTCAAGGCACAGACATAACCCCCGGGGACGACTGGCTTCGACGTGGTCGGATCGTGGGGGTGGTTGCGAGTCGAGGTTCCGGGTGGCCTCGTAAAACCCCCGGAAACAATACGTGCGGACACGCACAGCTTTGACCTCGGTCTGGCTGCTTAGGCACTAGCCGAACGTCATCTCGCCCTTCGTTCGCCTGCGGCGGAGGATCCGGGATCAATCAGCAGGCTTGCTCGGTGAGGCTCGCTCCGACCGATCCGAGGACATTTTTCGGAGCTGGCCCTCTACAACCCCGCCGGCGTGGCGAGTAGAGGGTGAGATCAGAGCGCCGGACACACTCGTAGACGCCATCTCTTACGCGACCGCGGACGTGGGTTCAATTCCCACCGTCTCCACCTATACGAGGAATTCGAACCGCCCTCCGCGCCAGCGGGGGGCGTTTCGGTTAAGGCGACGGCACCATCGCTCACCAGGCTGCACCGGGCAGCCATCCCGTGCCGACGGGAGGTCGAGGCTGATCCGCGGCAGTCTGAGCTCTCAGGCGACCACAGCGGCGTCGGCACCGCGCCCGTGGCGGTTCAGCCGGCCTGCGATGATCGCTGTATGTCGCGGGCCGGCATGGTGTCCGGAAAGCTGCTGGTTGTGGTTGCGGCGTTGGCGGTCGTGGTCCCGGCCTGCGGTTCGACCGGCGTGTCTTCGCATCGGAGCTTGGGAGCCGCTTCGCCGAGCGGATCACTGGGCGTTCCCCCGGCCGTGGTGAGCGTGATCAAGGGATGGTCTGAGGCGCTGCGCGCGGGGCATGTGGCTGCTGCCGCCCGGTACTTTCGCATCCCGAGCGTCTTTTTCGTGGGGGACGGCGCGCCGATCGTGCTGCACAGCGTTGCGCAGGTGAAGATCGCCAACGCAGCGCTGCCATGCGGCGCGATGTATCTCTCGGCACACAGACGGGGACCGTACGTCAATGCTCTGTTCAGACTCACCAATCGCTCTGGTCCCGGCGGCGAGCAGGGTTGCGGCTCGGGTACCGGCCAGACCGCGCGAGTCAACTTCCTGATTCGAGACGGCCGCATCGTTGACTGGCTGCGAGCGTCGGACGAGCCCGGCGACAACGGTTCGCCGCGGACACCTCCCTCACCATCGCAGCCCGCTCCCGGTACGCCGCCGCAAGGAGCGAGTCCCGTCGTGTGAGCGCCTGATCGACCGGGAGCGCTCAGCGCTCAGCGCAAGCGCATGAAGATGTGCTTGTGCGCCGTGTTGCGGGTCGTCTGTCGCTTGGAGTTGGTCGCGTGCGCCCACACGAGGTAGACGCCCTTGGCGAGGCGCAGCCGCCGCCCGTATGTCCACCGCGTCGTGCCGCGAGCGCGCAGGAAGTCCCTCGGTGTGCAGCTGGTGACCCGGCCGAACTTGCCGTTGGCCCCGAGGAACCGGCACCTGTGGCCGACCGACCGCGCCAGTGCGACGCCAACGGAGACGATGTGGCCACCGCAGCCGCGGTTCGAGGAAACGCCCCTAGCGGTGAGCCCGCGAGCACTGATGCGCGCGCGGGCATGTACGACGGGGCCGCCTGCCTTGCATGTCGGGCCGCCGAACGTTCCCGAGCCGCTCGCGACTCCGGTCGCCGCGCCCCCCACGATCACCTCCTCGCCGATCGAATCCGCTTTGCCGCCGTCCTGCGAGATCGGGGCGACCGCGTCCGAGCTGTCGGTGGTGAGGGCGAGGTCGACTGGGGTCCCGTCCAGCTGATCGAACGCCTGCGGGACGGTGAGGGCCGAGCCCAAGCTCGGCGAGCCGACCTCCTTGGCGGGCACCTTGATCGTGATCGTGTGGCTGGTGGCATCAAAGCTCCCAGTCGCCGCGGTGCTCGCAGTGTCGTTGTAGCCGTAGGTGCTCGACTTGCCGTAGGTCCCGGTATTGCCGGAGGTGTAGGTGAACGAGTCCGCGCTGGGCTGGTTGGCCTTGGCGTAATACACCTCGCCGTTGTACTCCCAGGCCACGATGAACGTGTTGCCTCCGGACGCGTCCGCAGGCGGCGAGGAGCCGAGCGAGGGACTGGTGAGGGTCGCGATGATCGTCGAGCCGTCCGAGGAGGTCGTCAGCGTGGCCTTCGTGAGGTCGAGCGAGGGCTCGTTGCCGATGCTCACGTCGGCCGGGTCGGTGGCGTTGCCGGTCGGGCTGGTGATCGTCGCGGTGGAGACCTGGACGGCCTCGTGCTCGGGGCCGGCGGCCGCCTCCGCGGCCGTCGTGGTGCCATCGACGTCCTGGGTGAAATTGGCCACGTTGAGCGCTCCCCAACCGCTCGCGTAATCCCATCCGGGACTGGGCTGGTAGGCCCCGTTGCCCGCTCCGAACTCCGAATCGGTCACGTCGAAGAAGTCACGGTTGTAAACCGGGCGCCGGCGCACGGCGTCGCGCTGCACGTATCGGCATCCTTCGCCTGGGCATAGATGAGGGGGTCGGCGAAGCCGACGCCGCCCTTGCTCGCGACCGTCTTCGAGGCGGCGGCCTGGACCCGCGCCCACTGTCCGAGCATCAGCGGGCTCGAGAGGCTCGTGCCACCCTCGCTCGACGGCTCGCCGTCGATGTATATGAAGTAGCCGTCGCCGGTGACGTTGCCCGACAGGTCGGCCACGTCGGGAATGCCGCGGCAGGTCGGGGCGCTTCCGGGGGTGTACGGACTGCCGGTGGGCGTGCTGACGCACGGAAGGTTGACGTTCGCCACGCCCTGCTGATAGGCGGGCTCGGTGATGAAGTGGCTGCTGCCCCCGCCGGAATAGGTCCAGGGGTCTCGGCGGTGCGTTGCGCTGCTGCGGGTAGGTGGTTCCGTTGGCCGAGACGACGGTGCCGCCGACGCAGACGACGTACTGGCTGTCGCACGGGTAACCGACGAACGGTACCGGCTGAATCGCCGCGCCATTGCCGGCGCCGGCGACCGGCGCCACGAGCTCGGGGCAACCGGAGCCGGTGTCGCCGGCGGAGGCGAACAGCGTCCGCCCCTCCATCGCCGCCTGACGAAAGGATCGGGTCGCCCATCGCCTGCGAGCTTGTCGCCGAGCTCCGTGCCGTACGGCTGCTGGGCGAGGGGACCGGTCGACGGGTTGGTCGGGTTCGCCTCGCACTCGCCGAGCTCGCGTTCATCTCGCGCGGACCGCTCGCGTCGTTCGCCCACGTCGTTGAAGTCCGCGAAGATGTCGGCGTCGAACAGGGTCTTGGCGAAGTAGAAGTCGAGCTGAGAGGCGTCCGGCGCCATGCCGGTGGAGGACTGCGAGTCCAGGTACCACTCGATCGCGCCCGTGTTGTCGCCGTAGTCCGAGTCTGGCCCTCCTTCGGTCGTGCACCGTGCGGACGGGTACCTTCGGGAATCCCATCGCCGTTTCGAACAGCCGCAGCTGGGCGACCACGCTCGAGGTCTCGCCCTCCCCGAAGATCCCCATCACCTGACCCTGTCCGAGCGACACCGATGAGTTCTCAAGCGCCGATGCCGAGCTCGTCCCGTCGGACTTGGTCAGCGAGGCGGCACCGGGGTCGTTGTAGATCCCCCACAGCTCCTGGGGTGTGAACTCGTTCTCGTTTCCGGCCTGCGGACCGACCGCTCGGGCCGCGGCGACCGGATCGTGAGGCGCGGCCGCGTGTCCGAGCGCAGCGAGTCGCTTCAGCATGTGGCCGTGAAGCGCGTTCAGCGTGAACCGGTTGATGGTGTCCAGACCGGCAATTCCCGCGACCGGAAGGGAGTCGGGAACCGACGGTGGGGCATCGTTGGCGACGAAGCCCTTGCCCTTGAACGTGTAGCGGCCGATGTTCACGTCGAGCAGCCGGTCGAGCTGGGCGACAGTGCCGTGGGCCGTGAAGTAGTCCCCGGACGCCGTCTGGATCGTGAGCCCGCCGGAAGTCAGCCAGTGGCGAACAGCGGCGCTCTGCGCGGGGCGCACGCCGAAGCGGCGATTGAACTGCGCAGGCGTCAGGAAGTGATGGAATTCGGGGCTCTCTCGCCGGTACATCTCCTCGTAGAGCGCGAGCTCGCCGGCTGCGTCCGGGCGCTGCAACTCAACGCCGATCGTCATCGTGTGCGAGGCAGGAGCCGCGCCAAGCCGGGTGGCCAGCGGCAGACCATCCAGGTAGCCGGCAACGAGCCGAGTGCCCGGGTTGACCGTCGCTTGTGCGGCCCCTCCCATCGTCAGCACTGCGACCGCCGCCGCGAGGCCGATGCCGGCCAGGATCGACAGCCGGGTCCACAGCCGCCGCGGAACGGCTCTCAGCGGACGCCGGGCGTCGCGGCTCGAGCCGCTCCTCAGATGCCGCTCGTCCGTCGTCATCGGTCTCCCGCTCGTCGTGCCGGCGCCGAGGGCTCCGGCCGTCCTTGCCCCTGCCAGGGCTAGCTCCTGCAGCTTGCAGGCAAACACGCCGGCTGCGGATTGTCAAACCGGAGCTGGCCGCGTTGTGGGCGCCGGCATCCTGGAAGCCTGCGGCGAGACGGCGTCTAGTACGGATCGGGTGATGCGACTCGAGCGATCATCCCGGACGATCAGGCCGCGCGCTGATTACGCGACACCTGATTTTCCGAGGAGAGGGGAAGCGTTATGAGAGGTCTGGGCCGGGTTGTGTTCGTCGCGATTCTGTTGATGATCGCCGGCACACTGAACGTCATATACGGGATCGCCGCGGTGAGCAACGCTCACTTCTTCGACAACACGCAATACGTGTTCTCGAGCCTTCATACGTGGGGGTGGATCACGATCATCGTCGGCGCCATCCAGCTCAGCGCCGGAGCATCGCTGATGGGCGGCGGGGCCTTTGGCCGCATCATCGCTATCTTCGCCGCAAGTCTTGGCGGCTTGAGTCGTCGCTGTCGATCGGCGGCTGCACCCATGGTGGTCGCTCGCCATCTTCGCGGTCTGCCTCTGGATCCTCCACGGCCTGATCGTGTTCGGAACGGAGGAGCCGGTGCGAACTTAGCTGCCCGTAGCGAGCGGCCCGGTCACTGGCGAGGCCGGCTGGGATCAACGGAAGGCAAGGCGCCTCCCGCAAGCCGGACCAGCATCCGGGCCACTTGCTCGCGTGACTCGTCGGGGTGCTCGAGCCACCAGTTCGCGACCGATTCCCCGGCGCCCACGAAC
This sequence comes from uncultured Solirubrobacterales bacterium, assembly GCA_963695965.1. Taxonomy (GTDB): domain Bacteria; phylum Actinomycetota; class Thermoleophilia; order Solirubrobacterales; family Solirubrobacteraceae; genus Palsa-465. The sequence continues at coordinate 80,619 of CAVOIU010000040.1, forward strand.
GCGTGCGCGAGCGCTTCGCTCGTGCCATCGGCATCGGCGGCGCCGACGCTTAGGAACAGGCGCTGGACGATCGCCGCGATCCGCGCGCGCAGCTGCGCGACTTCGACCGCGAGCGGGCCGCCCTGGCTGGCGGCCTCGCGGTACAGGAGCGCCCATCCGGGACGATGTTCGTCCACGTAGCCCAAGAACGCGAGCGTCCCTCCCCAAAGCCGGTCGGTTGGCGATGCGCCGGGGTCGGCCGCGTCACGCATGCCCGCCAGGAGGGCGTTGCCCTGCTGGCGAACATAGGCCACGTAGAGGCCCTCCTTGGAGCCGAAGTAGTGATAGAGCATCGGCTTCGAGATCCCGGCCTGCTCCGCGATCTCGTCCATCGAGACGGCGTGAAACCCACGAGCGGCAAATGATCTGCCCGCGACCTCGAGCATCTGGCGCTCCCGCTCGGGCCGCGGCATGCGCCGCCGCATGGCGTGGGCGCCCCGCGCGTCGTTGTCGATGGAGACGGTGTTTTCCATGGGTTACTGATGGGTAAGTTACTCGGAAGTAACCAAATCGGCAAACAAAGGGCGGTCCGGGCATGAGCTATGAATTCGTCGACCAGATGATGGAGCAGAACAAGTCGGGTGAATTGCGCTCTCCGGTGTCGCAGACCCTCGATATGCACCTCGTGGATTTCGGGCGCGGCGAGGCGGTCTACGAGATGCCCGCGCGAGAGGAACTCGCCAATCCGCTCGGGGTAATCCAGGGAGGAGTCGCGACCGCACTCGCAGATGCCGCGATGGCCGCCGCGACGACGACCGTGCTCACCGACGACGAGATCCAGAAGAGCGCGATCACGACGATTGACGTGTTTGCCCGGTTCATCCGCCCCGTGAACGCGAACAAGATCGAACGGCTGCGGGCAGAGGCGAAGGTCGTACGAGCCGGCGGTCGGCTCGTGTGGACCGAGGCCGAGGTCCTTGCCGACGGCGAAGTGGTCGGCAAGTTCGCCGCGACCGGGATCCGTGTCGCGTTCGACCCGCAGGCCTATATCGACGGGCAGGCGAACTCGAATGGGTGAGCCCGGGCCGGAGGTGATGGCGCGGTTTGTCGGCGCTGAGAATGTCGAGCGCGGACGCGAGTATCTCGAGCAGCTCGATCCCGACCTACACCGCTACATCCTCGATTTCGTCTATGGCGAGGTCTACTCCGGCGACATCTTGGACCCCAAGACGCGAGCCCTGTGCACGGTGGCGATGCTCGCGACGCTCGGTCAGCAGCTGCAGCTCGGGGTCTACGTCCAGGCAGCCCGCCGCCAGGGCGCCAGCGAGAACGAGGTCCGGGAGGTACTGCGGCAGGTCGCGGTCTACGCTGGCTTTCCCAATGCCTGGAATGCTCTCGCGACGATGAAGGCGGCGCTCGAGCGCTTCGATGAGACCGAACGGGAGCGCGAGCGATGAGCTTCACGCTCGAACTGAGCGAGGAGCAGCAGGCACTCCGCAAAAAGACACACGAGTTCGCGCGTGACGTGATTCGCCCTGCGGCGGCCGAATACGACCGGGCCCAGGAGCTGCCGTGGCCGATTCTGGCGGAGGCCGCCCGTCAGGGCCTCTACGGATGGGAGCTGTACGCCGAGCTGTCGGTCGATCCGACCGGTCTGTCGCTGCCGATCCTGATGGAGGAGCTGTTCTGGGGGTGCGCCGGGATCGGGCTGTCGATCGTGATGCCCGCGCTGGCGCTGGCGGCAATCCGCCAGGCCGCCACCGACGAGCAGCTCGGCCAATGGGCTCCGCAGTGCTTCGGGACCCCAGACGACCTCAAGCTCGCCGCGCTGGCTGTTACCGAGCCGAGCGGCGGCAGCGATGTGCGCTCGATCCAGACGCGGGCGCGCAAGGACGGCGATGACTGGGTGATCGACGGCCAGAAGGTGTTTATCGGCAACGGTGGGATCGCCGACGTGCACGTCGTCGTGGCCACCGTGGACCCGGAGGCGGGTCACCGGGGACAGGGCGTGTTCATCGTGCCGAAGGGGACCCCGGGCCTCGAGATGTTGCGCAAGCTCGACAAGCTCGGCTGCCGCGCATCGCATACGGGCGAGATCGTGCTCGAGGACTGCCGCGTTCCCGGCGATCAGCTGCTCGGCGGCGAGGAGCGACTCAACGAGCGGATCGCCAAGGGCCGCGAGGCCGAGCGGGGCTCGCCGCCGCCGGCTTCGACCGCCGAGGAAGGGGGGACCGAGAAAGCTGTCCAGCGCCGTAGCTCCGCGGCGCTCGGAGCATTCGAGCGGACCCGTCCGATGGTCGCCGCCCAGGCGATCGGGATCGCCCGCGCGGCGCTCGAGTTCGCCCGCGACTACGCGGTCTCGCGCGAGGCGTTCGGGCAGCCGATCATCGAGAACCAGGGGATCTCGTTCCCGCTCGCGGACCTGGCGGCCGACATCGACGGCGCCCGCCTGCTGACCTGGCGTGCAGCGTGGATGGCCGCGCAGCGCCAGCCGTTCGAGCACGCCGAGGGATCGATGAGCAAGCTCAAGGCCTCGGAGGTCGCGGTCCGCGCTTGCGAACAGGCCATCCAGACCCTCGGCGGGTGGGGCTACATCAAGGACTTCCCTGTCGAGAAGTGGTATCGCGACGCCAAGCTGTACACGATCTTCGAGGGGACCAGCGAAATTCAGCGACTGGTCATCGGACGGGCCCTTCGCGCCGACGCCAACACCGAGCCGCTCGACCAGCGGATGGAGTCGCCGCGGTGAATAGGGAGCGGGGTCGCGCGCCCTAGAGGGGTTTCTCCGCGCGGCCGGCCGGTGACCCCGCGTTCGAGGTCCCGTTCGACACGCCACCCGCGCGACACAACGTGACCACCCGTGCGGCCCGCGGGACCATTGTCACGTTGTGGTCCGGAGCGGACGTCAACGTGACGAGATCCGCGCGCGCTCGAAGCTTTGTCACGTTCTGGCGCGGCGCACCGCGGCGCCCTAGCGCCGTCGGCTCTGGATCAGTGCGTGGTTGAGGATCGCCTGGTCATCGTCTTCGCGGGCGACGACGGCGACCTTGTTCCAGGCGCCCGGGTGGACAACCCGGTCGTTGTACATCTGGGTTCGGAAGCGCTCGGTGTAGAGCGTGGGTAGGACGTCACCCGCGCCGTACATGCGCCGTCCCCCGTCGCTCCCACGGATGACGGCGACCAGCTCGTGGGTCCTGTCGTAGTCGTCTGCCTCGACGAACTCGACCAGTGGCCGCTGTGGCGATCCGCCGCTCAGGAACGCGATGATGTACTTCCGGTCTCGTCCCCACTTGTTCTCGCGAATCGTCTCGCCGAGTCCGATCTGAACCGCGCCCTCGGGCCGCGTCGTCCCGATGAATACGCGGTAGGGCGAATAGCGATCGCGACCGCTTGGCCAGCGATAGGACTCTCCATCGCGCTCCCGCACCAAGCGCCACTCCTCGGGGAGGTCGGCGCTCCGCTGGTCAGCGGGCGAGCCAGGTTTGTCGTTGGCGCGATCGGGGCTCTGGGGCGTGATGATCGGGCTCTCGAAGCCGGCCTGTGAGAGCTGTGTCAGCAGGGGCCCAAGCTCGCGATCCGGAATGTTCGACACCGTGACTGAAAACGGGCACATCATCATCGCTCCTACATCGATAACGTATACAAACGTAGCGACGTAACACTAAGTCGTCAAGTAATGTGGTACGCTCTGTCGTGCGGTCCGATCCCTTGCCGATGTGGTCGAGCTGAACAAGCTCCTTCCACGTCACCTCGGGTCCGGGCGCCACCGGGATGGCTCAATCGAGTCGTTCCTCCTGAAGCACCGAAGTTGGGAGCACCATATGCATGTCACCATTCGACGCTACGAAGGGGTCGACGAGGCCCGCACCGGCGAGCTCGTAACGAGCACCGAGGACAACCTCGCGCCTCAACTGAGCAAGTTGCCGGGCTTCAACGGCTACTACCTCGTCCAGTCCAGCAACGGGGTATTCACCTCCATCAACGTCTTCGACACCGAGGCAGACGGCGAGGAGTCGACCCGCGTCGCGTCCAGCTGGGTGCGCGAGGAGAACTTCGAGACCGCGCTTCCGAACCCGCCGGCGATCACCCGCGGCGAGGTCGTAGTGGAGCAGTCGCGCGAACTGATCGAGGCGTAGTAGCCCGCAGCCCGAGGAGGCTCGCGATCGCGAGCCTCCTCGTGAGTGCGCGGTCGATCGTGATCGGCGGCGATAGCCGAGTGCAACGGGGGGGCGACCCGATGTCGCCGCCGATCACGATCGACCGTCGATCAGACGGATGACAGCTCTCGAACCTGCGTGAGCCGCAGCGAGTTGCCGGACGGATCGCGGAATCCCGAGTCGATGCCGTACGGGCGCTCCTCGGGCTCCTCGGTGAACTCGACGCCTCGGCTCTTGAGCTCCTGGTAGGAGGCGTGGACATCGTCGGTGGTGAGAAACACCGTCCCTGCGAAGCCCTTGCCCATTAGGTTCCCGACTTCCTCGGCGGTTTCGGGGTCCATCACCGGCGGGCCGGGAATCGCCATCAGGACGATGGCGAAGTCGGGCTGGCCGGCGGGCCCGACGGTGAGCCAGCGGAAATTACCCATCTCGGCGAGCGTGACGTCCGCGCGCACCTCGAAGCCGACCTTCTGGGTGTAGAACGCGAGCGCTTCATCCTGGTCGTGGACCCATAGTTGGGCGTTGGCGACCTTGATCATCGTGGTCCTCCTTGTTCGACGGAACGGTCGCCGGCGACACTAATCCGCCGGGGCGGATCTGTCTTCTCGAAACGTGCTGCGTTGCGGGCGCCCGTAGGCCCGCAGGACGCAGGCGGGGATCAGCGCTTGGTCGGCGGCGGGAGGAAGGTCACCCGATAGGCCGACGGCGACACCCCGTAGGTGCGGGTGAAGCTCGTGGTGAACGAGCCCACGCTTCGCAGGCCGACCGAGAAGCAGATGTCGGCGACCGAGCGGTCGGTGGTGCGCAGCAGCGCGGCGGCGCGCTCCAGGCGCCGGGTCAGGAGGTACGAGTGCGGCGGCTCGCCGAACGCCCGGCGGAACTCACGGCTGAAGTGAGCACGGGAAAGCCTCGCGGCCCGGGCGAGGTCGTCCACGTCGAGCGGCTCGAAATACCTCGCGTCGGCCAGGTCCTTGGCGCGCAGCAGATGGCGGGCGGGCGGGACGAATGCCATCGTGATGCAGTATCGCGCGGCGGCGCGGCGGGCACCGCGGGGCGACGGACACCTCCGGCGCGGCGGGGCCGCGCCGACAAAGACTGTCCGAACTCGGCACCGGGCGGGACCGGAGTTCACCCGATGTTCACAGTCCGCTCCGCTCAACAGGTACTTTTCTGGAGCCTTGATCCGGGCCAGCACACGGCGGTTGAAGCTGACGCCTCTGCGGGTGGCGCTTGGCGCTGTCGTGATAGCGCTCAGCGCCGGCGCCGTGGCGGTCGCCTCCTCACCGGGCGTGAGCACCGGCGAGATCGGTCCGAAGCTGCGGATCACCGGCAACGGGCATCTCCTGCGCCCCGCAGGCCACCTGACGGCGGTCGGGAACTTCCCGACGGGAAGCGCGGTCGCACCCGGAGGACGGTTCCTGTGGGTGGCGGATTGCGGGCACGGCAAGAACGACGTCCGGGTGATGAGCGTCGCGACCGGCAAGGTCGTTCAGACGCTGCCGCTACCCGGTTGCTACGGAGGTGTTGCGTTCGCGCCGAGCGGCCAGCCGCATATGTCAGCGGCCTTCCGGGTGGCGGCGAGCCAACCGAGGGGCCGGTGAAGGGCGTCAAGGGCGATGTGATCCACATCTTCACCGTCGACCCGAAGACCGGCAAGGGCGTCGAGCAGAACCCGCTCCAGCTCCCCTCCACGACCGGCGGCAGCGGGCGCGTGAACTCGCTCCCCCCGGCCTCGGGCGTGGGCAGCGCGCAGCCCGAGGGTCTCGCCGTCTCGCCTGACGGCCACTACCTGGTGGTGGCGCTGAACGCCGCCGACGATGCGGTGGTGGTCGATCTGCGCACGATGACGCAGACGGTCGTCAGCGTGGGGGAGTATCCGGAAGGCGTCGTCTTCGACCCCCAGGGGCGAGCGTACGTATCAAACGAGTGCAGCGGAACGCTGTCGGTGATCAACCCGGCCACTGCGAAGGTCACCAGCACGATCAGCGGGCTGGGCGGCCCGAGCGGTGACCTCGCCAGCCATCCGGAGGGCATGGCCGCGGATCCGCACCGACCGGCGATCTACGTCGCGATCACCAACCGGGATCTGATCGCGGTCGTCGACACGCGCAGCGGTGCGGTCACCCACCTGGTCTCGGTCGCGCGTCCGCAGGGCATCGGCACCGCCCCGACCAATGTCGCGGTCTCGCCCGACGGCAGCACGCTCTACTCATCGGACGCTGGCGAGGACGCCGTGGCCGCGATCTCCCTCTCGCAGCGCCCCGGCCCCCGCCGTGCCCACCGCGTGTACACGCCTCCCCCGGTGGCGAGGATCGCCGCCTACCGGAAGACGAAGCGGGCGAGCCTTCTGCGCCCGCGAGCGCAGAGCGCATGTGGCGTGCCCATGGCTCCGCCAGGAGCGGGCGTACGTCAGGCGGGTGCTGGCCGCGCTCGGAGGGCCCCGGCGCAACCGCTCCGCGCGGATCCGCAGCGCCCAGCACGCGCTTCCCCCGGTTGACCCGGTCGCGTCAGTGGCTACATCCCGAAGCTTCCCGCCTACAAGCTGATCGGCCGGATCCCGACGGCCGCGTATCCCGACAGCGTGACCCACGCCGCAGGGCAAGCTGCTCTGGATCGCCGGCAAGGGGTTTGGCTCTGGGCCGAATCCCACGTACTACTTCGGCGGTGCCAAGAGCCCGTACCAGACGCCCCCCAACGCCTATGGCACCTACGTGCTGGACCTGTTCGTCGGGGAGGTCGGCACCCTGCAGGTCCCGACCGACCGCCGGGTCCTCAGCTATACGCCGATCGCCAACGCCCAATCGCGGCCGGATAACACCGAGAGCCAGCCGCCCGGAGGAGCCCGATTCCCGCGACGACCGGGCATCCAAGCACCCAGATCAAGCACGTGTTCTACATCGTCCCGCGAGAACCGGACCTACGATCAGGTATTCGGCTCCGATCCGCGGGGGGACGGGAACCCGAAGCTGGAGCTGTTCGACGACAACGGCGTGAGCGGGCCGACCGGCGGGATCACTCCGAACGCCCACGCGCTGGCGAGGCGGTTCCCGCTGTTCGACCACTTCTACGAGGACTCCGAGGTCTCGGTCGACGGGCACCTGATCACCGCCGGCGCATACGCGACCGACTACGCCCAGAAGGCGACGGCCGCCAACTACTCCAACCGGAGGCCGACCTACGACTTCGGCATCTACCCGGTGAGCTTCCCGCCGAACTTCTTCATCTTCGACCAGGCCGTCAAGCAGCACGTCAGCTTGATGGACTACGGCGAGCAGGCCGGGGCGGCGCCGTTCGGCAACGCTCCAACCGGCCCGAGTTCTCGCAGGTCGAGTCCCACGTGTTCGAGCCGTATCCCAACAACCTCCAGATCGGCTGCCTGGAGGCGGGAGTGTTTGGCGAGCTGCACGCAGGACTCAGGGGTGTACAACGGCACCGGGACGATCTTCGCCGGCGAGAGCCGGTTCGCCGAGTTCTATCCCGAGTTCGAGTCGCAGGTGGCGAGCGGGAGCGTGCCGACGTTCAACTACATGATCCTCCCCGACGACCACACGAACGGCACCACCACCAAGGATCCCACCCCACAGGCGATGATCGCCGACAACGACCTGGCGCTCGGCCAGATCGTCGACGCAATCTCCCATTCCTCGATCTGGCCCTCGACGGCGATCTTCGTCGTGAAGAGCGTTTCCCAGGACGGCGCCGATCACGTCGATTCCCACCGCAGCCCGGCGCTGGTGATCAGCCCCTGGACGCGCAACGGCGCCGTGATCCACACGCGTTATGACCAGTACTCGGTGCTGCGCACGGTCGAGCTGATCACCGGCCTCGATCCCCTGTCGCTCAACGACGCGCTCGCGACTCCGATGTACGACGCCTTCATCAGCGGCTCGGAGAAGCCGGACGACGCGCCTTACAGCGTGATCTCACCCAGCTACTCGCTCACCACGACGAATTCGGCTTCGGCTCCCGATGCGAAGCTGTCGAACGAGCTCCCCTGGGACCGGCTCGATGCGGTGCCGCAGGCGATCTCCGACGAGATCCTGTGGGCCTCGGCCCATGGCGCTGACGCGCCGGCGCCTCCGGCCGGCCCGGACGCCTCGCCGGACGAGGTCGACCGTGCGGTGATGATGCGCTACCTGCTCGCTGCCGCGCATCGCGCGCCGGCCTCGCCGATCAGCCGGGCCTGGAAGCAT
>CAVOIU010000041.1:0-101937 GCA_963695965.1 uncultured Solirubrobacterales bacterium
GTCTGCAGCCGCCGGGGACGGAACCCGTTGCGCAAACCGCGCTGGCGCTCCGGCCGGCGCTCATACCGGGCGCGACCCAACCACGTGTCGAACTCCTCCTCGACCGACCGCTGAATGATCAACCGAGCGCCCAACCGGGCGAGCTCGGACAGCATCTTCTGCGGGTCATCGACCAGTCCGCTTCCCAGCAGCTTGTCGATCTCAGCTTGTATCTCCGCCGACGGCGGTACGGTGCGTCTCACGGCGTAGGCCTCCTTCATCGTCTGGCAGGACTTGAGGGAACCTACGCCGTCGCCTTGACAGCACCCGCCCGGCTATTTACAGCAGTTCTGAGACGCAACCGCCCGCGGGGTCGAGCCCTGCTCTGGGTTCGCGGGGTATCCCGCGGGTCGGCGCCACACGGCTGCTTGTGTCCGGTTGCGGCAGTGGCATCCCGGCCAGGACGCTGTCGTGCGGTGGCTCCTTTGCGAGCCGAGCAGGCGCGCGGGAGCTCGCCATCGCGTTGGTGCTCGTGGGCGAAAACGAGAGCCCTCGCGGCCGTCGTCATCGCCGACGTTGTCGTCCGTGCTTACGCGCGCGCTGGGCACGGGCGTATGGGTCAGCGGTGTGGAGCCCCCCGCGTCGAGCGTGGTCGAGATGCTCGCTCAATCGGCGAAGTAACCGGTCGAGTCGAGCAGGTCGCCAGCAGAAACTACCGCCGGGTCGCCCGGGTAAGTCAGAGGCTCGTCGCTCGCGGGTGCCCCGCTTGGGTGGAGTCACGGCGCGCGAAGGCACGAAGCGGCAGCATGTGCCAGAGGTTGCGCGTGCGATGGTCCGGGAATAGTCTGCGCGACTGATGCGATGGGTAAGGGGAACGTGGCCGCTGGGTTTCGGCCGGGCGGCTCTCTGCGTGGTGATCGCGGTTGGCCTGCTGGCTGGGCCGATCCAGGTCGGCGCGGTTGCGGCGAGCGCTCCCGGGCGTGGCGGAGGTGTTCCTGGAGCTCCTGGTGTCAACTTGGGACCGTCGGGCAGTGCCTTCTATAACCCGCCGTCTGCGCACCCCAAGGGCAAGCCGGGACAGCTCATCTGGGCGGCGCGCGTGCCTGCCCCTAAGGGCGCGATGGCCTGGCGAATCATGTACGTGTCCACCGCCTACAACGGTGTCCACTGGGCGGTCTCGGGGCTGGTGGTGGCGCCGACCCGGGGCAGGGTCCCAAGAGGCGGCCGCAAGGTGCTCGCTTGGGACCACGGGACGGTCGGCGGCGCGCGCAGCTGCGCTCCCTCCGAGCAGCCCAATCCGGCGCGGAACCTGGTGAACTACTACAGCTACTCGAGCCCCTATGCGGTCGACGTCGGGATTCCCGCCCTCTCCACCTTCCTCAAGCGGGGCTATGTGGTGGCGGCCACGGACTATCAGGGCCTGGGCGGCCCTGGGGTCCACCAGTACGTGGTGGGAGGCACCGAGGCCCGCAACGTCCTCGACGCGGTCAAGGCTGCCCAGCGCATCCAGGCCGCGCATGCTGGCAACGACGTCGTAACCCTTGGCTGGTCGCAAGGGGGCGGGGCCGCCATCTGGGTGGGGCAGGACGCCCGCTACGGCAGGCCGCTGCGCGTCTTGGGCAGCGCGGGACTCGCCCCGGCGACCGAGTTGGGGCCGCAGACCGACCTGAAGATCCCACCCGGACCAAGCTCACCATCCTCGCCGTCCCACGACGCCGCGCTGACGCTCGACGTGATTCGCGGCATGCACGCCGCTTATCCACGGCTTCGGTTGAGCGATGTCCTCACTCCGCTCGGCTCCCAGGTGATCGCCGGTTACCGGTATGAGTGCAACGTGCATCTGGCTGATGTGATCGAGGAGATGGGCATCCCGAACCTTCCTCTTTCCCTGGTCAAGTTCCCGTTCCCCCCGGCGTGGTCGACCGTGCTGTACGCCAACACGCAGGGTCAGACCTCGACCGTGGCCCCTGTGCTGGTAATGCAGGGTACGGCCGATACCGTGGTCAACCCCAACGCCACCACGGCGTACGTGGGGCTGGCCTGCCGCTTCCGGCAGCCCGTGCAGTACTCGAGGTATCCGGGGGCGACCCACCAAACGATCCCCTACGTTGCCCAGAAGGAGTACGTGGGGTGGATCGCCGCCCGCTTCGCAGGCAAGCGGGCGCCTTCCAACTGCAGCTGATCATGGCGTGGTGATAGCGCCAGACCCGCCAGCGCGGTCGCCTCCGCGCCGGTGGCGATGGCCCACTGGCCGCCTCCGCCTCCGCGCAGAGAAGGTCTGAGCGTGCGCTGGCGCGCCCGGGAGAGCTTAGGTCTCAGCCACGTGACGTGCGGGTAGGCAGACAAGCGTGGTTGGCGACAACCCGGTCGACGACTGCCGGGATCGCAATCGCCCACAGGCATCTGCGTGCCAGCGGTCAGCGGCACGACTGCAAATTGATCGAAGCAGCCACCGTTTCGGCGTCGCCGCATCAGGCGTGGAGCGCCAGCAGGCGGCGGCGGGCATAGCGGCCGGCCGCGCCCTGCTTCTGGTATTCGACGGGCATCTCGTCGCCGACTGCGAGAGACGCGCTTCGCGCGGAAACCGCGCATCTCGTCTCTCGATCGCTTTCACTCGTCAGCGGTGTAGTCGGATACCACTGGGTTGGCAACGCGCACTTGGTCAGGAAACACCGTCCTGGATGGGAGGCCAACGGAGGGCGAGCCATCCCTGGCCATTCCACCGGCCATCCCTGGCCGGCGGGCGACGACCTCTCGCAGCCATCCAGCCTCCACCACAAGCACCAATAGGAAGGGACTGGCATGAGCCGAGTTCGATACCGAGTCAGCTGCGGCTCCTCACGTCGACGTTGGGCGTTGAGTCCGCCAGCGAGAAGTGGAGCGCCGTGGAGAAACCACCGGCTCTTTAGCCCAAGCCGTCTCGACTGTGGCGACGGTCACCAGGCCACGCTTTGACCAACGCGCAGATCGCCGCGCTCCGACCGCGCGCCTTAGGGCGCGCGCACCCCTCCGTTCGTTGGACTGTTCGTTGGACTGTTTTGTCAGCCAGCGAGCGGTTTCTAGCGGTTCGTAGCGGTCCGCAGCCCCACGACCAAATCCGCCGAATCCCCAGCAACCACGGGAAATTCCCGCAAATCGCTCGATGCCGGAGGAGGGACTCGAACCCCCGACACGCGGATTATGATTCCGCTGCTCTAACCGACTGAGCTACTCCGGCGCGGGGGCGAGTCTAGCGGTGAGGACTGCCGCGCCCGGCGCCTCCACATATGATCGGCCGATGCCCGATCTCGGTCCGGCCGTGAGCACGGTGGTCAACCGCTGCCTGGCGGTGAAGCCCGGCGAGGAGGTCCTGGTGGTGGCCGATCCGGGGACCCGGACGATCGGTGAGGCGCTCCGGGACGCGGCGCGGGCCGCGGGCGCCGACGCGGTACTCGCGATCATGGACGAGCGCGAGATCGACGGTACCGAGCCCCCAGCGGTCGTCGCTGCGGCGCTCGCGGCGTCCGACGTGTTCATCGCGCCGACGACGAGGTCGATCAGCCACACCGTCGCGCGCAAGCGCGCCAGCGAGGCGGGCGCGCGCGGCGCGACGATGCCGGGCGTCACCGAGGACATGCTCGCGCGGATGATGGCCGGCGACTTCGACGAAATGGCGGCCCGCTCGAAGCAGGTCGCCGAGCTGCTCACCGAATCGTCCGACGCGCACGTGACGTGTCCGCTGGGGACGGACTTCACGCTCGATCTCGACAATCGCCAGGGCATCCCGGACGACGGGATCCTCACCCAGCCCGGCGTGTTCGGAAACCTCCCGTGCGGTGAGGGCTTCATCGCGCCGCTGAGCGGCGAGGGACGGATCGTCGTGGCGGGAACGCTCGCAGCGGTCGGCATCGGCGAGGAGCCGGCGGTACTGACCGTCAGCGGCGGACAGCTCGTCTCGGCGGAGGGCGGGCTCGGCCCACGCTACATCGAGCTGCTGCGGCCCCACGGCGAGAAGGGCACCAACCTCGCCGAGCTCGGCGTCGGGACCAACGAGCGCGCGCAGCTCACCGGCCAGGTGCTCGAGGACGAGAAGCTCCTCGGCACCGTCCACGTTGCGTTCGGCGCGAGCGCGGGGATCGGCGGAACCGTGACAGTGCCGATTCACCTCGACGTCGTCGTGCTCGACGCGACGCTCGATGTCGGCGGCCGTCGCGTGCTCGAGGCCGGCCGTTACATGCTCGACCAGCAGTGAGCTCGCACACGCTGCTCGCCGTACCCAATGTCTCCGAAGGGCGTGACGAGGAACTGATCGCGCACCTCGGGCGGCCGTTTGGAGCGCGGCTGCTCGACGTCCATTCCGACCCGGACCACCACCGCAGCGTCTACACCCTTGCCGCCGAGCCGGGACAGCTGGCACCGGCAGTGCTCGAGCTGGCACGGGAGGTGGTTCGGCGCGTCGACATCAGTGTCCATGCCGGCGCGCACCCGCGGATCGGCGCCATCGATGTCGCCCCGATCGTGTACCTCGATCCGGCGAGTCGCGGCGCGGCATGCGCCGAGGCACTGGTGCTCGGCGATCTCCTCGGCGACCAGCTCGAGCTGCCAGTGCTGCTCTACGGAGAGCTCGCCGCCGGGCGAACTCGAGCGGAGCTCCGAGCAGGGGGCCCGGAGGCGCTCGCCGCTCGCATCGAAAGCGGCGCCGCGCGGCCAGACTTCGGACCCCCCAGGCTCCACCCGACCGCGGGGGCAGTGCTCGTCGGCGCGCGCCCGCCGCTCGTGGCCTTCAACCTCGAGCTCGCGGCTCCCGCGACGCTCGACGATGCGAAGGCGATCGCCGCCGCGATCCGCGAGGGTGGGCGCGAGGGACTCGAGTCCGTCAGGGCGATCGGCGTGTGGCTCGAGCGCAGCCGGCGTGCGCAGGTTTCGACGAATGTCGAAGACCACGCCGCGACACCGCTCGTAGAAGTTGTCGCAGCGGTCGCCCGGCACGCCGCGATCGCCGAAGCGGAGCTCGTCGGCCTCGCCCCCCGGGCCGCGCTCCGAGGCTTTCCGGACGAGGTCCCGTTGCGCGGGCGCGCAACCATCGAGGACGCCCTCCAAGCCACCGACTAAGCTGCAACGAACGATGGCTCAGACCAGGCGCAAACGTCGCAGCAAGCACCGCGGAACGCCTGCCGGCACGATCGAAGCGCGCGGACGCACCGGCCGTCCCCCGACGGCCGAGGAACGCAAGCGCCAGACGCGGGTGAGCGCGCGTGAGAAGCGCCTGAACACGCCTCCGACATGGAAGTCCTCGATCATGCGCGCGCTGCTCGCGGCCGTGCTGGTGTTCGCCTTCCTGCTGTTCACCGCGAAGGGGAAGAACAAGGTCCCGGTAGCGCTCAGCTTCACTGCGGTCGCACTGCTCGTGTACATACCGGCGGGCTACTACCTGGAGCTCGTCCTGTACCGGCGCCGGATGCGCAAGAAGCAAGCCGGCGCGAACGCCGGAAGGGGCGGCAAGTAGATGCTCGACGTCCGGATGTTCACCGTCGGCCCGGTCCAGGAGAACTGCTTCATCGTGCGCCGGGAGGACGCAGCCTCGGCGGTGATCGTCGATCCCGGCGACGAGCCCGAGAAGCTGCTCGGCGCGATCGACGGTCTCGGCATCGAAAAGGTCGAGGCGATCCTGATCACCCATACGCACTTCGATCATGTCGGCGCGGTCGCGCCCGTGGCCAGAGCCACGGGAGCCCCGGTGTACTGCCCGGAGCTCGAAACCCGCGTGCTCGCCAACATCATGGACTTCGTCCCGTGGGAGGGCTTCGGGCCGTTCGAGAGCTACGAGGCGGACCACACGGTCAAGGGCGGCGAGACGCTGGATCTCGGCGGGCTGACGTTCGACGTGATCTTCACTCCCGGCCACAGCCCCGGTCACGTCACCTACGCGCTCTCCTCAGAAGACGCGCTGTTCTCCGGCGACGTCCTGTTCGAGGGATCGGTCGGACGCGTCGATCTCCCGGGTGGCGACTGGCCGACGCTGCTCCGGTCGATCGAGTCGCTCGTCGAGTCGTTCGGGCCCGAGACGGTCGTCTACCCCGGACACATGGGGATGACGACGCTGGGACGCGAGCGCGCCACCAACCCGTTCCTCCGCGAGCTCACAGCGAACTGATGCGGATTCAGGCTCCGCGCGGCACGTTCGACGTGCTACCGGAGGATGCTGCGCGCCGGGAGGTGCTCGAGGGGCACGCCAAGCGGATCCTCGAGTCGGCCGGCTACGGCCGGATCGAGACGCCCGCGTTCGAGGCCACTGAGCTGTTCGCGCGCGGCGTGGGGGAGGCGACCGACATCGTCCAGAAGGAGATGTACTCGTTCTCGGACGGGGCCGGTCGATCGCTCACGCTTCGGCCCGAGGGCACCGCCCCCGTGTCCCGCGCGTACATCGAGCACGGGATGCACAAGCTCCCCCAGCCCATGAAGCTCTGGTACCTCTCGAGCTTCTTCCGGTCGGAGTCCCCGCAGAAGGGTCGCTACCGGCAGTTCTGGCAGGTCGGGGCCGAGGTGATCGGTTCGTCCGAGCCCACGGCCGACGCCGAGCTGATCGTGCTGCTCGCCGAGCTCCTCGAGGCGCTCGGCGTGCGCGCCCGGCTGATGCTCTCGAGCCTCGGCGCACCCGAGACCCGCGCCGAGTACCGCGAGGAGCTCAAGGCCTACCTTCGCGCTCACTCCGATGAGCTCTCCGACGAGGTCCGCGGGCGGATCGATCTGAACCCGCTGCGCGCGTTCGACGCGAGCGATCCGGGGACCCGTGCGGTGATGGCCGGAGCGCCGCGGCTGCTCGACCGGCTGACGACCGAAGACGCCGCGCACTTCGCCGAGGTGTGCGCGCTGCTCGACGGCGCCGGGGTCCGCTACGAGGTCGAGCCGACGCTCGTACGCGGGCTCGACTACTACACGCGGACGCTGTTCGAGTTCTCGAGCGACGCGCTGGGCGCGCAGTCGGGCGTGGGCGGCGGTGGTCGCTATGACCGCCTGATCGAGCAGCTCGGCGGGCCGGCGACCCCGGCCTGCGGCTGGGCGGCCGGCGTCGAGCGCATGCTGATGGCAGCCGGGGAGCTTCCGATCCCGCCGCGCCTCACAGACCTGTACGTCGCGATCGCGAATCGGGAAGCCGCGCCGGCGGCGTTCGAGCTCGCCCGGGAGGCGCGTCGCGCCGGGCTCTCCGCCAGGCTCGAACTCGCCGCGCGCTCGCTCAAGCGACAGCTGGCGCACGCCGATCGGATCGGTGCCAGGTATGTCGCGATCGTCGGCGACGCGGACACGGCGAGCCTCAAGGAGATGGAGTCGGGCGAGCAGCGGGAGCTCTCCGCGGGTGATGTGATCCCGACGATCCTCCGCGGGACCCGTCTTCGATGAAGCACTCGCCGGCACCGAACCTGTATCGCGATGCGTGGTGCGGCCAGCTAACGAGCGACCGTGCGGGCACCCAGGCGAGGGTCGCCGGGTGGGTGCACCGGCGTCGCGATCACGGTGGCCTGATCTTCATCGACCTGCGTGACCGCTCGGGGATCGTCCAGCTCGTGTTCCACCCTGACACCGCCCCGCAGGCGCACGAGGCGGCGCACCGGCTCCGCTCCGAGGACGTGATCTCGGCCGCCGGGACGGTCGCGCGGCGGGCTCCCGAGAACGTCAACCCGAACATCCCGACCGGCGAGATCGAGCTGGCCGTCGGCGAGCTTGAGGTCCTGGCCGGCGCCGACACGCCGCCGTTCCCGCTCGACGAGGAGGGGGAGACGGTCGATGAGAACCTCCGCCTGCGACACCGCTCGCTGGACCTGCGCCGCGCACCGATGCAGGAGGCGCTCGCGATGCGGCATCGGGTGATCTCGACGATGAGGGAGATCCTCAACGACCGAGATTTCCTGGAGATCGAGACGCCGGACCTGACCCGCTCGACGCCCGAGGGCGCGCGGGACTACCTGGTGCCGGCGCGCATCCAGCCCGGTTCGTTCTACGCGCTCCCGCAGTCGCCGCAGCTCTTCAAGCAGCTGCTGATGATCGGAGGGTTCGAGCGCTACTACCAGATCGCGCGCTGCTTCCGTGACGAGGACACGCGAGCCGACCGCCAGCCGGAGTTCACTCAGCTCGACCTCGAGATGTCGTTCGTCGAGAAGAACGACGTGATCGAATGCATGGAAGCGGTGATGGGGGCCGTGTTCGAGCGCGAGGGGTTCGCCGTGGCGCCGCCCCCGTGGCCGCGGATGACGTTTGCCGAGGCGGTCTCGCGATACGGGATCGACCGACCCGATACCCGGTTCGGACTCGAGCTCCATGACCTCGGAGAGGCTCTGGCGGACAGCGAGTTCAAGGTCTTCGCCGGCGCGCTGGCCGCCGGCGGGGTGGTGCGCGGCATCAACGCCGGGCAGCGAGAGCTCCCACGCTCGGAGCTCGACGTCCTCACCGAGCTTGCCAAGCAGCACGGGGCGAAGGGGCTCGTGTGGGCGTTCGTACAGGATGGGGACGAGGGCTGGCGCTCGCCAATCGCAAAGTTCCTCAAGCCCCAGGAGCTTGCGGCGATCAACTCTCAGTTGGGTGCCGCGCCCGGCGACCTGCTGCTGATCGTCGCCGACGAGGTCACCACTGCGGGCCAGGCGCTGAGCGCCCTGCGGATGGAGATCGCGCGGCGCTTTGGGCTGATCGATCACACCCGCCACGACATCCTGTGGGTCGTCGAGTTCCCGGCGTTCTTCTGGAATGCCGATGCGCGGCGGTGGGACGCCGCTCATCACCCGTTCACGGCGCCGACTGGGGACCTCGGCGACCCGGCGAGCCTGAAGTCGCGCGCCTACGACCTCGTCCTCGATGGCAGCGAGATCGGCGGCGGGTCGATCCGCATCCACCGTCGCGATGTGCAGGAGCAGGTGTTCGAGCTGCTCGGGATCAGCCCCGACGAAGCGCAGGCGAGGTTCGGGTTCCTGCTGGACGCGCTCAGGTATGGCGCGCCGCCGCACGGCGGGATCGCGATGGGGATCGACAGGATCGTCGCGTTGCTCGCGGGGCGCGAGACGATCCGCGAGGTGATCGCGTTTCCCAAGTCCGCGAGCGGCGCCGATCCGCTCACGGGTGCGCCCGCACCCGTCGACCCCGCCCAGCTGCGCGAACTGGGTATGCGACTGCTGTAGCCGGGCGTCTGCGTCTCGCGGCCCACTCTCAACCAGGGCCGCGGCGGTGCCGATAGGACCATGATGACGCACGCCTCGCGGCCATTGATAGCGCTGCTGATCGCCACGGTGCTGCTGTTCGCGCTGTGGCTCATCGCGTTGAAGCCCAGCGGGTCTGGCAACGGCCAAAAAAGCTCATCCAACCAGGGTCTCGGCCAGTATCAGGCCGACATCAACGCCGCTCATCATGCCGTGACGACCGCGAACGCCGCGGGTGCGAGGGCGGGTGCGGATCCGGCGGGCGCGGCGGCGACCCCGACTCCCACCGCAAAAGCCCCGGCCCGGGGCGCGCACGCGGCGAGCACCACGACCGGTGCCACCCACGCGGGGGCGTCCGCCAGGTCCGCCTCGGGACCCAGGTCCGCCGTGAGCCGCCTGTCCGCCGTAGAACACGCGCTCCGTTCGCACAAGGTCCTGGCGCTTCTCTTCTACAACCCTGCCGCGCCCGATGATCGCGCCGTGCAGCAGGAGCTCGCCGGGGTTCCCACGCACGGCGCAAGGGTGTTCAAGCTCGCGATCCCCCTCAACGAGATCGGGGGCTACATGGCGATCACCAGCGGCGTGCCGGTGAACCTCTCGCCGACACTCGTGCTGGTAGCACCGGACGGCCAGGCGGACGAGATCGTCGGCTATGCGGATCCGTTCGAGATCTCGCAGCGCCTCGACGACGCCCTCGCGATCCGCCCGTAGCCACCAAGCGTTCGGCGCCCGTCGGTGAGCGCGGGCGCCCCTCTATCCTCGCGGGGGTGGACGCGCTCGCCTTCGAGCACCACCTGGTTTCTCCCCAGGGTCGGGACAGGCTCCCCGCCGACGGCTTCTCCGTGACCGCGGGCGGCTTCGCCTGCTGTGACCGGATCCGGATCTCGGTGAGCATCGACGGCGAGCGCATCAGTGACGCGGGGTTCGAGGCGGATGGGTGCGGCGCCGCGACTGCCGCCGGCAGCGCAGCGGTGACGCTCGTGCGCGGGCGGCCGGTACTGGAGGCCGCACAGGTGGGGGCGCAGTCAATCTCCACCGAGCTCGGCGGTCTCAGCATCGCAAAGCGTCACGCGGCCGAGCTGGCCGCCGATGCGCTCGCACGAGCGCTGGGGGGTGCCGTGCGGGAGCGGGGCGAGCTGCAACGGCCAGCGGCCGGGCGCACGCTGGTCGCGATGAGCGGTGGAGTCGACAGCGCCGTCGCCGCGCTCCTGGCCGGCGACGGAGGGGAGACGGTGGCGGTCACGCTGGAGCTGTGGGCCGACCCCGAGAACGACGCCGAGCGCAGCTGCTGCTCGGCGTCCGCGGTTGCTCAGGCCCGTGCCCTGGCGCACACGATGGGCCTCCCGCACTTCACGATCGATCTTCGCGACGAGTTCCGGGCCGGTGTGGTCGAGCCGTTCGTCGCGGGCTATGCTGCTGGGGAGACGCCGAATCCGTGCGTCGGCTGCAACGGCCACGTCCGACTCGACGCGATGCTCAAGCTCGCGGACCGGCTCGGGTGCGACGGCTTGCAACCGGCCACTACGCCCGTGTTGCCGAGCGCGAGCACGAGGCCGGCCCGCTGCTGCGGGCGGCCGCCGACGCTGCCAAGGACCAGACCTACATGCTCGCCGCGCTCGCGCCGAGCTCGCTTGCGCGGATGCGATTTCCGCTCGGCGAGCTGGCTAAGCCGGAGGTCCGGCGGATCGCCGCCTCCGAGGGCCTCCCGGTGGCGAGCAAGGCCGACTCTCAGGACCTGTGCTTCCTCGCCGGCACCGATCGCGGGCGGTTCGTGGCCCGCCATGGCCAGCTCGGAGCCCGCCCGGGGGTGCTGGTCGACGATTCGGGCAAGGTGCTCGGCCGCCACCGCGGCCAGCACCTGTTCACCGTCGGCCAGCGCCGCGGCCTTGGAATCTCGAGCGGGGAGCCCCTGTACGTGCTCGACAAGAACGCCACCACCAACCGCGTCGTCGTCGGCCCCCGCTCGGCGCTGGCCACGACGCGCGTGGCGGCCCGTGGGGCCGAGCTTCGCCGCGCCGGTTCACGGGTCGATCGCGTCAAGCTCCGCTACCGGTCAACGCCGATCCCCGCGCGGCTGGTCGGGGACAGTGCGCCCGGGCGCCATCGGCGGGTGGAGCTCGAGCTTGGGCACGCCGCGGAGGGCGTCGCTCCGGGGCAGCTCGCCTGCCTGATGGACGGCGAGCTGGTCATCGGCTGGGGCACGATCGCCCGCCGCTGAGGCTGGCGTATCAGCGGACGCTGAAGTTCGCGTTCTTGACGAGCATCGCGGCGTATGTGGGCCAGTACTGCCCGGTCGGCGGGGCCCCCGCGAGCTCGTAGCCCGGCTGGTCCTGGCACTGACCGCCCGACTCCCCGGGGTTCGTCGTCCACGCGAACATGTCGACGTTGGGGTAACCAGTGTGGGTGGTCGGCTTCGGGCCGAGCCCGCGGCCAACCGGGTTGCACAGCACCTCGTTACCAGACTTGACGATGTTCTTCGGCTTGAGCGGACCCTGGCCGTTCGTGCCCGTGTTGACCACGAAGTGCTTGCCGCCGGTCAGCGCCGAGATCTGGTTGCCGTACTGGATCTCCTTCGAGGTCCAGTCGAAGTGGGTGGCGTTGAGGAAGAAGCCCCGGATCTTTGCGATGCCGGCCTGCTTGAGCAGGCTTGCGACGGTCGGGGCGGCCAGCGCGTCGCCTGCGCCGGCGTCGAGGTAGATCACGAGTCGCGGGCAGTTGGCGGTGAGCACGCTGATCGCGTCGCTCAGCTCCGCCATCCGCACGGCGACGCCGTGGGCGTTCAAGGTGGGCGTCGTGATCAAGGAGTCGATCTCCAGGAACAGCACTGCCCGCGACGATCCGATCCCCTGAGCAAATCCGGCGATGAAGGTGTGGTAGGCCGCCTGAGCGGCCGGCGAGTCGCCGTTGCCGTGGACGCCGTGGACCAGCGTGTAGGTGGCAAGCAGCGGGACCGTGCCGGGCGCCTGGGAGGCCGCCCGGGTCAAGTAGCGCGACACCGCGATCCCGATGTTCGGGACGTAGGGCGAGGTGTAGCTGAAGGTGCCGAACCTCGCCGTGCCGGGCTGGCTGGCGATCACGTTCAGCGCGGGGTTCGCCTTGGCGGCGTTGGCCGCGACGCTCTGAGGGTCGACGAAGAAGCGTGCTCCGGCGAGTGGGTTTCCTCCGGTCGCGGGAACGCCGAGCGGGTTGCCGGGCTGGATGACCGGCGGCGGGTCGTCCTGGAGGATCGTCACCGTGGTGCTGGACAGGGGGCCGAGCCCGATCGGCGACGCGCCGAACAGGGATGCCTGGAACGTCTTCGGGACGCTCGAGACTCCGTGGTCGGTGACCGGCACCGAGAAAGTCATGCTGGTCTGGCCGGCGTGAAAATCGAGCTCGCCCTTGACCGAGGTGAAGTCGTCGGAGGTGGCGGTGCACACGACCGCTCCGCACTGAAACGGCGAGTTCGTCGCCGGGTTGAAGCCCTCTCCGGAGGTGTTGTAGCGAACCTGTGCAGGGGCGATGGCCTCGAGCGGATCCCGCGTGACCGTGATCACCGCCGCGCCGGCGTTCTCGTGGACGATGATGCCACCCGGGGGGACCTGGAGCTGGAACCCGAGCGGGTCACCCGTGGCGGCCTGCGCCGAGCCGGCGAGCTGGAACGGGACAAGGACGCCCAGCGCGGCGAGGACAAACCTGGATAGGCGGTATCGGTACGCGTTCACGGTCTCTTCCTGAGGGGTGAGTTCGGCTGCGGTCCCGTCGAAGGATGAGCCGTGCCGCTCCGCTTCGCCCCAGGGACCGCCCCCAGACTTTGATGATATCGGCTCCAGCCAGCGAGACTTGAGCGGAATCGAAGCTCCATACACTGCCCAGACGCATGACATCGGACGAAATCAGGCGCATGTATCTCGAGTTCTTCGAGTCCCGCGACCACAAGCGGCTCGAGTCGGCCTCGCTGATCCCAGCGCAGTTCGACCCCTCGGCGCTGTTCACCGTCGCCGGGATGCATCCACTGAAGCCCTACTTTCAGGGGATCGAGCGACCGCCGCACCCGCGGGTGACGAGTTGCCAGAAGACGTTTCGCACCGTCGACATCGAGATCATCGGCACGACGACGCGCCACCTCACGTTCTTCGAGATGCTCGGCAACTTCTCGTTCGGCGACTACTTCAAGCGGGAGGCGGCGCGGTACGCGTGGGACCTGTCAACCGAGGGCTTTGGCTTCAGCCCGGAGGACGTCTGGATCACGGTATTCGCGGGTGACGACGAGCTCGGGCTCGGCCCCGACGAAGAGGCGATCGAAGCGTGGCTCGAGATCGGGGTCCCGCGCGAGCGGATCGTCGAGTGTCCACGCTCGGAGAACTTCTGGCAGGCCGGCCCGCTCGGGCCTTGCGGGCCGTGCTCTGAGCTGTACCTGGATCGAGGCCTGGAGTTCGGCAAGCCCGAGGACCTCCCGGGGGGCGAGAACGAGCGCTTCCTGGAGTACTGGAACCTCGTGTTCATGCAGTACGACCAGGATCCCGTGAACACGCTGACGCCGCTGCCTGCCAAGAACATCGACACCGGCCTGGGTCTCAACCGGCTGGCGGTGATCCTCCAGGACAAGCCGTCGGTGTTCGAGACCGACCAGTTCGCTCCCCTGATCGCGCTTGGGGAGGAGCTGTCGGGTCGCAGCTACGGCGAGGACTTAGCGAGCGATCGCGCGCTGCGGATCCTCGCCGACCACGGTCGCTCGATGGCATTCCTCGTCGCTGACGGCGTGGTTCCGTCCAACGAGGATCGCGGCTACGTCCTGCGGAGGCTGATGCGCCGTGCGATCCAGCAGGGGAGGGCGATCGAGCTCGAGACCGGGTTCCTCGCCCGCTACGCCGAGCGGGTCACCGAGCTGATGGGGGCGGAGTACGCCGAGCTTCATGAGCAGCGCGACACCGTCCGCAAGTGGCTCGACGCAGAGGAGGAAGGGTTCGGGCGGACGCTCGAGCAGGGCAGCAGGCTGCTCAATGAGCTGATCGCGCGCGCCCGCGAGTCGGGCGCTGAGGGCGTCTCCTCGGCCGACGCGTTCATGCTCCACGACACCTACGGGTTCCCGATCGAGATGACGATCGAGCTCGTCGCAGAGGAAGGCCTCGGTGTCGACGAGGAGGGCTTCGAGACGCTGATGAACGAGCAGCGCGCTCGCGCCCGCGCCGGAGCTCGGGGGCGTGGCGGCGATGCGGTGCGCGAGCAGGCGCTGGCGCTCGCCGGCGAGGCCGGCTTTCAGACGGACTTCGTCGGCTACGAGACGACCGAGCGGGAGACGACGGTTGGGGCGGTCGCGATTGAGGATGGACGCGTGCTCGCCAAGCTCGTCGAGTCCCCGTTCTATCCGACCGGGGGCGGCCAGGTGGCGGATTCCGGGTACGTCGAGTGCTTCGACGGAGACTGCCGCGCGCGGGTCGACGACGTGCTGCGGATCGGTGACGACCAGGTGGTCGCGCTGGTTCCCGAGAAGGGCACGATCGCGCCCGGCGAGCACGTCCGCGCCCGGGTGGACCGCACGACGCGCCACGCGACCGAGTGCAACCACACCGCAACGCACCTGCTGCACGCGGCGCTCCGGCGCCGGCTGGGGACCCACGTCCGTCAGGCCGGGTCCTACGTGGGGCCCGACAAGCTGCGCTTCGACTTCACCCACGGCACCGGGCTGACCGGCGAGGAGCTTGAGGACGTCGAGGAGATGGTCAACGGCTGGATGCTCGAGGACCAGCCGGTGCACGCCCTGACCACGACCCTGGACGAGGCCCGCCGGCTCGGCGCGATGGCGCTGTTCGGCGAGAAGTACGGCGACGTCGTGCGAATGGTCGAGGTTGGGGACGGCTCGTTCTCACGCGAGCTGTGCGGCGGGACGCATGTCCGCTTCACGGCGGAGATCGGGTTGTTCAAGATCATCACCGAGACCTCGAGCGCGGCCAACGTGCGCCGGATCGAGGCCGTCACCGGACCCGCCGCCGTAGGCCTGATGCGCCGGCACGACGCCGCGCTGAGCCTCGCGGCGCGCGAGCTCCGCGTGGTGCCCGAGCAGGTGCCCGAGCAGGTTGCCGAGCTGCGCGCGCGCGTTCGCGAGCTGGAACGCGGCGGCTCGAGCGGTTCCGGCGCGGTTGCCGTAGACATCGACGCGCTCGCGGCCGAGGCCACCGAACACGACGGCGTCACGGTGCTCGCGCGCGTCGTCGCCGTGCCCGACGAGAAGGCGCTCCCTCAGGTCGTGGACCGGCTGAAGGGCAAGCTCGGCGATGCTGCGATCGCGCTCGGCGCAGCGGGGGAGGATCGCGTCGACCTCGTGGTCAGCGTCGCCCCGTCGCTTGTCGCCCGCGGGTTGCACGCCGGCCAGATCGTGAAGGCCGCGGCGGCCGTGGTCGGGGGTGGGGGAGGAGGACGGGACACGTTCGCGCGCGCAGGAGGCCGCGACGTGGAGAAGCTCCCCGAGGCGATGCAGGTCGCCCGCGAGAAGATCGAGTCGGCGCTTTCTCGGTAGCTTGATGCGGGTGCTGGCGCTCGACTACGGCAGCGCTAGGTGCGGGTGCGCTGTGAGCGACCCGACCGGTGTGCTGGCGACCCCGATCGAACCGGTCTCTGCTCCCGGCTCCAAGCGGGGACTGGCCCGCCTGCGCGAGCTGGCATCCGAGCTCGGGGTCGAGCGCGTCGTGATCGGACTCCCGCTCTCGCTGTCGGGCGGCGACTCTGTCCAGACGAAGGAGACGCGGGCGTTCGCGGAGGAGCTGGCGCGGAAGCTCACGGTCCCGGTGGAGCTGTACGACGAGCGTTTCACCACCAGGCTGGCCGAGCGCACCGGGGGACGGGCGAGCGAGGACTCCCGGGCCGCGGCCCATCTGCTCGAGAGTTGGCTGGCCAGCCAGCCAGGCAGAGAGGAAGAGAAGGCGCCCCGTGGCTGACGGGCGCGAGCGCACCGCCGAGGAGCGCGAGGCGGCCCGGCTCGAGCGCGAGCGCCAGCGGGCGGCGCAGGAGCCGGCGAACGATGGCGATTTGCGTGCGGATATGTCACGTAGTTCGCCATCGTTCGACGAGGAGCCGCAACCCGAGTACGCGCCCGAGTACGCGCCCGAGACGGCGCCCGTGCGGGACGCGCCCGAGGCCGCGTCCGGCACCCGGCGCGTGGGCTGGCGGGAACGGACCAGTGCCACCGCCTCGCACAAGCGCCCGCCCGCGACGCCGAGGATCCCCGGGAGGCACCGGGTCCGCAACCGCGTGCTGTCGGTGCTCGCGCTATTGGCCGCGGCGGCACTGATCTGGTTCTTGGTCGAGCTGTTCCAGCCCTTCCACGGCTCCGGCCATGGCAGCGTGACGGTCACGATCCCCCCGCATTCGAGCTCGAGCGACGTCGGCGATCTGCTCGAGCGCGATGGCGTGATCGCGTCCGGGTTCTTCTTCGATCTCCGGGCGACGCTCGCCGGCGACCGGGGCAAGCTCCTTCCGGGCACCTACCACCTGAAGCTCGACATGAGCTACGGCGCTGTGCTCAAGGTGCTGAGCACCCCGCCCCCGGCGGCGAAGGTCACGAACGTCACGATCGTGCCGGGCCGGACACGCAGGCAGATCGACGCCCTACTCCGCTCTCAGGGCATCCGCGGCAGCTACCTCGCCGCGAGCCGCCGCTCGCCGCTGCTGCCGCTGGCGGCCTACGGGGCGCCTCGCAGTACGCCGTCGCTCGAGGGGTTCCTGTTCCCCGACACGTACCAGTTGCGCGTTCCGGTGAGCGCCGGCGCGCTGGTCGCCGATCAGCTCAGGGCGTTCAAGCGAGATTTCGGGCGAGTCAACCTCCGCTACGCGCGCGCCCACCACGTATCTGCCTACGACGTGCTGATCGTCGCCTCGATCGTCGAGGAAGAGGCTGCGACCGCCCACGACCGGCCGCTGGTGGCATCGGTCATCTACAACCGGCTGGGCGGCGGCATCCCGCTGGGAATGGACTCGACGACCAGGTACGAGTTCAACGACTACACCAAGCCGCTGACGAGCTCACAGCTGGATGCGCCCTCGCCCTACAACACGCGCCGGAACAAGGGGCTGCCACCGACCCCGATCGGCAACCCGGGACTCTCGGCGATTCAGGCAGCCGCCCATCCCGCTCACACGAACTACCTCTACTTCGTGGTCAAGCCGTGTGGCAACGGGGCGAGCGTGTTCTCCTCCAGCTACAGCCAGTTCCTCGCCGACTCGGCGCGCTACCAGTCGGCTCGTACGCGGCGCGGCGGCAAGTCGCCGGCGAGCTGCTGAGGGCGGGTTGGCCGAACGCACGCGCCTCGGCGTGCTGGGCTGGCCGGTGGCGCACAGTCGCTCTCCGGAGATCCAGAACGCCGCGCTGCAGGCCGCCGGCCTGAGCGGCTGGCGCTATCAGCTGCTGCCGGTGCCGCCCGAGCTGCTGGCGGAGACGGTGCGAGCCCTGCCCAGCGCCGGTTTCCGGGGCGTCAACGTGACGATCCCGCACAAGCAGGCCGCGCTCGCGCTCGCCGACTCCTCGAGCGACAGTGCAGGCGCGATCGGCGCAGCCAACACGCTGACGTTCGACGACGCGGGTGTGATCCACGCCGACAACACCGATGCGCCGGCGCTGATCGACGCGCTGCCGTTCCCGCCCGCTGGAAAGAGCGCGCTCGTGCTCGGCGCAGGGGGTAGCGCGCGCGCCGCGGTCTGGGCGCTCCGCACCGCCGGGGCTGGGGAGGTCCGGATCTGGAACCGCCACCCGGACCGAGCGCGGGCGCTCGCGGAAGAGCTCGGTGGGAAGCCGGCCGTGCGCGCCGAGCCCGCCGATCTGCTGATCAACTGCACCCCGGCCGGCATGGACGGAGACCCTGCAGCGTTCAAGCAGATCCCCCTGGACGCCGATGAGATCTTGATGTTCGGATGCGTCGTGGACCTCGTCTACTCCCGCGCCGATACCCCACTGATCCGCGCGGCTAAGGCCCGCGGGCTTCCCCTCGTCGACGGTCTCGATCTGCTCGTCGGCCAGGGCGCGCTCAGCTTCGAGCGCTTCACTGGGTTGCCGGCGCCGATCGAGGCGATGCGCGCGGCAGCGCGCCGGCGATGAGCGAGCCCCTCCGTACCTGCGCGCGGTCGATGCCGGCACCGAGGCTGCGGGCCGGCCCGCCGACGACTGGGACGGCGTTTCAGCCCCTAGTCGGCGCGGCGGCTCGAGCCGGTTCTTGACCGACGTCCTGATCGACCTCGGCTACTGCGAGCGCGAGCGGGTCGAGACCGCGATCGCCGAGGCGCGTTCCGCGGGCCTCTCGCCCGAGCACGTGCTGCTCGAGCAGCACGTGATCACCCAGGAGCAGCTGTCCCGGTCGATCGCCGAGCGCTACGGGCTCGACCACCTCGACCTGGGCGTGTTCAAGGTCGACATGGCTGCCGTCAACCTGATGAGCGCATCGGCCGCCAAGCGCTACGGCGCCGTCCCCGTCGCCTACGCCGACGAGCAGACGCTCGTGCTCGCGATGTCCGATCCGGCCAACGTGCTGGCAGCCGACGACATCTCGCTGATGACCCACCTCGAGGTGAAGCCGGCGGTCGCCTCGTCCGAGGACATCGCGAACCTGATCTCCCGGATAAACCGCTTCGAGGACGCGGTCCACGAGGCGGTCGAGGAAGACGAGGAGGGCGCCAGCCCTCTGGAGGTCGTGGATCTCCGGGAGTCCGCGGAGGACGCCCCGGTGATCAAGCTCGTGCACTCGATCATCGCCGAGGCGGCCGAGCGAGGCGCGTCTGACATCCACTTCGAGCCGCAATCCGACGAGAAGGGACGGGCGCTCGCCCAGCTGCGCGTGAGGATGCGCGTCGACGGCGTCCTGACCGACCAGATGACGGTCCCCAAGCGGATGGTGCCCGGGGTCGTGTCGCGGATCAAGATCATGAGCGATCTCGACATCTCCGAGCGCCGGATCCCCCAGGACGGGCGCGTCGGGCTGATGATCGACGGCCGGCACGTGGATGTCCGCGTGGTCACGCTCCCGAGCGTCGACGGCGAGTCGGTCGTGCTGCGGATCCTCGACAAGGACAACGTCCAGCTGAATCTCGAGAAGCTGGGGCTCCAAGAGCTCGAGCTGGTGCGCTTCCGCAAGGCGTTCCACCGGGCGCACGGAGCGGTGCTCGCGACGGGCCCCACGGGATCCGGTAAATCGACCACCCTCTATGCGGCGCTGACCGAGCTCAACAGCCCGGACAAGGGCATCATCACGATCGAAGACCCAGTCGAGTACCAGCTCGCAGGGGTGACGCAGATCCAGATCAACCCGAAGGCGGGGCTGACGTTCGCAAACGGTCTTCGGTCGATGATGCGGGCCGACCCGGACATCCTGATGGTCGGCGAGATCCGCGATCGGGAGACCGCTCAGATCGCGGTCGAGGGAGCCCTGACCGGCCATATGGTGCTTTCCACGCTGCACACCAACGACGCGCCGTCGGCGATCACCCGCCTGATCGAGATGGGGATCGAGCCCTTCCTGATCGCCTCCGCACTCGACGCGGTCGTCGCTCAGCGACTTGCGCGAACACTGTGCACGCACTGCAAGAAGCGCACGATCGTCTCGGCCGCGGTTCTCCGCGACCACGGCTTCAATGCGCAATTCGACATCGAGGCCTACGAGCCCGTCGGGTGCGTCCGTTGCGGCGCAATGGGCTACAAGGGCCGCATCGGGCTGTATGAGGTGATGACGATGTCCGACGAGATCCGCTCGCTCGCGCTCGCGCGCGCCGCCGCCGAGCAGATCGCCACGGTGGCGGTGCAGGAGGGCATGCGCCGGCTGCGCGAGGACGGCCTCGAGAAGGTCAAGTCCGGGCTGACGTCGATGGCCGAGGTCGCCCGTGTGACCGGCTCGGGCTGAGCCGGCTGGAGCAGCGCCGGCGGCCGCGAGGTTGTTGCCGGGCGGTCCAGTCCCTTTCCCTCGCGTAAGGGAAACCCCGGGTGTGCCGATACCGCCCCGTATGGAGCTCGACTTCGCTGATGTGCTGCTCGAGGTCGTCGATCGGCGCGCCTCGGACCTCCATCTGACCGCCGGCGCGCCGCCGATGGTGCGCGTCCGCGGCCGCCTGACCGCGATGCAGGGCTATCCGACTTTGACTCCCACGGACACTCGCGAGATCGTCTACTCGATCCTGTCCGGCTCTCAGCGGCAGCGATTCGAGAACGACTGGCAGCTGGACTTCGCCTACCAGATTCCCGGCAAGGCCCGGTTCAGGGTCAACGCGTACTTCCAGCGGGCGGCCGTAGGCGCCGCGTTCCGACTGATCCCGTTCGAGGTGGTGCCGTTCGAGACGCTGGGTCTGCCGCCGATCGTTGCCGATTTCGCGACGAAGCCGCGCGGTCTCGTTCTCGTGACCGGTCCGACGGGGTCCGGGAAGTCAACCACCCTCGCTTCGCTCGTCGACGTGATCAACCAGACGCGCGAGGAGCACATCATGACGATCGAGGATCCGATCGAGTTCCTCCACCAGCACAAGAAATGCATCGTCAACCAGCGTGAGCTCGGCTCCGACGCGACCAGCTTCGCCCAGGCGCTCAAGGCGGCGCTTCGCCAGGACCCCGACGTGATCCTGGTCGGCGAGATGCGCGACCTGGAGACGATCTCCACGGCGATCACCGCAGCCGAGACCGGCCACCTCGTGTTCGCGACCCTTCACACCCAGGACACCCCACAGACGATCGACCGGATCATCGACGTGTTCGACTCGACCCAGCAGGGACAGATCCGCGCGCAGCTCTCGGTCGCGCTCCAAGGGATCATGACGCAGACATTGCTCCCGACCGCCGACGGCGCGGGCCGCTGCGTCGCCGCCGAGGTCCTCATCCCCACTCCGGCCGTCCGCAACCTGATCCGCGAGGCCAAGAGCCACCAGATCTATTCCGTGCTCCAGACCGGCGGTCAGTACGGGATGCAGACGATGGACGCCTCGCTGGCGGGCCTCGTGCGGATGGGCAAGATCACCCAGCAGCTCGCCGAGTCCAGGGCCCACTCCGCCGAGGAGCTTCGCCGGCTCCTCGCGACGTCGGGCTCCGGACAGGTGCGCGCCGCCTGATCGATGCCCACGTACGTCTTCAAAGCGATGGACCTCACCGGGATTCCCGCCCGCGGCGAGGTCGACGCTGTGTCCAAGCAGGACGTTGCGGATCAGCTCAAGCAGCGCGGCCTGGTCGTCGTAGACATCGCGAGCAAATATCGCTCCCGGGAGCTCAACATCGAGCTGTTCGCACGGGTCAAGCCGGCCGAGCTGGCGGTGGCCACGAGGCAGCTCTCCACGATGGTGACCTCGGGGATGGCGATCCTGCGGGCGCTCCAGGTCCTCGAGGCCCAGACCAAGTCGAAGCTCCTGCGGGAGACGCTCGCGGGGGTGCGGCGAGACGTCGAGGCCGGGCTGCTCCTGTCCGACGCGCTCGAACGCTACCCCAAGGTGTTCGGGCCGCTCTATGTCGCAATGGTGCGCGCCGGAGAGGCCGGCGGCGTCCTGGACGCGTCGCTTCGCCGGACCGCCGACCAGGTCGAGAAGGACGCGTCGCTTCGCCGCCAGGTGCGCGCCGCGACGATCTACCCGTCGTTGGTGATCAGCTTCGCCTTCGTCGTGCTGATTGCACTGGTCGCGTTCCTGATCCCGGTGTTCGAAAGCGTGTTCAAGCAGTTCGGCGGCCACCTGCCCACCCTCACCCAGTTCATGGTCGGGCTGTCACACCTGATCAGAAACCAGTGGTACGTGGTGATTCTCGTAGTCGCCGGAAGCCTGTTCGTGTTCTTCAAGTGGAAACGCTCCAAGATGGGGCGCCCCAAGTGGGACGCGTTCAAGCTGCGAATTCCGATGAAGATCGGCGACGTGGTGCAGAAGGTCGCGATCGCGCGGTGGTCGCGGACCCTCTCGTCGCTGACCTCCGCCGGGGTGCCGATCATGCAAGCGCTCGACATCACCGGCAAGACCGCCGGCAACGCCGTGCTCGAGAAGGCGATGGGCGACGTGATCTCATCGGTCAAGACGGGCGGCACTATCGCCGAGCCGCTCCGGCACGCGAAGGTGTTCCCCCCGATGGTCTCGCACATGGTCGGGGTCGGCGAGGAGACCGGCGCGCTCGACTCGATGCTCTCGAAGATCGCCGAGTTCTACGAGGACGAGGTGGACGCAGCGATCAAGACCCTCACCGCGATCCTCGAGCCGGCGATGATCATCCTGGTCGGCGGGATCGTCGGCGTGATCGTGGTGTCGATGTACCTGCCGTTGTTCGACGTGTACAACCAGATCAAGTAGGCGCGGCCCAGCGCCCTGGCGACGGGCGGGCTGCCGCGGCCCAGCGACGCCGGGCCGCCCGGCCCGTCGCAGCGGGCTATCGTCCGGGTCGTGATCGTCACCCAAGCCGTCAGCGAATATCTCGCCGGGCTGCGCCCGGAGCCCGATCCGGTGCTGGCGGAGATGGAGGCCCACGGTGCCCGGGACGGGATCCCGATCGTCGTGCCGGAGACCGGCGCGTTGCTGCACGTGCTTGCTCTCGCCTGCGGTGCGCGGCGAGTGCTCGAAGTTGGGACCGCGATCGGAGTCTCCACTCTGTACCTGGTCCGGGCGCTGCCGCCAGAAGGGACGATCGTGTCGTTCGAGATCGACGCGGAGCGCCAGGCGGCCGCTCGCGAATACCTCGGCCGGGCCGGTGTGCTCGAGCGGTGCGACCTGCGACTCGAGGACGCCCGGGAGGGGCTCGGGCCCTCGATGGGGCCTTCGACATGGCGTTCATCGACGGGGTCAAGGCGCAGTACGGCGACTACTTCGACGCGCTGCTGCCGCTGCGTGCGACACGGAGGCCTACTCGCGGTCGACAACGTCCTGATGTCCGGGACCGTCGCCGAGGGCCGCAGCGACGGCCACTGGACCGACGAGCAGATCTCGACCGCGCGAGCGTTCAACGAGCGTCTACTTCGTCACGACGAGCTCTCGGGAACGTTGACTCCCGTGGGCGACGGCGTTCTGGTCGCGGTACGGCGATGAGCACCGAGCCGGCCGAGCCCGATACGAGCAGAACGACGTGTACACCGTGCCGCGGCACCGGACGCGTCGTCTCGAATCTCGGCGGCGAAGCGCACGAGGTCGCCTGCCCGTGGTGCGGAGGCAGTGGGCAGTTCGCACCCGGCCGGGACGCGCAGGAATCCCCCGCTGAGTCGGGCTGATCCTGAGCAAGCTCCGGGCCGATCGCACAAACGTCCAGATTTCGGTGACTCGTGGCGGACGCCACTTGTGGGTGCCGATACATCGCCTGCCAGAGTCATAGGTGCCAAGGGCAAACCGTCCGTGAGGACGGGACGCAAAGCCACGGACCTTCGAATCGAAGGAAGCCGGGCTGCCACCAGAGGCTCGTTCGTCGGAGCCACGATGGCTGGGACCAAGGGATCTGGCAGACCCAATCACCGATCCCAGGAGGATCCATGCTTTCCAAGCTACGTCG
This sequence comes from uncultured Solirubrobacterales bacterium, assembly GCA_963695965.1. GTDB lineage: Bacteria > Actinomycetota > Thermoleophilia > Solirubrobacterales > Solirubrobacteraceae > Palsa-465. The sequence goes on from CAVOIU010000041.1 coordinate 23,587, forward strand.
TCGTGCAGAGGAGGAGCAGGGCTTCACCCTGATCGAGCTCCTCGTCGTCATTTTGATCATCGGCATCCTTGCCGCGATCGCAATCCCGGCATTCCTCAATCAGCGTGGCAAGGCGTATGACGCGTCTGCGAAGTCGCAGGTCCGGACCGCGCAGACCGCGATGGAGACGTGTGCCACCGATAACAACGGCGACTACACGAACTGCAACAAGACAGCTCTGATCGGAATCGAGCCGACGCTCGCAGACCAGTCCGGCTCCCCGACGCTCAGCGCCGTGACCCCGGCCGGTACGACCGGGTACACGCTTACGTCGACCGCGAACACCACGGGCGACCAGTTCACGATCACTGACACCTCCGGAAGCGTTGCGCGCACCTGTGTGCCAGGCAGCGGCGGCGGTCACCCCGGCGGTTGCTCAGGCAGCACCTGGTAGTCGACTAGCAGTCTCATTAACTCAAGGGGCGGGCCCTCGGGCCCGCCCCTTCGTCGTGCCCGGCCAGGTCTCTGGCACGTCGGTCGAGCGGTAATCAGTAGCGGCGCCGCTGCCGATAACGCTCTCATGCCCGTTGCCTTCGCAGCCCTCGGCGGCCTGATCGTCGGCTCGTTCCTGAACGTCGTCGCCTACCGGCTGCCACGGCGAGAGTCGTTGGTCAAGCCGGCCTCGCGGTGTCCGGGATGCGGCACTCCGATCAAGCCCTACGACAACGTGCCGGTGATCGGCTGGCTGCTGCTCCACGGCCGTTGCCGGGGATGTGGCGAGGAGATCTCGCCTCGCTATCCGATCGTCGAGGCGCTCACCGGCGTGCTCGCCGTGGCGGTGGTGCTCGTCAAGCACTCGGCCTACGACATCGTGCTCGGATTGGTGCTCGTCGGGATCCTTGTGCCGGTGGCGCTGATCGACCTCGAGCACCGGGTGATTCCCAACAAGATCACGATCCCCGCGGCGATCGCAGCAATCGCGATCGGGCTCGCGCTGAACCCCGCCGGCGTCCCCCAGCAGCTGATCGCCGGTGCGGCCGCCGGCGGCTTCCTGCTGTTCTTCGCACTGGCCTATCCACGCGGGATGGGCATGGGCGATGTGAAGCTGGCGGCCGTGCTCGGTCTCTATCTCGGGCGCTCCGTCGCCGTCGCGGTGCTCGTCGCCGTGCTCGCCGGGACGATCGTCGGCGCGATCATCATGGCCAGGAGCGGGGTCGCCGAAGGGCGCAAGACCGCGGTCCCGTTCGGGCCGTTCCTGGCCGCGGGTGGGGTCGTTGCGCTCCTTGCCGGGCCGCCGATCGTGCACTGGTATCTGAATTCGGTCGCGTAGCGGACGCGGCGTCCAGACCGTCCTGGACGCCTCAACCCCTGGCGCTCAACCGCCGATGAATGCCTTGACCTCATGGCTGCCAAGAACCTCGTAGGACTGGATATCGAGCCCGGGTACGTCGCGGCGGTGGAGTGCAGCGCCGGCGGCGTCGCGGTTGAGCGGGCGGCTTACGTGCCGCTGGCCACCGGCGTGGTGCGCGACGGCGAGGTGGTCGACGTCACGACGCTTGCCACGGCGCTGCGCAGCCTGTTCGCTGAGAACAAGCTCGGTAAGCGAGTGCGGCTTGGCGTGGCCAATCAGCGGATCGTGATGCGGACGATTGACCTCCCGCCCCTGACCGATCCGAAGGAGATCGCCTCGGCGGTCAGGTTCCAGGCTCAGGACCACGTTCCGATGCCACTCGATCAGGCTGTCCTTGAGCATCAGTCCTTGGGCACCGTCGAGACCGCGGACGGCCCACGGACCCGGGTCGTGCTGGTGGCAGCCCGCCGGGACATGATCGACAGGCTTCTGGAAGCCGCGACGCAAGCCGGGCTTCGCCCCCAGGGCATCGACCTGTCGGCGTTCGCGATGATCCGTGCCCTGCACTCGCCGGGGGAAGCGGGAACGGTCGGGTACGTGAACGTCGGTGGCATCACAAATTTGGCGATCGCCAACGGAACGACTTGCGTGTTCACCCGGACGATCGCCCATGGCACGGAGTCGATTGCGACCGAGCTGGCAGAGCGCCGAGCGCTGACGCTCGAGCACGCTCACCAGTGGCTGCGGCACGTCGGCCTGCTCGAGCCGGTCGACGAGGTCGATGGCGACACCGAGATCGTGCTCGAGGCGCGGGCGGTGCTCAGCGATGCGGTCCGGCGGATCGGAGGCGAGATCCGCAATTCGCTCGACTTCCACGTGATGCAGGAAGGGTCGACCGCTGCGGAGCGGGTGGTGCTGACCGGGCCCGCGGTCGCAATCGCCGGATTCTCCGACCAGCTGGCCGAGCAGATCGGGCTTCCGCTGGAGGTTGGCAAGGTCTCTGAGGCAACCCCGGGACGGCTGGCGGATGCCGACGCTGCCACGTTTGCCGTGGCGGCGGGGCTGACAGTCGACGAGGTCGCGGCATGAGGGCCGTCAACCTTCTTCCCGGTGATGGCCAGCACGGCCGCGGCACGGGTGGATTTTCGCTCGGCACCCTCGGCCCGTTTCACGCGGTGCTCGCGGTCCTGGTGATTCTGCTCGCGTACGTCACGGTCTACGTGCTCACTGGCAACACGATCTCCCAGCGCAAGGCTCAGCTGGCCTCGCTTCAGGTCCAGCTGACGCAACAGCAAGCGCAGATCAGTCGGCTGAACAGCTACACACAGTTCGAACGGCTGGCCCAGCAGCGCGCCGCCACGGTGCGCCAGATCGCCTCGAGCCGCTTCGACTGGCACGGCGCGCTGTCCGATCTGTCGAAGGTGATGCCGGCCAACGCCTCGCTCCAGTCGCTCCTCGCGACGGTAGCTCCAGGTGCGAGCGTGACCGGGGCCGGCGGCAGTGCCGGCGGTTCCACCGGCGCGGTGCGCAGCGACATCAACGCTCCCGCTTTCGAGATCAAGGGCTGCACGGCCACCCAGGATGACGTCGCGCGGCTGATCTCGCGCCTCCGGCTGATCAACGACGTCCAGCGGGTCACGCTCGAGGACTCGACGAAACCGACCACCGGCCAGTCCAGCGTCGTGGCCAGCCCGGCGTCTTCGACCTCAGGAGCCAGCTCGGGCGGCTGTCCCGCCAACGGGCCCAGCTTCGACCTCGTCGTTTTCTTCCACCCGCTGCCCGGGGGTCTCCCGAGCACCGGCTCCGCGACGAGCGGCGCCGCCGCCCCGGCGAGTCCGGCCACCCAGGCCAGCTCCACCGCCTCCCAGGCGAGCACGACGGCCTCACAGGGGTCTACGCAGGGTGTCTCCACCGGAGCGCCGAAATGACGGCGCGGGATCGCACGATCCTCGCGGTTCTCTGCGTCGCCGCGGCGCTGGTCGCGCCGTGGCTGCTGGTCGTCAGCCCAAAGCGCAGCCAGGCCTCGAAGCTCCAGACCCAGATCAATGGAACGCAGTCTCAGCTGGCCAAGCTCCATGCGGAGGCCGCGAGCGCCGTGGTCGCGAGGAGCACGTTTGGGAGCAGCTACACCGCTCTGGTCCGGCTAGGGGAGGCGGTGCCGACCGATGACAACACGCCATCGCTGATCTACCAGCTCCAGTCCGCGGCCAACGCGGCGCACGTCGGCTTCCAGAGCTTGACTTTCAACGCGGGTCAGAGCGGCTCGAGTGCCCCCAGCTCGCCCTCCGCGTCGCAGGCCTCGACCGCGGCGCTCCCGCCGGGGGCGACCGTGGGCCCCGCGGGGTTCCCGATCGAGCCGTTCACGTTCACGTTCCAGGGCAACTTCTTCCACCTGGCCGATTTCCTCGGGCGGCTTCAGCGGTTCGTCACGATGGGCAATCAGCGGCTGTCGGTCAGCGGGCGTCTGATGACGCTGAACGCGATCAGCCTCGGGGCGGGCTCGTCCGGGTTCCCGCAGATCACCGCGACCATCTCTGCCACCACCTTCCTGCTCCCAGCCGCCCAGGGGCTGCTCAACGGGGCGACGCCTGCCGGGCCGTCGGCCTCCAGCACCCAGACCGTGTCCACCCCGAGCACCACCAGCGCGGCGCCTCCGGCGGTGCTCGCGACCCCCGTCCGATGAAACTCGATTCCGACAAGGCGAGGGAGGCTCTGGCGAAGGTCGTCAAGGAGCTGCGCGCCAACCGCCTGTGGCCGCTCGCCGTCGTACTGCTCGTCGCGATCGTGGCCGTCCCGATTGCGCTGTCGAAGTCTGCGAGCAGCACGCCGGTCGCCGCGGTGCCGCCGGTAACTCTCCCGCCCGCACCGGGAACGTCGCTTCCCGCGCTGAACGTGCAGTCGAGCTCGTCTCAGTCGCGTCTCAGGGGCCGCGGGCGCGATCCGTTTGCGCAGCAGGGGACCTCTACGTCGGGCACCACCGGACCTACCGGAACCACGTCCACAACCGGCTCCACGACCGCAACGAGCTCTACGACGTCAACGAGCTCCACCACGTCGACAGGTTCCAGCTCGGCCCCCCCGACGTCGACTCCGTCCACGCCGCCGCCGATCACCCCCACGAAGAAGCCCACACCCGCGCCGACGGGACTCGGCCCCACCGAGTCGTATCAAGTTGCGTTCGCAATCACGAATTCATCCGGCGGCCTCGACACGACCAACCCGCTGGAGCGGCTGAGCGTCCTGCCGAGCGAGCAGCAACCCCTGCTGATCGAGCTCGGGGTGCTCCAGAGCGGCAAGCGGGTGCTGTTTGCCGTGCGACCCGGGACCGTCGTAGGCGGCCCAGGCACCTGTACGCCCGGGCCGATCGATTGCCAGATCCTGTCGCTCGGGCAGGACCAGACCGAGGAGGTCGGTTTCCGGTCATCGAGCGGCACGGTGCCGGTGGCCCTGTTCGCGGTCACGAAGATCGCCGCCGGTAAGTACTCCTCCGCCGCTCAGGCCAACAAGGCGCGCACGCAAGAATCGGCGGCGGGGCGCAGGCTGCTCGACTCCTCCAGGCTCAGCGCCCTGTCGCTGTTCCGCTACGAGCCGAGTGTGGGCGCTCTCGTCGACCTGCGCAACCTGGACGTGGGAGGAAGCTGATGCGGCGCGCGCTGCTCATCGCGATCGTATCCGCCGGTTCGCTGCTCGGGCTGAGCGGCGCGGCCCAGGCGATCGAAGTCGACATGAACGCCCTCGGGCAGACCAGCGTGCCGTTCGACGCGTCCAAACTCAGCAGCTACGACGGCGTCGCGCTGGTGCCGCACACGTGTGACGACCTCGTCAGCGCCGGCACCTGCAGCATCCTTGGCAACGCGAAGATCCCGACTGTCGGCTCGAGCGCTCCGTGCGCCGATCCCGCGCTAACTCCCGACCTGGTACTCCCCAACACGGGCATCTGCTTCCACGGCGGTGCCGTGATGGCCCAGAACGAGACGTTCGCCCTCGCATGGGACGCGAGGCGGTGGTACTGGGCCGGAACGAGGAGCTACGTAGAGCAGTTCCTCCGAGATGTCGCCGATGGAAGCGGCACCCTGACATCTCCCTATGCTCTGACCCCGCAATACACCGGCACCAACGGCCGGGCGCTGAACAGCTCGAGGTACGGCGGCGGGTGCATCGACTACGGAAGCGTCGGCCGCTCGGCGTGCGAGTTCGGCAACCCGGTCGCGGCCGGCCATGACTATCCCGCAAGCGGGTGCCAGCCCACGGGTGACTCCTTCACCTCGCTTCAGGCCGTCGGCACGAACGCTGTCTGCTTGACCGATTCGCAGCTTCAGGGAGAGCTGTCGACGATGATCAGCCAGACCGGGATGCTTGGCCGGACCCAGCCCGGCTACACGCCGCTGGTCACGTTGCTGCTCCCACCGGGGGTCGAGGCCTGCCTCGACGCGGCCAACACGCTCTGCTCTGCCAACGGCGGCCTGACGCCGCCGCCCTCTAACCCGACGACGAGCAGCACCGGCGGGTCCGTCGCTCCGGGAACCTATTACGTCCAGATCACGTACACCACCGCCGGCGGCGAGTCTTCGCCCAGCGCCGCGACCAAGGTCGAGGTGACCGCCTCCTCGTCGAACAGCGGCAGCAGCGGCTCGGGCGGTAGCGGCGGCTCGGGCGGTAGCGGCGGCTCGGGCGGCAGCGGCGGCTCGGGCGGCAGCGGCGGGTCGGGCGGCAGCGGCAGCGGCAACTCACCTCCGGCGTCGACCTCGACGATCACGATCCCTTCGCCTCCGCCTGCCACCGGGGCGAATGGCTGGTACGTGTACATCACGCAGCCGGGTGGCACGACCCTCGCCCGCCAGCAGGGTCCGATCCCGATCGGGACTCCGCTCACACTGACGGCGCCGCCGTCCACCGGCGGCCCGAAGCCGCCGACTCCTCTGGGCTTCTGCTCCTATCACTCGCAGGTCGCCGTCGGCGGCACGCGGGTCGCATATGTGGTGCAGCCCTGGACCGTCGGGACGGCGTGTGACGAGCCGAATGCACCGGCCCTCGGATCAGACGACACGCCACAGGCGCTTTCCATCAAAGCCGGTATGCGGCTCGTCAGCCCGCTCAGCCGGTCGCACATCGCATCGATCGTCAACCCCGGGCTGAACGGCTGGTTCGCGCTGAACGGCTCCGAGATCGACGACAACGCGATCGGCAACGAACGCTGCGTGCCCCTTCCGGACCTCAGTGGCGGGATATCCCTATCCAACGGCATCGGCGGCGACTATGACTCCGCCACCCTCGGCACCAGCTCACAGAACCCATACCTCCTGCAACGCGAGTTCAACAACGCGGGAGTGATCGAGAGCGATCCCAACACGTACTTCGGGTGCGCACCGAACGTGCTCTTCTCGCCGTCCTTCGTCGTGCCGACCTCCGTCACCCAGGGCAAGGTCGTCCAGTTCGACGGCTCGACGACCACGTCGACGCTGATGGTCCCCAACGGCGGGTACACCTGGAACTTCGGCGACGGCACCACTGCGACCGGAGCAAGCGTGGTGCACGCGTTCGCGACCGCTGGCAACTACACGGTGACCCTCCGTGTCGTCGACCTGGGCGGCAACGTCGGCAGCGTCAGCCAGACGATCCAGGTGCTGGAGCCCGACGGCCAGCCGGCGCCCCCTCCGCGGCCCCCGGCCCTGCGGCTCCAAGCTCGGATGCTGCTGATGCCACAGAGCCTGACGCAGGTGCTTCGCCAGGGCATCAGCGCGGTCCTCAGCTCCAACGAGGCCGGGGACGGAATCGCATCTGTGCTGATCTCCCGCGCCGCAGCCAGGCGGGCGAAGATCAAGACGGGGAGCGCCCGATTCGTCGTCGTCGGACGCGGCACCGTGTCCGGCATCAAGAACGGTCGCATGTCACTGCGCCTGCGCCTCTCGAAGGCGACGGCGACGAAGCTCAAGCACCTCCAGCACCTGACGCTTACGATCCACCTGACGCTGGTCAGCACGACCGGCCAGCGCCTGGGTCTCGCGATCGCCGGAAGCTACTGAGCGCCGCGCGCCCGTAACCTTGGCGCCGATGGCGCTACGCATGACCACAGCCGGTGAATCGCACGGGCCCGGGCTCACCTGCATCCTCGAAGGGCTCCCAGCCGGCATCGAGCTCGATCGCGACGCGCTGAATCGCGATCTCCAGCGCCGCCAGCTGGGCCATGGCCGCGGCGGGCGGATGAAGATCGAGCGCGACCAGGTCGAGGTGACCGGCGGGGTCAGGCACGGACGCACGCTCGGCGGCCCGATCGCGCTGCAGGTCGTCAACCGCGACTACGCCAACTGGGAGGAGCGGATGAACCCGTGGCCCGTCGAGGCGGAGATCGACGAGGTGCACCTCCCTCGGCCCGGACATGCGGACCTGGTGGGGACGCAGAAGTACGGACTGACAGACGTCCGCGACATTCTCGAGCGCGCGAGCGCTCGTGAGACTGCGGCGCGCGTTGCGGGTGGCGCCGTCGCGAAGGAGTTCCTGCGCGCGGTGGGCGTCGAGGTCTTCTCGCACGTGATCCAGATCACCTCGGTCAAGGCTCCGCTCCGACACGATCTCGCTCCGGCCGACTTCGATCACGTCGACGAGTCGCCGGTCCGCTGCCTGGACCCCGAGGCGAGCGGGGCGATGGTCGAGGAGATCAACCGGCTACGCAAGGCAAACGAGTCGCTCGGAGGCGTATTCGAGGTGCGGGCGTTCGGCGTCGTCCCGGGGCTGGGTTCACACGTCTCCTGGGCGGAGCGGATCGACGGACGTCTTGGTCAGGCGATCCTCTCGATCCAGGCGCTCAAGGGCGTCGCGATCGGGGACGGCTTCGAGGTGGCCGGCGTCCCCGGCTCCGAGGCCCACGACGAGATCTTCTGGGACGAGCGCCGTGGTTACTACCGTGAGACCAATCGCGCGGGTGGGGTGGAGGGTGGGATGACCACCGGCGAGCCGCTGGTCGTCCGCGGCTGGATGAAGCCGCTGCCGACGCTCACGAAGCCGCTTCGCTCGGTGGACATCTCCACGCATCAGCCCGCCGAGGCGCTGCGCGAGCGAACCGACTCATCCACGGTTCCGGCTGCCGGCGTCGTGGCCGAGGCGATGGTCGCGTTCGTCCTCGCGGGCGCCTACCGGGACAAGTTCGGCGGCGACCACGTCGACGACGTCCGCGCCGCGCTGCGCGCTTACGAGGAACGGATCGGATGGCGGCGGCCCGGGGAGGAAGCCGTTTAGGCGGATCGCCCGATTTTCAGGTCGGCGCTTGCTGGGGCCGATAGAAGAGCATGCGTTCGAGGGTGCGCGACAACGCCCCTGCGGCCGCCGCAGCTGCGGCCGCGGTCGTGATCGTCGGCTGGCTGGGCCTGTCGAACTGGGCGTGGACCGACTACGACGCGGAGGCGCGGCCCGCGTTCGACGCCCTGCTCGGCGGCCACTTCGCTCACTTCCTTACGCTTGCCCCGGCGTACGGCGGCTCGCTGCTGATGCGGGCTCCGTTCGTGTTCGTGCCGAAGCTCTGGGGCGGGGGTGAACTATCGACATTCCGGGCCGCGGCCGCACCGTCCCTGGTGGCAAGCGCCGTCCTTGGGGTGTGGATGGTCGCCCGGATGCGAACGCTGGGTCGCGCGTGGATCGCGAGAGCGGTTGCGCTGGGCCTCTGCGTCGCGAACCCGATCACGTTCTCGGCGCTCGAGTACGGTCACCCGGAAGAGCTGCTCGGAGCCGTGTTGTGCATCGCGGCGGTGCTGGTTGCGATTCGCGGTCGTCCGGTGTGGGCTGGGGTCCTACTGGGACTTGCGATTGCCAACAAGCAGTGGGCGCTCGTCGCGGTCGGTCCTGTGCTGCTGGCGCTGCCGGTCGGCCGGATGAAAGCCCTGCTGGCCGCTGGAGGGATCTCGGTGGCGCTGCTCGCCCCATTCGCGCTGGCCGGGTCGGCCGCCTCTGTCGTCCATGGCGGGGCCACACCGACCGGCACGCTCTTCAATCCGGTGCAGCTCTGGTGGTTCCTGGGCTCGCATTCACACCTCGTGCGAGACCTGAACGGGCATGTCAAGCTCGGCTACCGAGTGCCGCCAGGCTGGATCGGCGGCCTCGCGCATCCGTTGATCGTCGCGATTACGCTTCCGCTGACGCTGCTGTATGCGTGGGCCCAGCGGCGTGGACGTCGGCATTCTCCGCATGACGCGCTGCTCCTCCTCGCATTCGTGTTGCTGCTGAGGTTTGCGCTCGACCCGTGGAATATCTCCTACTACTCGCTTCCGTTCCTGCTCGCGCTGCTGGCATGGGAGGCCTTGACCCGCAACCGCCCGCCCGTGCTTGCGCTGGCGGCCTCGTTCGCGGCGTGGTTCAGCCTCCAGGAGACCGCCGCCCTTGGCCTGTCCGCAGACATGCAGTCATTGATCTTCGCCGCTGTCGCCCTGCCGGCGGTGATCGCCCTTGCCGCGACCCTGTACGCACCCGGGATCAGCGCGCGGCTGGCGGTCCGTGCACGAGGGCGGGCCCCGGTGCCGAGCCCGGCCTAGCTTCACACGAAGGTCCCCGGGGCGCTGATGCGATCCTATGGGCCATGTCACCTCCCGCTCGCCGCGCGATCGTCTGCATCGGGTTCATGGGGGCCGGCAAGACGACTGCCGCCCGCAGCGCCGCCGATGCGCTGGGGACCGAGGCGATCGACGTCGACGCGGTGATCGAGAAGCGGGTCGGCAAGCCGATCCACCGGATGTTCGACGAGGACGGCGAGGCTGCGTTCCGCGCGCTCGAGGAGCAGGTCACGCTCGAGCTGCTGAATGGGTCCTGGGCGCGCGTCCTGTCGCTCGGCGGCGGCGCGATCGGCAGTGAACGTGTGCGCGAGGCGCTGAACGACCAGCTCGTGATCTGGCTCGATGTGGACCCCGAGACCGCGTGGCGACGCGCCCAGGCCACCGGGCGTCCGCTCGCGCGCTCGCGGCCGGACTTCGAGCGGCTCTATGCCGAGCGCGAGCCGCTGTACGCGTCGCTCGCCGACGTCAACGTCCCGGCCGAGCGCTCGCAGGCAATGCCCAAGGTGCTCGAGGCGCTCGAGGCGCTTCCCCCCGGCACGAAGGTCCTGTGGGCGGCGAGCGCGTCGGGCGATTACCCGGTCTACATCGGTGGCGGCCTGCTCGAGCAGCAGCGCTTCTGGCCGGCGGCGGTTGACGGGAGGCGCTTCCTGGTGACCGACGGCAACGTCGGCCGGCTGTACGGCGACACGGTCGGACCGCTGGCGGGGCGTGTCGCGATCATGCCCGGCGAGCAGTCCAAGACCATCGCCCACGCCGAGATCGTCTGGACGGAGCTCGCGCGAGGCGGGATGACGCGCGAGGACGTGATCGTCGCCCTTGGCGGCGGAGTCGTGGGCGATCTCGCCGGGTTCTGCGCGGCGACCTACCAGCGCGGCGTTCGCTACGTCCAGGTCCCCACGAGCCTCGTCGCGCAGGTCGACTCAGCGTACGGCGGCAAGACCGGCGTCGACCTGGAGGAGGCCAAGAACTACGTCGGGGCCTACCACCAGCCGGTCGCCGTGATCGTCGACCCCGGGGCGCTCGGAACGCTCGCGCCGGAGGAGCTGGCCGCGGGCTACGCAGAGGTCGTCAAGACCGGGCTGGTCGCGGGAGGTGAGCTGTGGGAGCGAATCCGCGCCGGCGCCGATCCGACCGACCCCGAAGTGATCCTCGCGTGTGCTCGCACGAAGCTCGCCATCGTCGCCATGGACGAGCGCGACGCCGGGCCGCGACAGGTGCTCAATCTGGGCCATACGGTGGCGCACGCGATCGAGGCCGTGACCGGATACGCCCGCTACCGCCATGGAGAGGCAGTCGCGCTCGGCCTGCTGGCCGCGCTGCGCCTCTCGGGGCAGCCCGAGCTTCGCGACGAGGTCCTTGAGCTGCTCGAGCGACACGGCCTGCCGACGACGCTGGACGGGGTCGATCCGGACGCCGTGGTCATGGCCACCGCCCGCGACAAGAAGCGCCTGGGGGATCGCCCGGTGCCGTTCGTGCTGCTCGAGGCGCCGGGTGAGCCGCGCCCCGGATGTGCGGTCGAGTCGCGGGCGCTGATCGACGCGGTCAGGGAGCTGGCGTCATGATGGCGGCCACGACGCGGATCGAGGTCATGCACGGAGTCAATCTGGACCAGCTGGGGCGCAGGGATCCCGAGCAATACGGGACGTTGACGCTCGAGCAGCTCGAGGCCGAGATCCAGTCCGCGGCGAGCGAGATGGGACTCGAGACACGGTTCTTTCAGACCAACCACGAGGGGGAGTTCGTCGAGCGGCTGCATGGGCTCGATGGCCTCGCGGACGGGATCGTCCTGAATCCCGGGGCGTGGACCCATTACTCGTATGCGATCCGCGACGCGCTTGAGATCGCCGCGCTACCCGCCGTCGAGGTTCACCTCTCAGACGTAGACAACCGCGAGGGCTGGCGCCGGAACTCGGTGATCCGAGACCTCTGCATCGCGCGGGTCGCGGGCAGGGGCGCCGAGGGCTACCGCGAGGCGCTCGAGGCCCTGGGCAAGGAGCTCTCGCAGTGACCGACCACGCAAGCGACCTGACGGCGCTGCTGCCAGACGCCGGCGTAGACGTGGTGCTCATCACCGAGCTCGTCAACGTTCGCTACCTCACCGGCTACACCGGCTCGAACGGGCTCGCGCTGGTCGGGGCGGACGTTCGCGGGTTCGTCACGGACTTCCGCTACCGCGAGCAGGTGGTCGAGGAGGTCGATAGTTCCTTCGAGCGCCACGAGGCGCCCCGGGACCTCGTCAAGGCGATCGGCGAGGTCCTTCCGGGCGGGCCGCTGCGGCTCGGGTTCGAGGAGGGGCACGTTTCGGTGCGTGACTTCAGGCGGCTGCGAGACGAGCTCCCCGAGCGGATCGAGCTGGTGCCCGTGGACGGCCTGCCCGAGCGGCTGCGCGCGGTCAAGGGGCCAGAGGAGGTCGCGCGGATACGCGAGGCGACCGCGCTCGCGGATGCGGCGTTCGATCGCGTCGTGGGCCAGGGGCTGGTCGGCAGGACCGAGCGCGAGGTCGCACTCGCGCTCGAGGTCGAGATGCGCACGGCCGGGGCCCAGCGACCGAGCTTCGAGACGATCGTCGCCGCCGGCCCGCACGGGGCCTTGCCCCACGCCACTCCGCGGGACGTCGAGATCCCCGCGGCGAGCTCGTCGTGATCGACTGGGGGGCGGAGCTCGCCGGGTACTGCTCTGACTGCACCCGGACGGTGGCAACGGGCGACCTCGATGATCGGGCCAAGGAGGTCTACGCGCTCGTGCTCGAGGCCCAGCTCGCCGGCCTGCGCGCGGTGCGCGCGGGGGCAGCCGGCAGGGAGGTCGACTCGGTCGCCCGCGAGCTGATCGCCGCCGGAGGACACGGCGAGCACTTCGGCCACGGGCTTGGGCATGGCGTGGGCTTGGAGATCCACGAGGCGCCAACGCTCTCCCAGAACTACGACGGGACGGTCGAGGCTGGGAACGTCGTCACCGTCGAGCCTGGCGTGTACCTGCCGGGAGCGTTCGGAGTTCGGATCGAGGACCTGGTGGTCGTCCGTGGGGACGGCCCGGAGGTCCTCACCTCGCTCGGCAAGGAGCTGACGATCGTCGAGTGAGACGCGCCGCGGTGATGGCCGTGGGCTCCCGCTACCCTCAACGGCCGTGATCAGCACCAACCAGTTTCGCAACGGGACGCATATCGACGTGGACGGGACGATCTACAAGATCGTGGAGTTCCAGCACGTCAAGCCGGGCAAGGGCGGGGCGTTCGTGCGCACCAAGCTCCGGCGCGTCAGCGACGGCGCGGCGATCGACCGCACGTTTCGCGCGGGCGAGAAGTTCCGGCCGGTCCGCGCCGAGACGCGGCGGATGCAGTACCTCTACCAGGACGGCACCGACGCCCACTTCATGGACTCCGAGACCTACGAGCAGCTGCAGATCCCGGTCGGCACGCTGGCCGATTCGCTGCGCTTCATGAAGGACGCCTCCGAGGTCGAGCTGCTCTACATCGACGATCAGCCTGCGGATGTCCAGCTCCCCAGCGCGACCGACCTGGCCGTCACCGAGACCGACCCCGGGCTACGCGGCGACTCGGTCTCCGGAGGCGGAACCAAGCCCGCCGTGCTCGAGACCGGCGCGAAGGTGCAGGTGCCGCTGTTCGTCGACGTCGGTGACGTCGTCCGAGTCGACACGCGCTCGGGCGAGTACCTCTCACGTGCCTGACGTTCGCGCGGGCCGGGGCGGGCGTGCGTAGAGCGGATCAGCGGCGCGCCGCGGTGTGGGCGCTCTACCAGAGCGACCTGCTCGGACGCCCGCTCGACGACACATTTCCGCGCGACACCCATGCGTTCACGCGGCAGCTGGCCGAGCTCGTTCGCGACCGCCAGCCCCAGCTGGACGAGTTGATCTCGAGGCATTCGAGCGGCTGGACGCTCGACCGGATCGCGCCGCTCGAGCGGTCGATCCTGCGGGTCGGCCTGGCCGAGCTGCTCTATCCCGGGGAGGTCACGGGCGAGCGTGAGATCCCGCCCGAGGGGGCGATCGACGAGGCCGTCGAGACCGCCAAGCGGTTCTGCGGGGCAGACGCCCCGGCGTTCGTCAACGGGATCCTCGGCGCCGTCCTGCGCGAGCTTCAGGCCCCGACTTAGCTTCCCGGCCGCCGATCAAGCTCCGGAAGCGAGATGCCGAAACTCTCGGCATGAGGTCGCGACGGCGACTGCACCCTCGGCTGTACCCGCTCCTTGGCCCTTCCGTGACCTGTCTGTCGCTCGGGCTGCTGGCAGTCGTCGTGTTCTCCGTCAGCCAGACCGGCGATTACGTCATCGGAGGGGCGATCTCGGGCGACAACGCCGGGCCGGCGATCCAGGCCCTGGCGCACGGGAGCATCACCGGCTATTTGACTCACCAGCCGTTCATCGGCCTCACGTCGCTCGTGCTGCGAGTTCCCTTCGCCGCGCTCGCACCCGCCCTCGGAGGCGGCAACCTCCTCACCTACCAGCTCGGAGCGCTTGCGTGCATGCTGCCGCTTGCGCTGCTGGCGGGCTGGCTGGTGGCCGCTCGCGAGCTCCCGCTCGGGCCTCGGTTGTTCAGGCTGCTGGCCGTGCTCGTGGTGATCACGAGCCCGATTCTCCGACAGACGGTTACCGAGGGGCATCCGGAGGAGGTCGTCGCCGCGGTGCTGGGATGTTGCGCAGTCGTGGCTGCGACGCGCGGTCAGGTCCGCTGGTCGGCGGTCCTGCTCGGGCTTGCCATCGGGACGAAGGAGTGGGCGGTGATCGCCCTGCCGCCCGTGATGATCGCGCTACCCCACCGCCGGCGCGAGGTCGGCCTGATTGCCGGGGGGCTCGCGCTGGTGCTGTGGGGCGCGCCCTGGTTGGCCGATCCCGCCGCGTTTGTGCGCGCTCTGCACAGCGTGGGCGGTACCAGGCTCGTTAATCCTTTCAGCCTGCTGTGGCCGCTCGGATCCCCTGTGCATCTCCCGGGGGGACAGTTGGCCCCGGTCCGTCACATCCCGCTGGGACTATCCCGATCGGCGGCGGCGATGCTGACGTCCGCGGTGGTCGCAGCACTCCTGGCAGGTTGGTACCTGCGCGCGCGACGGCGAGGCGCGGCCTGCGATCCTCTCGCGCTATTGGCGCTGCTCGGCCTGCTTCGCTGCGTATGCGATACGACCCATCTGGAGTACTACCTAATCGCCGCTCTGATCCCCCTCGCGGTCTGGGAGTCGATGCAGGACCGTCCGCCGCTTGCGACGATTTTTTTGAGCGTGGGCGGCGCACTGCTGTACCGCGCGGTGGGGCATATTCCCGACTCGCAGGTCTACCTGCTCTCGACGGCGGGAGAGCTGGCCCTGGTCGTCTATCTGGGCCGGCAGGCGCTTGCCCGGCGGACTACCGGCCCCGGCGCGACCGCGGCCGAATGGGGTGTCCGGTCAGCCGGCAGGAAGATCCCAGCCTCGGTCTAGACGGAGCCGGACTGACCGTCAGGCTCACCACCCCCGCTCCCGGGCAGGCGCCGATCTCGAGCACCGAGGCGCCGCGGCGCGAGACGATCGCGCCGCCGGTCACCTGGACCGAATAGCGCCCGCCGTACACGAACTTGGGCGTGGCGATCTCGGTCACGGTGCCGGCGGCAAAGCGGCCGTGATGGTTGGCTCGGGCCGTTGAGTAGCGAAAGCTGAACGTCTTGGTCGTACTGGCGAAGCCCCACGACAGCGGTGTGCCTGAGACCACCTGTGGATACGGCTCGACGAGGATCCGCAGCGTCGGCAGGTTGAGGTTCGCGCCGGTGGGCGGCTTCTTGGGGTCGAGCACGATCGCCTGCTGGGCACCGGGTCCGGAGGTGGTCGGGTCGCTGCAGCCGCAATAGGCCCACTCGAGCCACGAGACCATGTCGCGATCGGCGCGCTGGACGGCCGGGACCAGGACCTGCGGGTCCATCGTCGCGCCGAACTCGGTCTCCAGGAGCGCGTCGCCGGTCTTGGCGACCCGCGCGAGCGCATTGGCGAAGACCATGTCGTCGAATGTCTGGCACGTGTCGGTGCCGCCGCCCTCATCGTGTTGCAGGCAGTAGTCGTGGAACGCGAACCCCAGGCGCGGGTCGCCGAGCGAGGGGAGGTTCGTGTTGGAGCCGTAGTTGAACAGGACCTGCGGCTCGTACCAGATCAACGTCCGCCGGTCGGCCCTGCGGATGGCGCCGATCGCGCGGTGGTAGAAGGCGGCAAACGGTCCGGTGTCGAAGGTCGGACAGCCCTGGGTCTGCGCGCAGCTCGACCAGATCGAGCCTGGCCAGGGCTCGTTCATGATCTCGTACCCGACGACGCTCGGATCGCCCGCGAAATGCTCGGCCACGTGCTCCCACGCCGCCGCGTAGCGGTCCTGGAGCCCCACGCCACCGGGCCCCGCGGAGTTCTCCCAGAAGTGGTCGAAGGCCCGCTGGAGTGCCGGCATCCCGATGTAGTCGGCGCCGAAGCCGAGCTGCGGCTCGGGGGCAGACCGTCGTCCTGCACCGACCAGCCGGGGAAGCCCTCGCCCTGGAACAGCTGGTTGTACTGGTCCTGGTGGAAGTCGAGCAGCGACACGATCCCGAACCGCGCGAGCGTCGCGACCGTGCTCGCGATCTGCCGCAGATAGCCGTCGTCGTAGACGCCCGGCTTGGGCTCGACCGCCTGCCACAGGACCCCGACCCGGACGGCGTTGAAGCCGATGCTCTTGAGGAACGCGGCGTCGTCGGCGCCGAACCCGACCGCGCTCGGGTAGTAGGGCGGAAGCTTGTAGACCATGTTGATGCCGTGGATCACCACGGCTCGCCCCTTGGCGTCGGTGATCCAGCGCCCGGCGTGGCCCAGCGGCAGCTTCGGCGCGGCGCTCGCGGCGGCGGGAACGAGCGCGAGCGCCACAACACAGGCGAGCGCAAGCGAGCCCTTCAAACAGGCGCTCCGACCCATCATCGGGGCAGCTTGCGCGTGAGCGTCACGACCTGCTGGAACGTCGGGCGGTTCTGGAACGGGAACGAGGGCAGGGAGATCGCCCCGGCGACCGTCCAGGTGTTCCGATCGGCGCAGGCCGGCTCCGGGTCGCTTGGGCAGATGCCGTCGTAGAGCTGCTGCGGCGTCACCGCGAGCGCGGCCAGCAGCGAGTTGCGAAGCGCCGTCTGGCAGCGGTTGCGCAGCGCGCTGAGCGAGAAGCGGCGGTGAGGGAGGTTGCCGCAGTAGGCCTGGCTGTAGCGGCCGCGCTCGTGGCCGACGGAGTACACCCGTCGTAAATCCTTGGAGACGTATCCCCACCAGCCGTTGTTGAAGCCGTCGCCCGAGACGGGCGCCTCGCCGCCGAACGGGAGCATCGTCTGGATCGCGTTGAAGGCGGCCGGCCCGACCATCGGCTGGAACTCGGCGGACAGGAGCTGCGGCCACCACGCGTCCATCAGCTCGATCGCGGGCGCGTACAGGTCGTGGGGGTCGCTGGTCGAAGTGCCCTTGCGGTAGCCGCCGGCGTTGTACCACGCGCGCAGCTCGGCGATCTTGGCGCGGAGCGTCGGGTTCTTTGGCTCTCCGAGCGCCCTGAACAGCAGCGGCAGCTCAGTCGCGCGGATGTCCTCGGTCGAGGGCACGTCCATTGCCTGCACGACCTGGGAGATCCTGATCTTGCGGCCGTTGGCGAGGCCTGCCCCGATCCGGCGGGCGATCATCTGGTTGCGGTAGACCGGCCCGTAGCCCCACTGGTTGTCGGCGGCCGACCATCCCGGGGCCTGCTTGTTGTTCCAGGAGACCATGTAGTCCTGGTCGGTGGTGTGGGGGTGGGCGGCGAACGGCAGCCAGCTGGCGGTGCGGGTGGTCGGGTTGTAGCCCTTCCAGTCGTACTGGCCGGTGCCGAGGACCGGGAAGTCAGGCGAGACGCCCTTGGGGAACTGGGGCATCCAGCCGGACATGTAGTACGAGACGTGGTTGGCGTCGACGTAGCCCCAGTTGAACAGGAAGTTGATCTGCGAGGCGGCCTGCTGGAAGGACGCCGGGCCGGTGATCGCGGCCGGGTCGTTGAGCTCGGAGAAGCCGATCGCCGAGTCGGCCTCGTGGAAGTAGGTCGAGCGGGCGTGGACGAACGCGACCGGCTTGCCGTGGACCTTCCCGCGCGCGTACACGATCCCGTGGACCGTGCGGTAGGCCGTCAGCGTCTCGGTTCCCGGCGGGGTCTGGTCGGAGGCGGTGGGGTGCCAGGAGTCGACGTCGACGAGCTTCTGCATCGGGAGGCACTGTCCCTTGTACACGTAGTGATAGGCGTCCTGGCAGAGGACCTCGGCGTACGTCGAGACGTTGTCTGAGGTCGAGGTCGTCGCGCTCCACGCATAGTCGCGGCCGTGACCCAGCTCGACGTACTGGTTGACACCGGGGAAGGCCGCCCCGCGCGCGTCGATCCCCGGGCCGTGGAGGTCCTCCTCCATCAGGATCTCGGGGACGTAGTAGCCGACCTGGGGTCCCATCACTGCCAGTGCGTGGCCGTCGGCGGAGCGGCGGGCGGAGACCAGCTCCCAGTTGGAGGCGTGGGTGGGGTTCTGCAACGCGCGCATCAGCGTGGCGCCGATATCGGCGAGTGACCCGGCGTGCGCGGCGGCGCCCCGGTCGGGCGCGGCGGTCGAGGCCTGGGGGGAGCCGATCGGCGGGAAGCTGACCGACCCCGGGTCGGGCAACGCCAGTCCCTTGGGCGAGAACGCGGGACCGTCCTCGTATGGGAAGCGCATGTTGACGATCGTGGTGGGGGCCTCCGGATCGTCGGTCTCACGGAAGTCGCTCCACGCGCGCTCGCCCCGGAGCTTGCCGAAGCGATGCTCGAGTGACTCCAGCGCGAGGGCCGAGTTGACCTGCCCGCCGCCGCCCAGCCCGAAGATCCCGCCGATCAGCGATGCCTCGGCGATCACGTCGGTCAGCTTCCACGGCTGCGGGATGGTGCCGAGGGCGGCGTACTCCGCGGGCATCAGCGTCGCGGTGTTGAGCGGGTTCTCGGCGGCGTGGATGTAGGCGTTGATGCCCGCGACGTAGTTCTCGCCGTCCTGGACGAGCCGGGTCCCCTGCGCGCCGTACAGCGCGGGCGCGGAGTCGATCTGGGACTGGAGGTCGGCCTGGGTGTAGGGGGCGATGCCCCACTGGGTCTCGTCCATCGCGCGGTTGGACTGCGAGCCGCCTACGAACGCCGCGAGCTGGGCCTCGGCGGTATGGCGCAGGACGTCCATCAGGAACAGGCGGTCCTCGGCGCCCGCGTAGCCCGTCCCGAACATCACCTCCGCGCGCGTGTCTCCGTAGATGTGGGGGACGTCGTACTGGTCGCGGACGATCGTCAGCCCGGGCTCGGGATGCTCGACGTTTGCGACGTTCGAGTCCTGGACGCCGAACGTCGCGTCCTTGTAGTAGCTGGGAACCTGGGCGTCGGTCAGCGTCGGCGCCGCATACACGAGGTTCTCGTACATCGGCAGCTGATCGTTGTAGTGCGGAGGGACCGTGCCGTTGGCCTCGAACTGGGCGAACTCTCCGAGGTTGTCGACCCCCTGCTCGCCGGCCGGAAGGACGTTGCGGAACCCGCCGGCGTCGTTCTGGGCGTACGGCGCCGGCGACTGCGCACCGGCGGGCGCAGCGGCGATCAGCAACGCCAGCCCTGTCGCGAGGATCCCGCCTCGAGCAGCCTCCCGGAGCATCGCGCGGAAGGGTACTTCTCCGGCGCTCAGCGAGCGGAGGTTGCCAGCAGCGGCTCGAGCGACGGGGTACAGGCGCACGCCGCCCCGCGAAGCCTCGGCAGTCCGAGCAGATCCTCGATCGTCTGAAGCAGCGAGTAGTGGTCGGCGGGCGTGTCGAGGCGGGCGCCGCGCCGCGCCCCGGGGCCGGCGACGATCGTGACGATGTGCCCGCCGGAGGCGAGCCGGCAGCAGCTGTCGTCGCTCACGCCCTCGTCCCAGGTGACAAACAGGAGGCCGCGAGCTCCAAGGCGCTCGAGCAACGGCGGCAGCAGGTGTGAGAGGAAGCGGTCGCCGGTGGCGACGTCGCAGTCGTGCATGTCATGGCACAGGTTGGGGGTGATCCAGATGAACCGGGGGAGCGCGCCGGCGCGCTCGTCGGCGGCCAGCTGCGCCAGCGGCACGACATTGGCGCAACGAGCCGGGCTGGCCACGAGCGGGGTGTAGTAGACGAACGGATCGTGCTTCTTGGCGTAATCGCCGGCGCCGGCGCCGGCGAAGCACGGATGGGGGAGACCCTCCATGTATGCCTTCCAGCTCAGCTTTGCGCGCTCGAGCTGATCGACGATGCTCGTGGCGTGGACGGCGCAGTCGGTGCAGTCGCTGTCGATCCCGAAGGTCGAGCCGCCTGTCAGCGCGAGGTAGTTCGGTAGCGATGGGTGGCTGATCGCGAACATCCGCTGGGCGAGGGCGTAGGTCCGGGCAAGGGAGTTGATGTAGGGCGCCGCTTTCGATCCGATGATGTCGCCGAACTCCTCGTTCTCCATCACGATCACGGCGATGTGCGCGGGTCGGCCTCCGGCAACCCGGGCCCTGGCCGAAGCGCGGGTCTGGACGGGGCCGGCGTCTGTCCCGCTGCCGCCGCAAGCCGCCAGCAGCGCGGCCATGACCGCGACAGCGGCCCCGCGGATCACTGAACGGCAGGCTCGCTGGGCCGTGCGGCGCGGTCGCCCGCCTGCGCGATCGCCCGCGCCGCGATCCTCCCGCTGAACACGCAGCCGCCGAGAAACGTGCCCTCCAGCGAGCGCTTGCCGTGCATCCCGCCGCCGCCGAACCCCGCCGCCTCGCCCGCCGCGTACAGACCGGGGATCGGCTCGCCCTCCGGGGTCAGGACGCGAGATTCGAGGTCGGTCTGGATCCCGCCGAGGCTCTTGCGCGACATCACGGTCATCCGGATCGCGATCAGCGGCCCCGCCTTCGGGATCGACGATCCGCTGGAACCTGCACGTCCGCAGCCGGTCGCCGCGGTAGTTGGCGACCGATTCGATCCGGCGAAGCTGGTCGTCGTTGAAGAGTCCCTTGCCGCGCGCGATCGTGGCGTCGTAGTGCTCGACCTCGCGCTGCATCTCGGCCGGATCGAGCGCTCCGTCATCGGTCACCTCGGCCATCTTGCGCGCCAGCTCCGGAAGGTTGTCGGCGGTGACGAAATCGGGGCAGTGATCGACGAAGTACCGGACGAGCGTCGGCTTGCCGAGCAGCACCGAGAGCAGGAACCGGACCAGCCGCTTCTCCCGGATGTTCGGGTTGTGCTCCGAGCCCGACACGTCGAGCTCGCGGCGCGCGATCTTCCAGTTGCAGACCATCCAGTAGTAGCCGCGCTCGTCCTCGCACATCCGCTCGAGCGCGTAGAAGGCGTCGAGCGTCGGCATCAGCGGGATCGGCCCGTACCGGTGCCCGGTGGGATCGAGGAGCAGTCCCGAGCGGGGCGGGATCAGCTTGAGGCCGTGGAGCGGCCGCCGCGGCCTCGGGTGGCGCACCGCGTCGGCGTAGTTCCACATCCTCGAGATGTGGGTGACGTTGCCGCCGATCCGGGTGACCTCCTGGTGCATCGCCCCGTCGGCGTAGTAGTGCGAGCCCATCAGGATCTTCTCCGGAGGCTTGCCGAGCTCGCTGGGCCACTCCCGCCGCACCAGCTCGAGGTTGCCGCCGATCCCGCCGGCCGCGACGACGACCTGCCTGGCGGGGATTCTCGTGACGGGCTCTTCAGCGTCCTCGGGGACGACCCGGCAACCGGTGACCGCCCCGCCGCGGGTGACGAGCCCGGTGACGCGGGTGCGGAACTTGACCTGGAGGCGCGATCTGGATGGGTGGCGCTCGATCGCTCCCCAGACCTGATCGATCAGGGCCTGTCCGCAACCCCACGTCAGGTGGAAGCGGGGGACCGAGTTCCCGTCGCCGTAGACGCCGCGCTCGGCCCAGTTGACGACCGGGAAGAACCTGACGCCGTGGCCCTTCAGCCAGCCGCCGACCTCGTCACGCGCCCGGGCTATGTACTCCTCGGCCCAGCGGCGCGGCCACTCGTCGCCGTCCTCGAACCCGGCGACCCGCAGCCAGTCCTCGAGCGCGAGCTCGACGCTGTCGTTGATCTTCGAGCGCCGCTGCTCGGAGGTGTCGACCATGAACATGCCGCCGAACGCCTCCCGCGCCAGCCCCCCGATCTCGTAAGGGTGGCACCGGTCCAGCAGCGTGACGGTGTGGCCGGTCTCCAGCAGCTCGAGCGTCGCGACCAGGCCGGCGATTCCGGCTCCGATCACCACGACGTCGACGCGCTCGCTCTTGGCCACGGCGTGCAAGCTACACGGGCCCGGCGGAGCGCGCGACCGCGACCGTCACCCGAACTCGACGGGGGTGATCGGCGCGGGCTTCACGCTGCCGACCCCGTTCAACTCCGCCACCGCCCCTACGACGTCGCCGCGGTCGTAGAAGTCGGTCATGATCAGGTTCGGGATCTTTCCCCGCTCGGCATCGCACTCGCGGGCCCGCTGGATGATGAAGTCCTTCTGGACCAGTGGCACGTTCGGGCTCGGGCGCGGCGGGAAGATGTCGGCCCAGTCGTTCATCACCAGCAGCGGGTTGGTCGAGTAGCCGCGGTACAGCTTGCACGTGAACTGACTGGGCTTCACCGCTTTCAGCGGCGTGTCCTGGAGCCACGAGAAGCCGTCGGCATTCCACGGGAAGTGGCCGCTCGTCGGCTCCTGGGCGAACACCACGATGTTGTGGCGCGAGCGGATCAGGTCCCCGAGCGTCGGCAACGGCTGGCCGCGCTGCAGGACCGCCAGGCGGTTGAACAACCCGGCTCGTTTGAAGGCTTGCCTGACGCTGAGCTCCGACACGTAGTCCTCGTCGAACAGCACGATCACATTGCCCGGGTTGACGTCCAGGAACTGATGGATCACGGACAGGTAGCGGACCATGCCGGTGGCGCCGAGCTCGCACAGCGAGTGGCACAGCCAGATGTCGCGCTTGCCGCCGGTGCCGCCACGGTGTAGGGAGCGGCTGAAGCGTTGAAGCGCGAGCCGGCCGGGGACATCCAGCTTTTCGGCGACCCGATTGACTCGCTCGCCGGCGGCCGCAATGTCGGTGTACACCTGCCCGGTCTGCGTCTGGACGCCGTAGTGGGTCGAGATCTTGAATGCCCTGATGCCGTCGTCTAGCTGCTGGGCGACGTTGCGGTCCTGGTTTGCGATCAGCCAGCCCGCGGTGTCGGCGGCCGACATCGAGTTGTGGGTTCCCGCGAACGCGACTTCGTCGAGCCGGCGGTTGCAGAGCTGCGCGTACCCGTTGCAGGTGCCGAGCGTCTTCGCCTGCACGCTGGAGGAGTTACCTGCGACCGCGAAGGCGATCCCAAACGCGAGCGCGCACGCCGCGGCGGTCCCGGCGATGGCGAGCACCCGGCGCCGCGAGACCGGCGGTCGGCGGCGCTCTCGCGGTCGCGCCGGAGCCGTCGCCGTCAGCAGCTCTCCCATCCCCACGTACACGAGCAGCAGTCCGCCGATCACCGCGGCGAGCCGCAGCGTGAGTGTCGGCTTGAGGACGACCAGCACGCCGAGCGCCAGCAGCAGTACGCCCCTCGCCGTGTGGCCCCGGTTCGAGTCCGGGCGCGGCACCGCCGCCCACAGGCGCCGCAGGCCCACCGAGGGCGAGTACGCCGGCAGCACGGTCGATGACGCCGCGGCGAGCACCCACGCGATCGCGGTGATGCCAAGCGTCCAGGTGAAGAGGTCCCCGAGCAGCGCTCCGAACAGCTCGTCGACAGTGGCGCGCGCATCGGAGGTGCTGACCGCGTTGACCCCGCGGGCGGTCGAGACGAAATAGCGCCTGAACAGGACGAAGGCGATCGCGAACAGGACCCCGGTCACGCCAATCGCCACGGCGCTGCGCGTGAGCGCCCGACGGCGGTCGGGGGCAATCGCGATCGCCAGCGCGAACAGCGCCAGGGCGGCCGGGGGCAGCACGAACCCGAGCAGGCGCACGGCCTCTCCCAATCGGAGTGTCGTCGAGGCAAAGCTGCGCTTTCGCAGCGTCAGCAGGACCGCCTCGGTGCGCTTCGGCAGCTCCTTCGCCAATTTTGGGGAGATGTTCTGCAACGCCGAGGCCACGACCTTGCCCGCATCGGCGATGTCGAATACGGCATTGCCCCCGTTGCGCTGGAACAGCAGCCGGTGCCCGTGCAGCGCCGCGAGGCGAATCACGCGTTCGAACGGCTTCGAGGTCACGGCGGCCCTCACCGCCGTGGTGATCAGCGGGCGGCCGGCGAGCAGGTCGGGTATCGCGGGCTCGATCAGCTGGACGGTGATCTGCCGCGCGACCACGTGCTGGACGGTCGGCTGGTGGATGGCCTCTACGGCGCGATCTGCGAACGCCTGCGAGTCGAGGACCTCCTCGCGCAGGTACAGCGTCACGCCGCCGACGAGCGCCAGCAGCGAGGCGAGCACAACCAGCATGAGACTCAGTCCGCTCCGGACGCGAGACCCCGATCCCTCGCGCACTCGTTGACGACCCAAACGTTCCACCCCCAAGAGCATCGAACCGCGCCCCACTATTCAATCAGTCGTCGCGGGCCGCCCGGTGACTGACCGGTTCGGAGGCGGCGAGCCCCGGCTCGACCGCGACCGGCTCGGGCGCCCCCGCGATCGCGTCCGCGAATCGTCGTCGGCGGCGCTCGATCCGCGCCCAGCGTGCTTGTGCGCGCGCGAGCTTCTTGCCGTCCGGGTCATAGAACCGCCCCGCCCACCGCGAGCTGGGCGACGCCAGGCGCACATCGCCCACCAGCGAGGCAAACGGGATGAAGATGCCGGCCAGGCCGATCAGCCGCTTCCCCTTGTAGATCGCGAGCGCGGCCAGGAGCACGTCCAGCACGACCACGGCCACCAAGGCCTCCACCGGCCCCGCGTCGTGTCGCAGATCGAACGGCGCGAAGCCCAGCAAGATCAGACCGCCGATCATCGCCGCGACGACGACGGCGTCGAACGAGGAGCGTCCCTCCTCGGCCCAGTAGACGTCCTTCAGGTGGACCCACAGGGCGAACTCGTCGAGCGTGAAGCCCGCTCCCACTCCGAACATGGCGGCCAGGAGCTCGGTTCCCGGGCTCCCCGGCGTGGTGACGAAGCTGAGGAAGCCGGAGAGCAGCAGCAGCAGGATTCCCCACACGAGATGGTGCAGGTGAAGCCCGCTGTCCGTGACGACGCTGCCGGGCCACCACGGCACCTTCGGGCTCCGGATCAGCCGTGCGCTCGTGCGGATGAACAGGAACGACAGCAGGAACGCCCCCAACAGCACGAACCCGGCGCGCTGCGGGCGGCCGTCGAGGAAATGCGCCGGGAGCTCGAAGTTGATCGTGAGCGCCGCCACCGCGCATAGCGTAGAGGTCGTGCATGCAGCACAATCGCTGACGTGACCGGGAAGCCCCTAGTCGCGCTCGCCGCGGCCTCGCTGGCGCTGGCGGCGGGGCCCGCCCAGGCCGTAGTGGGGGGCACGCCCACGTCGCGCGCGCGGTTCCCGTTCTTCGCCGTCGTGGGGTCGGGCTGTGGTGGCGCGCTTGTCGCGCCTGACCGTGTGCTGACCGCGGCGCATTGCCGTGAGGTCGTCGACGAGCGGCCCGAGGTGCGGATCGGGCCGCGGAACGAGCTGCGGCGCGTCCGGCTGATCGCACTCGAGCCGGTCTATGTCCGGTGGCAGAAGACCGCGATGAGGGAGTTCCCGCCCGGACCGGCCGACCTGATGCTGCTCCAGCTCGACCGCCCGGTCAGGGACATCGCGCCGGTGACGCTCGCTCGCAACCTGCCCCGCGCCGGAACCCGGGTGATGACGATCGGACGGGGCGCGACCAACCCGACGACCGGCGCCGGCCAGGGCGTCTTCCGCCGGGGAACGGTCGAGGTCGTTCCGAACTCGAGCTGCGCAGAACAGCTGCCCGACGCGCTGGCGAGCGCGTGGTCGGTGTGCACACGCGATCCGCGCCAGCTCGACCCGGCCGCGCAGCCGCCATTCGTCTCGGCCTGCTTCGGCGACAGCGGCGGCCCGCTGCTGGCCGGGCGCGTCGACATCGGCGCCGTCAGCTGGGGGCCGGCCTGCGGGAGCATGCGCGACCCGGAGATCTACGCGAACGTCGCGCGGGGTCGCGCGTTCGTGCTCGCGGCGCGTCCGGTGTGGGCGCCCCGGGTAGCGGTCCGGCCACGGATCACGGGCGCGGTCCGCGTCGGCGCGACCGTGACGTGCGCCGTTCGGTGGCGTCAGCGTCCCGTGCGAACCACGTATGACTTCGTGATCGGTGGCTTCGTCAAGCAGAGCGGCGTCCGAGCCACTTTCCGCATCCCCTCGGGCTCGCGGGGCAAGGCCGTCGCCTGCGGGGCGAGCGGTGCGACCGCCGGGGGGAGGTACGGCTCCCCGCTGTCGCCGGCCGTGCGGGTGACGAGCTAGAGCAACTTCTGCCGCGCTCAGCGGTTAGTGGGGGCGAAGGTAGGGATCGGCTAGCCTTGACGGGTCGCCGCGGGGAGCGCGCGCGATCCATGCATCGGAAGGAGTGGGACATGAAGAGGCGTTATGGCGGCTTGCTCGCCGTTTGTGCAGCGGGTCTGCTGATGGGCCTGCCGGCGGCCGCAGGCGCGGCGGCCCGGAGTGCGGCCGGACCCGAGCCGCTGGTGCCCGGATCGCGGTACCTCGCACTGGGTGACTCGGTGACGTTCGGATACGAGGAGTCCCAGGTCGTACCGGCCCCCAACTACCACAACGCGAGCACCTTCCACGGCTATCCGGAACAGCTCGGAGCCGAACAACGGCTGAACGTCGCCAACGCCGCGTGCCCGGGCGAGACGAGCTCCAGCCTGATCAACGCCTCGGCGGTCAGCAATGGTTGCGAGAACGAGGTCGGGAAGCCCGGCGGCTATCGCACCCTGTACCCGCTGCACGTGCATTACAAGGGCTCCCAGCTGGCATACGCGATGTCGTACCTGGAGGCCAACCACAACGTCAGGCTCGTGTCGCTGATGATCGGCGCCAACGACTACTTCGTCTGTGTCGAGACGGAGGCCGGATGCACGAGCCCAGCGGCAATCCACGGCGTGGTCACGAAGATCGCTGCCAACGTGCGGGTGATCCTGTCGGAGATCCGCCACAAGGCCCACTACACCGGCCAGCTGATGATCGTCAACTACTACTCGCTCAACTACGCCTCGGCGGCGACGAACGCGCAGTCGACCCTCTTGAACGGGACCGTGGACAACGCGGCCAAGCCCTTCGGCGTCGAGATCGCCGACGGCTTCGGCGTGTGGAAGGCCGCGACGGCTCACTCGGGCGGCGATCCGTGCAAGGGCGGCCTGATTACACAGCTCAGCACGGGCAAGTGCGGGATCCATCCGACCTACGCGGGCCAGGCGCTGCTCGCCGAGGCGGTGCTCGAGGGGGTCCGGCTCTAGGTGAGCGGGTCCCCGGGGCCCGTCTTCTCGAACACGAGTCGGTAGTGGTCGAGTAGCTCGCGCTCGAAGCAGACCATGTTGGCGCTCACCCCGGAGGTGAACGCGAGCCGGAAGTCGGCGTTCGTGAGCCAGCGCGGGACCAAGCGGAGCTTGAGCAGCGTCTTGCGAAGGCCGGGCGTCCCGACGCGCGCGTTCCACTGCTTGATCGTCTCGATGTAGTCGAGGCGGCCGCTCGTGCCCGATACGAGGCGGAAGTGCGGCTTCGCGCAGTCGACCACCTGCTCCTGGCCAAACGGGAGCCACGATCCCGGGAACTGGCGACCCAGGAGCGCGAGATACCACTCGTCGGTACCCCTTGGGGGGATCCCTCGCAGGGCCTGGAGGTCGATCTGGTCGGCGGGAATCATGTTGCGTCCGTAGACCATGGTCTGCAGGTAGAAGCGGCCTCTGTCGGGCAGCAGGCCCGCGACGCGCTCGAACAGCCGGCGATAGATCTCGGGTTGGCGCCGGGCCTCGAAGTCCTCCGGGGAGCAGAAGTGCTCGAACGCGCCCAGGCTCGCCGCGGCGTCGAACGAGCCGAAGCGCTGGGAGTCGACCTCCCGCGCGTCGGACAGATGGACATCGAGGCCGTGGCGCCGGCAGGCTTTCAGCTGCGCCGTCGACAGTGTCACCCCTACCCCGGCGGCGCCGCGCTCGCGGATGTAGTTGAGCAGCGGCCCCCAGCCGCAGCCGAGGTCGATCACGCGCCGTCCCGGGCTGATCCCGATCTGCTCGGAGATGTACTCGTGCTTGCGCCGCTGGGCCTGTTCGAGGCTGAGCGAGAAATCGCCGTCGTACTTGGCGCCGCTGAAGTCCGCCAGCTCGCCGAGGCTGAGCCGAATGATGCGGTCGGTAAACGAATACGTGAAGTCGATGTCCCTGCGGTCTGCCATTGCGCCTCGTCTGCCCAGTTCGGCTTTACATCATGCACACAAGGGTGGGCTGACCTCGCCCTGATGCCGGCGCATACGACTCGCCGCTCGTGAGTGATCCTCCCGCCCCGCACGATTCCCCGGGAGCTGAATGGCGCTACGGCTGTGAGGGCCGGGTCTCGGTCCAGTCGACGTAGAGGTTGCGCTCCGCGAAGAGCCAGGCTCCGTTGAGCTTGACGAACGTGTCGCCATATCGAAGCCAGGCGACCATCAGCCTGCGCTCGCCATCCTGGGTGAACAGGTGGTGGGCGATGCAGTAGCTCTCGCCGCTCGCTCGGTCGCCGTCGAGCGAGATCGTGCTCTGGCCGTTGAAGTGCATCGTCGCCTGGTAGCGGTTGAGGTCATCGAACACCGGCGTCAGCGCCTCGCGGCCGTCGAGCACCTGGGTGGGGTCAGACCCCTGGCCCTCCATGTACACGACGAAGTGCGTGTCCTCGGTGAACAGCGCCTTCTGACCGTCGGCGTCGCGCCGGTCGGCACAATGCGCATAGGCATCGACCAGCTCGCGGATCGCCAGGCGATCCGCCCCCTCGGTTGCTGTGATCTCAGAGTGGATCATCGTGTCAGGCGGTTCTTGCCTCACGTGCGTGCGTAGCTCCCGTCGCGGAACTCGTCGACCAGTCCCGGATGGGTGGGAGACCAATCGAGCTGGTCCCGGGCCGTGGCCGCGAATGTGCCCTGGTCGAGCAGCAGGACTTCGGCGAAGTAGTCGCCTAGACGCGCCCGAGCCTCATCATCGGAACCGGGGACGGCTCCGGGGGCGCCGGCTGCGACAGCGGCCGCCTCGGTCAATTCGGCGACGGTCGGGTTCAATCCATCCCCGACGACGTAGCGGCCGCGAGCCGTCTCAGACTCGAGCACGTGCCGGAAGAGCCTCGCCAGGTCCGCAACGTGGATTGTCGACCAGTGCTGTCGTCCGGTGCCGAGCATGACGAGGTTGCCGTCGTCGTCTCGGGGCGAGTTGAGAAGGAGCCCGGGAATCCCGCCGCCGCCGTCGCCATAGGCGACGCTGGAGACGATCACGACTCCACGCATGTCTGGGGCGTCGAGGATCCGGCGTTCGATCGGTTCCTTCCACGCGACCATCGCAGGCGCGTTGCGCGGCGAGTCCTCGGTGATCGAGGTGTTGTCGCCGTAGATCCACAGGCCGCTGATCTGGAGGTAGGGCTTGCCGGTGCCGGCGAAGCCTTCGATCGCCGCGTCGACCACAGCGGAATCCAGGTTCGCGCTGGTCTCGTCACCTGGGCTGGCGGTATGAATGGCCGCGTCCGCCTCGCGTAGCACGCTCACGACGGCCGGGCGATCGTAGAGGTCGACCACCGCCGGTTCCGCACCGCGGGCCGCGACGAGGTCGGCTTGGTCCTGGTCGCGGACGAGTGCCGTCACGTCGTGGCCGTGTTCCACCAGCTCGCTCAGCACGTGAGATCCGATGAATCCGGTTGAGCCTGTAAGTGTCACGTTCATCGCTGGAGAGCCTCCCCTGTACGCAATAGTTCAAGCAGTTGATTGAGAATACTCGGAGGCGAGATTCCTGTCAAGCAGTTGCTTGAATTGTTCGGCTGGAGCCGTCCGCTGGTCAGCCGGTGCTGGTGCCGCGGAAGGCTCCGGCAAGCACGGGTACGAGCAGTCGCTCGATCTGCTTCTCGGACTTGTTCCTGAGCTCGACGCCGACCGGCGCGAGGGCCAGCCAGTTCAACAACCCGGCTGCGCAGCGTGTGCGGAAGATCAGCTCCCGGTCCCCGACACCCTGAACGTTGGCCTTCAGCACCCGAACGACGTCTGCACGAATCCGATGGAAGCTGGCGTCGAGCCGATGCCATCCTTCTGGGGGGTCGACACCAACCCGCGCCACGATCCGCATCACGTCGAGGTCGCGACCCCCCACGGCCAGCGCGCGCATCATCGGCCGGGCGAAAGCCGCAGCCAGCGTCTCGAGCGAGTCGCCGGCGCCCAGGGCGCTCACGGCCTCCTGCTGAGCGCCCAGATAGCGCTCCAGTGCGTACTCGATCGCGGCATCACACAGCGACTTCAGCGAGCCAAAGTGGTAGCTCACCGCCGCGACGTTGGCCTGAGCTGCATCGGTCAGCTCGCGGAGGCTCACACCGTCCTCGCCCCGTTCCGCGAGCAGGTCCAGCGCGGCGTCCATCAGTCGCGTCCGCGTCCGCAGCCCGGTTTCGCGACGCTGGTCCAATTTTGCCGGTTCCATGCGAGCAATTCAAGCAGACGCTTGAAAACCCGTCAAACCGGGTCGATGGTCAGCTCCCGCAAACGGCACGCGGTGCCCGCCGGCCGCGGCATGCCCGGGCCACGTAGTCGGTTCCCGCGAACCTGTAGCGAATGGCGCCGTCGATCTGAAGTGCTGCCAGGTAGAACAGCGTGTGCTCCCACACGTGCGGTTGGTCCTCGACCGGTGCGGGCCGTCCGCCGAAGCGCTCCCACGCCTCCCCGAACAGCCCGGTCGGCGTCGTCAGGGCTGACGCCATGTAGCCGAGGGTCGAGTGCAGCTCGGCGGACTGCGCCTGGGTCGGTCGGCTCCATGCATACGCGAGGCCCAGCAGCGCCTTGCCCTCGTACTCGCCCTCCGGGCCGCGGAGCGAAGCCGCCATCTCCCCGGAGACCGCGTTGGCTTCCCCCACCATCGAGGGGGTGCCGTACGGGCGCAGCTGCACGGGCCACAGCAGCCAGCCGCCATCGCCGTAGTTGAGGTTGTAGGCGTTGCCGGTGTTGGCGCCCTCCTGGTAGGAGTGGGTCGTGGGGTCGTAGAGCGCGGCGATGCCTGCGTCCAGCGATGTGAGCCGCGAACGCCAGCTGGCGACCTCGACGCCGCTGTCGCCGAGTGACGCCGCCGCGACGAGGGCCGACCGAAGCCCCAGGTCGACCGTCTCGGCGCCGTGGAGCGTCTGGCTCGGCGTGAAGTTGTCGTCCTCGTTGGCCTCGCACTGGAGCCCGGTGGTGGGGTCCTGGCAGACGACGAGGTAATCGGCCGCGCGTGTGATCGCCGGGTACACCTCGCGTAGATACGCAGCGCGCTCGGCCTTGGGCAGATACGCAGCGTGGCTCTCGAGCGCCCAGATTCCAAGCCCGGTCTCGTCGATCTCATATGGGATCGGACCGCCGTCGATCCCGTCGCCGTATGACTCCATCGCCCAGTTTCCCGAGGGTCGCAGCGGGCTCGGGTTGGTGGGCGAGGTCTGGACCCGGGCGTAGAACAGGTTGTGGCGGCTGACGGTCGCCGTGTAGCCGTTGCGATCGAGCAGCTGGTTGATGAACGAGCCGTCCCGGACCCAATCCTCCCCGTAGGGCCCCTGGGTGTCCGAGGACGCGACGATCGCGCCGGTGTCGGGATCGATCGCGAGGCGCACGGTGATCAGCGTCCGCTTCGCGACATACGTGACCCGCGGGTCGCTCGAGCGGGGAAGCAGGGTCGGGGCGAGCCAGCTCCGCCAATAGCGCCCGACCGCACCGAGTTGCGCTTCGAACGTCTGGCGACGGGCGGCTGTCAGCGCGCCGAGCGCGTCGGCCTGCGTCGTGCCGGCCGTGATCTCGACGCGCCCCGCTGCCTGTCCGCGACGGTTGAACTTCAATGCCAAGCCCACCGCACCGGTGGTCTGTCCAGCCGCCGACGTCGATCCGCCAAGGCTGTACGGGGGGCTTGCAGCCTGCCGGTATGGGTCCTCTGGCTGCCCCGGCAGGCTCGCGGGGTCGTAGCCGTCGCCTCCCACCTGGTGCTGCGAGTCGGCCGTGTCGAAGCCGATCGCGACGGCAGCCGAGGTCGCCCGACCTGACGCGTGGTCGGTTCCCTGCCACGAGTTGAGGATCGCGTGCGCGCTCGGCTCGTATGTAGCCACCTGGTCGGAGAACTGCGACGAGCACCAGTCCGCGACCGGGAGGTAGGTGAGACGGGCCGCCGTGGGGTTGAAGTTCTCGTAGTAGACGAGGCGTGCGCTCGTGACCGGCGACTTGCGCGAGCGCACAACCCAGAACTGACGCACGAACGTCGGCGTACCCGGGACGACGAGGTCGACGTCGACCACCGTGATACCCAGGCTCGCCGGTGACCGGTAGATCGTCACCGGCACCGGCGTGTCGGGCGAGTCGTAGGTCTGCGTAGAGCGCCATTGGCGAAGCCAGCTGAAGCCGCGTGCCCTCTTGGTCGAGTACGCCAGGCCTGCGAACGAGCCCTCGTTCGGGAACTGGACCTGCACCTGTCCCCGCGCGTTGCGCGAGATGGCCAGGTACTTGAGCTGGTTGTAGTAGCTCGGGTTCGGCCACTTGAACACGGTCAGCGTCCCGGCCGCGTTCTCGTTGACCGTAAGGCGGCCGTCCCCCGCCTGGGCGTCGACATCGGTCGGACCGTAGGCCTCGTAATCGGCGTTCGAGGCGGCCGGGTTGTAGCAATGGGGCTCACCGAAGGCGTAAGGGCCAAGCAGCGGCGGCGGTGCCGAGGCGGTCGAAGCCGCCACAGACGTCGCGGGCACGGCCGCAATCGCGATGCAGGAGACCAAAGCGGCTCCAGCAATTCTGGTCGAGCTCCAGCGGCACATTGTCCGAGTCCTGCGCCCACGGACGCCGTCGGATCGTAGACCTCGGGGCTATCGCGGGCACAGCACCGATTCCAGCTTTAGTGAACGTGACAGTTCATGAACAATCGCGGTGGCGGCGGACACCACGCCATACCGTCTAGAACTCCATCAAGTACACGAGCGCCGTACGATCGCTTGGCCATGCTGATCTACTCGATGGGCGTCTCGGTGGACGGCTTTATCGCCGACCGCGAGGGCGCGTTCGCGTGGACGGTCCCTGACGAGGAGCAGTTTCGCTTCCACCTCGCGCAGGTACGCGAGCTCGGTGGCTATCTGCTCGGCCGCAGGCTCTACGAGACCATGCTGGTGTGGGAGACGGAGCCGTCGATGCGCGACGACGAGCTCAGGGCCGCGTTCGCCGACGTGTGGAGCGCTATCCCGAAGGTCGTCTTCAGCCGCACGCTCGACAGCGTTCAGGGCAACGCGCGGCTCGCCAGGGCGTCGGTGGCCGAGGAGGTCGCCGCGGCGCTCGAGGCGACCGACAAAGACGTCTCGATCGGCGGCGCTGGCCTGGCCGCGGCAGCGATCGAGCTGGGGCTCGTCGACGAGCTGCGCATGTTCCGCCATCCGGTCGTCGTCGGTGGCGGCACGCTCTTCCTGCCGCCGGTCACCGAAGACGTCCGGCTGGACCTGGTCGAGACCAGGACGTTGGGCTCGCGCGTGATCTACGAGCGCTACGAGCGCGCTCGCGATGAGTTGGCCTAACACCGCTGTCCAGCCATCGGCGCCTCGCCGGCCGGAGCCCGGGTCCGATGAGTCTGCCGTGGTCCAGCGGTCTCACACCTCAGGATTGCGACACAGAACGGAGCGCAGATGAGCAAGCTGAGACTCAGCATCACGATGTCGGTGGACGGCTACGTCGCCGGGCCAGACCAGAGCCAGGAGAACCCGCTGGGTGTCGGCGGGATGGGGTTGCACGAGTGGTTCTTCCCCCTCACGGCGTTCCGGGAGATGCACGGCGGGGACGGAGGGACGGTCAATGCCAGCTCTGCCGTTGTCGAGGAGCGCCGGGCAAACGTCGGGGCCACCATCATGGGCCGCAACATGTTCGGGCCGGTTCGTGGTCCGTGGCCGGATGAGTCCTGGCGGGGCTGGTGGGGCGAGGATCCGCCCTACCACCATCCGGTATTCGTGCTCACCCACCACCCGCGCGAGCCACTCGAAATGCGGGGCGGCACCACCTTCCACTTCGTCAGCGACGGGATTGAGTCGGCGCTCACGCAGGCCAAGGACGCCGCACGGGGACGCGACGTCTGGTTGGCCGGCGGCGGGTCGGTGGTCAACCAGTACCTGGCCGCACGATTAGTTGACGAGATCGACGTCTCGATCGCGCCCTTGATCCTCGGCGCCGGCGCTCGCCTATTCGAGGGGCTCGACCGCGGGACGCTCAAGCTCGAGCAGATCCGGGCCGTCGATGCCCCGGGCGTTACACACGTCAAGTACGAGGTCAGCTGACCGCCCTTCACCGAGCGGTTCAGACAATCTCTTGCCCGCATTGCGCCTTGCGGCGAAACCTGACGGCCGTTTCGGGGTTAGCTGGTTTGTAGTTCTTGGGCGCATCGATCCGCGGGCGGCGAGGTTGGCTGGCCGGGCGTGCGCCGGACCATTACGTGACAAGGAGGAAGGAAGTGGGGCGACTATCCCAATCTCCACGGATTCTGTTAATCGCGACCGGCATGGCCGCGGCGATCATTGCCGGCGGTGCGACCGCCGCGTTCGCCGGCGGGAGCACGATCAAGGCCGAGGCTGCCGCGGCTGGTGATGCGGTCACGTGTGGCCAAGGGGCTCTGCGCAACCTGAAGCCGCAAGAGCGGACGACCTACACCTGTCCTGTCCCGAGCGCGCTGATGGTGCACCCGTTGGAGGTCTTCGCGAACATCCGCGTCTTCAACGCAGGGTCGGGCGGGAATTACGCGCGTACAAGCTGCACGCTGAGTGACGGAAGGCAGCTGAACAGCGGCGCTGACGACGGCCTTGGAGCGGGCGGGATCACGCTGCAGCTCGCGCTTCGGTCGAGCGCAGCATCGTTCGATGTCACGTGCTTGACCCAGGGCGGAACCGGAGCCCAGCTGACCGGCGCGCACCTGACCGGAATCGCGGTCGGCTCGTTGACCACGCATACGCTCTAGCCGCAGCACGTCGCCAGCCCGCGACGTACCGGTCCTGCTTCAGTGATTCCACGGGTCCGCTGCCGGGCACGCGGGGCGACGGCTCTCAGGCCTCGGGGATCTCGCGGCCGAACGCGTCGAGGGTGATTGCGTCGGGCTCGGGGCCGCCGCGGCGGCCGGTGTCGAGGCCGTCGATGGCGGCCATCTGCTCAGTGGAGAGCTCGAAGTCGAACACGTTGATGTTCTCCGCGGCCGTTGGCGGCGGCATTCGTGCTCTCGAACACCATTGGTCGGGGGTTGCTTCCCTCGCCGGTCGGACCCCTCTTGGACCTTTGCGTCGGGCCAGCGAAAATGCTCGCTGCGGGCAAACTCCCGCCGGGCGGCTAGATTGGGCACGTGGCGGTTAGACGGATGGATAATGTCGGCATCGTCGTCGACGACCTACCGGCGACGATCGCGTTCTTTCGCGAGCTTGGCCTCGAGCTCGAAGGGCAAGCCACGATCGAAGGAGACTGGGCGGGGCGCGTCACTGGTCTGAGTGACATGCGCGTCGAGATCGCCATGATGCGCACGCCGGACGGCCACAGCCGGCTCGAGATCTCGCGATTCCTCACGCCCCCTGCGGTCGCCGATCACCGGAACGCCCCAGTGAACGCTCTCGGCTATCTACGCGTGATGTTCGCCGTGGACGACATCGACGAGACGCTCGCCCGGCTCCGTGAGCACGGCGCGGAGCTCGTCAGCAGCGAAGTTGTCCAGTACGAAGACGCGTATCGGCTCTGCTACATCCGTGGGCCCGAAGGACTTCTCATCGGGCTCGCCCAAGACCTCGGCTGAGCGCCGGGCCTTTTTCACCGAGCCTTCGCGCGGACTGCAAGGAACTCGGCGCCGGCGGAGCCGAGCCCGAACTCGTCGGTCGCGTTCCTGGCGAATACGAGGTGCCCCACTCGGGTGGGCCAGAGCCTTGCTCTACCGTCACGGGCGGCAACCGGGATGACGCAGAGAATGATCGGGCATGTAGGTGTGGCAGAGAACGATCCCGGTCATGTCGGCGTTGGTGAGGTTGGCGCCGAATAGATCGGCATCGCTGCAGATCGGCGCGGGTCAAGTTGGCGTATGGCAGGTCGGCGTAGGAGAGGTCCGAGTTGCGGAAATTGGCGCTCGTCAGGTTGGCGTTCCAGAGGCCGGTGTTCGTCAGGTTGGCGCCCTCCAGGTTGGCGCGATAGAGAACGGCACCCGACGCGGAAGCGTTCGCGAGGTCGGCATGGGACATGTCGACTCCGAGCAGAGTCGCGTTGGTGAGCTTGGCGTAGCTCAGATCGGCGCCGCCCAGGTTTGCGACGGGGAGGATGGCGTCCGATAGGTTGGCGTGGCTCAGGTTGGCGTACGACAGGTCCGCGCCTGCGAGATGCACCCCGAGTCCGGACAGGTTGGCGCCGGGGCATTTCGTGTGGTTCTGCCGACTCGGCTTAGCCACGATTGTGCAGCCATGGATGACCTGGGTCCCTCCCGCGGATCCGGGCGACCGTGCCGCCGGGCCGGCGGATGCCGTGCTGCCGGAGGAGGGGCCGGGCATTCTCTGTGTCGCAGAGCCACATCCCGCGAGTGCCAGCGCTCCGGCAACCCCGACCAAAATCCCTGCGCACTGCTTCCGCCTACCCATTCCGCTGCGCTCCCCATCGGTCACCTGATCCGGCACCTCGTCCTTGCCGAACTGGACGACAGGCTACTCCCGGGCGAACTCGCCAACAAGCCGGGCTATAGCGCGTGAGCGCAGTAGCGAGTGTCGCCCGGAGAAGCCGCCGGCCATGCTTTGCTCGCGCCGCAGTGATCGGCACCGATTCAGCTGGCGTCCCCCTCCGCGCGGATTGCTGGACCGCGCTAGTCGTAGCGCCGACCGGGATCACGACCCTGTCGGCGATCGTCCGCCCTACTTCTTCCCGCGCCGCCCGAACCGCAACGTCAGGCGGCTCAGCTTGCTCCGGATCTCCTGACTCGCGTCAGCAGCAATCCGGCCGACCGTGTCATCGGTCTTGATGATCCCAAGCTCCTCCTCGGTCGGACGCTCCGGGGCCCTTCGGGCGACCGTCTCGGCGGCCTGCGCGCGGTAGCCAGCACGGCGGGCCTTGGCAGCGTCGATCTGCGCCCGCAGGCGGGCGACGTGGTCGTCGGGATCAGGCGGGGCGGGGGTAGCGTCGGCGTCGTCGGTTATGTGACGCATTCCATCACCTATCACGTCGTGCGGAGGACCCGCATTGGAGGGACCAGCCGCCTGTCCTCCTGCCGTGAGCCGACGCTCACCTCAGCGCGGAGCGGGCGACAACCAGAAGTCCCGGCTCGCGATCGGCTCGGCAGGTGTCCACGGCGCGCACGCCCCGGATACCTGGACTGCCCGGGAGGCTCACGGATGATCGCACCGGCGTGTTCGGGCTGCCTCAGTCGCGGATGCCGAGTATCGGGTCCGGCGTTTGGGCCTCACTCACACCGCTTGAATTGCCAGTAGCTCGGCACGTATGATCGACATCCGTTTGCACATGAGGTGCAGCCGAAACAGCTGGAGGGGGCAATGCGCCATCACCGTCTGAAGTTGGGAGTGCTACTCACCGCCGGGCTCATCATCGCGGCCGTCGCGGCGACCGCGCTCGCCTCGCCCGCGCCGGTGGCATCGGTTGCCGACCGCACGATTCACGGCGGCATCACATTCGCGGTCGGCAAGGGAGCGGTGGTCCACGTCGTCGGGGCCGGCGGAGGACCTCAAGGCAGCAATTGCACCCGGGACGAGGTCGGTGTGCCGTCCACGACGCTCACGCAGGACCGGGAACGCTTCGTGGTGCACTTCGTCGCGAAGAGCGGCGGATCGTGTGGCGCGCAGGAGAGTTGGAGCAACTACCACCTCAGCGTCAGGGCGGCAGGCTTCTACGGAGAAGGAAGCTTCTTCCTGGGTCAGAAGGCAATCGCCGGCGGCTATCAGATGGCCTGCGACTTCCGATCCGGCAACTCCTACCACTTCCGCTGGAGCCACCTGGCGTGCCACAAGAACCCGCAGGTGTCTCACTTCGAGCTCGAGATCACGAGGGCTCCCTGACTCGATGGCAGCTTCGGTTGCCTGGCGGCGACGAGTCGAACACCGTGATCTCGAGTAAGCGTCCATGAGGCGCAAGTTCGGCAACGTCGATGTTCGCGTAGCCAGGCGCCGAAGGCCTTTCCTGAACTTCGCCGCGCGTATGTGATTGATGATGGTTGGAGCCCTCTTCTTCGCTTGAGGAGGGAGGCGGAAGGAACCGCGAATCACTTGGGGGTGTGCAGTGTCAGGTCAATTGCCGGTGTCGAAACGGTGGCGGGGCTATGTGCTCGGGATCCTGTTGTGCGCGGGCGTGCTGTGGGCCACTGGCTCCGCGCTCGCGACGAAGACGAAGCCCGCGACAGCCCACGAGTTCCTGTTCTCCATCCCGACGGCGTCTGGTTCGGTGACCGGACCCAACGACGAGCACCTGACGCTGCGCCTGATCGGCACGCGTAATTACCTCACGCGCTTCACCGACCGCCCGCTGGGCGAGGCGTTCGTCGTCGACAACGTCGACTTCGCCAGGCGCTTCAAGAGGTACTTCGGCAACTCCAAGCCCAACGCCGTCCTTACCTACACACCTACCGGCCAACAGATCCCCGTCTCGATCGTGCTCACGATCGGTCAGCCGAGCTGGGACGCAGGCAGCGCGACCTGGACGTTCCCGGCCACACGGGTCCGCAAGCAGCCGGACAACCTCCCGGACACCACGGTCCACATCAAGCCACCCTTCATCCCCAACCCCGCCTCGTTCAAACAGGGCACGCTGTTCATCGACAGCGCGAACGCATGCGCCATCGCCAATTGCTGACCCAGCCGGCCTCGCGAGGGGACTGAATTACCGCTACCGGGACTCGAAGCCCCCGAGCAGCGCTGAGCTGATGGGCTTTCACCTGCTCAGCGGGATGTTCGAATCGTCCTCCCTAACAAAAACCCCCCGATTTGGAGGGCTTTCGTTACAAGCGGCTGAAGGGACTCGAACCCTCGACCTTCTGCATGGCAAGCAGACGCTCTAGCCAACTGAGCTACAGCCGCGAACAGGGAGGATTCTAACCGCCGCCTGATGCACGACGGCGCCCGGGGCGTTGCGGCAGGCCGTCCGGCTTGCGTAGAGTTCGACTACACGTGAGGGGCATGGGGGGCTCGATTCGCACACTCGCGACTCAGTCAAATGGCCGTTGTGCGCCAGGGCGATCGGCTGTATGGTGGTGGCAGTAGGCGCTTGATCAAGCCAGGGGGCTGGCGGTTCGGGGTGGGGAAGATCTCGCGGCGTCTGTACGCCTCGATCACAATCGATCACAACACTTCACCCTGGGGGTGCAATCCGTATGCATTTAACGTCCGTTCGCGAGGACTGCGAAGGAGGATCAATGGGCTCTGGGCCGGCTAAGAGCAAGCGGCCGGCCGGGCTGGCACGCTTCACCGCGATCGCCGGGGGCGCGCTGCTTGCGGCTGCGGTGCTGGCTTCTTCAGCTGGCGCGGCGGTGGTCTGCTCGAATGCCCGCAGGTCGGCCGGTCCCCCCTGCGTTCAGTACAAGCCACAGACGATGGGCGACAAGCGCGACCCGACGTTCAACCAGCTGCTCGGGATCAACACCAAGGGCCAGATCGCCGGCTACTTCGGCAATGGTGATGTGGGCGCGGGCCATCCCAACCAGGGTTACCTGCTCTCGCCGCCGTACAACCAGGGCAACTTCCAGGACAACAACTTTCCGGGTTCGGTGCAGACCCAGGACATCGGCGTGAATGACCACGGCACGCTGGTCGGCTTCTGGGCCGACCAGGCCGGCGCCCAGTTCGGCTGGTACAAGCGCAACGGTCAATTCAAGACCGTCAGCTTTCCGCAATCCACCCCCAACCCCGGCGATGGACAACCTGCTTGGGGTCAACAACAGCGACATCGCAGTCGGCTTCTACTCGGACGGCACAAATGACCACGGGTACTGGTACGACATCAACGCCGGCCAGTTCCACCAGATCCATGTCCCGAGCGACGTCACCAGCGACCAGGCGGCCGGCGTCAACGACCACCGCGACATCGCCGGCTTCGCCACCGTTGGCGGCACCACGGAGGGATTCCTGATTGCGAATGGGGCGTTCACGCCCATCATGTATCCCGGCGCGGATGCGACGATGGCGACGGGCGTCAACAACAGCGACGAGGTCGTCGGGACCTACACGATGGGCACCCAGACCTTCGGGTTCACGTGGCAGATGAAGAGCGTCAACGGCTCCACAAACAAGATCCCCGTCTTTCAGGGGAACATCAACGGCCCCAACACCAACGGCACCACGACACTCAACGGGATCGACGTATGTGGGAACCTCGTCGGCTTCTACAACGACAACGCCAACCCCCCAAACACCCTGGGGCTGCTCCTTAACGTGCCCGCCGGCACCAC
The DNA here is from genome assembly GCA_963695965.1 of uncultured Solirubrobacterales bacterium. GTDB lineage: Bacteria > Actinomycetota > Thermoleophilia > Solirubrobacterales > Solirubrobacteraceae > Palsa-465. The sequence goes on from CAVOIU010000041.1 coordinate 63,954, forward strand.
GCCGGCAGCGGATGCGGCGGCGGTCTCACACAAGAAGCACAAGAAGCACAAGAAGCACAAGAAGCACACCTGCTGACCGGCCGTTATCCGCGGTCAGCCTTCCGCTGATCTCGTGGTTCGTGCCCCGAGCGAGCTGTCGACTCGCTCGGGGCGCACCGCGTGCCGTTGCGCAGGGCGCAGCGAAACGATGGACAGGCGCGCGATCAGCCATTACGAGCAGCCGTCTTGACCGATCGAATAGGCTGCTGCGGCTTGGCGCACACAGATTCGGCGGGCCGTGCCGAATCGACAGCGATCGCAATTGGTGGGGTTGAGGATGAGAACTGGACTCTGGTGTCGGCGGGTGCTGCCGCTCGCGGCAGTCGTCCTGGTGGTGCTCGGTATGGCCGGGTCCGGGGCGGCCGTGCCGACCGCCGAAAGGCACCCCGGCCTGCCCGCGAGCGAGGTGCTCGCGGCCGCGCAGCAGGCGTCGGCGCGGGTGATCGTCGTGCTCGCCGATCAGGCGCCGGCCACGCCCGCATCGTCGACCAAGATCGCTGACCGGATCCGGGCCGAGGCGGCCGTCGACGGCGGCGTCGAGAGTCAGGTCCGACACGCCGGCGGACGCATCGACCGCCGGTACCAGGTGCTGAACGCGTTCGCGGCGACGGTCTCGGCGAGCGAGCGAGCAGCACTCCAGCACAGCCGTGCGGTCCGCGAAGTGGTGCCCGACGCGATCGTCCAGCTGCCTGGACCGATCGACGCATCGCGCACGTACGGGACCGGCGCGCCCCGGGCGGTCGACGCTAGCTCGCCGGCCGGCGCGTGTCCCACCGACCCGCACAAGCCGTTGCTCGAGCCGGAGGCCCTTCAGACGACGCACACGGCCTTCGGCGATCCGCGAATCCCACAGGCCCAGGACCAGGTCAAGGGCACCGGGGTCAGGGTGGCATTCCTCGCCGATGGGCTGGACGTCAACAACCCTGACTTCATCCGCCCCAACGGCTCTCACGTGTTCATCGACTACAAGGACTTCAGCGGCGACGGACCGACCGCGGTCACCGCCGGCGCCGAGGCATTCGGAGACGCCAGCTCGATCGCCGCGCAAGGCCGTGAGGTGTATGACATCTCCCAATTCGTCAACCCGGCCCATCCCCTCCGAGCGGGGTGCAACATCACCGTCCGGGGCGTCGCCCCCGGTGCGTCCTTGATCGGGATCAAGGTGTTCGGCGTCGCGAACTCCACGTACAGCTCGGTGATCCTGCAGGGGTTGGACTACGCGCTTGCGCACGACCACGCGGATGTGATCAGCGAGTCGTTCGGCAGCTACACGATTCCCGACTCGGCCCAAGACCTCATCCGCCAGTTCAACCACCAGGCCGTCGCCGCCGGCGCGACGGTCGTGGAGAGCTCGGGCGACTCGGGCGTCCAGTCGAGTCCAAGCTCGGCCGCGAGCGACCCATCGGTGATCGCCGCGGGCGCGAGCACCACGTTCCGCAACTACGCCCAGGGGACGCAGTACGGATTCCAATTCGCCAAGGGGTGGCTGAGCAACAACATCTCATCGATCGAATCCGCTGGGTTCACCCAGGGCGGCCGTGTGCTCGATCTGGTCGCTCCGGGGGAGGCGAACTGGGCGTTGTGCAGTCCCGACACGGCGACGTACGTTGAGTGCACGAACTTTGCCAACAAGCCGACGCCACTTCAGAGCTTCGGGGGTACAAGCGAGTCGGCGCCGTTGATCGCCGGTGGCGCGGCGCTGGTCATTCAGGGCTATCGCCAAACCCACCGCGGGCGTACGCCGTCCCCGGTCCTCGTGCGTCAGCTGCTGACGAGCACGGCCACCGATCTCGGCTTCCCGAGCGTGGAGGAGGGCGCCGGAGAGCTGAACACGCTGGCCGCCGTGCAAGCAGCAGAGTCGGTCGCCCGCCCAGGCGAGCATCCGCGCGCGGAGGGCGACGGGTTACTCGTAGGCCCGACCCAGCTCGACATCAGCGGTCCGGCAGGCCAGACGAGCTACTCGACGGTCAAGGTGACGAACGTCGGGGCCGTCAAGCAAGTCATCCACGGTCACGTGCGGACGATCACCAGCTGGCTCTCAAACCAGCGCGGCTCGGTCACGCTCGGAAGCTCGAGCCCGACGTTCGTCGACCAGTTCGGCAGCGCGCGACCGTACGAACGTATCCAGTTCCGGGTTCCGGCAGGCGCCGACCGGCTGGTGGCGTTCGACGCATGGCCGGGCCCCAACGCTCGGGTGGGCCTGGCGCTGATCGACCCGCACGGACGCTTCGCGGCCTATACGCGGCCTCAGGGCAACGGAAATCACGGTGAGGTCGACGTTCACGCCCCGGCCGCGGGGACCTGGACCGGACTGATCTTTCTGCGTGACGGGACATTCACCGGTCCGGTGCAGTGGCAGATCGCGACGCAGCAGTTCGGCCCCGCCGGTCTTGTCTCCCCGCGGACGTTGACCCTCGCACCGGGTCACTCCGGGATCCTGCACGTGGGGCTGACGCTGCCCGGGCAGGCCGGCGACTGGAGTCGTGATCTCGAGCTGCACAGGAGCTCCGGCGGGAGCACGATTGTTCCCGTGCTGCTTCGGTCGCTGGTCACGCTCCGCGGCAGCGGTGGGACCTTTGCCGGCAACCTGACCGGCGGTAACGGCCGCGACGGCGCCGGTCTGCCGGGTCAGATATCGACCTTCGAGTTCGATGTCCCCGCCGGCAAGCCGGAGCTGAGCGCGTCGCTCGCGTTCTCGCGCGATCCCGGCACCCAGGTGACTACGAGCCTCGTGGATCCGAGCGGGTCCGAGGTCACGGGCGGCGCCAACGCTCACCTCGATCCGGCGGGCAAGATGACCTTCACCGAAGGGGTTCAGGTCTACGTGCCTGCGCCCCGGCCCGGCCGCTGGCGCTTGGTGATCGACCTCGTCAACCCGGTTGGGGGCCGGGTGCTGTCTGACCGCTACCGGGGGCGGATCACGTTCGCCGCGCCCCCACTCCACGTGAGAGGTCTTCCGGACGCCTCCAGCACGGTCCTCCCAGCCGGCAGGCCAGCCACCGCGATCGTGTCGGTGACCAACGACGGCGTGGGCACACAGGATGTGTTCCTCGACCCGCGCACACCGACCCGCGAGGCGCTTTCGCTGCTGTCGCTCGCCCCCGACACGGGCATCACGATTCCGATCCCGATCGCCTCCGCGCCCCCTACGTACCTCGTCCCGACGGAGACGAACAGCATCGACGCGGCCGCTGTGGCGAGCGAGCCGGTGACGTTCGACTTCGGGTTCGGCGATCCCGACCTCCCCGCCGTGAGCTCCGGAAACACGGCGGTCGCGAGCTTCTCCACGGACGAGGTGACACCCGGGGTGTGGGGGCTCTTCCCCGACCCGGTTGGGCCGTTCCGCGCACCGGCCGCCACCGGAACCGCCAGCATGGGCCTGGTGGCCCAGACGCTTGGCTTCGACGACGCCGCGAGCCCGTCGACGGGCGATGTCTGGGCGGGGTCGGTCGATCCCCACGCGGCTCCGTTCAACCCCGTCGTCATCGCCCCCGGGCAGAGCGAGAACATGACGCTGACGATCACCCCTACGGCCAAGCCCGGGACCGTGGTCCACGGCACGCTGTACGTCGACTACTTCAGCAACGCGATAGGCGTCGGCGGCGAGCTGGTCCCGATTCCGTACGAATACATCGTTGGGTAGGTGACGCCGGCGGATGCCCCCTATTCCGCCGCAGTGCTCGAAGCCGAGTTCGTTCTACGGGCCAGGCGATTCATCCAGAGGCGACGACCGGAATCGAACCGGTGTAGACGGCTTTGCAGGCCGCTGCGTAGCCACTCCGCCACGTCGCCGCGGCGGTTAGCGTAGCGCCGCGGCTGGCGCGGCCCTCGCGCTCGTCGCCTGGTCGACTACGCCGCGCGCAGCAGTACGCGGTTGCCGAACGGGTCGTTTACGTGCGAGCCGTCGGTGCCGGTCTCGACGTCGAGGCCGTGGGCGCGCGCACGGTCGAGCACGCGGTCGAGCTCTCGGCTCGTCGGGAGCACGATCTCGAAGCTCCGCAGCCCGATCGCCCCGCGGGGCGCGGGCGGCGACCCGGCGCTGTGCCAGGTGTTCAGGCCGAGGTGGTGGTGGTAGCCGCCGGCCGACACGAACAGCGCGCCCGGGTATCCGCGAACGGTCACGTCGAACCCGAGCACGCCGCTGTAGAAGCGCTCGGCCTCGCCGAGGTCCGCCACCTGTAGATGGACGTGACCCATGCGGGTCCCGAGTGGAGCCTTGGGCTGACGTTCGGTTGTGCCGCGCAGCGCGCCCAATAGCGAGTCGAGATCGAGTGGGAGGGTCGCCATCTCCAGGGCGCCATCGCGATAGCGCCACTCCTCGCGGGGGCGGTCGCGATAGATCTCGATCCCGTTGCCGTCGGGATCCGAGAGGTACAGAGCCTCACTGACCAGATGATCGGAGGCCCCGTCGAGGGCCGTCCCGGCCTCGGCGATCCGAGCCAGTGCGAACGCGAGATCGACGCGGCTCGGCACCAGAATGGCGAGGTGAAAGAGCCCGGGGTGTGATGGTCCAGCGGCGGGGCGGAGGGGTCCCCGTGCAGCTCCAAGAGCGGCGACTGATCGCCGGCGCTGAGCTCCACCATCCCGTCGCCACGCTCCGACGCGGTGAGGCCGATCGCACGCTCGTAGAAATCGCGGGAGCGCGCGAGATCCGAGACGGTTAGCCGGACAGCGCCCATCGACGTGCCCGGGTGAATGGAGGTCTCGGCCGGTTGGTCTGCGCGCAGCGTGCTCATCTGAGGTCCTTTATTCGACCGAACAGGCGCCGCCATGCTGGGCGCCGGGCAGCCGGCTCAGCAGCGAGGCGAGCTGTTCGATCTCCTCCGGGCTGAAGTGCTCGACGAACAGGCGCCGGACGCTGGCGATGTGGCTGCAACCGGCCTCGCGAAGCTTCTGGTAACCCGGCTCGGTCAGCTCCGCGTAGGAGACGCGGGCGTCGGTGGGACACGCCGCCCGCTCGACGTAGCCCTGCGTGACCAGCCCGTCGACCAGACGGGTGATCCCCGACCGGGTCAACATCGTGCTTGCCGAGAGCGCCGACATCGGCAGCCTGCGCTCCGGGGCCTGCGCGAGGTAGAGCAGCACCTCGTAGTCGCGGGTCGTCATCCCATGCTCAGCGGCGAGCTCCGCGTCGAGCTCGCGGAGGATCGACGCATGGCTCTGCAGATAGCTGCGCCACGCATCGAGCGCGGTGCCGTCCAGGCTGGCAGAGGCGAGAGTTTTCATACCCAAATTATAGTTGACTGGTCAAATACGCTGGAGCGCCTATAGGCTGGCCGGAGCGATGAGGGAGATCTCACCCGGGCTGTGGCACTGGAGCGCCCGCCACGAACTTATCGGCGCCGACGTGAGCTCGTATTACCTTGAGCCCGAGCGGGTGGTGCTCGATCCGATGATTCCGGCCGAGGGGCTCGAGTGGTTCGAGCAGCACGGCCCCCCTAAGGACGTCGTGCTGACGAACCGTCACCACGACCGGCACTCCTGGCAGCTCCGCGAGGCGTTCGGCGCGAGGGTGCACTGCGTCCGAAACGGGGTCGGCGAGCTGGAGGGTCGCGGACCCGTCGAGGTCTTCGATTTCGGCGATCAGCTCCCCGGCGGTATCACCGCGTACGAGATCGGCGCGATCTGCCCGGACGAGACGGCACTCCACATCCCCTCGCACGCGGCGCTCGCGTGCGCCGACGGCGTCGTGCACTACGGCGAAGAGCTCGGTTTCGTCCCGGAGCAATTCATCGACGACCCCGAACGGACCAAGCCTGCCCTGCAAGAGGCCTACGCGCGACTCCTCGATCGAGGCCTCGACTTCGACGTGCTCCTGCTTGCTCACGGCAAGCCGGTCGTGGGGGACGGCAAGGAGGCGTTGCGGGCGTTCGCCGCCGCCCGTTTAGGCCGGCCGGGCGCGGGTAGCGGTGATCTGTAGGTAAACCAGGCTTTTGGAGGTGAAACGTGCCACCGCGCGGCGTCAAAAAGGGAACCAAACGAGCACGGCAGTACGAGCACATCAAGCAGAGCGAGCGCAAGCAGGGGAGGAGCGAGAGCCGTGCCGAGGAGATCGCGGCGCGCACCGTCAACAAGGAGCGTGCTCGTGGCGGCGAGTCGCGCACCCGGTCACGTACCTCTACGCGCGACATCTCGTCCGGCGGGCGCGGAGGCCAGCGGTCCGGAACCTCCGGGCCGAAGGGACGGACTCGCGACCAGCTCTACAACGAGGCCCGCAAGCTCGGGATCGAGGGTCGCTCGAGGATGAACAAGAGCCAGCTTCAGCGGGCGGTCGATCGCCGGAAGTAGCCGGCGCGGATCCTGCCCGCTCGGGACCGGATCGCAGGGGCTCTGGCCGGGGGATGAGCTCCAGCGTGGACTCGTTCTGAGGATCGTCGGCGCCTCCCGGCGGATGCCTCCGTCTCCTATTAGGATAAAGTCTATTGACTTAGTCGAGTATCCAGCTCACTAACGACATAGGCAAGGGGATTTTTCATGAGGCAATCGAGGTGGCTTCGCCTGCGGGGCGTCGCGTTCGTGCTCGCGCCGCTGGTGGCTTTGGCCGTCGCGGCGACTGGCGTAACCGCAGCGAGCGGTGATACGACGGGGCCGCAGGGAGGCGATCTTCCGATCGACCCGCAGTGGCTGGCGAACACGCTCCAGCGTGCGAGCACGACCACGTCAGTGCAGAACAACGTGACCCCGGGCGCGATCGCGAGCCGGGACCAGGCGGATGCCGCCTGGACGAAGGCGGAGGCCGCCTGGAAGGCGCACAAGGGCCCGGAGCCCAACCCGCTGGCCAAGCAGGAGTACATCGTCACCTGGTCGGCCAAGCAGAACGCCGCGGACGTGTACGGCAAGGAACTCGGTGAGCTCGTCACCAACGCGACGATCAATCCCGAGGGTCTGTCCGAGTTTCTGGACCCGCAGTTCCTGCCTGGGCTGGACGGCTTTCAGGTGATCGACGGCCGCAAGCTGAACATCGACGGGTCCCCGAATCCCGACTACGCCAAGGTCGTCAACTTCGTGCAGCTGCCGATGCCGTGGGGCGTCGAGACCGAGGCACACCACATGCAGTACGAGTGGGAGAACGGCCAGCCGATCATCGCCGGCGGCCTGTTCAACGACACCGCGTTCGTGCTCGGGGTCAAGGACATCCCGAACATGAACCTGCAGAACATCATCCCGCCGCAGGCGCACCTCGGGGGCTCGATCCCCGACGCGTTTGACGAGATCGGCCACACCGGTCAGTACATCGGGACCTGGATGGGCGGCCCCGCCGCCAACTACGGAGGCTCGCCCGGCGAGGTAATCAGCTTCAAGCCCGATCCGACCAAGGGCCTCGTGCAGGACAACGAGGTCTCCGCCGGGAGCGTCGGCGGGGTCGAAACCGGCAACGCGAACGGCATCCCCGAGCCGTGCACCCCGCGTGAGGGAGAGCCGCTGGAGACGTGCGCCAACCCACACGGGATCCAGATCCGCCAGGACCTCGACCGGATGGTGACGGCCGACTACGCCGAGCCACGCGAGATCGTGCTCGATCCCGTGAAGCCGGTCGACCCCTACGCGATGCGGCCCACGGTCCGTATCTGGGACACCTCAAGTCCGCTGAGCCCGAAGCTGATCTCGGTCGCGCACATGCCGCAGGGCCCGCAGCAGCCCGCCAACCGCGGCCACGGCCAGATCGGGATCATGGAGGACGCGAAGACGTGGCCGGACGCGACCCGGTACCACGGGGGTCTCGCGTCGAAGGGCTTCTTCGCCGAGTCGATGTGCGGCGGTGGCATCTTCTTCACGCCGGACGTGACGAAGCTCCACGGCGACTCCTCCTCGCAGTTCAAGGAGGTGTTCAACGACGCGGTGCCGGAGGTCAAGGCGACCGGCGGCAAGTTCCTCGACGAGCCGGGTGGCTGCGACGGCGGCTCGTGGGTCCAGGTCGCGCCCAACAACCGGCTCCTGTTCCACACCGTGATCGGCCGGGCGCCGGTGTCGGACAACTACTACGACCAGGGCGAAGTCAAGCTCGTCTACGACGTCGACATCTCGAAGCTGATCAAGGACGCGCAGTCGGGCAAGGTCACGTGCGACCTCTCGAACGGCATCCACACAGACCGCTACGACCTGACCGGGATGCAGGCGCTCAACGCCCTGGAGGAGGGCAAGCAGATCGCCGACTGCCCGCGATTGATCTCGACACTGGTGGTCAACGATCCGACCACCGGCGGCCCGCACTGGGCGGCGCTCGACGACAACTCGATCGACCCGAACGGAGTGCCGTACCGGCTCGCGTTCTCGGACTACTTCGTGGCCCGGTCGGGCGTCGATGGCGACCACATCATGTACCTGGTCGACATCTCGCCGACCGGCGTGCTGAGCTACGACAACGCGTTCCGGGATGAGGACACGGGCTCGCTGGGCGTCGACTTCAACCGGCGTGACTGGCCGGGCTCGCCCGATGCGGGCTTCTACAAACCGCACTCGATGTTGTGGGTGTGCCCGCCCGGCATCTGCCCGATCACCCCGCAGATGACGCCACGGTCGGTCGTCGCCGGGCACGCGGCGAAGGCCAACAGCGCCGGCACGAAACGCGCGAAGAAGGCCAAGCGACAGATCGCGCGCAGGCGCGCAGCACGGAAGTAGGGCTCGGTGGTCCGCAGACTCGGGATCGCGGCGGCCGTCGCGCTCGGCGCCCTGTGCGCCGGGCCGGCGGCGGCCGTCGCCCACCCGCTGCTGGTCACCTCGGCGCCCGCGCCGGGGTCGATCGTCCCGGGCGTGCCGTCGACGCTGACGCTCGCCTTCTCGGAGTCCTCGGTCCCGCGCGGGTCGGCCGTCACCGTAGACGGGCCAGGCTCCCGGAGGGTCGCGCTCGGCCGATTGAAGTCCTCGGGCGGCGGGAAGCAGCTGGCGGCAACACTCCCGAAGCAGCTCGCCTCGGGCGTGTACTTCGTCCATTGGGTCGCGCTCGGAAACGACGGTCACACGACCTCGGGCAGCTTCGCGTTCGGGATCGCCGGCAAGAACGGCTCACTCCCGCCCGGGGCCGCGGCCAGCCTCGGCACGATCGGGACGGCGGGGCGCGGCGGGGCGGCCGGAGGGCAGAGCGTGTTCTCGATCGCCCTGCTGTGGCTCGGGATCCTGGCGGCCTCGCTGTTGTGGGGTGGGATGCTGCTGCTTGTGGCGCTGCGCCGCCGCAAGGCGCCAGGCACGGACCGCGCGTCAAGGCGACTCGAGCGGCTTGGGGCCTTCGCCGTGATCGCCGCCCTGGCGTCCGCGGTCTACGCTCTGTTGCAACAGGCTGACGCGGGTGCCGGCGGGGGATTCAGCTTTGGCCTGCTGACTGCGTCGGGCACCGGGATCTCGGTGATCGTGCGGCTGGTGATCGCGCTGGCAGGCCTAATCACGGTAGTGCTGCTCGCACGCCGGCGACCGGCGGCGCGGGGTCTCGCCCAGGGCCTCACCGGACTCGGGCTGCTCGTGACGTTCGGCCTCAGCGGTCACGTGCTCGCCCAAGGCAGCCCGCTGGCGGCGGTCGGGATGGCGATTCACGTGGTCGCTGCCGGGACGTGGGCGGGCGGGCTCGTTGCGCTGCTCGTGCTCGTGCGATTGGAGGGCATCGGTCTGCTTGACGGGGCGCGGGCGTTCGCGCCACTCGCGATCGCCGGGCTCGGCGTGGCGGCGCTCACCGGCGCGATCGCCGCGATCCGCGAGGTGAGCCACTGGTACTTCCTGTTCTGGTCCGGTTATGGCCGGCTGGTGATCGTCAAGGTGGTGGTCGTAGCCGCGGCATCGGCGCTTGGCGGCCTGACCGCGTGGCGGGCGCAGCGCGCGCGGGCTGGGCGCGGGAGTGGTGTGGCGCTTGGGGTCGAGGTGGGTCTCGTGCTCGCGGTGCTCGCGGTCGCCAGCACGCTCTCGGGTCTCGCCCAGGGCCGTGGCCAGCCGCTGCCGGCTCAGCGCGGCGACCTGCTTCCGGGTCCGGTGCTCGCCAACGCGCTGCTCACGAGCGGTCCGGCGCCGGTCACGCTCGCCCCTGCCCGGCCGGGGGTGAACACGATCAGCGTGATCCCCCATGGAAAACCGAAGTCGATCCTGGTCCGTCTCGTCTGCGGGTGCGACGTGCGGCCCGTGATTTCGCTCCTGCACCCGACTAGCGCCGCCAGCGGCGCGTACTCGGCCCAGATCCCGGTCCCCGCGGCCGGCACCTGGCAGGCGTACCTGACCGTGGGCAGGAAAGCCGCGCTGTCGTCGGTCGCGCTGCCGGTGGGCGTCCCGAGCGCGCCGGGAGCTCCCGTGCGCAACGTGCTCGCGGTCGCCGACCTGAGCGGTCCGGGAGCCCAGAGGTGCACGACGTTCCTGGTCGGCGCCGAGCTCGCGGTCGGACGGCTGAACGGCTCGGGCGGGGTCGACGGCGGCGACAAGGTCGCACTCGAGGCGTACGACGACGGCGGCTCGCAGGCCCGCGCGGCGGCGCTCGCGCGATCGGCGCTTGGCCGTTCGGGGTCCGGCGCTCCGATCGCGGTGCTGCCCTGCGGCGCCGGGGCGGAGCCCGCGATCACGGAGGCGGTGCGTACAGGGGTGCCGGCGATCGCCGGCGATCCGGCGACGGGTCAGGTCCAGGGACCGCGCGTCTTCCGGATCGCGTCCGATCCTTACGCCGACGGCGTCGCGATCGGGGAGGCGATCGGAGCTGAGGTGTTGCCGGTCTCGGTCAAGACCGCCCACGTGGTCAAGGTCGTGGCGGTCAATGACGCCCAAGGTCAGCGCCGGCTGGCCGGGCTGAAGGCGGAGCTCGCACGGCTGAGGCCCGACGTCCACGTCCAGGTGATCTCCGAGAGCGCACTGACGCGCGCCGCGTCGACTCAGTTGCTGGCGCTGCTGGGCCGTGACCGCACGGTCGCGCTCGTCATCGACGCGACCGATTCCCAGACCCCGGCGCTCGCGGCCGCGATGCACCGCCTGCCGGCACTCAAGGCGGTGTTCGCGCCGGCACCGGTGTTCGCGTCCGAGCGGGTCCTGAGCGAACGGTTCGTGATGGCGTCGGGCGACGCCGGGCGGCTCGGGGTGGTCCAGGGCGCGAGCACCGTCACGGTCGACTCACGAGACGGGCTGACGCTCTCGCAAGCGCTGCCCGCCCTGTTCCCCGGCGAGAGCGCCTCGCTCGAGGGCCTGCGCGGCTACGTCGCCGGCCTCGCGCTCGACTACGGTCTCGCGAACGGCACCTCGGCGTCCGCGATCGCGGACGGCTTTTCCGCCCGGCACCGTTCACGGACGCGATCGCCCAGCCGTGGCGCTCGACCGATCCGGCCGACGGCGCGATGGCGCTGGGCGTGCTCGAGCCGAACTTCATGAGCACCACGCTGTTGCCGGTGTCCGGTCCGGGAGGGAGGCCTATTCGGGCTTGTACTTCCCGAACGGCGCCTGGGAGCGGCCGGTCACCCAGGAGTTCGGGCCGTCGCTGACCCAGGTCGTACCGTCGCCGGGCTGATCGTGCGCGCGGGCGAGCATCAGGGCTTGCCGAGCGCCGGCGAGTAGGGCATCAGCCGCGGATAGGAGCCCGGCCGGTACGCCCGGTTGTCGGCGGCGACGGCGGGCGCCGTGTAGCTGTTGCCCGGGGGCGCGCCGTTCGGGGTGCCGGTGAGGGTCGCGTGGTCGAACCCGATGAAGAACCGCGCCCAATCGCCCTTCGCGTCGCCGTGGCTCCCGAGGTCGGCGGTGTTGGCGAACCAGGCGGCGATCGTGCGGCCGCGCGGCGCGAGGTACTGGGCGACGGGGACGATGTCCGCCAGGGCCGGGCCCAGCAGCTGGAGCGCTTCGGACCCGGGGGTCGCGAGGCCGTGGAGGAGTCCGAGCGCTGGAGTCACGGTCGCGCGGATCGCGGCGGTCTGCGCGAGCACGTCGTCGAGCGCGATGGTTGTGGCCGGGGTCGCGCGCAGCGCGGACGTAATCGACGGCGCCGCGGTGGCGATCTCGGTGGCGAGCGGGGTCGCCTTCGTGATCAGCGGGCGCGCGCTGCGAAGCGTGGACTCGGCGATCGTGATCAGGCCCGGCAGCCGCGCGAGCGTTGCCCCGAGCGCCGTCCGCTGAGAAGCGACGGCGCTCAATGTCGTTCGCGCGCCGGCCGTCAGCGCCGTGAGCTCCGCGGCACGCTTGGCGAGCACGTCGAGCACGATCCGTCCATCGCTGACGGTGCCGGTAAGATCAGTGCGCTGGAGAGCGAAGTTCGGCCGCGAGCCGGCCGACCGCGGCGGTGCTCACCTGAAGCTGCCCGATCGTCTGATTGAGGCTCTCGCCCGTGTCGGCGGGTGCGGCACCGCGGCCGAGCGCGATCAGCGCCGGCCGCGCGTTCGCGCGGCCGGAGCGGTCGAGAAAGCCGAGCGCGTCGTCGATCTCGACGGTCGAGCGTGCTCTGATCTGCACACTCGCCCTGCCGGGCGCACGTCCCGGGTCCAGAACGACGAACGGCTCGCCGAGCGCGGTCTTGAAGCCGACCTGCGCCGAGGCGTCCGGGTGCAGCGTCGGTGCCGGGGGCTGAGCGAGAGAGTCACGAGCGTGCCGCCGCCGCGCACGGCGATGCCCGTCACCGACCCGTCCTTGACGCCATGGACGAGCACGTCGGCATCACTGGGCAGGCCCTCCGCGTTTGCGAACCGGGCCCGGACCTCGCGCACGTGCGAGCCCGGCAGCGTGACGGTGCCGAGCCGCACGAGCATCACCGTCAGCAACGCCAGCGACACGGCCACAAACGTCGCCAGCAGCACCGCGTCGCGCCGGGGAAGACGAAGCTCATCGCACCGAGCCCGGTAGGCCCGGAACGAGGTACCGGACGAGGCAGGCGACGGGGTTGTCGTGCAGACACGTGAGCGTGAGCGCCTTCGCGGCCTTGACGGCGAGCGCGGCCTTCTGCGCGCCGGTCGCGCCCGGGTAGCCGAAGTCGGCCGGGTTGAACGGTTCGAATGTGCCCAGCCCGCGCAGGATCGGCCCGTTGGCGTCATTCGTCGAAGAGCACCCCGCTGAAGCGCTCGCCGAGTTGAGCGATGCCCGCGCGTCGCGAGTTGACGGCCGAGACGATCGGCTCGATCCGCGCGATCGCGGGGGTGAGCGCCGTCGCGGTCGGTGCGAGCGTGCCCAGGACGCCCGCGGCCGCGCGGATTCCGGGGGAGCCGTCGCGGGCGAGGGCGGCGGCCGCGCCGAGGAGCCTGGCGGCGGCGGGAGCCGCACGCCGGATCGCGGCGAGTGTGGCGGGAAGCGCGGCCGCGGTGCTCGACAGGGCGCTCAGAGTGGGCGTGAGCGGAGTGGCGAGCGCGGGCATGCGCTGAAGCGCGAGGTTGAGTGACGTCATCGTCGCGGGGAGCTCGCGCACGCCGGCGGCGACGGCCGACTGCCGGTTGGCGGTGACCGCGAGCGTCTGCTGCGCCGCGCCGATCGAGTGGGCGAGCTCAACGTCGTGCTGCTCCGCGGTTTGGCCAAGGTGGGCGAGCGAGCCGACCAGTCCGATGAGCAGCACGCGGCGGCGCGCGAGCGCGCCAGCGACTTGCTTGGCCGGGTCGAGCAGCGCGTGGAGCCGCGCGACGGCGTCCCGAAGCTGCCCCGCGTGACCACCGGTCCCGCTGGCGAGCTGGTCGAGCAAGAGCGAGAAGGTCGGCGCGTGTGTCGGCGTCCATCACCCCGACGACCTGGTCGAGCGTGATCGTGGGGGAGGTGCGGTCCGCGGCGATCCGCATGCCTGGCCTCGCTGCCGGCGAGCCCGACGACCCGGGACTCAGATCGATCGTCATGTCCTCGAGCGCGGACCGCGGCTCGATCGTGGCGGTGGCGACGGAGCGAAGCACGCCGCGCGCCTGCGGGCCGAGGCGCATCGTCACGAGCGCGAGGCCGTGCTCGACGCGGACGCTCGTCACCTCCCCGGACGGCACGCCCGAGATCAGAACGGGAGTGGCTTCGCCGCCGTGGATCCCGCCGGCGTCCGCGAACGCGGCCTGCACCGTCCAGTCACCGGCGCCCGTCGACGGGAGCTTGACTCCCTCGGCCGCGAGCAGCACCGCGACGAACGCCAGCGCGGCGAGCAGCTGCGCGACGAGCGCGACCGGCCCGAGCCGCGGCATCGCTCCCGACATCCCGCCCCTCATGGCGTGCAGCCTCCCGTCGCCTCGAGTTGGGTGGCCAGGCTCGGGGAAACCTCCGCGAGCAGCGTGCACGGTGGGAGCGGTTGACCCGCGCCGGTCAGAAACCGCAGGCCGAAACGCATGAAGCGCCCCTGGCCGCCGACCCCGAACGGCCGCGAGGCGCCGCCGCCGCCGGCGAACAGGCCCAGGAACGCGAGATACGCAGGTGTGCCGAGGTCCGTTCGCTGCGCGAGCGCGCCGAGCAGAGTGCTCTGGAAGATGCCGAGCGTCGGTCGCAGCGCTCCGATCGCCGCGAGCGCCGGAGAGGCGCCGCGCCGGGCGCCGGCGAGCGCTGTGTGGATCTGATCGAGCAGCGGCGAGAACGCGCTCAGCACTGGCGTTGCCCGTTGCAGCACGGGGCGGATCGCGGCGAGCGTCGGCGCGAGCTCGCCGACGCCCGGCTGCAGGCGCGGGACGAGCGCTTGTAGGCGACCCACGATTGATGAGGCGGCGCTCGCGCCGGTGTCGAGCTCGGCCGCGGTAACCGGGAGTGCCGCGATCGCCTCGTCGAGTGGCTGACCGGAGCCGGTGTCGAGCGCGGCTGACGTGCGCGCCGCCTCACCGAGGGCCGCACCCAGCGCCGGTGACCGTGCGGCGACGGCGGAGGCGACGTGCGCCAGCGAGGAGACCGCCGTGCGGAGCTCAACCGCGTGGGGTCCGCGCGCGGCCCGTGCCACGACCGCGGCGTCGGTCTCCAGAGGCGGCGCGGCGGCAATCGCCTGGCGGAGCTGGAGCGTGGCCGGCGGACGCAGCAGGCCCGCGGCCGTGCGCGCGAGCGAGTGGACATCGCCGCGGGTGCGCGCGCGCAGGAACGACAGCGCGTCCTCGAGTGGCACGTAGGTGGAGCTCTGCTCGGCGGGTAGCACCGCGTTCCCCAGTGGCGGCGACCCGGGCGACCCGAGCTTCAGCTCGACGTACGCTGTGCCCTCGAACATCAGCCGCGGGCGCAGCGTGATCGTCGCGTCGCGATGGACGACGCCGGGATCGAAGTCGAGCGTCAGCGTCAGGCGTGCGACGCTTCCGGCGCGCGCGATCCCGGTTACCTTGCCGACGGGCGTGCCGGCGACGCGAACGTCGGCGCCGATCGGGGCGAGGCCGTCGGCGTCGGTGACCTCCGCGCGGACGGTCTCGCGACTCGTGAAAGGGTCGGGCCGCTGCCAGAGCAGCATGGTCACGAGCACCGCGCCGAGCAGCATCAGTAGGCCGAGCAGGCGGCGCCGGGCGATCGCGCGGCAGTGGACGCGGTTCACTTGCACGCTCGGCGGTCCTTGGACGCCCCGCCCGGAGTGGGTACGGTCACGCGCGGTTGCGCACGTGAACACCATCGAGAAGCGCACGGCGCGGTGCCCGGCGCCCGTCCCGAAGTCATATGTGAAGTTGCCCCAGCGCGTGAAGCCGAGCGGCGCCTGGTTAAACTCCGTCTTGTAGGGGATCAGTACCCGGGCAAGCTCGGCGATCGGGCTCGAGAGCGGGGTCAGCCCCGCCGCGGGGCCCGCGAGTCGCGCGAACGCTGGGGTCAGGGCGCTCAGGGCAGGGGCGGCGGTGCCGGCGACGCGCTCCAGCTGAGCGATCGCCGGGGAGTTTGTCTCGAGGCGTCCGACGGCGGGGAGCGTTTGCGCGAGTGCCGCCAGGCCTGGTGCGAGATCCTGGGCGGCCGTCGTGAGCCGGGACAGGAGGACGTCGGCGCTTGGGAGCACCTGGGCGGAGGCGCGCTCGAGCCCGGGCGCGGCGTCGATCGTCGCGGAGATCGGCGCGGCGTGGGCGCTCGTGGCGTCAAGCACCTGCCGTGCCGAGCCCACGAGACCCGCGAGGTCGCTGTCAGCCAGTGCGCCCGCGACGGTGGTGGTCGAGCCGATCGCGTCGGCGAGCACGCCCGGACGCGGTCGGAGCCAGTCCAGGACGGCGGTCAGGTCGCGCAGAACGCCGGGTGCCGCGCCGATCGTGTCGTTCAGTGCGACTCCCCGCCCGGCCACACCGGTGCCGTATCCGGTGAGCGTCTGGCCCACCGCGCGCCTGGCGGCTGCGTCGAACCCGGAGATGACGTCAGTCAGCTGCACGCCACCGGTGGTGTTCGAGAGCAGCCTGCCGGACGGCCACGCGTGGGCGGTCTGGCCTGGGTTGAGGTCGACATAGACGGCGCCGGCGAGGCCGAGCGGGCGGATCCGAGCAGCCGCCCCCGGACCGATCTTGGCGTTCGACAGCGCGAGCGTCGCGACGGCGCGCCGGCCGCTGCCCGGGGCGAGCGCCACCGAGCTGACCTGCCCCACTCGTTCGCCGGCGACCCGGACCTCGTCGCCGGTGGTCACGAGCGGCGCGCCCGGCGGCAGCGCGATCCGGACCTGATACGGGCTTGACCAGGGAAGGCCGTCGATCGCCACGGTCGAGATCCAGCCGATCAACGCCGTCACGGCGATCACGGTGACGCCGAGGATCAGGTCGCGGCGGGCGGCGCGGGCGACGCGGGGGTGGACGGTACGGGTCATCAGTGCAGAAGGAAGTCGAGGAGTTGCGAGGTGGACGGACTCGGTGAAGCCGCCGGCAGGTTGGCCAGCGCCTTCGTCAGGCAGCCCGGCGCGACGGGTACTCCGAATGCCTCACAGCTGAACACCGCCGCGCCGCGCCAGTACGCGCGACGTGGATCGGCAAAGCGGTCGAACGGCTGGCGACCCGACTCGTCAGCCTGGTCGGGAAAGTCAACGAAGAAGCCCTGCGCGATCCCCGGCGCAGCCCCATCCAGCTCCGCGAGCAGCGTCGAGATAGTCGGGGCCTGCGAACGGAGGACGGGGAACGCGGCGCTGAGGCGGCTCCGGCCCGGCGCGCCCGCGACCAGCGCCCGCCGGCCCGCTGTGAGCGCTCGGTCAAATGTGGGCGCTGCCGCTTTGACCCGTGCGATCAGCGCCGGCAGGCGCTGGAGCGTCGAGCCGAGCGGCGCCGCCACCTGCTCGAGCTGCTTCGCCACGGGCGTGGCGGCGGCCTCGGTGTCCGCGAGCCGCCCAGAGCTCGAGCGCAGCCGCGCGAGCGTCCCGGGCAGGCCGGTCACCGCTTGGTCAAGCGCACCGCTCGCGCCGGCGGTCGCGTCCAGCGTGCGGTTGAGATCGTCGATCAGCGGGCCGATGTCCAGCGCCTGGAGTCGAGCTGTGCCGCCGACCGCTCGGCCGCCGGAACGAGCCGGGCGAGCGAGCCGTTCTGCGAGTCGATCTCCGACAGGACGCCGCTGGCCGCCGTGAGCGCCGGTCGCAGCGCGACCGTCGCCTGCGCGAGGTCACCGCCGCGCCCATCGAGCGCGAGCCCGCCTTCGACCAGCAGCGCTTGCAGGCCATCGCGCACCTTCGGTCCGAACGCGTCGAGCACCTCGTCGAGGCGGGGCGCGTTGACGGTGTGGTCGGTCGCGATCGGGCCGCGCAGCGTCGGGTCCTCGGCACCGGGCGACAGCGACATGTACGTGTCGCCGAGCAGATCGGCCGGCTCGATCGCGGCGGTGGCGTCGGCGCGGGGGCGGGCGGCACGATCCGAGAGGCGGAACCGCACCAGCGCCGTGCCGTTGCGCGCGAGCGAAATCGACGTGATGCGCCCGACCGGCGCCCCGTCGACGCGGACGTCGTTACCCGGCAACAGCCCGCGCGCGTTGGTGAACTCCGCCGTCCACGTCGGACCACCGGGCGCGCCGGCGATCGCGTTCCAGACCAGGACGCCCGCCAGCACGACCGCGCCCGTAACGGCGGTGGCCAGCGCGAGCGCCCTCATCGCTTGGCGCCCGCGACGAAGCTCTTGGAGTAGTCGGTCCACGGCTGGCCCTCGAGCGATCCGGGTACGCGCAGG
The DNA here is from genome assembly GCA_963695965.1 of uncultured Solirubrobacterales bacterium. Taxonomy (GTDB): domain Bacteria; phylum Actinomycetota; class Thermoleophilia; order Solirubrobacterales; family Solirubrobacteraceae; genus Palsa-465. The sequence goes on from CAVOIU010000041.1 coordinate 81,950, forward strand.
TAGGGCGGCGCCAACTGGCCGGCTCCGTTTGAGGAGGGCGGCAGCGTGGTCGTTGGCGCGGGTGGAAGCACGATCCCTACCCGTGCGCCGTGACCGTTGGCGTCGTAGTTGGACGTGAAGTCGGCCCAGTTGGCGAAGAACGAGAACGCGTCAGGGAAACGGACCCGTAGCTGGTCGAGTATCGGGCCGATGCGGGTGAGCACCGGGATCAAGGTCGCCAGCAGCGGCCCGGCCGCCTCCAGCACCGGGGTGAGTTTGCGTGCCGCCACCGGCGCCGTACGGGCGACGGTCGCGGTTTCGGTGAGCGTCGGGCGTGCGGCGGTGAGTGCTGCCTTCAGCTCCACGGCGGTCGCGGGGAGCTGAGCGATCGCGGGCGCCGCGGCGTCGAGCAGCCGGTCTGCCGGCGCGATCAGGCCATGGGCGCGAGCCAGGGTCGTCCGGGCGGCGGCCAGGCCGGGGGGGAGGCTGGCCACGCCGACGCTGATCGTGTCCGCTCGCCGGGCGAGTGTCCGGAGCAGCTGGGCGCTCTGGTCGGTGGCCGCCGCGAGCTGCGTGCTTCGCTGCGCCAGTGCTTGGCTGATCGTGCGCGTCGAGGTCAGCGCCAGCCGGAGCTCGCCGCCGTCGTCGCCGACATCGGAAGCCAGCGCTCCGACCTGGGCGAGGGCCGCCTGGCTTTGGCGCAGGATCGCGGCGAGCGCGGGTCCCTGCCCGCTGAGCGTGTCCTTGAGGCCGGCGAGCATCGTGCTCAGCGCCGCGCGCGTCGAAGGGTCGAAGGTGCTGATCGCGTCGTCGACCTCGACGGGGGAGGTGGTGCGCGATCGTGCAATCACTCCGTTCAGCGGCGACCCGTTGCCCTGGACGAGCGAGACGTAGCGGTTGTACTCGCCGGACAGCGAGGCAAGGCGGACCGCCGCGCTGGCGCCGGTTGTGAGGGCCACATCGCGATCGATCGACATCCGCACGCGTGGCCAGCCGTCGGGTGCGAGCCAGATGCGGGTCACGTCGCCCACCGGCACGCCGGCGAGGCGCACCTGGGCGCCGGTGACGAGCCCGCGCACATCGGTGAACTCCGCGGTGACCGCGTGGCGATCGGGGCGGCTGGCGATGACGAGCACCGCCACCGCGAGCAGCGTCGCGGCGAGCGCTAGCGGGGCCGCTCTCCTCATCCGATCGGGATCCGTGGGTTCCCCCCCAGAAGATCAGCGTCCCCGCCATCGAGATCAGGGTTACGCCGACGATGCTGATCGCCATCGAGCGCGCCGTGGCGGTGCCGACGTCGACGGGGCCGCGGGAGCGCAGTCCGTAGCCCTGCTGCAGCGCGACGATGACGACGAACGCGCTGATCACCAGTCCCTTGATCAGTGAGTAGAGCAGGTCCGTGCCGTCCTGGAAGTTCAGGAAGAAGAGCTTCCAGGTGCCGGGGGAGACGTCGCCAAACCGGCCGAGCGACATCAGCCCGGCAGCCGCGTACGCGGCCGCGATCGACAGCACGTACGCGAACGGCAACACCAGCGCACAGCCGACGAAGCGGGTGCCCGCGAGATAGGAGAGCGAGCGCAGGCCCATGCCGTCGAGCGCATCGATCTCTTCCACCGCGCGCATCGCCGAGAGCTCGGCCACCATGCCGCAGCCGACCTTCGCCGCGACGATGTAGCCGAACACGAACGGCACGACCTCGCGCAGCGTGCACCACGCGGAGAAGCCGCCGGCGATCGGCGCCGCGCCGAACGCGCGCGCGAGCGCCGAGGACTCGAGCCCGCAGGAGCCGCCCGCGAAGAACGCGATCGCCACGATCACGAGCGTCGATCCGGTGACGACCATCCCCGCCTGCCGGAGCGCCTCGGCCGTGTAGTGACGCGTCCTCGGGAGCTCCCTCGCCAGGCGGTACGCGAAGTCGGCGAGCGCGCCGGCGGTATCCAGGATCCCGCGGGGGTCCGGCGGAGGATCGCGACGGTGAGTGTCGGTCGTGCGGGTCGTCGCGCTCACTTGAAGACCCCCACCTGCGGGAACGCCGCGAGGAACCACTGCGTGTAGATCAGGTTGACGACGAAGATCGCAACCAGGCACCCGACCACCGCGCGGTTGACGGCGCGGCCGACCCCGGCCGACCCGCCGGTGACCGCCAGCCCGTGGTAGCCGCAGATGACGCCGATAAGCGCCCCGAAGATCGCGACCTTGATCAGGCTGGCGATCACGTCGGCGGGCGTCGTGTTGGCGAAGAACGACGCGATGAATGCGCCGCGCGTGCCCCCGAGGATCAGGGTGGTGGCGAGGTAGCCGCCGAGGACGCCGAACAGCAGCGCGAACAGATCGAGCCCGATCATCGTGAGCACGAGCGCGAGCACCCGCGGCGCGACGATGTCCTTGACCGGGTCGACGCCGAGGACGGCGAGGGCGCCGAGCTCGCCCCGCACCTTGCTGGTGCCGAGCTCTGCCGTCAGCATCGTCCCGACCACGCCCGCCACCACCGTCGCCGTGACGTACGTACCGAACTCCCTCACGATCGCGACCACCATGAAGCCGCCCGAGCGATCGATCGAGCCGAACGTGACGAGGAAGTTGCCCGCCTGTAGCCCGGGTCCGGCGAACCCCCACGCCGCGATCGAGAGCATGCTCGCGGGGAGCGCCGCCTTGAGGATGTTCGCCGACTGCCTGATGGTCTCGCCGCGGCGCCGTCTGGTGGGGCGAGCAAGCGCTCGGGCGCACGCGGTGGCAAGGGACGCGATCGCGCCCAGCGAGCGCACGCGCTCGATGGCTGCAGCCCCTGCCGGTGGCATTGCCGAGGAATTCTACTAATTTAGTTATATATGCAGGAGGAGTGGATCGGAGATGCGTGAGGCCGATCCGTGAGCTGCTCGCCCCGCCTTTGTCCGTCGGCAAACCGAGCTATCGTCCCGGGCAATGGAACGTGTCTCACATGCAGGGCCAGGCACCCACACGACGAGGACCGTGGAGCGCGCGTGCGCGTTGCTGTCGGCCTTCTCCTCGAGCGGATCGGGCGGCTCATGCTCGAGCTCACCCCGGGCGTGCGTCCCCCGCTAAACGAATCTCCGAAGCGGCGGACTAGATGATCGAGCTGATTGGCGCAGGCCTGCCGCGGACCGGCACGCTGACGCAGAAGGTGGCGCTCGAGATGCTCGGGATCGGGCCGTGTTACCACTGGGTCGACGTGCTGGCCGACCTCCCCGCACAGGTGCCGCTGTGGGAGGGCGCGCTCGACGGGCGCGTGGAACCGGCCTCGATCCTCGATGGGTATCGCTCGACGGCCGACTGGCCCGGCGGCTACTTCTACAAGCAGCTTCTCGACTCAAGTCCCGACGCGAAGGTCCTGCTGAGCGTCCGCGATCCCGAGCGCTGGGAGCCAAGCTTTCGCGAGACGATCGTCGATATGTGCCACGGGGAGGCGCTGATCCGGCTGCTGTCGAGCGCGCGCGCTCACGTCGACCCGGTGTGGCGACGCTACCTCGATTTCGTAGATCGGATGTTCTGGGGGGAGCAGGGCACGTTCCCCGCCGGTCACACGCCCAGCGCGCTGATCGAGGCGTTCGTCGCGCACAACGACGAGGTCAAGCGAACCGTCCCTGCGGATCGGCTGCTCGTATGGGAGGTGAGCGACGGCTGGGAGCCGCTGTGTGAATTCCTCGGCGTCGCGGTCCCGGCGGAGCCTCTACCCCACGCCAACGATCGGGCGACGTTCCTCGATCGGGTGATCGGCGGCGCCATCACTACCCTCGAAGAATGGCGAGCCAGTCACGAAGCCGCAGCTTGAACGTCGTACCGAGGATTAGTGGCCTGGCGGTCTGCGACCCGGACCCGGCGCTCTCCCAACGCGACGTCTTGGAGCTGCTCGGGCTCGAGGGAGATGCGTTCGCCGAGCGGGTGTTCGACCGCTCCAAGGTGACCACTCGCAGCCTCGGCCTGTCCACGATGATCCTGGACAGCACGCTTCAAGGGCGCACCGCCAGGACCGAGGACACGCTGTTCGATTTCGCGGTCAACGCCGTCGAGCGCCTCGACCTCGATCCGGCCGAGATCGGGACGGTCGTCACCTCGAGCCTCTATTCGCTCGGTGGTCCCACGCTCGCCCATCGTCTGGCCGAGCGCTTCCGGATGGACCCGGCAGCCGACAAGTACCACATCACCGGCGTGGGCTGCGCTAGCGCGGTCCCGCTCGTGCGCCTGGTGGCCCAGTCGCTCGAGGCTCAACCGGGAAAGAAGGGACTGATCGTCGCCGCCGAGAGGATGAGCGGCATGCTGACGCGCTCCGCTGCGGGGGATGAGCGTGCCAAGACAATCGGCTCGGCGATCTTCGGCGACGGTTGCGCCGCTGCGGTGATCGAGAAGGGGACCAGCGGGCCGGCGGTGGGCGCCTCGAAGGTGCACCAGATCGAAGGGACGCTTGGCGTGGTGCGGATGGAGCTGAGCAACGAAGACAGCTACCTGCACATGGATCGCGACCTGCCCGAGCTCGCGGCCTCCGGCATTCCGGCGCTCGTCGACGAGTTCCTCGAGTCGATAGCCCTAGCCCGTGACGACATCGATCACTGGATCGTCCACCCCGGCGGGCGGCGGATCCTCGACCTTCTCGGCGTGGCCCTCGCGCTCCGCCCCGACCAGTTACAGATCAGCTACGACGTGTTACGCGATCGAGGCAATGTCGGAACCCCCTCGATCTTCTACGTGCTCAGCGAGACGATCGACCGGCGAGCGCCCGCGCAGGGCGAGCGGGGTCTGATGATCACGGTCGGCCCAGGAGTGACGATTGGGCTGATGCTGCTCGTGTTCTAAGCCGGGCCCAGCTCGCACACCCAGGGGCGCCGCTGCGTAGCCGGTTGGACTGGCGCTGACAGGAGGGTCGCCGGGCGTCAGGAGCCGTGAACCGGCAGCAGCAGCGCGGTGCCGTCACGGCCGAACCGCACCGTGTTGATCGCCGGCGATAGCGGCGTGAACACGGGCGCCGTCGGATCGGCCGGGTTCAGCGCCACGGTGCCCGGCAGGGCGTTGGGCATGTAGTTCGAGGTCAGCCGGATCTGCAGCCGGTCGCCCTTCGCGAGCGTGTACGCCGTGGGCGCGACGGCGATCTCGTAGCGGTAGAAGCGGCCGGGCACGAGCGGCTGGGGGGTGGTGAGGCTTTCGAGCGGCTGCTCGGGCGTGCTCCCCGGCGCGAGTGCGCGCAGCGAGGCCCGTAGCTGACCCTCGGCCACGATGTTCTCCTGGCCGCTCGGGGTGACGTCGGAGATCTTGGCGAACCAGTCGGTGTCGGTTGCGCTCGAGGCGGCCACCAGGTGCAGCGCGATCGGCCCGGCCAGGGTCAGCTGCTGAGTCAGCGCCGGCGTGCGCCAGGTCAGCCCCTGGTTCTCCTCGAGCTGCTGGTCAGTGGGCACGTAGGGCGAGACGGCGACCGTGCCTTGCTCATCCAGCGACATCGAGAAACCGGCGGCCGGGTCGGTGGCGTAGCGCGCGGTCGTGGCTGCCGGACGCGACGGCGTGATCGTGCCGACGCCGAGGCCGTCGATCGACAGCGTGCCGTGGCCGAGGTATTCGCGCTCGAAGTGCGACCGCGGCGGTGGCCAGGCCGTGGTGTCGATGTAGCCGTCGGCGGCCTGGTCGTAGAGCCGGACCCGCGGCAGCTCGGGCACGTTCATGCCCATCAGGTACTTCTGATCGAACTCGATCTCCTGCGCCTCGACGTTGTCCTGGTTAGGCGGGTTGTCGGTGGGCGCCTCCGGGCCGCCGCACCCCTTGTGCGTGCACGGGCCGACGTTGAGGTAGGCCGGGACCCGCTTCTCGAGCGCATCGAACATGCGGATGTCCCCGGCCTCGAACGCGTCCCGCCAGCCGTCCTCGACGAACACCGGGACATTGATCCTGCTGACCTCGGTGATCGGATTCCGGAGCTGGTAGAAGGCGTCGTCGAACGGATTCTCCAGGTAGGCGAGCGCCACCGGCGTTCCGGTCGCCTGCTGCTCCTTGGCGGTCAGCGTCCCCGGGATCATGCTCGAGTCGGTGTTGGGGGTCACGAGGCCCGGACCGCCCTGCACCGCCAGGTACTGGGCGTCGAACGACAGCGAGACGATCCCGCCAGGCGCGTACGCGTCGCTGTAGATGTCGGCCAGCGCCTCGTCGGGCGCGATCGCCGCAAGATGCGGCGGATCCTGCTCGGCCGTCTTGTACTGGACGATTCCCAAGTAGGAGCCGCCGCTCATCCCCACCTTCCCCGTCGACCAGGGCTGGGTGCCCAGGTACTCGACCAGGTCATAGCCATCCCGCGCCTCGCGCGGGGAGAAGTAGTTGCCGTCCAGGTTGCCCTGACTGCCTCCGGTCCCGCGCACATCCACCACCGCCATGACGAATCCCCGCTGCGCGAAGTCGGTCGCCGACGAGCAGCCGCAGACGGCCTCGCGGCCGTACGGGGTCATGCCCAGGATGACCGGGAAGCGGCCCGGCGCGGGCGCGCTGCCCGTCTCGGACGGGAACGTGATCGTCGCCCCGAGCTTGACGCCGTCGTCCATCGTGATCCACTGCTGCTCGGAGTACGTGGCCGGGTAGGTGGCCGGCGGCAGCGCTGTCGGAACCGGGGAATCCGCCCACGCGTCCTGCCCGCCCAGGATCCAGACCAGCATCGCGATCGCGCACGCCGTGATCACCGCCAGCTTTCGCCAAGCCAGACGCGTCCCAGCGTCCAATACGTCGCCGGCATGCACCACGTCGGTGGCTGCGGCTCCCTGCCCGAGCCGCACCATCCCGCCTATACGAACATGCAATTTGACCGCGCCTCCCAACGCCGCTAAAGAACTCGCTGGGCCATAGAAGCAGGCCAACTCATGAACTGTCAAGTTCACTAAGGCTAGAATCTGGGTGATGCAGCCGCTGGGGTCGCTTCCGAAGGGACGCCACGGCCTCAGCCGCGAGGAGGTTGAGGCGTCGCAGCGGACGCGGTTGTTGCGAGCGACGATCGAGTTGGGGACCGAGCATGGCTTCGCGTCGCTGACGCTGACGGACATCGTCGGTCGCGCCGGCGTCGCGCGCTCCACCTTCTACGAGTACTTCGCGGACAAGCAGCAGTGCTTTCTGGAGGCCTTCGACTATGCGGCCGACAAGACTGCTCGAGCACGTACTCGCGATCGGGCCGCCTCCCGCCGGCGACTTCGCCTCCCCGGTCCATGCGTACATCTCCAGACTCCTGGAACTTTGCCTTAAAGAACCGGGCATCGTGCGGATCGTCGCGGCCGACGCCGAGACGCTAGGCCCTGCGGCCGCCGAGCGCCAGCGGGCGATCAGGGGCCGCTTCGCGGACGCGCTCGTCGCCCTGCGCGACTTCCTGCGCCGCGACGACCCAAAGCTCGCGCCGATCACCCACGTGCGCGCGCTCGCGATCGTCGGCGCGATCACCGAAGTGATCCTGCACACCTTCTACATCTCCGGAATCGACGCACTGCCCGCGCTGCAACCGGAACTCGCCACGATCGTCCTCGGACTGCTGGAAGCGCCACCGGTCTGACCGAACCCGACATCTCACGGCTCGGACGCTGGCGCCACTCTCAATGCCCTGGCAAAGGCAGGATTTCGAGGAAATGCTGGCGGCCGGTTACTTCACCAACACGACGCTGACCGGGGCGCCGAGCGCCAGCGCCGTCCCCGGCTTAGGCGATTGCCCGACAACCGTGCCAGCGGCGAGACCGCCGCGGCGAACGTAGGTGCGGCTGCCGAGACGGCAGCCTGCGTGGGCGAGGAGGATCCGGACCTCAGCGCTCGACCCGCTAAGCGCCGCGCCGTCATCTCGGTCGTAGACCAGCGTCGAGCAGTCGGCCGACCACGCGGGGTGCCTGTCGTCGCCGTGGTCGTGCGTCACGCGCCGCAGCGCCGAGCCATCGGCTGCGATCGTGTAGATCTGCCACGAGCCGTTCCGTGGCCGCCCGGCGAACGCGATCCGATCTCCGCTGGGCGACCAGGCTGGGTCGATCGCGTCGAGTCGACCAATCGGGAGCTGTGTCATCGCGCCCGTCGCGGGGTTGCCGACGACCAGCACGAATGGGCCACTCGCACCGGCCAGGAAGGCATCGAACGCGATCCGTCGTCCGTCCGGCGACCAGGAGGGGCTCTCCGCGATCGACCCCGACGGAGCGCGCAGCAGCACCACCGGCTTGCCACCGCCAGCCGGGACACCCATCACCGCGTCGGTGCTCTGCGTGTACGCAATCAACCCGCGGTCCGGCCCCGGCAACCGCACCGCCGCGCTCACCGCCGCTGGCACCGCGAGCACCGGCACACACGCCAACAACACCACCAACACCCGACGCAAAGCCATCAGACCCCGATGCGATCTCCTTACCGGCGAATCCTCCCAAACCCCTACACGCACGTCAACACATCCACGCCGCACCAGTACCGTCAAACGCTACGGGCAGGACCACCGGGCCGCCGACCAGCTTTGCTCGAAAAGCAACGAGCGTTAGGTCGCCGAAGCGCTTGTCGGCTGGGTGTAGCTCAGGTCGGGATTGCGATCGTTAGCCCGGATAGGCTCCCTGAGCGTCGCGCAAGGGGCGTTGCAGCAGTCGAGAACGACGCGCCGGGTGGGTTAGCTTCGCGACCGGGTGATTGGTTTCTGGACGCTTGAGCGGGCGTGGTCTGCGCGTGGACGCCGGAGGATCGCGGCCGGGCTTGTCGCGGCGATGGCCGTCGTGGGAGTCGGAGCGTCGGCGAGCCGAGGCGACCTAGGTGGCCGGTATCTCGAGCATCAGGGGCAGGCCAGCCAGCTGCAATCGGCGATCCAAGCCGACACCAGCGCGATTCAGACTTACGAGGGATCGATCTCGGCCCTGCAGTCGCGGCTTGGGATCGTGCAGCGCAGGTTGGACGTCCAGGAGGCTCTGCTCGCCCGGGTTCGTACGCAGCTGACGCGCGCTCGCCACGCGCGGTTGAGCTCAAAGTTCAGTACGCGCGCGACCGTCGGCTGCTCGCCCAGCAGCTCGTGGCCGATTATGAGACGCCGCCGCCGGACCTGGTGAACGTTGTCCTGACGTCCAGGGGGTTTGAGGATCTCCTGAACAACGTGAGAGCGGCCAGAGCGATCGATCGCGCTAATGCTCGGGCCATCCGGCTGGTGGCTCAGGCGCGGATCGCGGTCGTCGCCGAGGCGCTGCGACTGGCCCCGATCGTGGCGCGGCGAGACCGGTCGGCGGCCGCCGTGCTAGTGGAGCGCAACCAGATCGCCCAGCTGCGGCTCTCGATCGTCGACCGCCGGCTGAGGTCGGTGCAAGATCGCGCGAGCAAGCAGCGCCAGCTGGGTGCGCTCCAGAAGACGCTTTCACGTGAGGAGGCCTCGCTGCAGCGTCAAGCCACGAGCGCAGCGGTGGCCGCCTTCCGGGCCGAACGCGTCCCGGTCAAGGCGACCTCCGGCTCGTACATTGACCCGCTGCGGTACGTCAATCACTGGGAGCGCACGGATCAGGGCGTGGACGCCACCATGCCGGTGGGAGCCCCGATTCTTGCGCCCTCGGAGGTCAAGATTCTCGCGATCGAGCCGGATTGGTATGCCGGCCAGCCGCTGCTGTACTGGGAGCTGCTGTCCGGACCCGATGCCGGCAAGGAGCAGTACGTGGCCGAGCAGATCACCTACATCGCCCCGCCCGGCGCCATCTTGCAGCAGGGGCAGGTGATCGCTCGCTACGCCGCGAGCGGCACCGGTATCGAGTACGGCTGGTCGGCACCCAGTGGTGTCACGCTGGCAGTTGCGACCACCGGTTATGAGGAAGGAGAAGTCACGCCCGCTGGCGTGAGCATGCGCAACTGGCTAAACGGCCTAGGCGCGAACGCCGGATCTAGCGGGTGAGCCGCCCGCGGCTTCCACCCGATTGCTCTGGCCCATCGCGATCGACAGCTACATGCTCGACGGCCGCGCGCACGATCCCTTTGTTCTCCAGCCATATCGCGCCCCGCGCCCGCCTTGGCGACAGACCACTCGCCCGTGTTGGGCGGGTTACATCAGATGGCCGACCACGCGGGGCTCGTCTCGTGAACGCATTCAAGCTGTTCGCCCAGTGTTCGCCAAGCCGAAATCCTAAGGGGGTGCCAAGCGGCCGAAACCCCAGTGTTCATGGGAATGGGCGATGCTGGGCTCGAACCAGCGACCTCCGCCTTGTCGAGACTGATAAGCGTGGTCAAGGGGTGACAGGTTAGGGCAAGAAAAGCCAGTAGATGCAGGGGATTCCGAGCGCGCGGCGTGGCTTACGGTTGCGCGCGGCACGCCGATTTCAATCCTGAGGGACGCAATCAGGACGCATATTGTGCGGATCATCAGCAGCCGGTAGCGTGGTCCAGCGCGCGGCAGACCTTGTCCAGCGTTCGGCGTCTAAGCGTGGTGATGATGTCGCCGAGGTAGCCCTTCGGCAGCGAGGCGACATGGTCGGCATTCAGGACGCAAGATCGAGGCATCCCGTCCTCTGCTCGGAGCTCTACCTCGGTTGGCAGTCCGCGGATGTTCGTGGTCGCGAGCACGACGAAAACCTCGCTCAGATGGTCGATCGCCTCGTTCGGGTCAACACGAGAGCGGGTCGCCGCGGCCAATCGGGATGTTCGGCCCAGCGGACCTCGCCGCGGTTCACCAGGGCTCGTGCCCGGCCGCGTGCTCCTCGTGCGGCGAGTCGCCGCATCGTCTCGGCGCTGCTCGTCTCATGAAGCTTGGAGAGATCGCCCCATTCGTCGCCGTCGTCGTCGCTTTCAGCCGCACGGAGGGCGCGCTCAGCTTGCTCCTCGCTCCAACGAGGCGCGCGTTGCAGGAGCTTTTCCTTCGCGGTCATGGCGAGCAAAAGGGTACAGCGCAGGACGGCGGGCAGCGTGGCTGGTCCGTCACCAATAGAGCTGTCCGTCGACGTGCGGCGGACTGTCGCAAGCGGTCCGCCAGACCTTTCCAGCCTCACGCAAGCTGCGGCCATCGACGAGGATCACATGGGCCACACGGCCGCCGTGTTGCCAATTACTGCGCGTGGCTCACGCTCAAGGTGAAGTCACGACGGCTAGCACATTTCATTCATGACCGGGAGCTTGATCAGATGCCTCGCAGCTCTGCGCGCGGCCAGGCGTGCGTGCTCCCAGTCCGTCATTGCGCGCAACCAGCGATCGAAACGCGCGCCCATGCAGGCTGCGACTCTTCGCTCCTGGGACGATTTCGTTCCTCCGAGCGCTCGGGCTGGCCCGCTAGTGCGTCTCAGGCCAGGACGATCGCTGGCGAGCTTCGCCCCGTGCGGGAGCCTGATCGCTGACATCCAGGTAGGTCGAATCGTTCTCGCTTGCGGTGTCACGAAGAGCAGCCGCACCCCATGACGCGAGGCATAAACTCGAAGCGTCGCTCGCCCACCTCGAGCCATTCCAAGGTCGGTGAATTCCGCATCCACTTGGCGGCCGGCTCCAACCGCGCGGACGAGCAACGCGGTGTCCGGCGGCCCATGCCCCACCAGAGTGATCGACTCGCCAGGCGTGAGCGGCTGGCCAACGGCTTGGGCGACGCCACGCAGCGCGGCTGTCTGTCCGCGACGATGCGATACCTCGATACGGAGAGCACCCCTCCTGCCCACGGTCGCTGAATGCACCGCTTGGCGCAGCCTGGACGGCGAGCACGCAGTCACCATCACCATTCCGCCGAACCAGTTGCCGCAATTGCTGGCGGCTTCGTTGGCAGCACTGGGAGACAGCGGGTTGATAGTGAGCACCCGAGCGGGGCAAGCTTGGTTCGGAGCGGTTGGGGTGGGGGTTCCGGGGCATTCGAACCGCGCCTGCCTCCCCGGGCTGCGCGGAGACACGCCTAAGGTGCCGATTCCGGGATAGTCAGTTCCTGCATCGTGACCCCAGGTGCCTGGCCAATCAACCCAGTTTGCGGTGCTGGGGGCACCCTGGTTATCCCACGGGGACCCCCAACCCAAAGCAGCCGGGAACTGGAGCGCGTCCGTGGAATCGTAGTTCGCCCCCCACGGCGCTGCCCCGTCATGGCAGCCCTCCGGCAGCGCCTCTTGAGCCTGATCGCATATCCCCGTAAAGCCGCCAGTGTCAGATCCGGGATACGAAGCATGAGTTCCCGTCGCAACATAATCCCAAGGTCGCTGCCCCCCCTGTAGGCACGAACCGGCCCCACCTTGGTCGCACTCGAGGTTGCCCGGTGCGTAAACGCTGAGATCGGCATGCTGGGCATAGATCGCAAAATCAAACGTGAGTGGATCCTTCGGAGACGGAGCGACCGTCACCCCCTCCCAGTCGCCCTGATGATTATCGCCGTTACCGGGGAGCGGATCGTTCTGGTCCTGGTTATACCTGTAGAAGATCCAAGAGTCGACGTAATTGTATCCGCTCTTGCTTGGGCCAGAGGCGGTAGGAGGTGCCACATGGAAATAGGTCGCGGCATTAGATCCCGTGTCACACTCTTTCACCGTACCCGTCGGTCCGTTGGAATAGCACGCGGGGTATGGAGATGTTGGGTACGACTGGCCAGGCAGCATGCCCATCTTTATGTATCCGGTCGGGTCGGCCTGAAGTGCGCCGAGCCAATTGCTCGAAAGATCGGTACAGCTGCCTGACGCGAGCGGGGGCTGGCATATCTGATTGTAGGTATGGCCCGGGTTGTTGGGGTCCTGCTCCTGCATAAAATTATCAACATTCAGAGGGCGCCACTGCTCACTTGTGTCAAACCGTAGGATCGGCTCAAACGTTTTCCCGAGGTAGTCATCATCGCTCACGTACGCAGCCGAGCCTGCCGGCTCGAACGAGACCCCAGAGGCGTTCTCCCACCCTTGCGAAGCCGACTCGAACGGCGCCATAGTCCCCGACCCATCCGTAGCGACGCTCCAGAGTCCCAAGTAATAGACGAGCGAAACCGGATCCAGCGGCGTGTCGTAGTCGAAGATTAGATGGGTTCCATCAGGGGTCCATTGAGGCTCGACCCCCAAGCCCCCGTTGGCGTCACCTGAAGGAGGCCCGATCCATCTGTTGTCTTCATTGTCCAGATCGGACCACCAGTGCCCGGACCCTGCACAAAGGCGATCTTGGTTCCATCTGGAGAAAACCGCGGCTCAACCGCTTGCATCTGCCCGGGACTCGTCAGATTTACCGGACTTGTCCCGTCAGCGTTCATGCGAACGATCCACGTGTTCGACCCGTCACTTGTAGATGCCGCGTAGGCGATCTGCGTGCCATCAGGAGAAAAGTCAGGCGTAGCGCGCTCGGAGGCGTTCGTTGCGAGCGTAGTAAGCCCCGAACCATCGGCATTGATCGTCACGACCGATCCGACGATGGAAGGAGCATTCGGGCATGAATCGGGGATCATGAACACCAGCTTGCTGCCATCCGGAGACCAGCGAGGCTGAGCGACAGCTCCCCACGCGGAACACGAGGTGTTGGTGTACAGGACCCTGCGACGAGGTGAGTCCCAGTTGTCGCCGATGTCAAAGACTGAAAGGGTATTGTTGAAAACGAGTGCGATCGATCGACCGTCTGGTGATAGTGCCGGTGTTCCGGGCGAGCCATAGAACAAGCTGTCCCCAAATAGGGCCAGTCGCCGCGCGCCGCTCCCGTCGGCATTCGCTTCCCACAAGTAGGGATTCGCCGCAGGGTTTGACGGGTCAGGAAGGCCGACCTGCTTGGCGCCTGTAAAGATGAGGTGCCTCTGAATCGCTGCATCGGCAACAGCACAGTTGAGACACGTAGTCAAGGCGATGGCGCCAACCAGGAGCAGCGGGGCTCTCACACGCCGAACGATTCGACAAAAGCCCGAGAGGATCAAGCCAGAGTCCCAAAGTGTGATCGGTATCGCCACCGCTTCGATTCCTTTCGTTGTGGGCGCGAGGGAATGGCCCGTCCACGCAAATGCGCAGTGGGAACACAACGAGACGTTGGGCTCGAACTTTCAGAGGCTCCCGGGGGTGTGTCAAGGCTCGCCGGACGCGTCTGTGCCTCACCACCGGGAACCGAGCCTCGTTGAACGGAAGGCCGCTTGACTAATTAGGAGCACGCGTCCGGCCGAAGCTTGCGCCGTGGGTTAGCGGGGGTCGGTCAGGGGCAACGCGCCCTTCTCTGTGCGCCGCCCGGCCACGAGCGCGAAAGGAACGAGCACCGCAACCAGCGCCCAATAGATCAGACCCGCGATGGACGCGATACCGGGAGCCAGCTCCCAGGTGTACCGGGCTGGGGCCCGGAACCGAGGACCAAGCGGAGCGTACAGGGTCACGTAAAAACGCCCAGCTTTCTCTTCCAGGCTAACGCCTGTGCCAAAGATGGAAGTCCGTGACGTTGCCGCAGACCAGCACGGCACGGTCACGTCGGATGCGCAGATGTCGTGGATGCGCGTAGCATTGGTCAGGATTGGGAGCCACAACCACGAGCGCGCCTTCAGTCTCGCGGTCGGCGATTGATCTCCCACGGGTCCGAGAATGTCCTCTCGGTAGAGAACGAACGGAAGGATCGGTACGACGCCTCCGATCCGAGCCACATGCACATCCGTCGATCCCACGAACTTGGCGCCAGGCGGTGGGCCCGCCACACGGTTCGCCACAATCCCGAACGGCTGTGCGACCGTGACGGCCAATCCGAGCGCCAGAGGTACGGACCACCGTCTCGCTCGGCGCGAACGTCGAAGCATGGCCCAAACGAGCCCGAGAAGGCTGACGGGCACGAGCACATACTCAACAGCTCCGAGGAAGTATGCGAGCGCCTGCATAATCGCCTGACTAACTATCGGCTCGCCGACGCAAGCGCGTGATCCCGGGTGGACACGCTGTCTCGTTTCGCGCGAGAAGGAGGCGTCGCGACCCGCGGTCAGCCCTCCCGCATCGGAGGGGTTGCGGCAGCCCGTCACCCGGATGACGGATGGTTCTATCCCTGAGTGGCTGTTGCACGTCGACTCAGTCGGGCCATGCGCGCAAAGCCCGGGAGATGGCCTTGCACGGCGTCGATCAAGTTCGCAATTGTGCTTCGACCCCGGGGGCTGGGTTCGGGCAACAGCCACCTGACGAGCAGCAGTTTCGGCGGCCGTCGCCAGACTGCTCCCCTGGGGACACGAGCGATCACGAGGGCCCGCGCCGATGCGAGCCCCGCCCCTATACAAGTTACCGGCGCGATCGCCCGGCCTTCAGCTCGGTGAGTCCGAAGATTTCGCGGTAAACCCGCTCGCGGGCTTCGACGGCCTCGGCTGTCTGTGGCTGAGGTGCGGGCGGCGCCTCCGGCATCTCCAGCTGCATCGACACCGGCTCGGTGAGTGCCACTGAGCGGACCGGTCTAGTGCTTGCTGCTTTCTGGCGCGCGGGTCCCGTGTCACTGCCGCACTGTTGATCGTGGACTGCCTGCTCGTCCTCCGCGGCCGCCGGGGCGAGGGCGGCGATCTCCTCCGCGTTCATCTGCACGGCCGCGTGGAACTCCGACGCCGTCAGCCAGATCTTCTTCGCGAGTCGGCTGATCCAACGGGCGACCGATGAGCTTGCGCAGTCGTAGTAGACGGCTGCGTAGCGTCCGGACTGGACGGCGTCACGCCAACCCTCGAGGATCATCTTCTGGCGATCCTCGCGCCGGCCGCCGCTCTCGGCGATCATCGCGACGGGTGGCTCAGAGCGTTGAGCCAGACCGCCAGGTCGGGCAGGAGTTCGGTGTAGCCGCGCTCGCAGCGCGCGCTGACCGCCCATCGGTCGCGCGCGAACGTGAGGCCAAGCGCGCGCACCTGCCTTCGTGCCGGCAAGCAACGCGTCCGTCGTCATGTCGCGCACCCGCTTCGCGCGGACGGACGAAAATCAAGGGTCCTTGGGCTCAGAATGGGCGACCAAAGGCCTCGGGTCGCAGCTGTGTCGGCGCCAGCGTCGTCGCGCGATCGGGCGCGGGACCCCACGCTTCCTTGCAGTTCTGGCACTGCGTGACGGCCAGTCGACCTCGACGCGGCGACCGGCCAGCCGCACTCTCCGAGCGAGGACACTCGCACCGGGCCGCTAGCGGTTACGCTTGGCGCCCAAGCGGGGCGGTGCGGTGCGTGGGCATTCAACGAAGCCATGGTGGGCCGGCGGAATCGGCACGGACGATGGCGCGTGCTCCGTTCGGCTGGAGGCGGTCCGTGCGCGCGAAATAGTTGCAAGATTTCTCTGGCTGATGCAGCGCCGCAACAGCAAGCGTGCTACGCACCCCGGTTTGCCGGGCCATCGACGCCAACTCCTCATCGCGGGCGTGGCGAGCAGCTCAGGTTCGCCGGCGCCATCGGCGTCTTGGCTGCTCGTCGTCGATGCCGAATATCTCGCGGTACTGGCGTTCGCGCTCGGCGGTAGCTTCGGCGGTCTCGGCGACCGGCGCAGAAGCTGCCGGTGGAACATCCGGTTGGGGTGCCGTCGGGGGAGAGGGCGCCGGATTGGGTGCTGCGTGGTTCGTTCGGCTGATCGCCGGAACCTCGTCGGAGGGGAGCTGGATCTCGTCGCCTGTCGCCTCGTTGGCCTCCACTGCGGCGGAGAGGGCCGCGATCTGTTCTGCGGTTGGCTGCACGACCGCGGTGAACTGCGAACCGTTTAGTCCGATCTTCTTCGCTAGCCGGGCGATCCAATGGGCGACGGATGTGTTGGCGCAGTCGTATCGAGCGGCGGCGTAGCGGCCGGACCAGATGGCGTCGCGCCAGCCTTCGAGGATCATTTTCTGGCGGTCCTCGCGCCGGCCGCCGCTCTCCGCGATTACCGCGACCGGGTGGGGGAGGGCTTGACCCAGCCGACGAGATCGGGCAGTTGCGTGGTGTACCCCCGCTCGCATCGAGCGGTGACCGCCCAGCGCTCTGGGTCCAGGGCGAGCTCGCGCGCCGACTTCCACGCTCGCCTGCGGCGCTCGAGCCGCGCGGCCGACCATCCGACGAGCACGGCATGGCTGATCGTTGTCGGCGCTGGCGGCGCCTTGACCGGGCGCAAACCGCCGAGCCCGAGGGACTCGGTGCCGAGGCCTGTGAGCCAGGCCACCGATCCCTCGCCCCAGATCCACGGTTCACGAGCCAGCCAGCCCGCAGCCTCGAGCTTTGCAATATGCCGCCTGACCACTCGCTCATCAAGATCCAGAGCAGCCTCCACCGCCCGCAGCGACACGACCCCGAGCCTGCCCACCAACCGGCCCACCCGCACACTCCCGGGACCCACAACCAACCTCTGCGCCATCACTCACCACTCACAGATCTGCCATCTCCTGGCCGCCGTCCGCCCCGCCCGTGTGGATCACAAGGACCCCCGGTGTCGACTGGCAGCTGACTACCCGAACTACCACTACGTGGGGGGCGGGTAGTCAGCTGCCACCAAGAACGCCGGGGGCCCCTCGAATCGCAGTGCTGGCGGGGCGGACGGCGACCCCTGGTGGTCCGCAACCTTGTCCGCGCAGTTCTCGGAATTGCGGACTGGGTTTCGGACCGGAACCGTGTGCCGCCGCGGATCCCACGACGCGGCCCGGGGCGGTGCTCACTCATCATGCTGATCTGCGCGGTCCTCGCCTGTCCGCTCACCCGACGCCGGGTCGTCGTTGACCCTGCTCGACCCAGCGCCTTCGAGGGCCTTGATGATCTTCCGGAGGACGAGCCCGAGCTCCATGTACTCGATGGAGACCATTGAGGAGACGTTGCCCTCCATGGCGAGCGCGAGGCGATCCACGGTGAGGTCGAAGCTGTTCCAGAGGCGCTCGGGGCCGGGTCGGTTGCCGCCCGGACGAAGCTCGTTGGAGAGGACCATGTCCTCCGCGTCCGGGACGGGCTTCCAGGAATAGCCGGGAATCCTGCCGGCGCGCTCGAGCGCATCATGCTGGCGTTCCGCCGCCGCGGCGATCGCGCGGAGCCTGTCTACGAACGCGGGGTCTGGCGGAGCGTTCTCGCTCGCCTCAAGCGCCCGGTCCCAAACCGCGCCGGCGTCCTGCAGCTCCTTGACCGCGGCACGCATGACCTCGGGCGGGACCTTGGCCTTAGCGACGCCGTAGGCCGACCACGTGCGGACGCGGGCAGGGCGGCGGGGAGCGGCGGTCCTCGGGTAGCCGGCAGCCTGGCTCGCCGTTGGCACGTTGTCATAGCGGTGGCTGGAGACCTCCAGCATCCGGTCCAGCTCCGACCGCTGGACGAGCAGCTTGCGCTGCCCGGCGCGCTTTGCCTTGAGCTTGCCCTGCGAGATCCACAGCCTGACCGTCGCCGGGGTCACCCGCAACTCCGCCGCGATCTCAGCGACCGTCAGCCACGGATCCTCAGGCTGCTCTGGCTCGTTCCCCGACATTTACGCATCCTTTCAGCCATATACCGTATCGCAAGTAACGCAGAAACTTGCGGTATCATACCTTCGCCGCTGCAATCCGAGTTCCTCGACGACACGGGAGAAAATGTGCCTGCGCCGGCGCGCCGCTCAACCGATCGCCAACTCGCTGTCGAGCTTGAGCGATGACCACGATCCTGACCGTCCAGGAGGTCGCGGAGCGCATGCGGTGCGAACACCGCACGGTCAGGCGCGCGATCAGGTCGGGCGAGTTGGAGGCGGCGCTGATCGGCGGCAAGTGGCTCGTCCGCGAGGAGGCTGTCGACGCCTGGTTCCGAGCTCGATGCGCGGTGCCGAACCCGTTCGCGCCGCCGCCACGCGCCGGACGGCCGCGTAACGATTCCCGGAGGCCCGAAGCGACCGGCAGTGTGGAGCGACGTCGGGCGATCGAGCAGAGGGGCGCATGAGCGTCCGGAAGCGCGGAAAGCGATTCGAGGTCAGGTGGACCGAGGGCGGTCGGAAACTCTCTCGGAGCTTCCTTCGGGCAGAGGACGCCCGTGCCTTCGACGTCGACATCACGCGCCGCAAGCAGCTCGGCGCACTGGCTCCCGGCGTCATTCAGTCTCGGAAGACTCTCGCCGAGTTTGTGGAGGAGGAGTGGTGGCCGCGGTACGCGATCCCGAATCTCGCATCCGACACACGGCGGCGCTACCTCGAGGTGTGGAGCGCTCACCTGCTGCCGCGGCTCGGGGAGTACGAGCTGCGCCAGATCACGCCGATGGTCGTCGAGGACCTCCGCGAACAGATGGCCCGAGGGGAGATCGGGACGCCGACGCAGCGCAAGACGCTGATGCTGCTCCAGGGGATCCTCAAGCGGGCGGTCGTGCGGGGACTGGTGCCGGTGAATTCAGCCGCAGCTAGTCGACAAGCCCAAGCAGAAGCCGACGCAGCTTCCGCAGCCACTCGCGCCAATTACGGTCGAGCGGATCCGGGCGAACATGCTCCAGCCGCAGACAAGAACCGTCCCGGCGGCAGGAGCCGGCAAGCGGCCACGTCGCGAATACGAGACCTCCGTCGGATCGCCCGAGGATCGGCAGCGGAACGCGCTGATCGTCTCGATGCTCGCCTACGCCGGTTTGCGTCCGATCGAGGACCGCGGCTGCACGTGGGGCGACGTTCGCGACCGTACGCTCCACGTCTTTGCGACGAAGACCGGCCGCCCGCGCGACATCGATCTGGTCGCGCCGTTGGCGCAGGACTTGGCGGCGTGGCGGACGGCCTGTGGCGGTCCGCCTGAGAGCGAGTTGATCATTCCGCGGCCCTCTGGCGGCCAGTGGACGCGGGAGGACTGGGCGAACTGGCGCCGGCGCGTCTGGCGCCCCGCCGCGATCGAGGCGGGGGTCACCGGCGACCTGCGGCCGTATCGCCTCCGCGGCTCCTTCGTGTCCCTCCTCCTGTGGGAGGGACGCAGCTTGACGTACGTCGCCGAACAGGCCGGGCACTCCGTCGCGACGCTCGCGCGGCACTACGCCGGGACGCTCAGAGAGCTTGAAACCAAGCCCCGCGTGCCCGCCGCCGAAGCGATTCAGCAGGCACGCGACGAGATCTGAGGGACGCACTGAGGACGCACCTGGTGAACCCTCGATGGCCCCACCACACGGATCCCCTGCAAATTGAATATGGGCGATGCTGGGCTCGAACCAGCGACCTCCGCCTTGTCGAGACGGCGCTCTCCCAGCTGAGCTAATCGCCCGGGAGGACCAGTAAATGTAGCGG
>CAVOIU010000042.1:0-11235 GCA_963695965.1 uncultured Solirubrobacterales bacterium
AGCGAGCGTGGGTTGCGGCCGGCCAGGTTCCGCATCAGGTACTGGAGCGTCAGCCCGGAGTCGACGATGTCCTCGACGATCAGCACGTCGCGGCCCTCGATCGCCGCGTCGAGGTCCTTCGAGGATCCGCACGACCCCCGAGGACTTGGTCGCCGACCCGTACGACGCGACCGCCATGAAGTCGACCTCGACCGGGATCGTCAGCCCGCGCATCAGGTCCGACGAAGAACACGGCCCCTTGAGGACGCCACCAGCACCAGGTCCTTGCCGGCGTAGTCGCGGGAGATCTCGGCCGCCAGCTCGCGGACCCGGCGAGCCAGGTCCTCAGCGGGCACAAGGGTCTCCCCGATCGCGTGGTCTCGCGTCCACTTGTAACTACTTTAGGGCGAGCTTGCGCTCGCCCGTGTTCCCCGACGCGCGCGGCGTCCAGCGGCGGCGTCGCTCGAATCGCAGCATCCCGCGCTTCGGCGAGAGCCCGCACGCCGCTGGGCAGATCGAGCACGGCGGTGCCCTGCTCGGACAGCGCCGCGCACGTCGTCGGCCCGGCGCGAGACGCCCGCGGCGGGAGCGCCGATCGCCCGGTCGGCCAGCCGCTGGACCACGAGCCGGCGGAGCGCCGCCGGGAGCGCGCGCAGCCGCGCCAGCTCGATCCGATCGCGACCCTGAAGCGCCTCGTCGACGAGCGCGTCGAGCACCGCGCCCTCGTCGCGGAGCACGCCGGCAAGCGAGAGGACGTCGCGACCGCGCCCGGGTGCACGGCCTCGAGCGCGGGGACCAGCCCGTGGCGTACGCGCCCGCGCGTATTAGTCCGTCGAGTTGGTCTCGTCCTCGCACCCAGCGCAGGCCTCGCTCCTCGCAGTCGGAGGCGGTCTGCCCGCGCGTGAACGGCAGCAGCGGCCTGACGAGGATGCCGTCGTGGGCGCTCATCCCGTGGAGCGCGCGCCGGCTCGGCGAGGACGCCAACCGGTAGAGGATCGTCTCGACCTGGTCGGTCGCGGTGTGTCCCGCGGCCACGTCAGCGCCCCTGCCCAGCGCGAGCTCGGCGGCAGCCCCGTAGCGCTGGTCACGCGCCCACGCCTGGAGGTTGCCCGTCTCCGGCCGCCGGGGGCGGCGGACCTCGAGCGCGACCCCGAGGCTCGCGCACAGCTCGGCGCAGTGGCGCTCGTCGCCGGCGGCGGCGTCGCGGACCGCGTAGTTGACGTGGAGCGCCCCCACGGCGCTCGGGCCGGCGATCCGCACCGCGACGTCGAGCAGGCAAGTCGAGTCGCGGCCGCCCGAGAGCAGCACCAGAACGGGGCGGTGCTCGGCCAGCAGTCCCCCCTTACGGACCCGATCGAGGAGCTCGGCGGCGCCGGCGCTCACTCCTCGCTCCGCTGGCGCGCGAGGAAGATCTCTGTCGACTCGCTGAACCCCTTCAGCCGTACCTCGGCGATCCGCTCGAACTCGAGGTGCGAGCCGGCGCGCTCCACGACCGGCCGCGTGACGAGCACCTCGCCCCCGGCGGAGCGCGCCGCCACGCGCGAGGCGATGTTGACGTCGCGGCCGTAGTAGTCGCCGTCCCGGTAGAGGGCGTCGCCGTAGTGGATCGCGATCCTGGGCAGCGGGGGATCGCTCTGGAGCTGCTGGAAGCCCACCGCCCAGTCGGTCAGCGCGGCCGGGTCTGAGCCGACGACCATCACCTCGTCGCCGATCGTCTTGATCACGCGAGCGTCGTCGGGCAGCGTCGTCTCCACGGCCTCGACGAACCGCTCGACGGCGTCGACCGCCTCGAGCTCGCCCTCCTCTTCGGTCAGCCGCGTATACCCCGCCAGGTCGGCGAACGCGATCGCGACCCGGAGCCGGCCGAGATCGGTGGCCTCGCCATCGAGCTCGGACTCCATGTGTCCGACCACGTCCTGCTCGACGAAGTGCTGGAGGTAGCGCTGATGGACCTGATCCATCACCGGCGAGGCGAGCGGCAGCAGCTCGCTGGTGAGTGCGAGCATCTCGTCTGCCATCTCGAGCCCACTGGCGCCCGAGCGCATCAGCGGCTCGTGTACGTACAGATGGAACAGCCGCACCTCGGCATCGGCGACCTGTGCCATCGCCTGGCCGTACACGCGGACGAGCTGGAGCATCGCCACCAGCGGGAGCCCCGCCTCGAGCACCGCGGCGACGTATCGGAGCAGCTGCACGTCCGCGGAGGACAGCGCCTCGGCCTGGGACGGGTTCATCCCGAGCGCCGCGAGCACCCGAGCGATCAGCTTCGGTTCCAGACCCGTCTCCCGGGCCGCCTGGCGGACCGTGTACACCCGGTCGTCGATCGACGGGAACAGCTCCTCGACGTAGCCGAACGCGAGCCGCCCGTCCTCGGTCGCCCGGCGGATCTCCTTGAGGGAGTGGCCGCGCTCACGAAGCCTCGCGACGATCCGGGCGTGGCTGACGGCCCCCCGCGACCACAACCCGTCGCCCCCGTACTGGGGAATCAGCCCCTCGCGGGCCCACCGCCTGAGCGTCGCTGCCGACACCCCTGCGGTAGCCGCCGCCTCTTGGAGCGAGACGCCGCCATCAACTGGATTCGCACGTGTGTTCGCCACGGACGTCATGCTCGCATACACATTGTCCGCCTCGAAAAGCTTGACGGCGGGACCTCTATTGAGTGAAGAGATCCCGCCGTCCGCGGGCGTCACGGCCCGCTGCGTCGGCCGTTGGCGCTCGTCTCGTTTCCGGCGGCGCCTCGCAGTGCGTTCCGGGCTTCCCCGGGCGCGCTCCACGTTCCGGCCTGGTGCCTTGATCTGAGCCCGTAGGTCTACTCGCCCCGGACCGCGGTGTCAATGGTTCCGGAGGCGAATTCGCCCGATCGAGCGCAAACAGCGCTCAAACCTCGAGGTGGGGATAGTCGGCGGCGATCATGTCGCGATAGTGATCGAACAGCGGCTTGGTGATCGGGATGATCGCCAGCGCAGCCTTGACGTCCCCTCCGGCCTTGATCCGCCGCCGGGCGATCGCGATCGCGACGTTCTCCTTGCCCTGGAAGTAGCGGTTCGCCGTCTCGGAGCTCATCGCCATCCGGACCTTCGGCTCCCACGAGATCTCGTCGGACCACTCCCACGCCAGATTCGGCTCGCCGGCATGGCCTGCGCGGATGTTGACGACCATGTCCAGGTCGGTGAACTCGAACCGCTGCGGGGTGTCGGCCTCACGCAGCCGTGGACCCATCTCCGGGTCCTCGCTCATCAGCGTGAACGTGCGGTTCATCACCTCGATGAACTCCTCCGGGGACCTGAACGCGCTCATCTAGGGCCGGACCCGTGGCGACATCGCGGCGGAGTGTAGTTCTAGTGTGGTTGTCGATACGGGGTCGCCAGCCCCGCGCGCGCGCGTGACCGAGACGATTCACCTCCACCCAACTGCTCCGCTCGCCGAGCGGGTGCTACTCCCCGGGGACCCCGGCCGCGCGCTGCTGCTGGCGCAGGCGGTGCTCGTCTCCCCGGTGATGTTCAACCACCATCGCGGGCTGTGGGGGTACACCGGGTCCACCCCAGACGGCCTCCAGCTGACGATCCAGAGCACGGGGATCGGCGGGCCGAGCGCCGCGATCGTGATCGCCGAGCTCGCCGACCTCGGCGCCCGCACGCTGCTGCGGGTCGGAACGTGTGGCGCGATCCACCCCGACCTGGAGCTCGGGGACCTGTTGATCGCGACCGAGGCGATCTCCGAGGACGGGACCAGTCGCGCGCTGGCCGCGGGCGCCGCGCTCGAGCCGGCCGCGGCGCTGCTCGACGCGTTCACACAGACGAGAGGCCCGCGCACCAAGGCCGGGGCGGTCGTCTCGACCGACCTCTTCTATGACGGCCCCGAGGGCGAGCAGGAGCGGTGGATCGCCGCGGGCGCCCTCGCCGTCGAGATGGAGACCGCGACGCTGTTCGCCCTGGCCGCGAGGCGCAGTGTCGAGGCGGCCTCGCTGCTGCTCGTCTCCGATCTGCTGCTGGGGGGCCGCACCCGCATCGACGCCGAGGCACTGCGAGACGGAGAGCACCGGCTCGGCAAGACCGCGGTCGCGGCGCTGGGGGAGATCGAGGCCGCGGGCGGGCGTGCGGCCGGGTGACTATTCGGTGGCGGCGGCGCTATTTGGTGGCGGCCGGGGCGCGCTCGGCTGAGGCCCGCTCGTCGAGAGCCGCCTCGAGCCGCGCCAGCTTCTGCTCGATGCGATCGAGGCCGTCCTCGATCCCTTCCATCCGCTGCGAAACCGACCGCAGCCGGCGGGTGAGACGCTCGAGGTCGCTCGCCGACGGTAGGTTCAGCGCGCCGAGCGCCGCCTCCTGGGCGTGCATCGCCCGCTCCCTGGTCTGGAGCGCCGCCGTCAGCGCTCCGCTCACCATCGGGTTCTCGAGCAGCTCCTGAGCGAGCTTTCCGATTGCCTCTTCGCCTTGGCGGGTCATCTTGCGCAGGCCCGTGTCCTCGGTGGAGTCCGACACGATCAGGCACTGTAGCGCCAGCGAGGGGTGCGCAGCGAGAGGTCCGGGGCGGGTCCCTCGGTATGCGCTCGGCAGACCGTGAATCTCACCTTCGACTTGAGGGTTATGGACGCCGTTTTCGAGGCCGATCGAGGGCCTCGCCGGCCCCTCGCCGCTCGCCACGAGACGCCAGCAGGTCCAACGTCGCTTGCCGGCCTACAGTGCGCGCCCGAATGAGCCGATTGATGCAGTGGCTTTTCGAGGGCCCCACAGACGGATATGCTGGACCTGCCCTTCTTTCCTGCAAACCCAACGATCGCCGACGGTTCTCCGTTGCAAACCTCCATGCCAGTCGTTAGCTTCCGTGCCCACGTCGCACTCGATTTGCAGCGTGTGGTTGTCCATGGCGGGAGGAGTCGGGTCAGTTGTCGATAAGCCGTAAGCTCAAAATCGCCGCGGGATCAGCGGCATCGGTATTCGCGGTCCTTGGGATCGCGGCCTTGCCGACGGCTTCGGCTGACGAGTGCAGCGTCACGGTGACGCTGCTGACCGGACAGACGGAGACGTTCACCGTGAACGTCCCGCCGGGGACGCCCCCGGCCTCGATGGTGCCCGCTGGAGTCGGGCCGGTGAAGAGCGTGACGGCCTCGTGCGCGCCCAACTCGACCTCGACGACCCCGGGCGGAAGTGGATCGGGCAGCTCGTCCGGCTCGTCCTCGACCACGACGACCTCGACCGGGTCCTCCTCCTCGTCTAAGCCCAAGGGCTCAGGCGGGGGCAAGGGCAAGCATCACGGCGGCGGCTCCCACGGCGGCACGAGCGGCCCGACCGGGAGCAAGGGCAAGAACCCGACCGGTCCGACGGGGCCGAAGTCGACCACCAAGCCCAAGACGACGAGCCCGAAGACCCCGACGGGTCCGACGGGTCCGGGTGTGCCGTCGGCGTCGAATCCGTCGTTTTCGTTCTCGGTTCCGGGCGCGGCTCCGTTGGGCGTGCCGAACTTCTTCATTGACGCGTTCCGGATCCCGCCGTTCCTGCTGCCGATCTATCAGGCGGCGGGGATTGAGTACGACGTGCCGTGGCAGGTGCTGGCGGCGATCAACGAGATCGAGACCGATTACGGGCGGAATTTGTCGGTCTCGAGCGCGGGCGCGGTTGGGTGGATGCAGTTCATGCCCGAGACGTGGAAGACGTGGGGAGTGGACGCGACCGGGTCGGGCTATGCCGATCCGTACAACCCGGTCGACGCGATCTTCGCCGCGGCTCGGTATCTGCACGCGGCCGGCGCTTCGAAGAATCTCGGGCAGGCGATCTTCGCCTATAACCATGCCGGGTGGTACGTGCAGTCGGTGCTGCTGCGCGCGAAGCTGATCGGCGGGATGCCTTCTCAGCTGATCGGTGCGCTGACGGGTCTGGTCGAGGGTCACTTCCCCGTTGCCGCCCCGGCCAAGTACGCCGACAGCTCGGTCACGAAGCTCGCCAAGCAGCGGGTGAAGGGCTCGAACGCGGCGATCACGATCGACTCGCAGGCGGGCGCCGGCGCGGCGGGCACGAACGTGTTCGCTAAGCAGGGCTCGCCGGTGATCGCTGTGAATGACGGGAAGGTGGTCAAGGTCGGCCATAGCCAGACGCTGGGTAACTATGTCGAGCTCCAGGACGCGACCGGGAACGTGTACACGTACGCGAAGCTCGGCTCGATCCCGTCCATGTATCCGGTTCCGAGGCCGGTCACGGTCACGGCCAAGCAGATCGCCTCGGAGCTCTCCCAGCCGCTGGCCGGCACGCCCAAGACACCGGCCTCCGCCGGCTCACCGGCTTCCGCGGGGTCGCAGGGGGCCGCGCCGACGGTGACGGTCGCGCAGGCGACCAAGGCCGCGAAGGGCTCCGCGGTCTCGCTGCCGGTCACCCCGGCGGCGCACTCCAGCGCCCCGACCCCGAACGCCGCCGCTCCGAGCGGCGACGCAGGGGCGTCGGTCCCGGCGCCGATGGTCAAGGAGCGGCTGTTCGCCAACCCGTCGAGGCCGGCCTCGTACGCCGCGGGCGGCGCGTTGCAGATCAAGAACGCCGGCCCTCAGATTTCGAACTTCCAGAACTACTTCTCCGACGTGCTGCATCTCGGGAAGACCGAGTACACGCTCAAGCCGTTGAAGGCCGGGGCGGTCGTGGTGGCCGGGACGATCCTCGGGCGGCTCGGGGCAGGGACTCCGACGCTGGCCTCGCATCTGCAGTTCATGGTCCGCCCCGCGGGGAAGAACGCGCCGTACATCGATCCCAAGCCGATCCTCGACGGGTGGAAGCTATTGGAGGCGACCGCTGTGTATCGCGCGGCTGGGGTCAATCCGTTCTACGGGCAGCACGCCAAGAACGCGTCGGTCGGCCAGGTGCTGCTGATGTCCAAGGAGCAATTGCAAAACCGGGTGCTGGCCGACCCGCACGTGCAGATCTACGCGTGTGGGCGCCGGGACATCCAGGCCGGGCTGATCGACCGCCGGGTGCTCGCGGTGATCGAGTTCCTCTCGACCTCGGGCCTTGACCCGACCATCTCCGGACTGCAGTGCGGCAACGGCGCCAACGGCATCGACTCGGCCGGCGCGACCGGCTCGTCTGTGGACATCTCGAAGATCAACGGGATCGCGATCAAGGGCCACCAGGGCAAGGGCTCGATCACCGACATCACGATCCGCCGGCTGCTCACCCTCCAAGGCACGTTCAAGCCCGACCAGATCGTCTCGACGATGACCTACAAGAGCCAGCTCAACACGCTCTCGATGCCCGACCACCAAAACCGCATCCAGGTCAGCTACACCCCACTGTTCGGCTCCAACAAGAAGATCTCCACCGAGATCGCCAACCTGCTGAAGCCCGGCCAATGGCTCCGCCTGATCAACCACCTCAGCCAGATCCCCGAGCCGGTCGTCCCGATCGCACCCAGCAAGTACGCGATCAAGGTCACCGGCGCGGCGTGAACGCTGCCCAGGACCGATAGCGCCCTTCTTCCGCTTCAGCCAGGTCGAGTTCCCGTGGGCACTCGGTCCGCCTGAGGGCCGCTACCTGCTCCGCGAGCCCGGCGAGGACGCCCACGCCGCACCAGCCCAAGTGCTGGTGGTCGCAACCCTCGGAGCTCCGGAGCGCAGGACGCTGCTCGGGCGCCGCGGGCAGAAGCGTCAGGTTGAAGTAGAGCCTGAGCCTACGCCGGTGACGACCGGGCGGGCGACCGTGATCGACGTGGGGCGACCGTTCACCAGCGAGGCCGAGGCCAGAGCGTGGCTGGGCGCCGCGGGCGAGGATGAGCTCGCCGCCGACCTCGCGGTGCTCAATCGCGCACTTCACGCATTCCGGCTCGTCATCGCCGACCCATACGTGACGCCCGCCGGTCGCCATCAGGCGCTGGTGGCGCGGATCGGCTACGGGGTCGGCGAGGAGGTCGCCGACGGCCTCTGGACCGAGGCGCGCGAGCTGCTCGTGCCCGAGCGCCGTCAGCGACGGAAGGCGGTGCTGCACCCGCAGGCACGGCTTGCCGCGCTGCTCGGCAGCCGCGAGCGCGAGCTCGCGTGCGAGGAGCTCGCGCTCCGTGCGCGCCTTGACCTCGACCAAGGGCGCTACCGCGAAGCGGCCCTGCAGGTGCTTGTCGGGCTCGACGCCGCGATCGCCGAGCTCGCCGGCGAGCCGCTAGCGGAGCGGTTCGCGGACCGCCTCGCGGAGCTGCGCGAGCAGCGCGATCCGATCGCCGCCACCGCCCAGAACGCGCTCGCGGGCCCGCTCGACCAGGAGGACCTGGAGACGGTCGTGTTCGCGCTCGCGCGGATCGAGTCCGCGCTCCGGGCCCGAGCGGTCGCTAGCGCCTGAGGCCGAGCGCCTCGCTCAGCGCCTCGAGCTCCTGCACCACGTCACCGTCCATCCGCACCGACGCGCATCCGTCGAACGGCGTCTGGCCCTGGGTGAGAATCGCGAGCTTGCCCCCTGCGGCGAGCGTCACCCCCGGGAGCTGGGCCACCGGGTAGACCTCCAGCGAGGAACCGATGCAGAGCATCACGTCGGCGGCTGCTGCGAGCTGCTGGGCCCGGGCGAGCGCGTCCTGGGGCAGGTACTCGCCGAACAGCACCACGTCGGGCTTCAGCGCCGTCGCCGCAATCGCACCGGGGCACACCCGCGGAGTCGCCGGCGTGCCTGGCCCGAACCTCATCAATCGGATAGCGGGCGCCGCAGTCCAGGCAACGGGAATGCGAGATCGAGCCGTGTACCTCGATCAGCTCGACCGTGCCCGCGCGACCATGGAGAGGGTCGACGTTCTGGGTGATGACCGCACTGGAGCAGCCCGGCGCCCTCCATCTCCGCCAGCACCTCGTGCGCGCGGTTGGGCTGCTTGTCCTCGAGCGTCTGGAAGCGCTCGCCGTAGAAGCTCCAGAAGCGACCGGGGTCGCGGTGGAACGCGTCGATGTGGGCGACCTCCATCGGGTCGACGTTGGCCCACAGGCCGGTTCCGGGCGAGCGGAAGTCCGGGATCCCGGACGGCACCGAGATCCCGGCGCCCGTCAGCGCGACGACCGAGCCGGCCTCCCGGATCAGCGCCGCCAGCGCGCTCGCGTTCTCCGTGGAGACGCTCACTTGCCCTGGAAGTGCGGGGTTCGCTTCTGAAGGAACGCTGAGATGCCCTCCCGCGCGTCCTCCGAGCTGAACGCGGTGATGAAAGCCTGCTTCTCGGCCTCGATCCCGGCGTCGAGGTCCGGGGCCGCGGATACGCGCTTGATCTGCTCGATCGCCAGCGGTGCCTGCGCGGCGAGCTTCCGCGCCCAGGACAGCGCCGTGTCGAGCAGCTCGTGGTCGGGGACGACCCGGTGGGCGAGCCCCAGCTCGCAGGCCTCGACCGCGTCGATCGGCTCGCCGGTCAGGTTGAGCTCGAGTGCACGCGCCTCGCCGATCAGTCGCGGCAGGCGCTGGGTCCCGCCGAACCCGGGGATGATCCCGAGGCTGATCTCGGGCTGGCCGAAGCTCGCCGACCCCGCCGCGATCCGGAAGTCGCAAGCCATCGCGAGCTCGCAACCGCCGCCGAACGCGACCGCGTTGACAGCCGCGATCGTGACCACGCGGGAGCGCTCCATCTCGCGCAGCAAGCCGTGCATCCGGTCGAGCAGCTCCCGCCCACCCGATTCGTCCATCGTCGTGAACGCCTTGATGTCCGCGCCCGCGCAGAACAGCATCGGATTGGCGGAGGCGAACACGAGCGCCCGAATCTCATCTCCGCTGGTCACCCGCTGCCACACGTCCGTGAGCGCCTGCACGACCTCCGGCGAGATCGAGTTCGCGGGCGGACGGTCGAGCCACGCGATCGCGATCTGATCGCGCGTCTCGAGCTTCACCGGGCTCTCGTCGAAACCCGAGTCGGGGCGTGGGTAGGGGAAGAAGCCCTGGCCGCTCTTGACGCCCATGCGTCCCTGGGCGACCAGACGGCGGAGGATCAGCGGCGGCTCGAACGCCGCTCCCCACTCGAGCGCCGCCCGCTCCAATCTCGCCAGCACCTCGTCCAGCCCAAGCTGGTCGGCCCGCGCGAGCGGCGGCGGCATGATCCCGGCCCCGGCCATCATCCCGAGGTCGACGTCCCTGATCGAGGCGATGCCCTCCTCGACCACCAGGCAGCTCTCCACCAGCGCCTTCAGCGCGAACCGATCGACGAGGTCGGCCGTCAGCTTCTGTGTCTCGGTGCTCATTGCTAGGCCTCGGTGCTCATCGCTCAGCTCCGGTGCTCAAGAAGCCCTTGCCGGTCTTGACCCCGAGGTCTCCCGCCGCGACGAGCTCCTGCATGTGCTTATGGACGTGGAAGCGGTCCCCCATCGTCTCCTGGAGGTACGCGGCGACGTGGAGCACCGTGTTCAGCCCGAGCAGGTCGGCGAGGAAGAACGGCCCCACCGGCGCGGCCTTCGAGTCCCCCACGAGCTTGTCGAGCTCCTTGACGTCCATCCCGGTCTCCTCCTGGAAGCTCCACAGCTCCGACACGGCCGAGGTGAGGATCCGGTTGACCACGAATCCGGGGCCCTCGGCACAGCGAATCGGGGTCTTCCGGATCCGCTGCGCGAAGTTCGCCGCGGCCTGCGCGGTCTCGGGGGCGGTGTCCTCCCCCTCGACCACCTCGATCAGCCGCATCACCGACGCGTATAGAAGTAGTGAACCCGACCACCTTGTCCGGACGGCTGGTGGCCTCGCCGATCTCGGTGATCGACAGCGAGGAGGTGTTCGAGGCGAGGATCGAATGCCCCGGGGTGACCTCGTCGAGCTGCGAGAACACGGTCCTGCTTGACGACCATCCGCTCCGGGACGGCCTCGATCGTGAAGTCGACGTCGCCGAAGTCGTCGTAGTCCGTCGTGCCCTTGATCAGGGCGAGCTTGCGCTCGAGCCGGCGGGCTCCATCTTGCCTGCTCGACGCGCGCCTGCCAGAGCGAGCGTGCCTTCTCGAGCCCCTCCTCGACAACTTCGTCTCGACATCCTTGAGCACGACCAGGATCTCGGCGTTGGCGATCGTGTGGGCGATTCCCCGCCCATCGTGCCTGCGCCGACGACGGCGGCTTTGAACACGAACATGCGCCCAAAGCTACCCCACGCCGGAGTGCCGTGACTCCGCGAGCAGGCCCCGAAACCGCTCAGCGTCGTCTGCAGCGATCTCGCCCATCACCGGCCGACGACAGCCGTCGATCAGCGACGTCAGCGGAGTGCGGCGCTTGATCGCGTACTCGAGCACGAGCTCCACCTCGACGCCCTCCTCGGCGGACTGAACGAGCAATACGTAAACGCCGAGGCGCGGCAAAA
>CAVOIU010000043.1:0-15442 GCA_963695965.1 uncultured Solirubrobacterales bacterium
CAGGAGGCGGAGTGGTCCTACGAGCACGGCGTGGTCAAGCTCCACGACCTGGCCGAGTACCGGCCGATCGGGCGTGAGGGCGGCCACGTGCTCACGACGGTCGGGCGGATCATCTACAACGACAAGATCGAGCGTGCGCTCGCGGAGGCGTTCGGCGACGAATGGGACGCCGGCTCCTACGAGTTCATCAACCGCTCGATGAAGAAGAAGGACACGACCAAGCTCGTCGACGATCTCGTCCAGGCCTACGGCGCCTCGACGATCTCGCTGGTGCTGGACGCGTTCAAGGACATCGGGTTCCACTACGCCACCCAGGCGGGAGTGACGATCTCCAAGAACGATGTCCAGACGCCGCCCAACAAGGCGGAGATCCTCGCTCGTTACGACACGCAGCTTCAGACGATCGAGGCCCAGTACGACATCGGCGAGATCACCCAGGAGGAGCGCCACGAGGCGGTCACCAAGCTTTGGGACCAGGCGACCAACGAGGTCGGCCAGGCGCTCTACGACCACCTCGACGAGCTCAACCCGATCTACATGATGGCCAACTCCGGCGCTCGCGGGTCGTTCTCGCAGATCCGCCAGCTGGCGGGGATGCGCGGCCTGATGGCCAACCCGAAGGGGGAGATCATCGAGCGGCCGATCAAGGCCAACTTCATGGAAGGCCTGAGCGTGCTCGAGTACTTCATCTCCACCCACGGTGCCCGCAAGGGCCTTGCGGACACGGCGCTGCGTACGGCGGACTCGGGCTACCTGACCCGCCGGCTCGTCGACGTCGCGCAGGACGTGATCATCCGCCAGGAGGACTGCGGGACCAAGGGGTTCATCGACATGCCGGTGTCGACGCTCGAGGTCGATCCGGACACGCGCGGGTTGCGTCCGACAGGTGAGCCGAACAGCAACCTGATCGGCCGGATCGCGGCCAAGGAGATCAAGACCAAGCGCGGCCGCGTGATCGTGAAGAAGGGTCACGAGATCGATCGCGGCGAGATGGCCGACCTGGTGGAGGTTGGCACGAGGACACCGCCAAGGGCCAGGTCGTCACCGTGCCCGTGCGCTCAGTGCTCAAGTGCGAGGCGCCGACCGGGGTCTGCCAGGCCTGCTACGGGCGCTCGCTGGCGGCGGGCAAGCTCGTCGCGATCGGCGACGCGGTGGGGATCATCGCCGCGCAGTCGATCGGCGAGCCCGGAACGCAGCTGACGATGCGGACGTTCCACACCGGCGGAGTCGCCGGCGCAGACATCACGCACGGCCTCCCGCGCGTGGTGGAGCTGTTCGAGGCGCGCAAGCCCAAGGGCCTGGCGAAGATCGCCGAGGTCGGCGGCAAGGTCTCGATCGAGGACACCGACAAGTCGGTGACCGTCGTGATCACGGATCAGGGCGGCGAGGAGCATCGCCACACGTTCCCGCGCCGCACGCGGCTGTTCGTCTCGCCGGGCCAGAAGATCGAGCCCGGGACGCAGCTCAACGAGGGGTCGTTGTACCCGCACGAGCTGCTGGCGATCCGCGGGCGGACCGAGACGGAGCTGTACCTCGTCCGCGAGGTCCAGGAGGTCTACCTGTCCCAGGGCGTCGACATCAACGACAAGCACATCGAGCTGATCGTGCGCCAGATGATGAAGAAGGTTCGCGTCGACCAGAAGGGCGACACCGACCTGCTCCCGGGCCAGTTCGTGGACCGCTACGAATACGCCAAGATCAACAAGGCGGTGATCGACGCCAAGGGCGAGGGCGCCCAGGCCGAGGAGATCATCCTCGGGATCACCAAGGCGTCGCTCAACACCGACTCGTTCCTGTCGGCGGCCTCCTTCCAGGAGACCACCAAGGTGCTGACTGACGCGGCGCTGGAAGGCAAGACCGACCGGCTGAACGGGCTCAAGGAGAACGTCATCATCGGCAAGCTGATCCCCGCCGCGACGGGGCTCAAGCGCTACCGCAGGATCGAGATCGAGCCGACCGAGCCGCTCCCCCGAGGGATCGACGAGGCCGGCCTGCTCGACCACGACGAGCTCGCGGCCGAGCTGGGCTTGAACGACGGCGAGTCGCTCACCGGCTTCGCCAGCGCGGGAATCGAGCCCGACCTCTCGGACCTCGAGCAGATCGGCAACGGCGACTCCGGTCTCGGATTCGCCGAGGAGCTCGCCGAGCTCGACGTCCCCGAAGACGGGGGCGGCTCCAAGGAGTAAGACGTCCGCGGTATCCGGGTCGCCCGCCGCGGGGTGGGCGACCCGGGTCAGTCGGTCTCGGCTAGCAACGCCTCAACGGCGGCAAGGAACGTAGCCGCCAGCTCAATCACGCGCTGTGCTTCTTCCTTGGGCGCGTCCCACGCTTCGTAGTCCGCGTCCTCGCGCTCGCGCTGAACCGTCCGCGCAGAGGCGAGGAGTCCGGCGTCGAACTGGGCGCTTTGCACAAACTCTCGAAGAACTCGGCCGAGCGGGGGCTCATGCCGACCCCTGGATCACGACCTTGTCGCGATCCACCTCCGCGATGAAGAACGACCTGATTGCACGTCGGCCTTCGAGCCACTCCGGTGTGTGGATGTGGACCGAGAACCAGAGTCGTTCGAGCCCGAGCTCTCGAGCGGCGTCATCGAAGGCCCGATGCACGGCCTGTCTGCCGCCCTCCCACGAGTCGTCGTCGACTAGGACTAAGAGGTCGACGTCCGAGTCCTCGTGCGAGGGAGGCTCACCCCGGGCGCGGGAGCCGAACAGCCATACGGCGTAGAGCGAGGGTCCCATCCGCGCGCCGAGTAGCGTGGCGAAACGCTCGAGCAGCGCCCGCTCGTCCGCGGTCAGGGAGGTGGCGGTGAGGCTGGACATGCGCTGAAGGTAGCGCTCGCCGGGGTCGTGCCCCGGGCTTCAGCCTCAGCTGACGGTGGTGGACGTCATGCCGGTGCCGCAGGTGGTGCTCGAGGCGCCGTTGTTGGGGTCGCCGTTGTAGCTCGCGTACCACCAGTAGGTGCCCGCCGTCGTCGGGGTGTAGCCGGCCGACGGGTGATAAGTGCCCGACCCGTTGATCGTGACCTGGGCGCCGACGGCGTGCCCGCCGCTCGTGCACGTCGTCGGTGCGGTGGTCTGCGGGCCGAACACCGTGACCGTGATCTTGCCGCCCGCGCCGGAGGCCGCCCCGCTCAGGGTGGAGCCGATCGAGCCGGCCGCAATCGCGGAGTTGACAGTGTCCGTGGAGGGGGCGGATATCGTCAGCGAGGTCGCGTTTTCCACCGTCGTGCTGGGCATGCTGTTGCCGCAGGTCCCGGCCGCCGAGTTGTCGTCGGTGTCGCCGCCGTAGCTGGCGTACCACCAGTAGCTGCCTGGGGCGGTGGGTGTGAACCCGGCGGACGGGTTGTAGGTCGCGGGGCCGCTGACGGCGGCCGTCCCGACCGTGGTGCCGCCGCTAGTGCAGGTCGTCGGCGCGCTGGTTTGGGGCCCGAACACCTTGTAGGTGATCGTGCCGGTGGCGCCGCTGCTCGTGCTCGATAGCGCCGCGCTGATCGAGCCGGTGGCGATCGGCGCGTTGGTCGCGGCGGTGCCCGGCGCCGACGCCGTGATCGTGGGGCTTGCCTTGCCCACCGCGGTCGAGCCCATGCCGGTTCCGCAGGTGCTGGTCGAGGCGTTGTCGCCGGTGTCGCCGCTGTAGCTCGCATACCACCAGTAGGTCCCGACCGACTGGGGCGTGTATGAGCTCGCCGGGTGGTAGGTGCCGTTGCCCGACACCGTCGCGGTCCCGACCGTGGTGCCGCCGCTTGTGCAGCTGGTCGGGGCGGTGGTCTGCGGGCCGAACACGGTGAACGTGATCGTCCCGCCGGCCCCGGGGGTCGCCCCTGAAAGGGCTGAGCTGATCGAGCCGGTCGCGATCGCGGTGCCCGCCGCAGCGCCCGCCGGCCCCGTGGCGGTCGTCGCGGTGGCATTGCCGACGGCCATGGATGTCATCCCGCTGCCACAGAAGCTCGCCGAAGCGTTGTTGTTGGTGTCGCCGTTGTAGCTGGCATACCACCAGTAGGTGCCGTCCGTCGCCGGGGTGTAGGCGGCGGACGGGTGGTAAGTGCCGGGGCCGCTGACGGTCGCCGTGCCGACGATGTGGCCGCCACTGGTGCAGGTAGTCGGCGCGGACGTCTGAGGGCCGAACACCTCGAAGGTGACCGTGCCCGTGGCACCGGAGGTCGCCAAACCCAGGATCGAGCTGATCGAGCCGGCGGGGATCGCGGTGCTCTTGACGGCAGTGCCCGGAGCCGAAGCTGTGATCGTGGGGCTCGCCTTGCCGACCGTCGTGGAGGTCATCCCGGAGCCACAGGTGCTGTTCGATGCGTTGTTGCCGGTGTCGCCGTTGTAGCTGGCATACCACCAGTAGGTGCCCTTTGTGCCCGGGGTGTAGCCGGCGGACGGGTTGTAGGTGGCCGGGCCGCTGACGGTGGCGGTGCCGACTGTGGTCCCGCCGCTGGCGCAGCTGCTCGGCGCGCTCGCTTGGGGGCCGAAAACCTTGAACGTGATCGTGCCGGTGGCACCGCTGGTCGCCCCCGACAGCGTCGAGCCGATCGAGCCGGCGCCGATCGGCGTCGCGGCAGGATCGCTCGAGGGCGCCGACACGCTCGCGGCGGGGCTCGTCTTCACGACCGTGGTCGAGCCCATCCCGCTGCCGCAGGTGCTGTTCGAGGCAACGTTGCTGCCGTCGCCGCTGTAGCTCGCGTACCACCAGTAGGTTCCGGCGGTCTGCGGCGTGTAGGGACTCGCTGGGTGGTAGGTGCCGTTGCCCGACGCGGTCGCGGTCCCGACCGTGGTCCCGCCGCTGGCGCAACTGGTCGGCGCGCTCGCCTGGGGCCCGAACACGGTGAACGTGATCGTTCCACCCGCCCCGGTGGTCGCCCCTGAAAGTGCCGAGCTGATCGAGCTGGTCGCGATCGCCGTGCCCGCCGTCCCGCTCGCCGGCCCGGTGGCGGTGCTGGCCGTGGCGTTGCCGACGGTGGTGGAGGTCATGCCGGAGCCGCAGGTGCTGTTCGAGGCGCCGTTGTTGGCGTCGCCGTTGTAGCTGGCGTACCACCAGTAGGTGCCCTGGGTGGCCGGGGTGTAGCCGGCGGACGGGTTGTAGGTGGCCGGGCCGCTGACGGTGGCGGTGCCGACTGTGGTCCCGCCGCTGGCGCAGCTGCCCGGGGCGCTCGCTTGAGGGCCGAACACCTTGAAGGTGATCGTGCCGGTGGCGCCGCTGGTCGACCCCGACAGCGTCGAGCCGATCGAGCTGGACGGGATCGTGGTGCTGGTCGCCCCCGTCGCCGGAGCGGAGATGTTGAGCGAGCTGAGCGTCACCGAGTTTGTGAAGCCCGCCGTCTTGGTCCAAGCCGCGTGGTAGTGGGCGGTGACCTGGTACTTGAACGTGCCGGTACCCGGCGAGTCGGTGCAGCTGAAGCTTCCGAATGCATTCGGGACCCCGCTGCTGGACTGCACCGGGCTGCAATCTGCCGAGCCCAAGTCGGTGCCTGTGCCGCTGTAGCGCTCGACCGTATAGCTGGTGGCCGCCGACGAGCCGGCGACCGTCGAGGCGGTCCACGTCAGCTGCAGGCTGGCGCCGGATCCGGTCGCGGACGGGCTGCCCGGAGCCGTCATCGACGCAACGCTCGCAGCCGCGGTCTGGTGACCGGCGGCGCCGGTGAAGTACGCCAGAGCCGTGGAGGCGCTCACCAGCATCGCGGCCGTCAGTAGGGCCGTGAGCCGCCGGCCGAGGAGGAGCCTCATCCGAAGTACCCCGTTCCGCGGTAGCTCAGCGTGAGCGACGCTCCCTGGCAGCCATCCTGATTTGCGTTGCTGTCAACGATCGCGACTTGTGGCCACCGGGCGGTGGGAATCCCCAGTTGGCCCAGCGTGCGCGTGCTCGAGCCCGGAATCGCTAGGGGATATGAGCCCGCGAATTGCCGAACCGAGAAATCTGAGGGTGTGCACGGAAGCGCCGGTGACGACCTCGGCGCGTCGATGTTCTGGATGGCAACTGTCAGACCGTTGATGATGAGCGGACCGACGCTGGGGTTGATCAATGCGAGGTTCACGGGACTCGGCGCCCCCGGATGCAGGTCGCCCACGGTGCCGCCGATCGCAAATCCCGCTGCCGGACCTGAGATCGAGAGCATGATCGAGATCGTGCTGCTCTTGCCGCCGCTCGTCGCCCGCAGGCGTGGGCGGTAGCGCCCGGAGTGGTTCTGTGCTGCCGTCGTTACCGAAAGCATTGCGGCCGAGCCAGATGTGGCGGGGGGCGCAAAGCGCGCCCGGGCACCGGCCGGCAGGCCGCCGACGATGACGAGCCGGATGGTGCCGCGGAGGTTCCGGCCACGGCGCATCACGATCCGGTAGCGCGCCGTCTGCCCGGGCCATACCGTCTGGACCGATGGGGTGGCGCTGACCGTCAGCGTCGCCGCCGATCCACGCGCGCGCGCACTTGTCCTGAGCGCGTGAAGAGCCAGCACGGTTGGGGCGGCGACCACCGCCACCGCCGCCGTGGCAGCGATGCCAAGACGGGCTGCGGGCAGATCGCGTCGCCCGGACGCTTTCGCCGGATCGATTTGTCGTTTGCGCATGCTGTACGGAGGGCGGTCGGGCGGCCGCCGCAGCGGCCGCCCAGCTCGCGTGTGTCCGTGTCTAGCTGCTCGAGCCGGTTACGGTCACGTCAGGTGTGGCGCCCTGGCAGGGGTCCTGGTTCGTGCCAGAGTCGCTCATGGTTACGTCGGTCTTGCCCGCGTACGTGCCGCTCGCGGCCACTGCGTCGGGGAGAGCGGGGTTGCTGCTGTCCGCGCTCGCGCTGAACCAGCTCGCCGAGCATCCGGTGAGCGCGGTCCCGTTCTGGGTGATGTTCCCGCTCGAGTCATGGTTGATCGCGTACGAGACGGTCTTCAGGTTCTGGCTGCCGCCGCCGCCGTTGGTGACGATGAATGGGATCTTCTCGGTCCCGGAGCCCGGGTAGATCGGGCCGCCCGTGGCGCTTCCGCTGGTGACCGAGACGGTCCAAGCCGTGGACGAGCCGACCGTTGCCTGCCCGGTCCCCGACCCGTTCGCACCGGTGAAGTACGCCACGGCGGCGACGACCGCGATCAAGCCCGCGACGGTGCCGGCCAGGACGAAGAGCTTCTGGCGCCCGCTTCTTAGAAATGACATGAAACAGATCTCCTTGGGTTCGTTTTAAGGGGTCCCTCGGCGCATGCCGCGGTTCCCGGGTCCTTGCGCAGCAGCGGCTGGTACAGGGCGCCTGTAACGGCTCCATTCCCAGCCCGGCTGGATGTGGTGCTTCCGCGACCTTCGGGCTTGCTGCTGGCGCCCTTGGGCTGCGACCCACTGCCTCGTGCCTAGGCCTTCTCGGTGAAGGCAAGCCCCTCATCAAGGCAGCTGCCGATCTACACTTTACGATCCGTAAATTAGCACTCTATTTACGATTTGTCAACAAGGCCCGCAAAGGAACTTTCGCCCAGTGCCGGACGAGGCATGGGGCGATCGGGTCAAGGCGTTGATCGACCCCCGGCGAGGCCGCGCGGTTGACCCGTGCCACCCGATCTGAGCGAGCGCTCAGGACGGCGCGCGCTCAGGACGGCGCGCGCTCAGCCGTACCTGAACGCCCAGTAGCCGGGCTTCGGACGGCCCGGGGCGTAGAGCAGCCCGCCAGTGCTCCCGTCTCCGTCGTAGACGTGGATCCAGCCCAGGGCGTATATGAACGACGAGCGGCGGACGATCCGCCATGCGTCACGGATCCACGTGGCCTGCAGCTGGGGTGGGACCCAGAAGAAAAACTCGGTGTCCCCCCGCGAGCTGGGGATCGTCCATTCCGACAGGAACAGCTGTATCCGGTGATGTGGCGGGGCGAGGTAGCGGTCGACCAGCCCTGACAGCCTTCCGAGATCGGAGAAGTCCACCACCCCGTCCGGCAGGGGCGCGTCGTGGAGGTTCGGAGCGCGCCAGCAGAACGGGTTGTGCCCGTAGAGGTCCATGCGTGGCGGTCGGCCGTTCGGCAGGCGCATGTACTGGATCCAGAGCCGGGTCGAGATGTCGCCCGTGGTGTACGTGTTGCCGCCGATCACAAGGTTGCGCTTGCTGACGCGCTTGAGCGCGCCGTAGCTGGCATCGAGCAGCTGGGCGTAGACGTGCGGCGCTCGGGCCTGCGCAGGGGTCAGCCGGGTCGCGGTGCCGGGCACGTGCCGATCCAACGCGAAGTTGGGCGCTCGGTCGGGCTCCCCCCAGATCATCCACAGGTGGACACCGGGATACCGCCGTGCGGCGGCCGTCAGGAAATCCGCCAGATCGGCTGTCCGGGTGGGCGGGTAGTTCGCTGCTCGGCCCCCATTCGCCCACGCGGGCGTCTGGCTGACCTCGAGCAGCACCCGCATGTGGTAGATGGCGGCCTGCTGCAGCGCGTACCCGATCTCCGGCGACCACCGGTACGCGGGGTCATTGGGATCGCCCGCGCGGGCCGGCTTCGTGGGTGCCGTCGAGTCCCAGCCCAGGTTCATCTCGAAGATCCCGACGCCGAGCCGATGGTAGAGCGGGAACTGCGAGACGCCGTTGATGCTGACATCGCCCCAGATCGCCTTGGCGGGCGGGCCGGCGACGGACGCGCTCGCGGGGGCCGCGCCGGTCATCCCCAGCAACGCCAGCACCCCGGCGATCGTGCAGCGGGCGACGATCCTCATCGATCCACCGCCCTGCGACCCAGGGCGAAGGCGCCGCCCAGGACCAGGCCCCCGATCAGCACGGCTACGACGAGCAGCCCGACCTGCGACGCCGACGACCCCGCGCGGGTGAGCTGCGCGATCGTGGCGGCGCTCGGCACCGAGCCGCCTCCCGAAGCTGGTCGCGCCCGGCGCGATGCGGGTCCGCCGGGTCCACGGCCGCGATTGGTCCCGCCTGATCTGGCGCGTCCGCCGCCGGCGCCCGGTGGCTCGATTCCCACACCGAACAGGGGCGGCGGCGGGATTCCCTCCGGCGACTGGTGTCCCGAGGCTTCACCCCGTAGCACCCACAGCGGGACCCCATACTCCTTTGCGGCGGGGCTGCCCGGGTCGATGTGCACCCCCGGCTCGAGTGCGGCAACGGCGCTGGTCGGCGCCAGGCAACCGACGCAGAGTGCGACGGCCAGCGCCCCGCTGGCCTGTCTGTGAAACATTCGTATCCAGTCTACCCCCGAGCCTGGGCCGGGCCCGGGACTGCGGCAAGAGCGCTCCGAAGCTCGGGCTCGCGCGGGTTCAGCGTGAGCGCGTGACGATAGGCGGCGCGGGCGGCGCCACGCTCCCCGCGGCGCGCGAGGAGATCCCCTAGCAGGCCCCAGGTCACCCAATTGCGAGGCTCGATCGCGATCGCACGCTGGAGGTCGGCCAGCGCCGGAGCGAACGCGTGCAGGCGCGCGAACGCGGCGGACCTCAGCACGAGCGCCGTCACCGAGCTCGAGTCGTAGTCCAGCGCCTTGGTCGCGTCCTTGGCCGCGCTGCGCGGCGCGTCGCGGGCGAGTGCCGCCTGGGCCGCGTTCTGCGCGTCGAGGGAGATGACGCGCGGCGCGAGCGCTAGCGCGCCCACGACGGCGACCGCGGCGACGACGCCGACGAGCGCGATGCGCGGCCAGGCCGAACCAGGCATCCGAGTCCTGCTCAGGGGCCGGTACAGCGCCGCGGCAGCCGCCAGCGCGATCCCCGTGAGCCCGGGTATCAGCGCCATCCAGTCGACGCTCGTTCCCACGAGCCACGCGATGAAGGCGCCGCCGGCCGCGACCGCCACAGTGCGCGCCAGCCTGTCCTCGGACGCCCGGCGGACCGTTCGAACCAAGCCGACCCCGACCGCTGCCAGAAACGCCAGCAGCAGCAGTCCGCCGACGACACCAAGCTCGGCCAGCGTCTGAAGCTCGAGCGAATGCGGCTGCTCGATCGCATCGGTGGTGCGCCGGAACCGGTAGTAGTCGGGCTGGTAGTTCCCCGCGCCGACGCCGCGGAACGGCTCCGAGCTGAACTCCTTCATCGCCACCCGCCAGTAGTCGTAGCGGTTGCCCGCCCCCGAGGACAGCCGGGTGCCCCCGGTCGGCGGCGCCAGGTGGACGAAAGCGTTGTACTGGCGGTTGACCTGCCTGCGGATGCTCGATGAGTTGGCGACGAGGAGCACGACCGCTGCGATCGCCGCGACCCCGAACGCGAGCGAGGTGACCCGGCCGGTCTCGAACCACACCCGTGAGCCCGGCGGTGCGAACCGGCGAAGCGCGAACATCGCGGCCATCCACACGAGCCCCGCGAGCGCGGCCGCCAACAGGATCGCGACCGCGGCGCGATGGGTCGTGGCGACGGTGACCAGACCCGTCAGATGGCTCGGCCGTCTCCACACGTCGGCGATCGAGGTGAACGTGGCCGCCACCGCGGCGGCGGCCACGAGCAGGGCGAACGCCCGTCGCCGCCGGCCGGGGACCGCGATCAGGAGCACCACCAGGGTGAGCACCAGCGCCGCCTCCCAGCTGCGCGACTGTGCGAGCAGCCCGAGGCCCGTGAGGAGCACGGCTCCGAACACGCCGACTCCGGCGAGGACCGGGGAGAGCCTCGCGCCGGTGCGCTCCGCCAGCGCGAGGAACGGCCACGACCCGACCAGGAGGTAAACGGCCTCTCCGTTGATGTACCCAAGCGGATCGTTGAGCCTGGTGCCGAGGAACAGCGCCGGGCCGTGTCCGGAGAGCATCCGCACGAGCATCCAGAGCGCGACGCCGAGGACCCCCGCACCGCATCCCATCATCAGCGCAACGGCGCGGCGCCGGTCGCGGTTGACCGCCCACCAGACAATCGCGAGCGAGGCGGCGTACAGCAGCCAGCGGTTGGCGGCGAGGATCGAGTTGTCGGTCGACTCGCTCCAGCCCGAGGAGATCAGCGACCACAGCCACAACCCGAGGACCGGAAGCAGAAGCACGAGCGGCGGGCGGCGCGGCGCGGCGACCGCAAGCGCAACGCAGATACCAAGCGCGCCCAGCGCGATCGGACCCCAGGCGGTTTCGTTGTAAACGCCGCCGACGAGCTGGCTGAGACCGAGCGCAATCCCGAGCGCGAACAGTCCGGTCTCCGGCGCGATCCGGGCGACGCGGGCACGGAACGCGCCGCGCGGGGCTGCCTCAGCCGGCGATGGCTGCAAGGTCGTCGATGAGGGCGTCAAAGGCCATGAGGTCACCTCTCCCAGGGGCATCCGTTTCCAGAGGCCCATCGGCGGGCGATAATAGTGAGGGCGTGATCGCGAACTCGATACTCATCGCGGCACGAGTCGCGCTCGCGGGGATCTTCCTGGTGGCGGCGACTACGAAGCTGCTCGACCTGCGGGGCTTCCGGAGTGCGCTCGAAGGGTTTGGCGTCACCGGGGCAGGGGCGGCGATTGGCGCGGTCGCGATTCCGATCGCGGAGCTGGTTGCCGGCGGACTTGCGATCGCGGCTACGACCGCACGGGCAGGCGCCGCAGTCGCAGTCGTGGTCCTGCTCACCTTCGAGGTTGCGATCGCGCTGGCGCTACGGCGAGGCGCAACTCCCGACTGTCACTGCTTCGGACAGCTGCACTCGCGGCCCGCAGGCGGGGAGACCCTCGCGCGAAATGCGCTCTTCATCGCCGTAGCGCTCGTCGTCCTCATTGCCGGGCCGGGTCCGGATCTGGGCCCATGGCTTCAGTCGAGCCGCGGCGAGGAAATCGCCTTGACGGCAACGAGTCTGCTGGCCGCCGTGGCGGCTTACGCCTGGCTAACGCTATGGCTGGAGAATCGCCGGCTCCTCGGCCGCGGCGGCCAGCGCAGCGCTCGGTCGCCCCTCACGGTCGGCCGCCTGGCACCCCGGTTTGAGGCCGTGGACCTGCGTGGTGCCCCGGTCAAGTCTCCAGACCTCATGGTCGAAGGCCAGCACACAGTGCTCGTCTTCACGAGCGCAACATGTGGTCCGTGCCTTCAGCTGCTGCCCGAACTCGCACGATGGCGAGAGATGCTCGACGGACGGCTCAACATCCATGTCGTCGCGTCAGGGGACGAAACGGAGAACCGCCGGCACGCCGCTGAGCACGGGATCCCGATCCTGCTCGACCCCGATGGCACCGTTGCGGAAGCGTTTGCCATCGGTGCAACACCGACGGGCGTGGAAATCGACCCCGACGGGCGAATAGGGAGCTCGCCAGTCGGGGGACCGTGGGCTATCGAACGACTGATCAGGGTGCTGCTGAAGCCCATCGAGATCTCAGCTCAAGACCGGCGGCAGTTCTTGCACGCCATGCAGAACGGCACACGCGCGCCCGCCCTGTCGCCACGCGACCAGGAGCAACTCATGTATCTGCTCGACAAGCCCGTTCGCGAGGTCGACCGGACGTCGACCCCACGCTGGGAGCGCAGCCGGTATTACTGGATCCTCCAGGAGCGGGTCACCCAGCTGCTGTTCGAACGTCATATGCGCACCAAGGGCCGCGCGGTCGAGCTCGAGCACTTTGAGCCGGATCACGTCCCCTACGAGCCTTCCTCGTGGCTGGCGTTGCGCTGGGGGTTGCGGCGCCTCCGTCCCGGCGCCGACGACGTGTTGGTCGATTTCGGCTGCGGCAAGGGCAGGGTGATCTGCGAGGCCGCCCGCCGGCCGTTCGCGCGCGTGATCGGAGTCGAGATCTCTCAGCCACTCCTGGACGCGGCCCGAGAGAACGTGCAGCGAAACCGGCAGCGCTTCAGGTGTCAGACCATCGACCTGGTGAGAGCCGATGCCACCGAGTGGGAGGTTCCCGACGATATGACGATTGCGTACCTCTACCACCCATTCGTCGGGGCCGTGTTCCACCGCGTCATCGACAACATCGTTCAGTCGATACGGCGCAATCCGCGCCGAGTCCGCGTGGTATATATCGGTCCGATACTCGAGCAGGAGATCGTCGCGACCGGATACTTCCACCTGGTGAGGAGGCGTCACGCGCGGCGCACGAAAATGAACGTGTTCAACCGCGTCGCGCTGTTCGAGCACGACCCGAGCACCGCGCGTTCCTCGCTGGGCTCGGAGGTAGCGACGGCTTTACGTTGATCGGCCGAGCCGGTGGTCGTGCTGGCTCGCTTCTTGCGGCTCCGGTCGGTCCAGCCCCTCGAGCGTGGCCAGCATGAGCTTCGCCGTCTCGATCGCCTCGCCTCGATCTCCCTCGAGCACAGTCGCACCCTCGACGGCGCTGGAGATGGCTTCCAGCGTCGCCGCCGTCCGCGGCCTCGCCGCGACCGCGTTGCTGAGTAGCGCGAGAGCACCGATGCCGGAGCCTCGGCGCTCCGGCTCCCAGCGTCCCCCCGGCGACCAGCGAGTTATCGCGATCAGAGCGGGCCGGACCGGCGTACTGCCCGTGCGTCCGCCCAGGGCACTCGCATCTGCGAACTCACGAAAGGCGCCGTCGGTGCGGAGCGACAGCCGCCGGGGGTAGGGGTGCGCGAGGCCGCCCGCATCGAGGACGGCGAACTCGTCGGAGTAGTACCGCGCCCCTTCGCTGATGAGGGCCGCGACCAGCGTCGTCTTGCCGGAGAAGCTGCGGCCCGGCAGCAGCAACCCGCGTCCACCGAGCGACACCATGCCGGCGTGGACGAAGATCCGGTCCTCGGCGAGCGCGGCGACTCGTACCCGAACCTGGGAGTCGAGCAGGTGCAGCGCCACGTCT
Organism: uncultured Solirubrobacterales bacterium; assembly: GCA_963695965.1. Taxonomy (GTDB): domain Bacteria; phylum Actinomycetota; class Thermoleophilia; order Solirubrobacterales; family Solirubrobacteraceae; genus Palsa-465. The sequence continues at coordinate 13,620 of CAVOIU010000043.1, forward strand.
TTGGGCAACCCCGTGGCGGCAGGCTCGCCATCGATCACGACGTCGTAGGTCCCGCCCGAGCTCCCGCTCAGGGTCAAGTGACCGTCCTCGGGAAACTCGTTGGAGCGTTCCCATCCCGGCGGCAGCATCTGCTCAACCGCCGGCACCAGCGCGTCGTCCTGCACCTCGACATCGAGCTTGACGCCGTAGGCGGTCAGGTAGATGTGTGGCACCCGGCTATTATCGACCAGGGTTTGTCAAGCCTGCCGCTGGAGGTTGCGCTATGGATGCGGTGCTGATCGCCGCGCGGGCGGCGCTGGTTGTTGTGTTCGCGGTCGCCGCGGTGGCGAAGCTCTTCGACGTCGCCGGATCGCGCACGGCACTGGAGGGATTCGGAGTGCCTGGCCCAATCGTGGCGCCGGCGGCGGTGGCGCTTCCGGTGCTCGAGCTGACGGCGGCGGCGCTGTTGGCCGTGGCGCCGACGGCGCAGGCCGGCGCCGCAATCGCGGTCATCCTCCTCGTTTCGTTCATCGCGGCGATCCTCGGCGCTCTGCGCCGTGGCCTCGCTCCCGACTGCCACTGCCTCGGTCAGCTGCACTCCCGGCCTGCCGGTTGGGAGACAGCGGCGCGTAATGCCGTGCTCGCCGTGGCGGCAGCCGTCGTCCTCGCTGCCGGTCCGGGCCCCGGGATTGCGTCGTGGCTGTCGCACACCGAGGCGACTACCGTCGCTCTCGTCTGTGTGGGCCTGCTCACGATCGCCCTGCTGTACGCGGGCCTTTCCCTCCGGCAACACAATCGCCTGCTCACGGGGAGAGGTCGTGCGCTCAGCGGTCCCGGTCGCGCTCGAGGTAGGACAAGCAATCCCGGAGGTGGACGTCCTGACCGAGGACGGGACCAAGGTGGCGGCGATCCAGCTGCTGGAGAACGACCGGCGCGCGATTTTCGTGTTCACCAACGCGAGCTGCGAGCCCTCCGTCCAGTTGCTGCCGGAGCTGGCTCGCTGGCGGGAGGTGCTTCAACGGCGGCTGGACATCCGCGTGCTGTCCTCCGGAGATGAGCAGCAGAACCGCGTGCTGGCCGCCGAGCACGGTATTCCGCTGCTCCTGGACGAGGACGGCGCAGCATTGCGTGCTTTTGGCGTCGAAGGCACTCCCGGCGCGATCGAGATCGACGCGGTCGGCCGAGCGGCATCACCAACGGCGCTCGGCGCACCAGCGATCGAGGGCCTGATCCGCGCCGCGCTCGAGCATCCCGCGGAAGCCCTTGGTCTCGAGCTTCGCTACGTCAACGGCGGTGTCGGCTCGAGGCCGGCCGGCGCGGCGAGCTGACTCGAAGTCCGCGTCGACCTACCCGCACTGCTTCTTCGTCGCGCCGGTGGTGCCGCAGATGCCGCTGCAGCAACAGCGGTTGGTTCCATTCTGAGTGCACGGCGAGTCGGGGCAAGTCGTAGCGGTGGGAGGAGTCGTGCCCGTTGCGGTGCAGTTCGCACACACGCTGGCCGTGCCGCAATAACAGCCTGCCGACCCCGTGCAGAGCTTCACCCCCGGCCCACAGCAGTTGTTTCCCGCGGTAGTGCCGAAGGTGTCCGCGGTCGTGCACGTGCCTCCGGCATTTATGCAGATCGCCGGCGAACCATACGCTTCCGCCGGCCTCGGAACGGCCGCGGAGACGACAAGCGGGGCCGCCAGCGCAGCCGCACCGACGCCGGCGATCCTCCGCAGCGCGTGGCGGCGAGACACAGCGCCGCTTGCCTCCTCGAGCAGCCCCTTCTCCTCGAGCTCGGTCAGGGCCTGCTCGACCATTGCCGCACGCTCGTCTCGGCTGCTCGTCCCGGCAACGCCGTC
>CAVOIU010000044.1:0-61568 GCA_963695965.1 uncultured Solirubrobacterales bacterium
CGTCATGCCGTGTTTGACCTCCAGGATCAGATTCTGGATGGCCTCGGCGAAGAATTCCTGTCTGGTGCGGAATCCCCCGGTGCCGGCGAGGACGATCTCATCGACCTCACGGAGAATCGCGACCGGGAGCAGGATGCGTGCAAGCCGCACGTCTGCTGAGCTCTCTGACTTGTGGGAATTCTGGCTTGGTCTTCGGCATATCAGTTCTGGGTATCGGAGAACTGAATATAGCAGTCCTGAGCACAGATGTTGACGGCAACGCACAAAGAGGTGGTATACCGCACGGCCCGCCACTAGTACCCAATCGCTGCGCTGCGCCGAGAGCCGGACGTCGTCGTGAGGCTCATCCCGCCGGCACTCCGCTCCTTGGGAGCGTGATCGACGCGAACAGCACGTTCTCCAACTGGGACCGCACGGTCGCGGTACTCGCGATTTGGCGACGGCCGTCCAACCGTCACCTAATCGCAAGTCTGTGGGCCCCAGGAGGGGAGCCGATCGCACCAACAGAAGACACTCCGGTCAGGCACAGATGAATGCGGTCAACGTCGCCAGACCCCAGGCGCAGCCGGGCAGGCTTCCAAATCGCTTCCATAACCCCGCCCATGCTCGCGCGTCGCCGCTCGCTGGGAGACCCAAACCCCGTCAATACAGGCTATCCCCAGTGGGCGATCCAGGACTCGAACCTGGGACCTCTTCCTTATCAGAGAAGCGCTCTAACCGACTGAGCTAATCGCCCGTGTGCGGGCCGCGATTCTACCGGCGGGCTCTGCGCCGCGGCCCGCGCCGGCAGCCCGGGCCCGGCGAGCTCGAGCGCGCGCATGCCGAGCGGCGTGCGAACTCGAGAGCTTCGTCGAGCGAGTCGAAGCTCAGCTGGCCGGTAGCCGCCGCCGGCCGGCGTGACCTCGACCTCGCGCCGAGCGGCGGCCGAGCGAGTCGGCGATCTGCTCGACCGCCGCCTGCTGATCGGGATGGAGCGCGATCCGGCCTCGCGGCGCGGCTTGCCGGCGGCGCTCGGGCCGGCGGCTGCGCGCGCGCGTGCTTCGAGCTCGCGCACCGACCAGCGGCCGCTCGACGGCCGCGCGGGCCAGCGTCGGCGCGCGTCGTGGTCCTCGGCGAGCAGCAGCGCCCGGCCGTGGCCCTCGGTCAGCTCGCCGCGCTCGATCAGCGCGAGCGCCTCGTCGGGAAGGTCGAGCAGCCGGATCAGGTTCGACACCGCGACGCGGCTGCGACCGACCCGCAGGCCGACCTCCTCGCGCGTGAGCCCCAGCTCCTCGACCAGCGCGGCGCAGGCGCGGGCCTCCTCGACCGGGTTGAGGTCCTCGCGCGCCATGTTCTCGATCAGCGCGACCTCGAGCGACGCCGCATCGTCGTGGCGGCGGACGATCGCCGGGACCGTCTCGAGCTCGGCCATCCGGGCCGCCCGCCAGCGGCGCTCGCCGGCGATCAGCTCGTAGCGGCCGCCGGCGAGCGGCCGCACGAGCACCGGCTGGAGCACGCCGCGCGCGCGGATCGAGTCGGCGAGCGCGAGCAGCGACTCCTCGTCGAAGCTGCGGCGGGGCTGGTTCGGGTTCGGCGCGATCAGATCGACCGGCAGCTCCCGGAGCTCCTCGGCCTCGTCCCTCGGCGCCACCGACAGGATCGCGGCGAGGCCGCGGCCCATTCCCTTCTGTCGTTCAGCCACGGGCGGCCACCTCCTTTGCGAGCTCGAAGTATGCGTCGGCCCCGGCGCAGTGCGGATCGTGGTGGATCACGGGCTTGCCGAAGCTCGGCGCCTCGCCGACGCGGACGTTGCGCGGGATCACGGTATCGAACACCAGCTCGGGGAAGTGCTCGCGGATCTCGCGCTCGACGTCCTGCGCCAGGCGCGTTCGGCCGTCGTACATCGTCAGCAGCATGCCGGCGACCGTGAGCCTCGGGTTGAGCTCGCGCTGGATCAGCGAGAGCGTGTCGAGCAGTCCCGCGAGGCCCTCGAGCGCGAAATACTCCGCCTGGACGGGAACGATCACCCGATCGGCGGCGACGAGCGCGTTGACGGTCAGCGGGCCGAGCGACGGCGGGCAGTCGAGCAGGGTGAACGCGTACCGGTCGCGAACCGGCGCGAGCGCCTCGCGCAGGCGCGTCTCGGAGCCCGGCGATCCGCGGCAACTCGACGGTCGCGCCGGCCAGATCCGGGCCCGAGGGGGCGATCGATAGGTGCTCGACCGCGGTCGGGACGATCGCCTCCTCGAGCGCGCGTCGCCGATCAGCACGTCGTACACGGTGGGCGGCGCGTCCTTGCCCAGCCCCAGGCCGACCGTCGCGTTCGCCTGCGGGTCGATGTCGATCGAGCAGCGAGTCGTAACCCGCCTCGGCGACGCACGCGGCGAGGTTGACGGCGGTGGTCGTCTTGCCGACGCCGCCCTTCTGATTGGCGATCGCGTAGACGGTCCCCATCACGCCGCGAAGCTAGCGCTGACGGCGGTCGGATGGCGGTCCCGCGCGGCCGTCAGCGCCGAGCGGGCGCTTGAGCGCGGCCATCCCGGGCCGCCGCGGGAAGACGCTCGCGGCGTTCCCTCACCTTCGACATGACGTGTAGATGCGGTGTCGCGCCCCGCGTACGGGCTGCACCTGGAGCGAGCTCGCCGGCTCCAGCCCAAGCTCGGCCGCCGCCGCGCGGCCGCCGCTCCGCCTTCGGATCGCGTCTACCCCGCCAGGCCGACGAGCGTCCCGCCGACGGCAAGCAGCGGCGCGGCGTACTCGACGACCACCGCAAGCGGCGCGAGCGCGCGCGCCGTCACGAGATCGAAGCTCCGAGACCGTCCGGCCATTCCTCGACCCGCGCGTGCACGACCTCGACGTTCTCGAGCCCGCAGGCGCCGCGGCGCGCTCGATGAACGCGCACTTGCGCGCGTTGCTTCGACGAGCGCGAACTCGCGCCTCGGGCAGCGCGATCGCGAGCGGAAGCCCGGGAAAGCCGGCGCCGGAGCCGAGATCGACGACCTGGCCGGCGCCGCGCACCGCGTCGAGCTCCAGCGCGACGAGCGAGTCCGCCAAGTGCTCGTCGAGCGCCGCCGGCGGATCGCGGACCGCGGTCGGGGCGTGCGCGATCGTCGCGAGGAGGCCGGTGAGCGCGCGCAGCTGCGTCGCGGCCGCGCAGGCAGCCCGTAGCGCCGCGAGCGCTCGAGCCGCGCGCCGGCTCCGACGCCCCTCAGTCGGCGGCCGCCTCGCGTCCCGCTCGCGCGGCGGCGCGCGCTCGCGCGCGATGAAAGCGGCGTAGCGGTCGCGCATCGTCCGCAACCGCTCGGCCGCATGACCGTCGAGCGCCTGCGTGGAGCCTCCTCGAGGAGCGGCAGGACGTCCTCGACCAGCGCCGTTCCGCGCGCCATCCACTGGTAGTACGAGCGTCCGCCGTGGTGGTACGGGCCGTACAGCCGCGTCGCGGGAAAGCGTCGACGAGCCACCGGAAGAACGCCTCGTGGCGCACGTGCATCCGCAGCGTCACCTGGGGCTGCTTGCCGTCGCCGCCGAACGAGCCCTCGCCGATCAGCAGGCCGACGAGCAGCCCACGATCGAAGTCCGAGAGCTCGAGCCATGCGCCGCGTTGTACTCACCAGCGCTGTTTCACCGTAGAGAAAAACGTGAAACGGCCGACGGGATCAGCCGTCGACGCCGCCGCGAGCCGGCGCTAATCGACGAGCGGCGCGACGACGAGCCGGCGGTCGGGCTCCTGGCCCTCGCTGTAGGTCTCGACGTCGTGGCGAGCCTTGAGGTGCTCGTGGACGACCTTGCGCTCGAGCGCGCTCATCGCCTCGAGCGCGACCGGGCGCCCGTCGCGGATCGCGGCCTCGGCGGCCTGATCGGCGGCCGCCCGGAGCGCAACCGCACGGCGCTCGCGGTAGCCGGCGGCGTCGACGACCACGCGCTTCGGCTCGTCGTCGCCCGGAACGCGATCCGGTAGGCCAGATGCTGGATCGCGTCGATCGTCTGGCCGTGGTGACCGATCAGCAGCCCGAGGTCATCGCCGACGAACTCGCCGGTGATCGCCTCGCCGTCCTCGGCGACGCGCACGTCGGCGTCGACGCCGATCCCTCGGCGATCCGCTCGAGCAGCTCTCGCACGCACACGGCCGCCGTCACTCATCCCCACGCTCCGCCGACTCCACTGCTACCGCCTGCGCCCGAGCGCTTCTTCTTCTTGCGCGGGGGCGGGGGCGGGGCGCGTCTCGGCGCGCGCGGCCTGGCGGCGCCCACGGCGGCGGGCTCCTCGCTCGACCCGGCGGCGGCCGCGCAGCGAGGCCCGCCGAGCCCGCCGCTCGACCAGCGCCGTTCGGGCCGCCTGAGCCGTCGCGCTCCGCCGCCGTCAGACCCACCGCCGGCCGCCTGGCGCCTGCCGCCAGTCCGCCGGCCCGCGCCGGCCGGCGACCGGCGGAGTCATCGGCCCGAGCCGCCGTCTGATCACGTATTGCTGGCACCATCGTCCAGGTGTTGGTGGTGATCCAGTAGACGATCAGCCCGGCCGGGAAGTTGATGACGATGACGACGAAGAACAGCGGCAGGAGCATCATCATCCGCCGCTGCGTGCTGTCCATCGTCGGGGGTCGACATCATCAGGCTCGACGCCAGCTGCGTGCCCACGTAGAGCAGGATCAGGCGACCAGCACGGCGCCGGTGGCCTTGTTCGTCAGGTCCGGGATGAACAGGAACCCGGCGCCCGTGGTAGAAGTGCGCGTAAGCAGGGTGGTGCAGTACGTCGTCTGCGCCGCGGCGCGTCGACACGTGAGCGCCGTAGGCGAGCTGAAGGCGGCCTGGACCTGCGGGCAGATGTCCGGCCGCAGGTTCGTCCGCAGCATGTAGAAGAGCCCGATGAACACCGGGAGCTGCGCACGAGCGGGAGGCAGGAGGCGAACGGGTTGACGTCGTTCTCCTTGTAGAACTTCATCACCTCCTGCTGCTGGCGCTGCTTGTCGTCCTTGTACTTGTTCTGGATCGCCTTGAGCTCGGGCGCGACCCGCTGGAGCTTCTGCATCGAATGAAACTGCTTGAAGCTGAGCGGCAGGAGCAACGCCCGGACGGTGATCGTCAGCAGCACAATCGCCAGACCCCAGCCGACGCCGACGTTGTTGTGGAAGAACTTCAGCACCGCCTCGAACACGTCGATCAGCGGCTGGAAGATGTTGGCGGGGACAGCAGCATGGTTCAGGCGGTCGACGCGGGCGCTCGCGGCCTGAAGAGGCGCTGGTCGTCCACCGGGTCAAAGCCTCCGTGGCTCCAAGGATTGCAGCGCAGCAACCGCCAGCCGGCCAGCACGAGCCCGCGGAGTATGCCGAATCGCTCGATCGCCTGCGCGGCGTATTCCGAGCAAGTGGGGTAGTACCGGCACCGCTGACCGAACAGGGGGGAACAGCCATCGCTGGTACACGCGCAGCGGGGCCAGGAAGGCCGAGCGCACGAGCTTCACGACCCGCCGCCTTCCACGCCGTCACCGTCAACGCGTTCGCCTTCCACGCCGTCACCGTCAACGCCCACACCCTCACCCTCGACCTCCAGGCCGCCACCTTCGACCCGGCCACCTCCCGGATCCCGCGGTCCATAAGCTCACCGAGTGCCGCGCGCATCCCCGGCAAACCTTCACGCTCGGCAAGAGAATGAGCCTCCTGGCGCGCCACGATCACGGCGTCGGTTCCGCGCGGGAGCCGGCACACCTTCTGCGGCGAACGCTTCGCGCAGCACCCGCTTGACGCGGTTGCGCTGGACCGCGCCTCCGACCTTCCGTGACACCGACAGGCCCAGGCGTGGCGCCCCCTCCCCTGGCGCGGGAACACGTACAGGACGAGCTCCCGCCCGGCATGCGAGCGGCCCTGCCGAAAGACGCGATCGAAGTCGGCGCTGCGGGACAGCCGCGCGCGACCCGGACGCGGGCGGGCGCCTGGGGCGCCCGAGCATCAGACCGTCGAGGCGCTTGCGGCCCTTTGTCCCGCCGACGCTTGAGCGTCGCCCGGCCCGCGCGCGTGCACATCCGCGCGCGGAAACCATGCGTGCGTGCTCGCTTGCGCTTCTTTGGCTGGTAGGTCCGTTTCATGGCTCACAGGCCCAGGCCCGGGTAGCGAGGCCCAGTATACGCACGACCCCAGGGGCCGCTCTGGCCGATTCTCAGCGCGTCGCAGGGTTTTTCTTCGCGCTTTCCGCCAAGGTCCCGACGCGCCCGATGCACGTCCCTGGCCGCTGGTATATTCGCCGCGCTCCGAGCGGGCCTCGCTCGGCCCTTCTCAATCGGTACCTAACGAACGCTCCCGAGAAGGAGTCGCTTGGAGCTGCCTGCGAATCTCGAGCCGGATGACGCCTGGCATGCGATCCGCGCAGAGCTCCGCCGGATCGTCGGCGACTCGACCTACGAGATCTGGATCGCTCCACTTGAGGTCAAGGCATTCGACGCGCACCTACTGCTGCTGCCGGCCCCGCCGGCCACGCGCGTCTGGGTGCCGAACGCTTTGGCCGCATCCTCGAGAGCTGCGCGCGGTCTGTCATCGGGGCGGCGATCCAGGTCGCGATGAGCGGTGACGGCAACTCACAGGGCACCCAGCGTCGGCCGCGCACGAGCCCGCCGACTCCCGCGCCACCGGCACGCTCAACCCCCGCTACAGCTTCGACCAGTTCATCATCGGCGAGGGCAATCGCCTCGCGCACGCGGCCTGCCTCGCCGTCGCCGAGCTTCCCGGGCCAGGCGTACAACCCCCTGTTCCTCCACGCGCCGCCGGGCCTCGGCAAGACCCATCTCCTCCACGCGATCGGCAACTACGTTCGGGCCTTCGGCGGCGGCACCACGGTTCGTTACACGACGGTCGAGGCGTTCACCAACCACTTCATCGGGGCGCTCGGGTCACGCTCGCTGGAGAGTTCAAGCGCACCTACCGTGACGCCGACGTCCTCCTGATCGACGACGTCCAGTTCCTCGCCAGCAAGGCCAAGACCGAGGAGGAGTTCTTCCACACGTTCAACGCCCTGTATGAGAGCGGCCGCCAGCTCGTCCTCACCTGCGACCGCCTCCCTCGGGCACTGGTCGCCGTCGAAGAGCGACTGCGGGAGCGCTTCGAGGCCGGCCTCGTCGCCGACATCGGGCCGCCGGATTTCCCCACGCGTGTGGCGATCCTCCGCAAGCGGGCGATGCTCGACCAGGTCCCCCTCGCGACAGCGCCGTCCTGGAGCGATCGCCGAACGCGTCACCGACAACGTCCGCGCACTCGAGGGGGCTCTGATCCGGGTCGTCGCATACCACTCCCTCACGACCCAGCCGATCGACCTCGAGCTGACGCTGACCGTGCTCGACGCCATGTACCCGGAGCCGCGTCGAGGCCGATCGGCGATCGGGCACATCCAGACGACCGTCGCCGTCTCGGTACGGTCTCGCGGTCGCAGAGCTCATCTCGCCCGAGTCGCGCGGCGCGCATCGCCTGGCCGCGCCAGCTGGCGATCTATCTGGCCACGAGAGATCACCAGCACCTCGCTCCAGGCAATTGGCGACGCCTTCGGCGGTCGCAACCACGCCACCGTGCTCCACGCCTGCAAGCGCGTCTCAGAGCGGGTCACGAAGGATCAACAGCTGGGTGAAGAACTCGGTGAGCTCAAGGCGGCGGTCCGACCCGAGCGACCGACCGAGGCTATTGACAGACTTCGTCCGCTGCACTGTGGGCGAAGACTTCCCCGCTATCTGCGGTCGATCACGTACTTCTCCACAGTTCTATTCGCCCTATCACTACTGAATCCCTCCTAAGGTAATTGCCGTGAAGATTTCTGCTAGAGCGCGACGCGCTCCTGACCCAGCTCCAGACCGTCACCAGGGTTGCCTCCACTCGGAGCGCGATCCAGGCCCTATCGGGTGTCCAGATCGTTGCCGGCGAGTCCGGCTCCGAGCTGCGCGCGACCGACATGGACGTGAGCCTCCGCGTCCCGCTCGAGGCCGAGACCGTGCGAGCGGGCCTGGTGGTGCTCCCGGCCGGTCTGCTCCTCGACGTCGTGCGATCACTGCCGGCACGTCAGGTGTCGCTCGAGCTGCGCGCGGCCGAGCAGGACGTCGAGCTCAAATCCGGCAACGCGACATTCCACATCCGCACGCTGCGCGCGGAGGATTTCCCGCCGTTCCCGGAGCCGAGCGCCGAGGATGGAGTGTCGGTCCCGGTCGAGCGTTCATCGGGACCGCACTCAAAGTGGCCGGCTCGGCCTCGCGGGACGAGACGCGGCCGGTCCTCACCGGGATTCTGGTGTCCGCGTCCGACCGCGAGCTGCGGATGGTCGCGACCGACTCGTATCGACTGAGCGTCAAGGAGACGGCGCTCGACGCCGCGCTGTCCTCGGCGTTCGAGGTCAATGTCCCGGCGCGCGCCCTGCAGGAGCTCGCTCGCGTCGCGGCCGGGGCCGAGGAGGCTCAGCTGAGGGTTAGCGTCCTCCAGAACCAGGTCGTATTCGAGCTCGATGGCGTCGTGCTGTCCTCACGCTTGATCGACGGACAGTTCCCCAACTACCGCCAGCTGCTTCCCGAGACGTTCGAACACGAGCTGCGGATCGCCGGCGGGGAGCTGACCGAGGTGGTGCGGCGGATCAGCCTGCTGGCGCAGAAGAACGCACCACTGCGGCTGGCATTCACGCCCGGAGAGCTCACCGTCTCGGCACAGACGCCGGATGTGGGGGAGGCGCTGGAGTCGATGCCGGTCGCGTTCCAGGGGGAGCCGCTGGAGATCGGGTTCAACCCCGACTTCCTCCGCGACGGCCTCGAAGCGGTGGAGGAGGGCGATGTCGTGCTGAAGCTGATCAGCCCGTTGCGGCCGGGCTTGATCGAGTCGGGCGACGACGGTGGCTTTCAGTACCTCATCATGCCGATCCGCCTGAACGTGTAGGGCCGCATGCCGCGGCTCGGTTGGAGCCCAAGCCGGTGCGGGTACTAAGCCTCACTCTTCGCGACTTCCGCAGCTATGAGGATGCTGAGGCGTCGCTGGGCCCCGGTCTCACGGTCGTATCGGGACCGAACGGAGCGGGCAAGACGAACCTCCTAGAGGCGATCTACTTCGGCTCTGTGGGTCGGTCTCCGCGCACCACCAACGAGCGGGAGGTCGTCCGCTTCGGGGCTCCGATGACCCGCGTCGTCGTTCGCTGCCAGGCCGACGACGGAGCCCACGAGATCTCGGTGGGCTTCGAGCCTGGCGAGCCCAAGCGCCTGCGAGTCGACGGCGCGCCGGTCGACCGCCTGCTCGATGCGCCCGAGCGACCGCTGGTGAGCGTGTTCCTGCCCGACCGGCTCGATCTGATCAAGGGAGCGCCGGCGCTGCGCCGCTCCCATCTCGATCAGCTGGTGGCGGCCCTGTGGCCGGCACGGGTCGAGACCCGGCGCACCTACATGCAGGTCCTGTCCCAGCGCAACGCGCTGATCGGCCGGATCCGCTCCGGCTCCGGCTCGCGCGATTCGCTCTCGAGCTGGGACGCCCAGCTCGCCGATCACGGGATCGCGTTGATGGCCGATCGGCGGCGGGCGGTGGACGCGATCACCGAGCGCAGCCGGAGGATCGGGGAACTCCTGGGGTTCGAGACCGAGCTCACGGTCGGCTATCGCCCCAGGTCCCGGGCAACCGAGCCCGAGCAGCTCAGGCAAGAGCTGGCCGAGCGTGTCGAACGGGACCTCGAACGCGGGTTCTCCGGCTACGGCCCGCATCGCGACGAGCTGACCACGCAGCTCGGCGGCCGGGACCTGCGCCCGTTCGGCTCGCAGGGCCAGCAGCGCCTGTCGCTGCTCGCGCTGCTGCTGGCCGAGCGCGAGGTCATCGCTGAGCAGCGGAGCGCGCCGCCGGTGATGCTCCTGGACGATGTGATGAGCGAGCTCGACCACGCCCGGCGCGAGTCGCTGGTCGACCTCCTGCGCTCCGGGGGCGGCCAGTCCGTGATCACGACGACCGATCTCGAGCACGTTCCCGGCGCGACGGAGACGGGGATCACGCGGCTCTCGATCGGCGCCGGTCGGGTCCTGGGTGAGGCGGTCGCTGCAGCAGCCGGAGGACTCATGCGGCCTCCGGAAGTTGGCGAGCCCGGACGGCGAGCGGAGGTCGCATGAGCCAATGGCGCCGAAGCCCGCGGCCGCTGGGAGCCGCGATCGACGGGATCCGCGACGAGCTGGCACCGCAGACGCTGCTCGCGGAGGTGCAGCGGGCGTGGCCGGAAGCCGTGGGAGGGGCGATCGCGGTGGAGGCCCAGCCGACCGCCGAACGCGGCGGGGTGCTCACGATCTCTTGCTCGGCGTCGGTGTGGGCCCACGAGCTCGACCTCATGGGGCCGACGATCGTGGAGCGGCTGAACGGGGTGCTGAGGGGCGGAGAAGTGACGCGCCTGCGGTGCGTGACGATGCCCGGTTCGTAGTCCTCGCCCGCGCCACCCGGAAGGCGCCATAACCACGCCGGCGGGCCCGTTTCTCCGATGCCTCTGAAAAGTAGCGCTTCCGTCACATTATTGTTGCGTTTTGCAGGCAAAACGAGAAGCGCTGGCGGCAGTTTCGACCGCCTTCCGTGCTATCCTTATTCACACTAGCCGCGACGCCCCGGAGCGCCTTGCCTGATGCGCGGAACCGGGGCGTCCTGATGTGTCATCGGAGGATCGTTGACAGACGACAATGGCGCCAAGGGGCGCTCGAAGAAGCAAGCAAGTTATGACGCCCAGGACATCACCGTCCTGGAAGGCCTCGAGGCCGTTCGCAAGCGGCCCGGCATGTACATCGGCTCGACCGGCCTGCGTGGGCTGCACCACCTCGTCTACGAGGTTGTTGACAACTCTGTTGACGAGGCGCTGGCCGGCAACTGCAATGAGGTCGAGGTCACGATCCATCCCGACAGCTCCGTCACGGTCGTCGACGACGGCCGTGGAATTCCCGTCGCGAAGATGGAGAAGGAGAAGCTGTCGGCGCTGGAGGTGGTGATGACCGTCCTGCACGCCGGGGGGAAGTTCGGCGAGGGCGGGGGCTACAAGGTCTCGGGTGGTCTACACGGGGTCGGCGTGTCGGTCGTCAATGCCCTCTCCGAGCATGTCGACGTGGAGGTGCGTCGTGACGGCTACACGTGGACGCAGTCCTATGAGCGCGGCAAGCCTCTGTTCGAGGTCCGGCGCGGCGAGCCGACGACCGAGACCGGCACGAAGACGACGTTCCTCCCGGACGCCGAGATCTTCGAGACGCTCGACTTTGACATCACCGTGCTCGAGGAGCGCATGCGTGAGACCGCCTTCCTCACGAAGGGGCTCAAGATCACGATCGTCGACGAGCGCGGCGAGGGCCATCGCGCGGAGTTTCGCTACGAGGGCGGGATCGTGGACTTCGTCCACTACCTCAACGAGAACAAGGAGCCGATCCACAAGAAGGTGATCTCGTTCGAAGGTGAGAGCGGCGAGGGCGCTGTTGAGGTGGCGATGCAGTGGAACGCCTCCTACCAGGAGTCGGTGTTCGCGTTCGCCAACAACATCAACACCCACGAGGGCGGCACCCATCTGAGCGGCTTCCGCTCCGCCCTGACGAGCGCGCTCAACAAGTACGCGCGCGACAAGGGCGAGCTCAAGGAGAAGGACGAAAACCTCTCAGGCGAGGACGTGCGCGAAGGCCTGACCGCGGTCATCTCGGCCAAGCTCGCCAACCCGCAATTCGAGGGCCAGACGAAGACCAAGCTCGGTAACCCCGGGATGCAGGGCTTCGTCCACTCGATCGTCAACCAGCGGCTGATGGAATTTCTCGAGGAGAACCCTCACGACGCACGCTCGATCATCCGCAAGGCCGTCCAGGCTGCCCAGGCGCGTGCCGCCGCCCGCAAGGCCCGCGACCTCACGCGCCGCAAGTCGGCGCTCGAGAACTCCCGTCTGCCCGGCAAGCTCGCCGACTGCTCGGTCAAGGACCCGTCCCTGGCGGAGATCTTCGTGGTCGAGGGCGACTCCGCGGGCGGCTCGGCCAAGCAGGGCCGCGACCGCTCCACTCAAGCGGTGCTCCCACTGCGCGGCAAGATCCTCAACGTCGAGAAGAGCCGGATCGACAAGGTCCTCCAGAATCAGGAGATCCAGGCGCTGATCACCGCGATCGGGACCGGGGTGCGGGAGGAGTTCAACATCGACAACGCCCGTTACCACAAGGTGATCGTGATGACCGACGCCGATGTCGACGGCGCCCATATCCGCACGCTGGTGCTCACGCTCCTGTTCCGCGAGATGCAGGAGCTGATCGAGGCCGGCTACGTGTACATCGCCAAGCCGCCGCTGTACCGGTTCAAGGCGGGCAAGACCGAGCGCTACATCGAGAAGGAGTCAGAGCTCGAGCACCTGCTCCTCGACGGAAAGCTCGAGCGCTTCCAGATCTTCGACCGCTACAACTCGCAGTTCTCGCTGACCGAGGCCCGGTGGCAGAAGTTCGGGAGGCTGCTCAAGCAGTACGAGGGGTGGTCCTCGGCGCTCCGCGCCGCCCACGGCCAGGAGCCGGTCGCGTTCATCGAGGAGTCGGGTCTGCTCGACGAGCGGATCGACGACGCCGACGAGCTGCTGAAGCTGATGCGCCGCCCGTCCGAGAACGGTCATCCTTACACGACCGAGGTCCTCTCGGAGGACCCGGTCGAGATCGTGGTGAAGGCGATCGAGATCGAGAGTGGCCTGGCGCGGACCCACCGCTTCCGCCGCTCGCTGCTCGACGCCCACGAGTACCGCCAGCTCCTGCGCGTCCACGAGCAGCTGGTCGACACCGCCGGCACCCCGCCGTTCACGATCACGCTCGGCGACCAGCAGGCTCAGGCGCTCACCTTCGGTGCGCTGCGCGAGGAGGTGCTGCGACTCGCTCGCCGCGGCGTCGAGGTCAACCGCTTCAAGGGCCTCGGTGAGATGGACCCGGCGCAGCTGCGCGACACGACGATGGATCCCTCACGGCGGACGCTCGTGCGTGTGACCATCGAGGATGCCGCGCAGGCCGACAAGGTGTTCTCGATGCTGATGGGGGATCCGGTCGAGCCGCGGCGGCAGTTCATTGAAGAGAACGCACGTCTCGTGACCAATCTGGACGTGTAGAGCAATGGCCACGATTGACACCATCGGCGGCGGCAACATCGAGCCCCGCGGGCTCGAGGAGGAGATGCGCTCTGCGTACCTCGACTACGCGATGTCGGTCATCGTTGGGCGAGCGCTCCCCGACGTCCGCGACGGCCTGAAGCCGGTCCACCGCCGGGTTCTGTTCGCGATGAGCGAGGCCGGGCTCCAGCCCGGACGCTCACGCGCGAAGTCCTCGCGGATCGTCGGCGACGTGCTCGGTAAATATCACCCGCACGGCGACTCGCCCGTGTACGACACGCTCGTGCGGCTCGCACAGGACTTCTCGATGCGCTACCCGCTCGTCGACGGTCAGGGCAACTTCGGCTCGATCGACGACGACCCTGCAGCTGCGATGCGCTACACGGAAGCGCGCCTCGCCCCGATCGCGCGCGAGATGCTCCGCGACCTCGACCAGGACACGGTCGAGTTCGTCCCCAACTACGACGGCAAGAACCAGGAGCCGCTGGTGCTCCCGGCGCGCTTCCCGAACCTGCTCGTCAACGGCTCGGCCGGGATCGCGGTCGGGATGGCGACCAACATCCCGCCGCACAACCTGCGCGAGACGATCGACGCGGTGATCGCCTACATCGACGATCCCGCGATCGACGTCGAGGGGCTGATGAAGCACATGAAGGGCCCCGACTTCCCGACCGGCGGCGTGATCCTCGGCAGCGCGGGGATCCGGGACGCATACGCGACCGGCCGCGGCCGCGTCCGGCTGCAGGCCCGCGCGCACGTCGAGCCATTGAGCCAGGGCAAGGAGGCGATCGTCGTCACCGAGCTCCCCTACCAGGTCAAGAAGGGCGGCGAGGGCGGGCTGATCCAGAAGATCGCCGATCTGGTCCACGACAAGAAGATCTCCGAGATCTCAGACATCGAGGACCACTCGAGCGACAAGGGGATGCGCCTGGTGATCGAGCTCAAGCGCGGCTCGATCCCGAAGGTCGTGTTGAACAAGCTCTACAAGCACACGCCGCTGCAGACGACCTTCGGCGTGAACATGGTCGCGCTGGTCGACAACGTCCCGCGCACGCTGTCGCTGCGAGAGTCGATCGGCTACTACGTCGATCACCAGCGCGAGGTCATCACACGCCGGACCAAGTACGAGCTCCGCCGTGCCGAGGAGCGCGCGCATGTGCTCGAGGGGTTGCTGATCGCGCTCGCCAACCTCGACGAGGTGATCGCGCTGATTCGCAGCTCGCGCGACCCCGACGCGGCCCGCACCGCGCTGGTCGAGCGCTTCGAGCTCACAGCGATCCAGGCGGGCGCGATCCTGCAGCTGACGCTCGGTCGCCTGACGGCGCTCGAGGCGGACAAGATCAAGGAGGAGCACGCGGACCTGGTCGAGCGGATCAAGGAGCTGCGGGAGATCCTCGGAGACGAGAGCAGGATCTTCGGGCTGATCAAGGACGAGCTCAGGGAGATCGCCGACGCCTACGGCGACGATCGCCGAACCGAGATCGCGTTCGCCGAGGGCGAGATCGACATCGAGGACCTGATCGCCGACCAGCAGATGGTGATCTCGATCACCCATTCGGGCTACATCAAGTCCCTGCCGCTGTCCACCTATCGCCAGCAGCGCCGCGGCGGGATCGGCGTCACCGGCATGGACATGAAGGACGACGACTACATCGAGCACCTATTCGTGTCCTCGACGCACGACTTCCTCCTGTTCTTCACCAACCGCGGGAAGATCTACCGGTTGAAGGTCTACGAGCTTCCCGAGGCGTCGCGGACCGCCAAGGGCCGGGCGCTCGTCAACATGCTGCCGCTGCGCGAGGGAGAGCGGGTCCAGTCGGTGCTCTCGACGCGCGACTTCTCCGAGGGCAAGTACCTCGTGTTCGCGACCCGCAAGGGCCAGATCAAGAAGACCGAGTTCAAGGCGTACAACACCCCCATCAAGGCCGACGGGATCATCGCGATCAACATCCGCGACGACGACGAGCTGATCGCGGTGCGGCGGACCAGCGGCACCGACACGATCATCATGGTCTCCCGCTCGGGCCAGGCGGCGCGTTTCAACGAGAGCCAGGCGCGGCCGATGGGGCGTGACACCAGCGGCGTCCGTGGGATGAATGTGTCCCAGAAGGACAACGCGGTGCTCGCAATGGACGTGGCGCGTGACGACCAGGAGCTGCTGGTGGTCACCGAGAACGGCTACGGGAAGCGAACCCCGATCCCCGATTACCCGATCAAGGGCCGGGGGACGATGGGCGTGAAGACCATCACCCTGACCGGGAAGAAGGGTCAGCTCGCCGGTGCGCTGGTCGTCCGCGAGCACCAGGAGCTCGTGTTCATCTCCCAGAACGGGATGGTCCAGCGCACCTCGGTCCGCGGCATCAACAGCTACGGCCGCGCGTCGCAGGGGGTGCGGGTGATGAACCTCCGAGACGACGACCAGGTCAGCGCGATCGCCCTGGTGATCGAGTCGGAGGCCCCAACCGCGGCGCCGGTGGCGGAGAACGGCGCTGACGGCGCCGCTGAGCCCCCACCGCCGGCAGCCGAGCTCGAGAACGGCTCCGAGGCCGACGGCTCGACGGACGCCGACACGGACGCCGACAACGAGTAGGGCCTACTCGCAGTTGGGCCGGGGTATGACCGCGACCGGCTCGGGCTCCAGCGTCTCCGGGCGCTGCGCCCCGTTTCCGTCGTCCTGCTGCGGGCGCCGTGCTCCGTCGGCACCGTCCCGCGTCTCCGATGCCTCAGTCCCGGCGGCCTCTGCTTCTGCCTCCTCATCCTCCGCACGCGCGAGCTCTTCTGCGGTCTCGCGCTCGCGCAGCACGACGTCGACTGCCGCGGCGACTTGGTCGTCGGACCTCGGCCCGGCGCGGTCGAGATACCAGTGGCGGTTGATGGTCGCGAACCACTCGACCTTCGCCTCCCCGTCCTCGCCCTCCCTTTCGTAGGGGATCAGCCCGAAACGGCTGATCGTCCGCTGACCGCCGACCTGATCGGAATAGAGCAGCTCGACCGTGATCACCTCGCGATTGTCGATCGCCTGGGCGCAAGCCTGGTAGGTGGGATCGTTGCGGTCGCGGAGGGCGCCCTGCCACATCCCGATGTCGCCGGCCGGGATGTAAAGGTCACGGGTCTGCAGGCGGAACTGGTCCTCGGGCGTGTGGTCCGGCGCGACACGCGGAGACTGTTGGCCCGCCACGACGTGCCAGCCCTGGCACACGCCGATCCCGGCGCCGACGTTGCGCAGGCTCATCGCGAAGTACACGCTGCCGTCGTGCTCGGCGACACCATGTCCCCCCTCCGCCCGGACCCAGTGCTGCTCGACGAACATGATCTTCTGGACCGGATCGTCCAGCCGAGACTGCGTGAAGATCGGGCGGCGCTGCTCCTGG
Source organism: uncultured Solirubrobacterales bacterium (assembly GCA_963695965.1). Classification (GTDB taxonomy): domain Bacteria; phylum Actinomycetota; class Thermoleophilia; order Solirubrobacterales; family Solirubrobacteraceae; genus Palsa-465. The sequence goes on from CAVOIU010000044.1 coordinate 16,409, forward strand.
AGCGCCTGCTCGGAGATCCTGGCCGAGCGATTCGACGACCGGACCGCGGCGAACGTCGCGATCGCAAGTACCAGCGTGCCGGCGCCGGTTGCGAGTGACGAGATCGTCGTCCAGTTGGTCGCGATCGGGATCACCCGACAAGTTTGCCACGCAATGGCGTGCGCCCAAGCGCCGCTCAGCCGCTGCGTCGCGCGCGCACCAGATACCCGCTCCGCCCGGGACTGAGGATCTCGACCTCTGAGAACCCGGCGTCGCCCAGCAGCGTCTCCAGCCCGTCGCGGCTGTAGTTGAAGATCGGGCAGTCGCCGATCCACTCGTAGCGGACCTTTCGCACGGGGCCCTTGATTGGCGACCACGACGGGAACGAGCCGACGAGCGTTCCGCCATCGGAGCACAGCTCGGACATCCGCCGCGCGAATCGGTCGGCGTCAGGGAGGTAGTCGAACAGGCCCAGCGCCAGGACGACGTCGAAGGAGCCCTCGATCGGCGTCTCGAGGAAGTCGCCGCACACCAGCGTGACGTGCTCCTCAAAGCGCGCCAGCCGCTGCCTCGCCAGCTCGATCATCGGCTCCGAGAAGTCGACTCCGAGGTACGCGGATGTGCCCGCCTCGAGCACCAGCTCCCCGATCCTGCCCGACCCGCAGCCCACGTCGAGCACCCTCGGCGCGGAGTACGAGCGGACCGTCTCGATCGCCAGCTCGCGCCGGCGGAACAGGCCCGGGCGCAGCAACCGCACGAGCAGGCGCTCGTCCTCGTAGAGGTCGTCGAACTCCTGAGCCTTGGACCGGAATCTATCGCGGACCCGCTGTGGCGCCGCTGCGGAGCTGGGCATGGGCCTCACCATAGGGGATCAGCTCGTGTCGTTCGGCGATCGCGCGGAGGACTCGCGGAGCACGCCGGCGGGCGCTGTTTCGCTGGATGGCACGAAGCGTCCCGTGGGCTCGGCGGGCCGGTGGCGACCCCGCCGGCAGCAGCGGGTCGAGCGAGGAGGGATCGAACTCATAGGGATGGACGTAGAGTCCGGCCATCGGCCCAGCGTCGCGGAGTCCGCGGAGCACGAGCGCGGTCGGCATCGCCCCCCAGTACGACGGACCCCCGACCGGTACGCGCCGGCCCCGGGCGCGCCAGACCGCGACCGGGAGCTCCCACAGCTCTCCGCGCACGACCTCGAGCCGGTGGGGGGAGCCGGCAGGGCCCGGTCGTCTGCTCAGCCGCGGCGAGTCGTGCTCGCTCGCGTCGTAGGCGAAGCCTTCGGCGGCGAGCACGTCGTGGGCCCACGGGCAGCGACTGTCGATCGAGAATGCCGGCGCGCGGTAACCGATCGGGCGCTGCCCGCTCAGCCCTTCGATCGTCTCGACGGCTTGGCGGAGGTCCGCCGCGAACTCGGAGCGGGTCTGCGAATAGACGGGGAGGTGGGCGTCACCGTGGCAGGAGATCTCGTGCCCGGCGGCGACCACGTCGCCGACCAGCTCCGGATGCGAGCGGGCCGCCATCCCCAGGACGAAGAATGTCGCGCGCACGCCGAGCTCATCGAACAGCGACAACAGCGCCGCCGTCTGCCGGGCCAGCGCGGGGCCGGGGTCGCGCCAATTGGAAGCCCCCACCCGCCGGCGCACGAGCTGATGCCAGTCCTCGAAGTCGACGCTCAGCAGCAGCGTCTGGCGATCGTCGAGGTGGCCCATCGCTCGGCCCAGGTTCTCACAAGAGACGTCAACGGGGTTCGCTAATCTGCAGTCACCAGAGAAAGGAGGTGGTCCGTCTGAGTGAAAGTTCTTTAGGGACCCTGGAGGTGTCCGGCCGCTAGGTCGGAGCTGGCCCCGCTTAGCGGAGTCCACCCGAGGCACCGTCGGGGCGAGCGCTGGAAGTAGTCCCTCCAGCATCTTGCGTCTCGCCTCGGTTGAGTCCAGCCAACAAGCAGCACGCGAAGGGCGCCGGTGTCGACCGGCGCCCTTCGTCGTTTAATGCTCGCGTTGAGCGGCAGGCTTGTATTTGGCGCCCGGCCGATCGCTCGCGCCAGCCGACCGCTCGTGCCAGGCCGACCGCTCGTGCCAGGCCGACCGCTCGCGCCACAACGTGACAAAGCTTCGAGCGCGCGCGGATCTCGTCACGTTGATGTCCGCTCCGGATCAAAACGTGACAATGGTTCCGCGCGGCGCACGGATGGTCACGTTGTGACGCGCGGGGTGTGCGTCGGCCCGCGCGGGGTGTGCGTCGGCCCGCGCGGGGTGTGCGTCGGCCCGGACGGGCGGTGCGTCGGCCGGCGCGGCGGTTGCGTCGGACCGGGTGGCTGGTGCCTCGGCCGAGGCGCGGCGTAGACGCCCCCGCCGCGCGACGCGCCCCGCCCCCTACGCAGCGAGATACTGGTGCCAGGCCGACGGGATCGTCGGGCTCGAGACGTGGATGAATACGGTCGCGTGGGGCATGCGCGGCTGCTTGAGCAGGCGCATCCCGGCCTGGCGCGGGAGGGCGTCGCCCTTGCGGCGGTTGCACGGCGCGCACGATGCGACGATGTTGTCCCAGCTGGATGGGCCGCCCTTTGACTTGGGGATCACGTGGTCGACGGTCAGGTTCGAGCGCGCCCCGCAGTATTGGCACGCCCAGCCGTCACGCGCGAACACCGCCCGCCGCGTGATCTTGCGCCGGTGCGTGTCGCGAGGGATCCGGACGTAGGTGACGAGGCGGATCACCACCGGACGCTGGACGGTCCGCGTGGCGGAGCGGAGGTCCCAATCGCCGTGCTCGATCACCTCCGCCTTGTCCTTCAGCAGCAACACGACGGCTCGGCGGACGGTACACACGTTGATCGGTTCGTATGTCGCGTTGAGTACGAGCACCCGGCCACCGGCCCGTCCGCGCCGCTGGTGCTCCAGAGGCGACGCGGACCCCACTGGGGCTGGCGTTGTTGTGGCCATGGCTGGCCGCAGTGTAGCGGGGGCGGATCCCGGATCGACAGGCATCCAGGGGCCTTTAAGGGCTGCGCCGAGGACCCGCATTCGCGCCGGCCGCGGGCAGAAACCCCTCCGGTCACCTGGCCTCAGGAGGCCGGAAACGACCCCAGGACCCGCGCAGCCTCGACATGCTCGCGAAGGCCTTCCAATGCGGAAGCCACATGGGGCTCGGTGTCCCGCCCCTCGAGATCGAGGAAGAACATGTACCGCCCCAGGCCCTGCTTGCGGGGCCGCGACTCGATCCGGGTCAGGTTGACCTCACGCGAGGCGAACTCCGACAGGCACGCCACAAGCCAGCCTGGAGCGTCCGCACCGACCCCCCAGAACACGACCGCCGTCTTCCAGGGGCCGAGCGCCGGATCAGATCCCCACGGCGCGCCGGGGGGAGTTCCGACGCGGGCCAGCCACACGAACCGGGTCTCGTTGTCGGCGACGTCCTCCACGCCCGCGCGCAGCACCCTGCAGCCGTAGCGCTCCGCCGCGAGCCGGTTGGCGAGCGCAGCCCACGGGCCGTCGTGCTCGGCGACGAGCCTCACCGCGTCGGCCGTGGAGCTGCCCGCGAGCACACGGGCGTTCGGCAACCTCTTCCGGATGAAGCGCGCGCATTGCGCGGTCGCCTGCGGGTGGGAGACCACGGCCTCGATCTCGTCGAGCTCCAGCTCGGTCCTGGCGATCAGGCAATGGCGGATCGGATGCACCACCTCGCCGACGATCGCAACGTCCTCGGTCTCCATCGCGAGTGCGTCTAGGGTGGCGTTGACCGAGCCCTCGAGCGAGTTCTCGATCGGGACGAGCGCGCGCTCCGCGGCGCCGGTGTGGACGGCCATCACGGTGTCGTAGATCGTCGGCAGCGGCACGAGCTCCACGTCCTCCAGCGCGGCCGCTGCGTCCTCTCCGCCCAGCGCCTCGATCACCGCCTCGTGGGTGAAGGTCCCCTCCGGGCCGAAGTAGCCGACACGCATGTGGCGATCTTCGCCCTACGCGGGCGACCCGTCGGAGCCGTCGCCCTCGAGCGCGAGCCGGATGGCCTCGCTCTCCTCGGGGGAGAGCTCGAGCTCCGGGCGTCCCTCGCGCACCTGCTTGGCGTACAGGCGGGCCTGGTCGCGATGGTGGATCGAGGACAGCACGAGGCCCGAGCGGCGCGCATCGAGCAGCGCGATCGAGGTGGACTGCCGGCCGGACATCTCGCCGTAGGCGTCGTAGCGGATCAGCGCGCTGTAGGCGACGGCGTGATCGAGCCGCTGCTCGGTTGTCGCCATGCGGCCGTTGAGCTGCGCGGCGATGTCCTGAACGTAGTCGTTGAGCGCCTGGAAGTGCTCCTGGAGCGTGGCGGCGTGAGCGACGAGGTCCTCGTTGCCGTCGCCGAGGATCGCGCGCTGGCTCGCCCGCACGCGTGACAGCCTGACGGCGAGCACGACGCAGAAGAGCAGCGCAACGATCGCGACCCCCGCGGCGGCCAGCGCAACGATTCCCGCGGTGCTCGTCAGGTTGTGCACGCGCTCGAAGGATAAGCAGCACGCGCCATCGCTTGCCCCTCGGATGGGTCAGGCGGGCCGCTGGACCCATCCGGCGGGCCCCTGGACCACGCGGGCGGCCTGGCGAAACGTGACCGTGGGCTACTGGAACGTGACCGGGAACGTCAGCGTGTTGTTCGCCGTGTTCTTCTCGCCCGGCACGGGCTCGACCGTTGCGGTGAGCGTGGAGGAACCGGCCGCGGGCGAGGACGGGAGCGTCACCTGGCAGGTGGTCTGCTGACCCGCCTGCGTCGTCGGGACGATCGTCTGGGCGGTCAGGCCCCCGGTGCTCAGGCTCACCTTGCACACCACGTTGCTCTCGTTGTTCTGCCCACTGTTGGTGAACGTGAGCGTGAACACCGGCGCCGGGCTCGCGGGGATCGTGTTGGTCGACCCAGTTTGCAGGGTCGTTCCGCCGACGCTGACCGAGTTGAGCTCGTGTCCGTGGGTCCCCGGCGCGACCTTGCCGCCCTTGCTCGTGGGCGTGAACGAGGTGTGGAGCTGGCTCGCGACGTACGAAGGCGTGAGCCACTGCACGTCCGCCAGGAACTGGCCACCTTCGATCGGCTCGCCGTTGGTGCCTCCCACCGCAATCCCGGCGCTGTGCAGAGCGCCCACGATCGCCGGCAGCGCGTAGTCCTTGTAGAGCACATCGGAGGCGTAGAACCGGGCCATCTCGGCGGCGATCGAGCTGACCGCCTCGGTGCTGGTCGACGGCTGCAGGGCGGATTGGATCTGCTTGGCGATGTTCGCGATCCCGTCTCTGCGCATCTGCAACGCCAGCAGCAGATCCTGCTGTGCGCCCTTTACCTGGTCGGGCGGGCTCAGCGACGCCGCCCGATTGAGCTGGTTCTCGGCGCTCAGCCGCGCTTCGTCGAGCTGGCTCTGGAGGTTCTGGCCGTTGCTGGATCCCCCGCCGCTGGAGAGCACGGTGAAGAACTGCTGGCCGGTCTGGTTTGACGCGCGCATGATCGACGCGACGCTGTCGCTGTAGTCGCGCAGTGCGCTGTTGGCCTGGCTGACCTGGCAGCTGTGGACTCCCACCGCTATCAGGATCACGACGACCAGCAGCGCGACCGCCGCCACGGCGCGACGGACGCGGATCGACTGCTCTGCCGTCGGTGGTCTGCGGCCGGATCCTGGGGGTCTGCGCCCTCCTCCGGACGTGCGCCGTCCACTCCCCTCCGGCCGCCGCCGGCGCTCCGTCTCCGGCGGCTCAACGCGAGTCTCATCCACTTCGTCGAAGAACGACAGGCCGGTCGCTCCCTTTTCGGAGGACTAGGGGGGAGCGGAGTATTACCGCAAGTAGGGCAAGAAGCGAGAAGAGGGAAGGGCGTTGCAACGTTGAAAGCGTCCTTATGGCCACCGGGCCCTCGTCTGCCTCGAGCCAGCCGACGGAGCCGATCGCTGCCGTCGATCCGACCCTGCGCAGGGACGAGCGGGAGTCCGAGCCGGCCGAGGAGCACGACGAGACGGCTCGAGTGCAGGACGCCGGGACGGTACGGGTCAGGGACCGGCGCGCCTTGCGTGATCGAGGGGCCGCGGATGGGGTGCCGGTGGTCCTCGATCGCTACCGGCTACACCGGAGGCTCGGCTCGGGGGGGTTCGGGACCGTGTGGCTCGCTCGCGACGAGCGACTCGAGCGCGACGTCGCGGTCAAGCTACTGCCGCGTGAGCGAATCCTCGGAGGGAGGTTTGAGCGCGAGGCACGTGCGGCCGCGAGGCTCAGCCATCCCGGGATTGTCACCCTGTACGAGGCGGCTGTCGACGACGACGGCGCCTACCTGGTGTCGGAGCTCGTTCGCGGCGCCACCCTGGGCGCGCTGCTCGAGGCCGGGAGGCTGTCCGATCGCGACATCGTCCAGATCGGGATCGCGTTGTGCGACGCGCTCGTACATGCCCACGCCGAGGGCATTGTCCATCGGGACGTGAAGCCCTCGAACGTGCTCGTCCCCGAACGGCCCGCGACCGCGGCTCAGATCGCCAAGCTGACCGACTTCGGGGTCGCCCGGATCATCGGTGCAGACGCCCTGACCCGCACTGGCGACGTGATCGGAACCGAGGCTTACATGGCGCCCGAGCAGGCCGAAGGGCTCGAGGCCGGCGCGACGGCCGACTTGTACTCGCTGGCACTGGTGATCTACGAGGCGCTCACCGGCCTGAACCCCGTCGGCACAGGTACGGCCGCGCGTCGCGCCCGCCGCCTCGGGGCGTACCTCCCCCCGCTCCGGCGGCAACGACGGGATCTCCCGCGAGCTCTCGGTTACGCGATCGACCTTGCGCTCCGGCCCCGTCCGCGCGAGCGGGGAAGCGTCGAGGAGCTACGTGACGCGCTCGTCGGCTCGCTCGGCGCGCTGCAGGACCGCCCAGGGGTGGTCGCGAGCCCTTGGCCGGCGCGGACCGGGTCCTCCGGTGAACCGTGGGAAGAAGGCGAAGCGCCTCACCGCCACAATCCGCCCCCCGCCTCCCAGCCGGTCGGTTGGCCGGACGACGAGGACCCTCTGCTCGAGGGCGACGCCGTCGCAGGCATCGGATGGCCGGTGCGGGTGCTCGGGGGCGCCACCGCCGCCGGAATCGCGGCCTGGCTGGCGGGAGTCGTGCTCGCCCCGTCCGCGCTCGACCCCGTCGTCGCGGGGGCCGTGGCCGGCCTGGGCGTCACGGCGCTGCCGCGGCTGGGTTGGATTGCGCTGACGGCCGCCGCCGGCGGGACGCTTGCCGCCCAGGGCCGCCCCGGGGCGATGCTGATCGTTGTGATCGCGGGCCTGATCCCGCCGCTCCTGTTGTGGCGGCGAGCCGGAAGCTGGCCGCTCGGCGCCGTCGCCCCGGCGCTTGGCGCGATCGGACTGGCGGGCGCGTGGCCGGCCCTAGCCGGGCGGGCCTCGACCGCCTGGCAGCGCGCCGCGCTCGGCGCGACCGGCTGGATCCTGCTTATCGCGCCCGAGACGCTCGGCCACGTGAACCTGTACGTGCGTCTGCCGCACGCGGTTCCCGCTTCGTCGGTGTGGATGCCGTCGGTGTCCGAGACGACCCAGCACGTGCTCACGCCGCTGGCGAGCGCTGGGGTACTTGCTCCGGCCGTGGTGTGGGCCTTCGCGGCGGTGGTCCTGCCGTGGGTCACGATCATGCGCTCGCTGCCGGTCAAGATCGTGCTCGTCACGACGTGGACCGCGGCGACCGCTTCGGCGACGGCCACGGTGTTGCACGCGTTCCATTCGGGCGCGCTCGTCGAGACCGACGTTGCGGTCCTCGGGGGCGTGGGCGCCGCGGTGGTGGCGCTCGCCCCGCCGATTGCTGGCATCTTGAGCCGAGGCCAGCGGACCCGTCGGCGGCGGATGAATAACGGCGCGACCGGACTCGCGTAGCATGAAAACTCGCTGAAGGCCGCGTTCAACGACGCTTCCAGATTGCCGCAGCGCCCGACCAATGAGCGTTCTCCGCAGCCTCGAGGAAAAGATCGCTGGCCTCGTCGAAGGCACCTTTAGCCGTGCCTTTCGTTCGGAGGTGCGGCCCGTCGAAATCGCCCGAAAGCTCGCGCGGGAGATGGACGAGCACCAGGCCTCATCGCTTTCGCGGACATACGTGCCCAACGAGTACCGTGTTTTCCTCTCGCCCCGTGACCGTGAGCGGTTCACGGGCTACGAGAGCGCTCTGTCCGACGAGCTGGCGGGCTATCTGCTGGAGCACGCTCGCCGCGAGCGGATGACGCTGCTGGCCCGCCCCTCGATCGAGTTCGAGACCGACGACCGGCTCGGGCTCGGGGAATTCGGAATCCAGACCGGGGTCGTGCAGCCGGAGGAGGACGAGGTGGAGGCTCCGCCGGAGGAGTCCTCCGGCCGGACGATGATCTACAGCACCGCCGGACGGCTGGCCGAGCCGCTCGAGGAGCGTGCCCGAACCCGAGCCCAGACAGCCCTGCTGCTGATGGACGGCAAGCGTCTGGTGGTCGGCCCGGCCGGGGTCACGCTCGGGCGCAGCCGCCAATGCGACGTCGTGCTTGGCGATCCCAACGTCTCGCGACGCCACGCCGAGATTCGCCCCCGCGGCGGATCGTGGGTGCTGACGGATCTCGGCTCCACCAACGGCTGCCGGATCAACGGGCGCAGGATCGACGGCTCGGAGGTGATCAGGTCGGGCGATCAGCTCGAGCTGGGCGAGACATCCATGAAGTTCGAGCTGGAATAGCCACGGCACGATGCTCGAGCCCGTATCGGTTGGTCTGAAGTTCGGCTTCCTCGCCGTTCTGTACCTGTTCCTCATCTGGGTCGCCTGGAGCGCGCTGCGCGACATGCGCCGGGGCGCCGGCGGAGGATCGCGCTCAGCCCCCGCGCACTCGTCGGATGCGACGAGCATGTACTCGGCTTCCGCGGTGCTCGACGGCGAGGGCGACGGGATCGAGCCGAGGCTGCTGGTGGAGCGCGCGCCCGGGCACGAGTCCGGGATGGCCTACGAGATCCAGGACGGGGCTACCCTCGGCCGGGGAGACGTCGAGATCCAGCTCGACGACCCGTTCGCGTCCTCCCGGCACGCCCGGATCACCAGGCAGGGTCATGTGTTGGTGATCGAAGATCTCGGCTCCACCAACGGCACATACCTGAACGAGGAGCCGCTGACCGGCCCGCAGCCCCTGCATGCCGGCGACCGGATCCGCATCGGGGACTCCGAGTTCTCGTACATGCAATGAGCCACCCACGATGATCAGAGCCGCCGAGAGCACCTTCAAGACCGATACGGGCCGCCAGCGTCCCGAGAACGAGGACAGCGCGCTCGCGCGTGCACCCGTGTTCGTCGTCGCCGACGGGATGGGCGGCGCTCAGGCCGGCGAGGTGGCCTCGAAGATCGCCATCGAGGCGTTCGAGTCCGGGCTCGGCGACGCCGGGAGCCCCGAGGAGCGCCTCGCCGGCCGGGTCCGTGAGGCCAACCGCCAGATATACGACCGCTCGCGGTCCGAGCACGGCCGGGAGGGAATGGGGACGACGCTGACCGCGGCGTACCTCGACGACGGCAACGTCGCGATCGCGCACGTCGGCGACAGCCGCGCGTACCTCTTCCGCGACGGTGAGCTGACGCGTCTGACGCGGGATCATTCGCTGGTCGACGAGCTGGTGCGGCGCGGCAAGCTGACCGAGGAGCAGGCCGCCGAGCATCCGCAGCGCTCGATCATCACCCGCGCGCTCGGCCCGGAGCCGGACGTCGAGGTCGACACCTGGACCTATCCGGTCCGGCCCGGCGATGTGCTGCTGCTGTGCAGCGACGGGCTCACCTCGATGGTCTCAGAGGCGCGGATCGCGGAGATCCTCGGTTCGGAGCAATCGCTCGACGCGGCCGGGGACCACCTGATCCGCGACGCGAACGAGGCCGGCGGGCGCGACAACATCACCGTGGTCCTGTGCCGGATCGAGGACGTCGCGGTCGGCGCCGCCGCCACCGACCACCCGACAGTCGTCGGACAGCCTGCTCCCGCCGTCCCATCCGCCCCCGCGCCTCCTGCCGCGCCGCCTCCACCCGAGTCCTCCCGGGCGCCGCGCACCCCGATCCCCGCCCGCCCGGCGGCGGAAGTCACGGCGCCGCGTTCGCGCAGGCGCCGGCTCGCCAAGCCGGTGGCGGCGCTGATCGCGGTCGTGATCGTCCTGTTCCTCGTCGGCGGTGGCGGCTATCTGGCGACCCGCCAGCTGTATTTCGTCGGCACCAACCCGCAGGGGATCGTGACGATCTACCGGGGGCTTCCGTACGACCTGCCGGCGGGGGTCCACTTGTATGAGACGTTCTTCGTCTCGGGCGTCCCGGCCACGCTGGTGCCGGCCGACCGGCGCTCGCGCATCTTCAACAACCAGCTCCGCTCCCAGTCGAGCGCGATGAACCTGGTCCGCGACCTCGAGCTGGGGAGGGCTCCGTGACCCGTCCAAGACGATCGCGTTCGCGCCGATGACGGCCCGCAATCGCGAGCTGCTTGGGCTGATCCCGGCGTCGCTGCTGGTTACCGCCGGGTTCGCCGGCGTATTCATCCAGCGCTCGAACGCGCTGTCCAACATCTCGCTCACCTACGGCGCGATCTTCCTCGGCCTGTGCCTGATCGGTCACATCGTGATCCGGATGACACTCCCCAACGCCGACCCGTACATGTTCCCCCTGGTCGCCGCGCTGGCGAGCTTCGGCATCGTGATGATCTACCGGATCAACCCGACGCTGGCGCGCCAGCAGGCGCAGTGGTTCGTGCTCGGCCTGATCCTGTTCGCGGCGACGATCGTGTTGTTCCGCGACTACCGCAAGCTCGAGCGCTACCGCTACACGATCGTGTTCGTGTCGCTCGGGCTGTTGATCCTGCCGCGCCTCCCGGGCATCGGGTACCAGGCCAACGGCGCCTACCTCGGCGTCCGGATCCCGGGTCTGTTCGTGTTCCAGCCCGCGGAATTCGCCAAGATCGGCCTGGTCATCTTCCTGGCGAGCTACCTGCGCGATACGCGCCAGCTGCTCGTCACGGGCGGCAGACGGATCCTCGGTGTGACGCTTCCGCCGACCAAGCACTTCGGTCCGATCGTCGTGATCTGGGGCCTCGCGATGGGGATCATGGTCCTGCTGAGCGACATGGGGTCGTCGCTGATGTTCTATGGCGGCCTGCTGGCCGTGCTGTACGTCGCCACCGGGCGGCTGTCGTTTGTCGTGATCGGACTGCTCGCATTCGCGCTCGGCGCCTGGTACCTCGGCACCCACATCCCTCACGTCCACGCCCGCGTCGAGGACTGGCTGCACCCGTTCGACCCAAGGCTCTACAACGCGACGTTGGGCAGTTATCAGGTCGCCAACGGCGTGTTCGCACAGGCGGCGGGGGGGATGTTCGGCCAGGGGTTTGGTCAATCGGTGCTGACGATCCCCGGATACGTCCATCCGCACTACCTCGTCCCAGCTCCGCAGACGGACATGATCTACGCCGTCATCACCAGCGAGCTCGGGCTGTTCGGTGCGACCGCGGTGCTGATCGTGTACCTGATGTTCATCGCGCGAGGCTTCAAGGCGGCGGTGATGGCCCGTGACTCGTTCTCGACGCTGCTCGCCGCGGGCCTTACCGCGATGTTCGCCATCCAGGTGTTCGTGATCGTCGGCGGGGTGACCCGGGTGATCCCGCTCACGGGCGTGACCTTGCCGTTCATCTCCTACGGAGGCTCGTCGATCATCGCGAACCTGGTGCTGCTGGCGCTGCTGCTGCTGATCTCCGACCGGGCGCGAAAGCCGGTGCGCGCAGCGTGAGCTCGCAGATCTCCCGCCTGTTCGGCGTGATCGTGATCCTGTTTGCCCTGCTGGTCGTGTGGACCACGCGTTGGACGGTGATCGACAAGACGAAGCTGGACAACAACTCGCTCAACCATCTGACCCTGATCCAGGAGCTGAAGATCAAGCGGGGCCGGATCCTCGCCGACGACGGCTCGGTGCTCGCGCAGTCGGTGCCGGCCGGCGGTGGGACGTGGAAGCGCACGTACCCAACCGGGCCGCTGTTCGCGCAGGCGGTCGGGTACTCCAACCTCGCCCAAGGCCAGGCCGCGGGTCTCGAGCTCTCCGACGGCTCATACACGCGCGGCCTCCAGACGGGACTGAACTCGATCTTCGGGCAGCTCACCCCGCACCGAGTGGGCGACGACGTGTACACGACCCTCGATCCCAAGGCCCAGCAGGTGGCGGTGCAGGGCCTGGCCGGGCAGGCCGGGTCGGTGGTCGCGCTCAATCCGCAGACGGGCGCGGTCAAGGTCATGTACTCCAACCCCAGCTACAACGACAACAGCCCGAATGCGGCGTCGCCGAACACGACCAGCTTCAACCGCGCGACGATGGCGAGCTACCCGCCGGGGTCGACGTTCAAGGTCGTCACCGCGGCAGCGGCGCTCGACAGCGGCCAGTACACCCCCAGCTCGACCGTCAACGGCAATTCGCCGGTCACCATCTCAGGCGTCCCGCTGTCGAACGATGGGAACCAATCCTGGGGCATGGTCGATCTCGTCACCGCGCTGACATACTCCATCAACACAGTGTGGGCGCAGGTCGCTGAGCATCTGGGGCGCGGCACGATGACCGACTACATGAAGCGGTTCGGGTTCTACTCCAAGCCGCCGCTCGACTACCCACCCGACGAGCTCAACATCAGCCAGCCGTTCCCGCCTGGAAGCGGCAAGCCATACCGCCGGGGAGCCCGAACGAGGACATCGGCCGGATCGGGATCGGCGAGGGCGGGCTCCAGGTCACCCCGCTGCAGATGGCGATGGTCGCGTCGGCGGTGGCCAACGGCGGCAAGCTGATGGCCCCGCACATGACCGCGCGCGTGGTCGACTCAACGGGCGTGACCGTCAAGACGATCTCCCCGACGGTCTACAACCAGGTGATGAAGCCCTCGACCGCGCAGGCGCTGACGCAGATGATGCGCAAGGTGGTCGAGGAGGGAACCGGCACGCCGCGCAGCTCGGGGGCATCAACGTGGCCGGCAAGACCGGTACCGCTCAGATCGGCGTGCAGGGCTCCGGGCTGACCGAGCCGTGGTTCATCGGCTTCGCCCCGATCGAACCCCAAGGTCGTGGTGGCCGTCACCGTCGATCCGATCCCAGGGCGGATTCGGCGGCACCGTTGCCGCCCCGATCGCCAAGCAAGTGATCCAGACGCTGCTGGCGGAGGGCGATGAGCGTGGGACGACTGTCGATGGCCGAGGTCGCCGCGGGCACCGTGATCGACGGCCGCTACAAGGTCCTCCCGGCTCGGAAGCGGCGGCATGGCCGACGTGTTCCTGGCCGAGGACCAGCAGCTTCAGCGCAAGGTCGCGCTGAAGTTGCTCCACCGGCGCTTCTCGGAGGACCCGGGGTTCGTCGAGCGCTTCCGGCGGGAGGCCCAGTCCGCCGCCGGCCTCCAGCACCGAACGTCGTCAGCGTGTTCGACCGCGGCGCCTATGACGGCACCTACTACATCGCGATGGAGTACCTCCCCGGCCGCTCGCTCAAGCAGCTGATCCGCGAGGAGGCGCCGCTCGACCCGGTGCGGGCGATCGACATCACGATCCAGATCCTCAAGGCGGCGCGCTTCGCCCACCGCCACGGAGTCATCCACCGCGACCTGAAGCCGCACAACGTGATCGTCGACGACGCCGGCCACGCCAAGGTGACGGACTTCGGGATCGCGCGGGCGGGGGCGTCGGACATGACCGAGACCGGCTCGATCATGGGCACCGCGCAATACCTGTCCCCCGAGCAGGCGCAGGGACACGCGGTCAGCGCCTCCTCCGACCTGTATTCGGTCGGCGTCGTGCTGTACGAGCTCCTCACCGGCCACGTTCCGTTCGACGCCGAGGCGGCCGTGACGATCGCGCTCAAGCACGTCTCCGAGGCCCCGACGGCTCCCACCCAGTACAACCCGCGGATTCCTCCGGAGCTCGAGCAGGTCGTCCTGTGGACGCTCAACAAGAACCCCGCCGACCGCCCCCGGGACGCCGATCAGCTGATCGCGGCGCTCGAGTCCGCGCGTGCGGCGATCCTCACTGGGGGCCCTGGTGATCGCACGGCCTCGATGGCAGCGGTCGGTGCTGGCGCTCTGGTCGGCGACCCGGGCGCTCCCCGCTCAGGGCGCGAACGTCGCGGGCGGGAGCCCCGGGCCGCCGCCTGTCTACCCACCCTCGCCATACGACACCGGCGCCGGGCCCCCCGCAACGCCTCCTTCTGGAGAGCAGAAGAAGCGGCGGCTTTGGCGGGATCCTTGGTTGTGGGTGGCGTTGCTGCTGGCGCTGCTGCTCGGTGGTGGCGCGGCGGCGTACTTCCTCACCCGGTCTGCGAAGAAGGTCGTCGTCCCCGTTGTCCTGCATGAGCCGCTCAGCACCGCGCGGACCGTGATCCAGAACGCGGGATTGCAGACGAGCGTGACGCAGCAGACGAGTACCCAGCCGGCGCAGACCGTGATCGGGGAGATCCCCGTCGGCGGGACCAGGGTCGACGACGGGTCGACCGTCGCGCTGACCGTCTCCTCGGGGCCGAGCTCGGTGAACGTGCCCTCAGTCGTCGGCGAGCCGGTCGCCCAGGCGAAGAAGGCGATCACCTCGGCAGGGCTGAAGGTGGGACGGACGATCTCCGAGCAGAGCGATCAGTTCGCCGCCGGTATCGTCGTCGATCGAGCCCCTCTGCCGGTCAGCCCGTCCCCGCGGGCTCGGCCGTGACGCTCGTTCGTCTCCTCGGGCAAGCCCAAGGTCACGGTTCCCGACGAGACCGGACAGCCGGAGGCGGCGGCCAGGGCGGCGCTCACTGGCGCCGGCTTTAAGGTGAGCACGACCACCCAGCAGACCACACGACCCCGGCCGGCAACGTGATCAGCCAGAGCCCGGCCGGGGACACGCCAGGCGGCGCCGGGGTCGACCGTCAGCCTGGTGATCGCGCAGGCGCCGACGACCGTGAGCGTTCCCGACGTCAAGGGGCAGACAGCGTCCGCCGCGACCAGCGCGCTCCAGGCCGCCGGGTTCAAGGTCGCTCAATCCACGAAGGACGTCAAGGACAAGAACAAGGACGGGATCGTCGTCTCCCAGAGCCCGGGAGCCGGCGCCACCGCGAAGAAGGGCAGCACGGTCACGATCGTCATCGGCCAGTTCTCGACCACGCCCACGACTCCGACCACACCCACGACTCCGACCACGCCGAGCGCCACACCCGGTCCGTGAGCTCACTGCGCGTTGCGGTGCTCGGCGGCGGGCGGTCGTCCGAGCACGAGGTGTCGGTCGCCTCGGCCGCGTCGATCCGCGAAGGGCTGTCGGAGGGCGGGCACGTTCCGATCGAGATCGAGGTCGGGCGCGACGGGGTGTGGAGGCGCGACGGGGAACTGCTCGCGCTCGAGCCGGGCCGGGGGCTCGCGGACGCCGAGGTCGCATTCCCCGCGCTCCACGGCCCCTTCGGCGAGGACGGAACCGTCCAGGGCCTGCTTGAAATCCTCGAGATCCCGTACGTGGGAGCGGGCGTCCTCACCTCGGCCCTGTGCATGGACAAGGTCATGTTCAAGGAGCTGATGGCCCGTAACGGCGTCCCGCAGGTCGCATACCGTGGGGTGCGCGAGGAGCAGCTCGAGACCAATCGCGAGGCGGTGCTCCGGAGCCTCGAGCCGTTGGGGCTGCCGGTGTTCGTAAAGCCCGCCCGGCTCGGCTCGTCTGTGGGGATCGTCCGGGTCCCGGATGTGAAGGCCCTCCCGAAGCGCTCGCGACGGCGTTCGAGCACGATTCGCTGGCGATCGTGGAGGCGAGTGCGGCCGGGATCGAGGTGGAGTGCTCGGTGATCGGCAACCGAGAGCCGGTGGCCTCTGATCCCGGGGAGATCGTGCTCGTGCAGGGGGAGGGCGGCTGGTACGACTACGAGGCCAAGTACACTCCGGGCGGGATGCAGCTGATCGTCCCGGCCCGCGTCCCGGCCCGTGTGATCGACCGGATCCGGGAGCTCGCGCTCGACCGCTTACGAGCTGGTCGACTGCTCGGGCCTCGCCCGGGTCGACTTCTTCGTCGACGGGCGCCGCGGAGCGTGGTGCTGGTCAACGAGCTCAACACGATGCCCGGGTTCACCGCCACGAGCGTGTTCGCCTCGCTGTTCGAGGCCGGCGGCGTCTCCTACCCGGAGCTGCTCGACCGCCTGCTCCTGCTCGCGCTCGAGCGCCACGCCGAGGAGCGGCGGCACCGCGTTCTGAGGGCGACGGGCCGGCGAGCCGGCTAGAGCGGGTGATCTCGGCGAGTGCGACAGCTGCTGGTGGCCGCCGAGGCTGGTGATCCACACGAGGTAGAAGCGATAGCTGGTGTTCGTGCTGGTCAGCGGGATCGTCGTGCTCTTGCCCACCACCGTCGGCGAGGAGACTCGCGTCCATCCCGGGTCCGGCCACTTCACCGGCGGCGTGTCGTTGCGGGCGTACACGGTCGCGGTGAACCCGGGAGTCGCGTCGGTGATCCTCAGCTGGCGGGCCGCCGTTCCCGGGCTCGCGTTGACGTAGATCCCGGTGCCAGTCTTGTCGAGCTTGTTGTCGTAGTAGTGCTGGGTGTCCCAGAACGTGTTCGCGTTGTTGTCGATCGCGAGGCTCGCGTCCGGAGACTCGTCGGTCGGGCTCCCGAGCGGGTTGAATCCCTGCGCGCAGCTCTGGCAGAGGCTGACCTGCTGAGGGGCGGACGGGGGCGGCTTGGCCGACGAGATGCCGGTGCCGTGGTGGGTCCGCGTCACCAGCCAGGCGACGCCGCCACCGATCGCGCCCAACGCGATCAGCAGCGGCCAGGACGGCGAACACGCGGTGGCTGACCCGGAACGGCACCCGGCGCTGGGTCCCGGGGGGCAGCGTGCGGAGCACCGCGGTCGACCTCGCCGGTGGCGCTGCCCGCGCGGGCGGTCTCGATCGCGAGCACGTCCTCGAGGTCGGCGATCAGCTCGGCGTCGTTGGCGTAGCGGTCCTCGAGCCGCTTGGCGGTCGCGCGATCGATCACCGCCGCTAGCGCGGCCGACACCTCGGGCCGTCTTACCTGGACGTCGGGCAGCTCCTCGCGCACGTGCTTCATCGCGACGGCCACCTGGTTCTCGCCCTTGAACGGGACCTCGCCGGTCAGCATCTCGTACAGCACGATCCCGAGCGAGTACAGGTCGGACTGGCCGGTGACCGGCTGACCGAGCGCCTGCTCGGGCGAGACGTAGTCGGTCGTGCCGAGCACCCGGCCGTCGGCCGTCAGGCCCTCCTCGTCGAGCGTGCGGGCGATCCCGAAGTCGGTGACCTTGGCCGAGCCCTCCTCGTCGATCAGGACGTTCTGCGGCTTGACGTCCCGGTGGACGATATGGCGGGCATGCGCGACGCCCAGCGCCCGGGCGATCTCGACCGCGTACGCCACCGCCTCGGCGATCGGCAGCCGGCCCACGCCGGCGGATCCGCTCCTTGAGCGTCTCCCCCTCGACGTACTCGAACACGATGTAGGGCCGGCCCTCGTCCTCGCCGGCGTCGATCACCCCGACGATGTGCGGGTGCGACAGCTGCGCGACGGCGCGGGCTTCACGGCGGAAGCGCTCGAGCTGATCGGAGTCGCTCGCGACCTCGCGGTTCATCAGCTTGATCGCCACCTGCCGCTGGAGCGTCACGTCGAGCGCCAGGTAGACGGTCGACATGCCCCCCGCGCCGATCCGGGAGTCCAGCCGGTAGCGGCCGTTGAGGGTGGTGCCGAGCAGCGTGCTCATCGAGTGGTCCCTATTTTGCGCTACCGAGGTGCAATCACACGCAGTACTACGCGGATCGAGCTTGTCCTTGATCGTGGGCGGCGGAGCCCAGCGCCGGCCTAGCCTCGTCGCCGCAGGCGGGCCACGATCACGCTGGCGAGGACCGTCCGGTAGACGGCATACGGCAGCAGCGATCGGTCGCGCTCGACCTGATCGGATCACCCACGTCGAAAGGAGCGTCGAGGCGAACGAGGCGACGGCGCCGCTCGCGAGCGTCCGGCCA
Organism: uncultured Solirubrobacterales bacterium; assembly: GCA_963695965.1. GTDB lineage: Bacteria > Actinomycetota > Thermoleophilia > Solirubrobacterales > Solirubrobacteraceae > Palsa-465. The sequence goes on from CAVOIU010000044.1 coordinate 34,323, forward strand.
GTGTCACTTCGCACCCCGCGCCGGCGCAGGCGGACTCCTTTCAGCACGGTCGCGCCGGCGATCACCGGCAGTGCCACATGCCGGGACAGGCGGTTGGCGTCACGGCGCGTGAACCCTCGAGCGCGCGCTGCGGCCAGCGTCGCGCCGTTGCGGGACACGCCGGGGAACAGCGCGCACGCCTGGGCGACCCCGAGCCACAGTGCGTCGGTTGCGTTCGCATCCTCGTGGTGGCGCTCCTGGGGCGCTCGGTCCGCCAGGAGCATCGCGACCGAGCCGGCGATCAGCCCGGCGGCCACCGTCGCCGGGGTACCGAGCCGGCTCTCGATCTGCCGCTCGAATGCGATGCCGGTGATCGCCGGTGGCGCGAACGACAGCGCGATCAGCGTCAGCCGACGCCGGTCCAGGCCGCCGGCGGCCTCCAGCACCTCCCGCCGGAGCGTGATCAGGAGCGCCGCGGCCGTGCCCGCGTGCAGCGCCACCTCGAACGACTTGCGTAGCTCCTCGTCGAGCTCCTGGTAGTCCCAGCCGAGCAGCCAGGGAACGACCGCCACGTGGCCAGAGGACGAGATCGGGAGCAGTTCGGCGGGCCCGTGCAGGGCGCCCAGGACGGCTGCCTGGCGCCGCGACAGGCTATTTCGAGGCGACATCCACGGCCGGGCGCGAGCGGCGGCCATTGCGCACGCGGCGCACTACCAGGTAGGCGATCCCCAGCACCACCAGCCCGAGCACGGCGTAATCGGCGTACTCGAGGTGCTTGCGCCAGCTCTGCCAGTCACTGCCGACCTCGCGTCCGAGCAGGCCGAGCCCGGTCATCCATACGATCGATCCCATGATCGCGAACGAGATGAACTTCACGAACGGCATCTCGGCGACGCCGGCGGCGTACGGGAACGCGGCGCGTCCGAGCGGTATCAGGCGGGACACGGCGATCACCGGAGCGCCCCAGCGCTCGAACCACCGATGGGCGCGCGCGATCCGCGTCGGGCTCACGTGGAGCTTCGAGCCCGGGTGCTCGACCAACTCGCGCCCGGCGCGGTACCCGATCGCGTACGCGATCGATGCCCCGATCGTGTCGCCGACGATGCCTGCGATGATGATTCCGAGCAGGGTAAGGTGGCCCTGGTAGACGTTGAAGCCCGCGAACAGCATCGTGGGCTCGGTTCCGGGCAGGCCGATGACGCCACTCGTTGTCGTCAGGAGCACCACTCCGGCGAGACCGATGCTCCTGATGATGTGCGTGGCCAGCGTGACGAGCGGACCCGTCAGCGAGGCGAAGACGAAGGGCAAGCGCCAGAGCCTAGCGACGAGACATAAGCCGTCCCCGACTCGCCGATTAGGGTTTCCTCACAGTGATGACGATCAGTCTGTTCGACACCGACACGCCGCTCGCGCCGCTCCTGCCGGCGATCAAGGAACGCGTCGCCGCGGCGATCGACAACCGGCGCTACGTCCTGGGCCCCGAAGTCCAGGCGTTCGAGCGTGAGCTGGCCGCGTATCTGGGGGTGCGGCACGTCGTCGGCGTCGCTAACGGGACCGACGCGATCACGATCGCCCTGCGGGCGATGGGCGTGAGCGCGGGCGATGACGTGGTGCTCCCCTCGTTCACGTTCTACGCGACCGCCGAGGCGGTCGCCAGCTTCGGCGCCCGGCCGGTCTTCTGCGACGTGGATCCGCAGACCCGGAACGTCACCAGGGAGACGGTCGAGGCCGCGATCACCGCCGGCACGACGGCGATCGTCGCTGTCGACCTGTTCGGGTGCCCGGCCCCGGTCCCGGAGCTTCGCGAGCTCGGCATCCCGGTGCTCGAGGACGCGGCGCAGGCGATGGGTGCCGCGCTGGGCGCCCGCAAGGCTGGTGCCCTCGGCGACGCCGCGACGATCTCGTTCTACCCGTCCAAGAACCTCCCCTGCATGGGCGACGGCGGGGCGATCGCGACGGACGACGACGAGATCGCAGAGCTCTCAAAGGCGCTCCGCTTCCACGGCTCCCGGGACAAGCAGAGCTTCCAGCTGGTCGGCTACAACTCCCGCCTGGACGAGATCCAGGCCGCGATCCTGCGCGTGGTGCTTCCCGAGCTGGACGGCTGGTCCGACGGCCGCCGCGCCGCGGCGCTCGCATACGCCGAGGCCGGTCTCGGCGATCGCGTCGGGCTTCCGGGCGTGCTCGACGGGGCTGAGCCCGCATGGCACCTGTTCGTGGTCACGCACGACCGGGCCGATCGGCTGATCGAGCTGCTCGGCGAGCGGGGAGTCGGGGCGCGCAGCTACTACCGCACCCCGATCCACAGGCAGCCCTCGATGGCGGAGTACGGGGGCCGCGAGCTGCCGGTCACGGACGAGCTCGCCCGGACCAGCATCGCGCTCCCAATGAGCCCGGTGCTGGGCGCCGACCAGATCGCCGAGGTGGTCGGGGCGGTCCGCTCGGCTCTGGCATGAGGATCTGGATCGAAACGCCTACTCCTGCGCTGCGATGAAGGTCTGGATAGACCTGACCAATTCGCCGCACGTGGTCGTGATGCGTCCGCTGATCGCCGAGCTGGAGGCGCGCGGGCACGAGGTCCAGGTGACGGCCCGCGACTTCGCCCAGACGCTCGGTCTGTGCGAGCGATTCGGGATCGAGCACACGGCGATCGGACATCACCGGGGAGCCGGATTGGGCGCCAAGGCGACAGGGCTGGCGGCGCGTTCGATGGAGCTGCGGCGCTGGGCGCGCGGACGCGGCTTTGAGCTCGCGCTCGGCCACGGATCGAACGACATCAGCGTCGCCGCCGCGACCCTGCGGATCCCCTCGGCGACGATGTTCGACTACGAATGGGCGACCGTCCAGCACAACGTCAACTGCCGGCTTGCCCGGGCCGTCGTCGTCCCCGACGCGATCCCGCCCGAGCGTCTGTACCGCTACGGCGCGCGCGGCAAGATCCGCGCCTATCCGGGTCTCAAGGAGGAGTACTACCTGGCGGACTTCGAGCCCGATGTGGCCGTCCTCGGCGAGCTCGGACTGGACCCGAGCGACCCGATCGCGCTCGTCAGAACCCCGCCGGAGGTCTCCCTCTACCACCGGTTCGAGAACGATCTGTTCAGGCAGGTGATCGAGCGCCTGAGGGGGAGCCAGACCGTGGTGCTCCCGCGGACCGACCAGCAGCGCGCCGAGCTACTCGGAGTGGGCGGCCTGATCGTCCCCGAGCACGCCCTTGACGCACAGTCGCTGGTCGCGTTCGCCGACGTGATGGTGTCGGCAGGCGGGACGATGAACCGTGAGGCGGTCGCGCTGGGAACGCCGGTCTACACGGTGTTCGAGGGCCGGATTGGTGCCGTCGACGAGCGCCTGATCGCCGACGGGCGGCTGCGGCGGTTGGAGCACGCCGACGAGGTGGAGCTGTTCAAGCGGGTGGATGGCGGCGTGCGTGCGGACCGGGTCCGCCGCGACCCCGGGCTGCTCGTCGATCTCCTCCTGACGGCCTGCCGCGGGGTCGAAACTTGAGCGAGGCGGCCGTGTTACGGTCAATCGTGAGGTACGTGGGAGGTCTCGGACTCAACGGAATCCTTCGCCGTCTGGTGGCGTGCGCGCTCGGCGCGTGCCTCCTCGCCGCGGGCGCTGCCGCCGCCGCCGGCGCCGCGCCGATCGGCGCCTACACCACAAAGGGGGCGTGGAGCTTCACCTCCGCCCCCAAGCTTCACCCGCCCAAGCTGCTCACCGATGCGCGGACCGTGTCACGGAAGCTGGCGGCGGGGGACTTCCTGGTCGCGAACTTCCCGAACGTCGGCGCCACGGGCCCGATGACCGGCGAGGGCGGCCCGCTGATCCTCGACTCGAAGCTCCGGCCGGTGTGGTTCCGCCCGGTGGGGACGGGCGTTGTCTCGGCGGACCTCCAGCAGGAGATCTTCGATGGCGCGCCGGTGCTGGTCTGGTGGCAGGGCCTGATCACCAGGACCGGTGCCACCCAGGCGGGCCAGGTGTTCGTGGTCGACCAGCACTACCACCAGGTCGCGACGCTCAAGGCCAAGGCTCCGTGGCTGGTCAGCCTCCACGACGCCGTGATCAGCGGCAGCGACATCTGGGTGACGGTCTACCGGACCGTCTCGAGGCAGAATTTGACCGCCTACGGTGGCTCGCGCAACGGGACCGTGTACGACTCAGGGGTCCAGGAGTACGACCTCAAGACGGGCCAGCTGCTGTACACGTGGGACGCGCTCAATCCGGGCCACACTCCGAATGTGCCGCTGTCGAGCTCCGAGCAGCCGGCCGCCGCGGCGACCGGGCCTGGCGGATCCTGGGACGCCTACCACGTCAATGCGATCCAGGTGCTTCCCGGCAACCAGATCCTCGTGTCGATGCGCAATACCTGGGCGGCGTACCTGATCAACACGCTCACCAACCAGACCGTGTGGACGCTCGGTGGCAAGCATTCGAGCTTCTCGGCCACGTCCAACGCCCGGTTCGCCTGGCAGCACGACGTCACGTTGGTCAAGGACGACGTGCTGATGCCCGAGGACGAGGAGCTCACGCTGTACGACGACAACTGCTGCAAGGAGCTCCCCGGCGGCACGTTCGCGAAGCCGAACGGCGCCTCGCGCGGGATGATCCTGAAGCTCAACACGCTCACCCACGCCGCTTCGCTGATCGCGACCTACCCGCGCACGTCGAAGCGGGTCGCGGCCTTCCTCGGCAGCATGCAGGAGCTTCCGAACGGCAACGCCCTGGTCGGCTGGGGCTCGCAGCCGTTCTTCTCCGAATACTCCCGGCCGGGCCAGCTCCTGCTCGATGCGAAGTTCCCCGGCAAGGATCAGAGCTACCGAGCCCTGTTCTCGCCGGACTGGGTCGGGACACCGTCGTACCCGCCCAGCGGCGCACGCCGCACGACGCACGGCAGCTCGACCGTATACGCGAGCTGGAACGGGGCGACCGAAGTCGCCCGGTGGGAGGTTCTCGGCGGCTCGAGCGCCTCACACCTGAGTCGGGTCACGGTCAAGCCGAGCGCCGGGTTCGAGACGTCGATCGGGATCGGCAAGGCCAACTACAAGGTCCTTGAGGTGCGGGCGCTCGACGCGCAGGGCCACGTGCTCGGCACCTCGGCGGCGTTCTAGCCGCGTTGCGCTACCCGCTCGCAAACTCTCGAGAGGACCCGATCACCCGGCCACTGGCGTCCAGTGCCTGGACCTTGAAGCGCGAGTACCCCTGGCCGACTGGGATCGCGGTCTCGAAGCCCGTCTTCGGCCTCGTGGTCACGACGCCCAGCGCGCCGTTGCCCGAGCCCGCCAGGAGCCGCCACGAGGTGCCGCGCGTGTCGCCGTTCCAGCTCGCGTAGACCGTGGTCCCGCCGGCCTTCTGCCGGGCCGCGCCGACCGGGGGGTAGGTTGGGAGCCCGACCCACGCTGCCCGGCGGGCCCGGTATGACAAGTCTGAGCCCGGCAGCTTCGCATCGAGCAGCAGCTTGCCCGACGCCGTGTACTCAGAGAAGTACGGCGTCGATCCCCAGCCCACGAACTCGTTGCCGTCTGACAACGGCTCGATGCTTCCCATGTACAGCGCGTCGAAGCCCTGACCGCGGAGGTATTGATCGACCAGCGTCGCCGTATGGGTGCTTTGGTTGAGCCGGAGCACCAGCCCGCGGGATGGGCCGCTGGCCGGAACGTGGGTGTCCTCGCCGCCGGTGATCTGACAGCAGTGGTCGTCGAAAACGGTCATCAGCGAGGTGCCGGGATACACCCGCGCGTCATGCTGCCATTCAAACTGCGCTCCGGGACCGAACCTGAAGTTGGATTGGCGCCCGCCCAATGTCCAAAGGATGCGGCCGGAATTGATGTCCACCTTGTAGACGCCCCACGTATTGCGCATCGAGACCAGGAACGTACCGTCGCCGGGCACCGCGATCGAGTTGACGTGGTAGGCGTCCCAGGGGAAGCTGTTCGGCGGTATCGCCACCTGGACGGCGCTCAGCGGAATGTGCTTCAGGGCATCCCACGTGCGAATCAGCTTGCCGGTCCGCAGGTCGTACTCCAGCACCGCGGAGTCGATCACCGCTCCGTTGTAGGCGCCGCCGTAGTGAGACAGGTTGGTCGGGACGTTGCGGTTGGCCGAGACCCAGGCGTCGTTGCCGTGGATCACCATCTCGTGGAGGGTCAGGACCCAGCCGTTCTGACTCTTGAGCGTGGCGATCGGCCGGTAGTGCTGGTCGACGAACACGTCCTCTCCGCTCTCGGTGGCGCCGGTGAAGTCGACCACGCCCTGCCACCAGGACAGGACCGGTTTGCCGTTGTAATTCTGCTCCGACAGGTTGCCGGCCACCACGTCCTTGGGCAGCGGGTTGAACCACACCGGTTGCAGGTGGTTATCCAGAATCAGCGGGCCGCTCTGACCGACCATGGGCGGGTAGCTCACGTCGTAGAACATGCCCAGCATGATGTAGCCGGGACCGAGCTGGGAGGGGTCCCGCGGTGTCACGGTCTCGGTGATGATCGGGGGATGGAGGCTCGGCGCGGACACGAAGCTGTGGGCGCCCTGGGTCGTGTATGCGCCGATCGGTGGCGCGGGGGCTCCTCCGATCGCCAGGTCCACCGCCACGAACCCGCCGACGAGCAGCGTGACTGCGGCAGCGATTGGAAACCGGCGCAGGAGCGAGCCCTTGGTGGCCGCGGCTTTGCCGACGAACGCGAATGTGAACGCCGTGGCGAGGGCGCACAGCCCGGCTCCGATCAGAAAGCCCAGCCGGAACCCCTCGGCCAGGGACTGGTTGACGTTGGTGCCGAGGCCGATCAGGTGACTGGAGCGGGTGGTGGCCAGCGTGATCAGCACGGCGAGGCCGAGGCCGCCGCCGATCTGTCGCGAGGTGTTCACCAGGCCCGATGCCAAGCCGGCCTGCCCTTCCTTGGCGCCCTGCGTGGCCGCGATGGTCGAGGGAACGATCGACATCCCGATGCCCGCGGACATGAGGATGCCCGGGAGCATGATGTAGTAGCTAGCGTGCAGGAATGAGTTGCCACTGACGGCAATCCGCGCGAACAGCAGCATGGCCGTCGTCATCATCGTCAGCCCGGCGCCCAGCACAGCTCGCACCCCGAACCGGCCGACGAGCTTCCCAGCTTGCGAAGCGAACAGCATGATCGTGAGCGTCATCGGCAGGAAGATCAGACCAGTCAGGAGCGGGGAAAGACCTAGCACCTGCTGGAGGTACAGGGAGGCCAGGTACCACATCGGGAACAGCGCGGCGCTGAAGATGATCACGATCGTGTTGGCTGTCTTCAAAGGGGCCGTCAGCTCTTTGAAGGGGATCAGTGGCGCCTTGGCCACCCGAGTCTCGATCACCGTGAACGCGACCAGCAGAACGAGCCCGACCAGGATCGGCACGAGGGCGGTGGCGGCGTGCCAGCTGACAATGCCCGACTGCACGACGCCGTAGACCAGGACCATCTGTCCGATGGTCAGCGTCAGCGCGCCCGCCAGATCGAACCCGGCTGTCGCCCGCGTTCGGTCGCGCACCACCCTCCACGCGATCGTCGCGGTCGCGAGCGCAATCGGCGGGTTGATCAGCAGGATCCAGCGCCAGGTCAGCTCCTGTGTGATGACACCTCCCAGCAGTACCCCGGCGGCGCCGCCCAGGCCGTTCATGGCAGCCCACAACGCGATGGCCCGATGGAGCTGTGGCCCCGGCGCAAACGAGGCCGTGATGATGGCCAGCGACGAGGCGGCCATGAACGCGCAGCTGAAGCCCTGGATCGCCCTGGCCATCACCAGCATCAGCGAGCTCTGGGCCAGGCCCCCGAACAATGATGTAAGCCCGAACAGGACCAGCGCCGCGACGAATACGCGCCGCTGGCCGAGATGATCCGCCGCCCGGCCGCCCAGCATCAGAAAGCCGGCGAAGGTGATCGCGTAGGCGTCCACCACCCACTGCAAATTCTGCGAGGAGAAGCTGAGCGCCGACTGGATGTGGGGCAGCGCCACGTTGACGATGCTCAGGTCGAGGATGACCATGAACTGGGCCACGCAGCAGACGACCAGGATCCAGGTCGCCCGCGAGCCGGTCGGACGGTCGTGCTCGGCCTGCTCGGCGGGTGTGGGGACGCTCGTGGTGGCGGTCATGCCGCCGGCTCTCGCAGTTGGGCTAGCTCGTCACGCTCTTGCATCAGCAACGACCCTCGAAAACGGGCGGGGTGTCGGCGGCGCCCGTCCCGGGGCCGCACGGGTCCACGATGCACGCCACTGCCCGGAGGTCCCGCGGGATTGTCGCATCTCGAACGTCCGCGCACCTCCGGGAGAATTCGAGCCGGGCGCTCTTTTCCCGACCCGTGCGGGTTAGATCGGGGACCTCTTGTAACCTGGCCCTCGATGCTGCGAGCGAGAATAGGAATGGCGTCATGAAGAGATCTCTGTTGACGATGGCTGCGGCTGCGGCCGCTGTCGCCGTTGCGGGTTGTGGCGGGGGCACCGCCACCCATACGAGCTCCACCCAGACGGCGGCCGCGACGACGCCCAAGCCCGCCGTCCACAAGAAGAAGGCCGACCCCAAGCGCAAGCATCACAAGGTCACCCACCACACGACGACGAGCTCGGGCGGCGTGGCCCCGGCGTCCACCACGACCCAGTCGGCGCCGACCCCGGCTCCAACCCCCACCCCGGCTCCGGCTCCGACTCCCACTCCGCCCTCCACACACTCCACATCGACCAAGTCCACGCCGACCCAGACCACCACCGGCGGCGGATCGGGCACGACCCCGCAGGGCTACTAGCCCTCCGCGCCGCGCTCACGGCCCAGGGCGACGAAATGCGGGTTCTCGAAGCCGGGCTTCCCGTAGCGCAGCATCCGCCCTTCTAGGTCCGTGACCCGGCCGCCCGCGGCGCGGAGGATCGCGTCGCCGGCTGCGGTGTCCCACTCCATCGTCCGACCCAGCCGCGGGTAGAGGTCGGCCTCTCCGGCGGCGACGAGGCAGAACTTCAGTGACGATCCGGCGGTTCTCGACGCGGCGATCTTGCGGCCCGCGGTGAACCGGGCGAGCGCGTCGGGATCGCCATGCGAGCGGCTGGAGACGACCGTCACTCCCTCTTCGGGCGCGGATCGAGCCGCGATGCTCCTGCGACCGGTGTCGTCCTCCACGAGCGCCGTGTCCTGATCGGCGGCGAACAGGCGGCCGAGCGCCGGTGCCAGGACCACGCCGAGGATCGGAGCTCCGTCCTCGATCAGCGCGATGTTGATCGTGAATTCTCCGCTCCCGCTCACGAACTCCTTGGTCCCATCGAGCGGGTCCACGAGCCAGAACTTCCCCCCGGAGGGCGCGCCGCGCCCCTCATCGTGACCCTCCTCGGCCACCACGGGAAGTCTCGGGGAGAGCTTCGCCAGTCGCGCGAAGATCAGGTCCTGGGCCCGCTCGTCGGCCTCGGTGACGGGGGAGCCGTCCTGCTTCGTGCGCACCGTGGAGCCCTGGGCGTAGACCTCCAGAACCTCGTCGCCGGCGGCGCGGGCGATCCGAATGACGTCCTCCAGGAGCGAGCCCACGATCGGGTCACTCCCCGGCCGAGGATCTCGCGCCGAGTGAGCTCCGTCGACGATCAGCTCGCCCGCCTCTTCGGCCGAGACTCGCGTCGTGTCGATGTGGAGCTCCGGCGCCTCCGGGCGGCTCGTACGGCGAGTCGATCCCGGTGAAGTTCGTGATCTCGCCCGCGGCGCGCCCGCGCGTAGAGCTGCTTGGGATCCCGCGCCTCTGCGACCGCCAGCGGCGCGTCGATGAACACCTCGATGAACTCGTCCTCCTCGAGCAGCTCGCGTGCCATCCTCCGCTCGCTCTCGAACGGCGAGATGAACGACGTGATCACGATCAGTCCCGGCGTCGACCATCAGCCCAGCGACCTCGGCGATGCGGCGAATGTTCTCGACGCGGTCGGCGCCACTGAAGCCGAGGTCCTTGTTGAGGCCCTTGCGGATGTTGTCGCCGTCGAGCAGGTACGTGTGCCGCGCCGAGCTCGTGGAGCCTGCGCTCGACCACGTTGGCGATCGTCGATTTTCCGGCGCCCGAGAGGCCCGTCAGCCACAGCACGCACGGGCGCTGGCGCTTCTGCCGCGAATGGGCTGCCTTGTCCACGCCGGTCTCCTGGAAGTGCACGTTGCGCGAGCGGCGCAGCTCGAAGTTGAGCATCCCCGCGGCGAGCGTCTGGTTGGTGATCCGGTCGATCAGCACGAAGCCGCCCATGTCGCGGTTCTCGCTGTAGGGGTCGAACGCGATCGGCCGGTCGAGCTCAGCTCGCACACGCCGATCTCGTTGAGCTCCAGCTGCTCGGCGGCGAGGTGCTGGAGCGAGTCGATCTCGAGCTTGTACTTGAGCGGGGAGATCGTGGCGGCCACGGTGCTCGTGCCGACTCGCATCACGTAGCTGCGTCCTCGCAGCATCGGCTCCTCGGCCATCCACACGATCGACGCCTCGAACTGCTCCCCGACTCGCGGTGGGTGCTCGCCGCGCGCGATCACGTCGCCTCGGCTCACGTCGATCTCGTCGGCCAGCGTCAGCGTCACCGACTGGCCGGCGACCGCTCGCTCGAGGTCGCCCTCGTAGGTGACGATCCTCGCGACCGTGGGTCTCGCGTCCGGAGGGCTGGACGCGACCCGGTCGCCGCGGGCGACGCTCCCGCCGACGATCAGCCCGGCGAAGCCGCGGAAATCGGGGTCGGGCCGGTTGACCCACTGGACGGGCATGCGCAGCGGCCCAGCCTGAAGGCGGTCCTCGTCGATCTCGACGGTCTCCAGGTACTCGAGCAGCGTCGGACCCTGATACCAGGGCATTCGCGGGCTCGGCTCGACGACCCCGTCGCCGCGCAACGCCGACACCGGAATGCAGGTCACGTTGTCGAGGCCGAGCTGCGGGCGAACGCCAGGTACTCAGTCTCGAGCTCGGCGAACCGGCTCTCCGAGTAGTCGACCAGGTCGAGCTTGTTCACCACCAACGCGACATGGCGCAGGCCCAGCAGCGACACCAGGAACGTGTGCCGCCGTGTCTGCGTGAGCAGTCCCTTGCGGGCGTCGAGCAGCAGCACCGCGCAGTCCGCGGTCGAGGCCCCGGTGACCATGTTGCGGGTGTACTGCTCGTGACCCGGAGTGTCGGCGACGATGAACTTGCGTTGCCGGGTCTGGAAATAGCGATACGCGACGTCGATCGTGATCCCCTGCTCGCGCTCGGCCTGGAGTCCGTCGAGGAGCAGCGCGAAGTCGAGCTCGTCGCCCTGCGTGCCCGCCAGCTTGGAGTCCGCCTCCAGGGCATCGAGCTGGTCCTCGAACAGGAGCCCCGCCTCGTACAACAGGCGCCCGATCAGCGTGCTCTTGCCGTCGTCGACGCTGCCGCAGGTGATGAAGCGCAACAGCTCCTTGCGCTCGTGCGTGTTCAGGTGGGCCGCGTCCTCGAGACGACGTCGCTCGGGGGCTCTGCCGACCGGCTCACTTTTGGAGCCCGCCTGAGTCACCCGGCTCATCAGAAGTACCCCTCCTGCTTCTTCTTCTCCATCGACCCGGCCTGGTCGTGGTCGATCACCCGGCCGTGGCGCTCGGAGGTCCGCGTCAGCAGCATCTCGGCGATGATCGCCTCGGGCGTGTCCGCGTCGGACTCCGACGGCGCCGGTCAGCGGGTAGCAGCCGAGCGTGCGGAAGCGGACCTTCTTGAGCGTCGGCTGCTCGCCCGTCGGCGAGCGGCATCCGCTCGTCGTCGACCATGATCAGGGTTCCGTCGCGCTGGACCACCGGCCGTTCAGCCGCGAAGTACAGCGGGACGATCGGGATCTGCTCAAGATGGATGTACTGCCACACGTCGAGCTCGGTCCAGTTCGACAGCGGGAACACCCGGATCGACTCGCCCTTGCGCTTGCGCGCGTTGTACAGCCGCCACAGCTCAGGGCGCTGGCTCTTGGGATCCCACCGGTGCTGCGCCGAGCGGAACGAGAACACACGCTCCTTGGCGCGCGAGCGCTCCTCGTCCCGGCGGGCGCCGCCGAACGCGGCGTCGAAGCCGTAGTGGTTGATCGCCTGTTTGAGGCCTCGGTCTTCATCACGTCGGTGTACGCCGCCGAGCCGTGGGTGAACGGGTTGATCCCCATCGCGAGCCCCTCCTCGTTGACGTGGACGAGCATCTCGAGGTCGTGCTCGGGCGCCGTCCGCGCCCGGAACTCGTACATCTCCCGGAACTTCCAGGTGGTGTCGATGTGCAGGAACGGGAACGGCGGCGCGGCCGGGATAGAAGGCCTTAGCGCAAGGCGGAGCATCACCGAGCTGTCCTTGCCGATCGAGTAGAGCATCACCGGCCGCTCGGCCTGCGCGACGACCTCGCGCATGATGTGGATGCTCTCGGCCTCCAGGCGCTGGAGGTGCGTCAGCCGCACCGAGTCAGGGGTAACAGGGCGCCAGCCCCAGCATCTCCAGCGCGACCTTCTGGGACAGCGTCCCGGTGCGCGGGAGTCCCGCTCCGATCAGCCTCATCAACTACCTCCTATCCCCATAGTGGTGTCGCTAGCGTACTCGCCGCAACGTACGCCGCGCCGCGTCAATTGCACGTCAACTGAGCGCACCTGGCAACCCTTATCGAGAGCGTATCTGCACGGGGATAAGCTCTGTGGAGTGCGACGGCGAGCGCGATTTGGCGCCGGCCGGTTGGGGGGCGAGGACTCGCGACCCTGATGGCCGCCGTGATGGGGATCCTTGGCTCGGCGGCGATCGGCGCCTACTCCGGCTCGGCCACGCCCGCGGCGGCCCAGTCGCCTGCCCTCAGCGTGTTTCCGATTCCGGGGAGCCGCGTCGCGTCGCCCGGCACGCAGATCGCCTTTCGCGGGGAGAGCTCGCTGGCGCTGTCAAGCGTTCAGGTCGTCGGCTCGCGGAGCGGAGTCCACAGCGGCGTGATTCGCGGCGACTCTGACGGAGACGGCGGGAGCTTCCTCCCCAGCTCGCGCTTCCAGCCCGGCGAGACGGTCACCGTGAGGACGTCCCTGAACATCCGTGGCGCCTCGAACGGGACCTTCAGCTTCGCGATCGCCTCGCCGTCCAATCCGATCCCCTACCGCCCGGCCCAGAGCGTCGGCCGGGTCAGCGGAGATGTTTGGCGGTACCGGTCGCGCACCGACCTCGCCCCGCCGGCGGTGAAGCTGCTCAGGACATCCCGCCGCGCCGAGCCCGAGGACTTGTTCCTCGCGCCCCAGTTCGGGCCGGTCGAGAACGGGCCGGAGATCCTCGATCCATCGGGCAAGCTGATCTGGTTCGATCGCGTCGCGCACGGCGACGCGGCGAGCGACTTCAGGGTCCAGCAGTACCAGCGCAGGCCGGTCCTGACCTGGTGGGAGGGCTACACGGACGCGGGCCTCGGCATCGGCCAGGACGTGATCTACGACTCCTCCTACACGCCGGTCGCGACCGTGCAGCGGCGAACGGGCTCAGCGCCGACCTGCACGAGTTCCAGCTCACCCCCTCCGGCTCGGCGCTGATCACCGCCTACTACCCCGTGTACTGGGACGCGACCTCGATCCATGGCCTGAAACGGGAGATCGTCCTCGACTCGGTCGTGCAGGAGATCGATATCCCGACGGGACTGGTGCTGTTCCAGTGGGACAGCCTGGACCACGTTCCGCTGAGTGACACCTACACGGCGCTTCCCCACCAGAGCGCCACCAATCACAACCCGTTCGACTACTTCCACGTCAACTCCGTCCAGCTCGACGACGACGGCAGCCTGATCATCTCCGGACGCAACACCTGGGCCGCCTACAAGGTCAATCACCAGACCGGCGCAGTGATCTGGACGCTCGGCGGGAGGCATTCGAGCTTCCGGATGGGCGCCGACACGTCGTTCGCCTTCCAGCACGACGTTCGCATCCGCGCGGCGGGCGACCGCTATGTGACGATGTTCGACGACGGCGCCGGGCCGCCGAGCATCCACCGGCAGTCCCGCGGCATCAAGCTGCTGCTGGACCTCAAGCGCATGACCGCCACGGCCGTCTCTCAGCACGAGCACTCACCCCCGCTGCTCGCCAACTTCGAGGGGAACTTCCAGCAGCTGCCCGACGGCGACGACCTGATCGGATGGGGTCAGCAGCCGTACTTCAGCGAATACGACCCCAAGGGCAACCTGCTCCTCGACGGCCGCTTTGTCGGCGACACCTCGAGCTACCGCGTATACAAGTTCAGCTGGCAGGGAGCGCCAAAGGTGCCTCCGGCGGTCGCCGCCTCCACCTCCGGCAAGACCACCTCCGTGTATGCCACCTGGAACGGGGCCACCAACGTCTCGGGATGGCGCGTCCTGAGCGGCTCCAGCGCGACGAAGCTGAAGGCCACCCGGGCCGTGTCCAGGAGCGGGTTCGAAACGATGACCCGGATCGACGCCGCGCGCTACGTCGCGGTCCAGGCGCTGGACGCCCGCGGGCGCGTCCTTGCGACCTCGCCACCCGTTAGCGCGGGCTGATCCGCGCCATTAGAATCCTCGCTCGCATGCGCCGGTGGATCAGATCCGCGGCCTTCCCCGTCCACCGCCATTCCCTGCCTCAGCTCCTGGTGGACGGAATCCTGGTCGCGCTCGCTTACTTCCTCGCCTACAGGCTGAGGTTCGACGTCGCTTCCGTTCCGACGCGGTACGAAGAGCTGTTCGAGGCGACGGTCTGGTGGGTCGTTCCCGTCGCGCTGGTGGCACTCGCGGCGTTCGGCGTGTACCAGCGCGTATGGACGTTCGTGACCCAGCGCGAGTACGAGGGAGTCGTCAAGGGCGTGGTCTTGGCGACGCTGGTGGTCGTCGGCGCGATCGCGTTGCTGCATCCCGTGCAGACGCCGCCGAAGTTCTTCTTCAAGCACAACGTCCTGAGCCTCCAGTCCAACGCCGTGACGCTCCCGGCGAGCGTGATCGCGATGTTCTTCCTGCTGGCGATCGCGCTGCTGCTGGCCGGTCGTTTCATTGTCCATCTGGTGGTCGAGGGCCGGGCCCGGAGCTTCCGCTCGGCCAAGGGCGCCCGCGACGTCCTCATCGTCGGCGGCGGCGACGGCGGCAGGCTTGTGGTCCGCGAGCTGGCCCGCAACCCGCAGCTGGGGCTGCGGCCCGTGGGCTTCGTCGACGACGACCCCCGCAAGCGGGGCTTCAAGGACGAGTACGGGCTGAGGGTGCTCGGCACGACCGCCACCGAGGACCTGGACCGGATCCTGGACGAGGTCGAGCCGGACGAGGTCGTGATCGCGATCCCCTCCGCGCCCGGGACGCTGCGTGGCCGCGTGGTCACGGCGTGTCGCGCGCGGGGCATCCCGGTGCGTACCACCCCGACGGTGTTCCAGCTGCTGCGCGACGGGTCCGGAAGGCTCGAGGTCACCCGCCAGCTGCGCGAGGTTCAGGTCGAGGACATCCTCGGCCGCGAGCCGGTGCGGATGGAGGTCGAGCGGGTCGGCGCATATCTCCAGAGGAGGTCGTGCTCGTGACCGGTGCCGGCGGGTCGATCGGCGCCGAGCTCAGCCGGCAGATCGCCCGGGTCGGGCCGCGACGCCTGGTGCTGGTCGACCACGCGGAGGACAACCTGTTCGAGATCGTCCGTGAGCTCGAGGAGGACCGTCACGTCCGCACCGCGGTTCCGGTGCTCGCCGACTGCAAGGAGCGCGAGCGGATGCGCGAGGTGCTCGAGGAGCACCGCCCGGCCGTCGTGTTCCACGCGGCCGCCTACAAGCACGTGACGATGATGGAGCTCAACCCCGTCGAGGCGATCCGCAACAACGCGCTGGCGACCCAGCTGATGGCGAGGCTCGCCGGAGAGACCGGCGTCGCGACCTTCGTGCTGGTGTCGACCGACAAGGCCGTCAAGCCGGCGACCGTGATGGGTGCCTCCAAGGCGCTGGCGGAGTGGGCGGTCGAGGCCGCGGCGGCTCGCCACCCGCAGACCAGCTTCGCGACGGTGCGATTCGGCAACGTGCTCGGATCCTCCGGATCGGTGGTGCCGATCTTCCGCCGGCAGATCGCGGCCGGCGGACCGGTGACCGTCACCGATGCGCGGATGAAGCGCTACTTCATGACGATCCCCGAGGCGGTCCAGCTGATCATCCGCGCCGGCTCGCTGAGCGGAGGACCGCGCGCCGGCACCGCGGCCGGGCGAGCTGTTCGTCCTCGAGATGGGAGACGCGGTTGGGATCGTCGAGCTGGCGGAGACGATGATCCGGCTCTCGGGGCTCGAGCCCGAGCGTGACATCGCGATCGAGATCGTCGGCGCTCGGCCCGGCGAGAAGCTGCACGAGGACCTGTTCAACCCGTACGAGCATCCGCAGCCGACGCCGGCCCAGAAGATCGTGCGCGCTCAGCGCGACGCGCTGGACCCGGAGTGGGTCGAGCAGACGTTCACCGACATCAATTTGCTGGTCCTCGAAGGCGATGCCGCCGCGCTTGCGCAGCGCGTGGCCAAGCTGGCTCGCACTCGGCCGCGCGCGGGCGATCCTGGACGCCCGGCTGGCCACGTAGACTGCCGGGGCGATGGGGTCGATTCCGCTTGCGCTGTCGGTGCACAACTTCATATCGTCGGTCGGCGCCGATGCCGGATTCGCTTCGATCATCGGGCTCGCGATCCTCGTGCTCCTGTACTTCGCGCACGCGAGGGAGACGGCCAACCTCCACGACGAGGCCGAGGAGCTCGCCCACCGGCTGCTCCAGGCGAGACGCGGCTCGCCCAGCTGAGCCGCCAGCAGCCTGCGCCCGGCTCCGCGCCGGAGTCCCCGCCCCGCTCCGGCTTCCCAGGCGGCCCGCAGCGTCGCGACGTCGCCGATCAGGCGGGTCGAGCGGGCGGCGCGGCGATCGCCGTGCCCGCGGCTCCCGTCGGGGTCGGGGCGCCGGCGCTGGCATCCGCCACGCGGATGACCCCGGCCGTCGGCCGAGCCGGATCTCGATCGGGACCTCGCTCCCGCGGCCGAGCCCGCGGTCCCCGAGCAGGCCGAACCGGCGCTACCGACGGGCGCCCAGCAGGTGGCAGCCGCCACGGGGGCGAGAGCGGCGGCAGCCTCCTCCCCCGTCCAGGAGCGTCCGGCCGGGCCGGTCGGGCCCTCGCCGGCCACCGCCGCCGGCGCTGCGAACGGAGGCGGACGGAGAACGCCGGGTCGCTTCACCGTTCGGGGTCGGCGAGCGTCCCGAGCCCCCGGCGAGGCCGCCGGTCCAGATCAGGTCCGGTGCGGGGGCGGCCGCCGCGCGCCGTCCGGCGCTCCCGCCGCGCAGCCCGGCCCCGCGACGGTCGGGCGCGGGCCGGCGCTTCGCGCTGCTCGTCGGAGCGCTGATCGCCGTCGCCGCGATCGCTGCGCTGGTGATCATCACCGCCGGCGGCGGCAGCAGCCCGAGCCATTCCCATGCTGCGGCGACCACCAACGCGCCCGGCACGAGCCATCGCGGCACCCGCGCGGCGTTCGCTCCCTCGTCGGTCACTGTCGCGGTTCTCAACGGGACCGCCACGAACGAGCTGGCGCACCGCGTCGCCGCCAAGCTGACCTCCGTCGGCTACAAGCAGGGCAATGTCGCCACCGCCTCCAACCAGACCCAGACGGCGACCGTGGTTGCCTATCTGGCCGGCTTCAGGAATGACGCGCTGCATGTTGCGACCGCGCTGAAGCTGGGCCCGGCCTCGGTGCAGGCGATCGACCCGAGCACCGAGGCGGTCGCGTGCCCGCAGCCCGCCCCGTGCACGGCCAACGTGGTCGTGACCGTTGGCGCGGACCTCGCGACGCTGTAGGGCGTTGAGCAGATGACGGGTTCCTCAAGCTCCCGGAGCGGAGCCTCAAGCCCCGCCAAGTGGGGATCACGCACGTCATCGACCGGGGCTCTCGGTGGCCGAGGTGGACGGGCTGATCGAGGTCGTGGGCGAGTTCAGTCGACCTGGTGAAGCTCGGTTGGGGGACGGCGGTGGCCACGGAGAACCTGGAGCGCAAGCTCGAGCGCTACCGCGAGCACGGGATTCCCGCGGTCCTCGGCGGAAGCCTCACGGAGCTCGCGATCGCGCAGGACCAGCTGGAACGGCTGATCGCCTGGGTCAAGGAGCTCGGACTGAACCACTTCGAGATCTCCGATGGGACGATCGCCCTGGACCACGAGCGCAAGCTCGAGCTGATCGGCCGGCTGGCCAAGGACTTCACCGTGCTCTCGGAGGTCGGCTCCAAGGACGACACCGGCGCGATCACGCCGCCGTATCTGTGGGTCGAGCAGATGCGCCAGGAGCTCGACGCCGGCGCCTGGAAGGTGATCGCCGAAGGGCGCGAGAGCGGCACGGCGGGGATCTTCAGGCCCGACGGCGAGGTGCGCGAGGGGCTGATCCAGGAGATCGTTCATGAGATCCCTCGGGACTCGATCCTGTTCGACGCGCCGCGCAAGGACCAGCAGGTGTGGTTCGTGCGCCGGTTCGGGGCGGACGTGAACCTTGGCAACGTCCCTGTCGGTGAGGTCCTGGCGCTGGAGACGCTCCGCCTCGGTCTGCGGTCGGACACGATGGGCGTCGAGCGGCGTGAAGGGTGAAGGGCTCCCGGCGTCCCCGGTCCTCCTTGGCCGCCACGGGGAGACGGACGACAACCGAGAGCCGCTGCGCTTCCAGGGCTGGCGAGATACGCCGCTGAACGACAACGGGAGGCGCCAGGCCGCCGAGCTCGCGGAGCGGATGGCGCCGGGCGGGATCGTGTCGCTGTGGTCCTCTGACCTGGTGCGCGCGAGCGAGACGGCGGAGATCGTCGGTGATCGGCTCGGCCTCGAGCCTCGCCTGGACTGGCGCCTGCGGGAGGCCAACCGCGGGCGCTGGGAGGGGAGGCTGTTCGAGGACGTCGCGCGCGATGAGCCCGAGGCGTATGCGGCCTGGCTCGCCGCGGGCCCGGACTGGCGCTTTCCCGGCGGCGAGTCGTTGCTCGAACAGCAAGAGCGGGTCGGCGCAGCGATCGAGGAGATCCGGGCCACCGGCGAGCTCCCAGCTCTGGCCATGGCACACGGGGGCTCGATCAGGGTGATGCTGTGCCTGTCCGATCCGCGCGGCCTCGCCGCATTCCACGAATTCAAGGTGCCTAACGTCGCCGTGGTGACCCTATGAGGCGCTTGCCGCTGGTCGCGTTCGCGGCGCTGGTCGGCGCGACGATCGCCGCGTTCTTCATCACCCAGCACCTCAAGGTCTCGACGCCGCTGATCGCGGGTCCCCGGGGCCCCACACCGGCGGTCTTCAACCCGCTCGACGGGATCGCCTGCGGGGATCCCCCGGTCGACCACCGCCGGACCCGAGTCTCCTTCTACCTTCTGCACCGCTCCGATGACGTCGACGTGTCCGTGGTGGATCAGAGCGGCACGATCGTGCGCACGCTCGCCTCCGGAGTCCACATGCGCGGTGGCTCCCACCCCGTGCGGAGGCTGTTCGTCTGGAATGGACGCGAGGACGGCGGAGGCTTCGCCCCGGACGGCGTCTACTACTTCAGGGTCTCGCTGATCCACCAGGGACGGACCGTCACGATTTCCAACTCCTCGGGTCCGGTGCCCGTCAAGGTCAAGACGCGCCCGCCCGCGCCCGTCGTCAGGAGCGTCACCCCGCACCTCGTCCCGAACGGCTCCAGCGCCTCGGTGAAGATCCTCTACGGCGGCAATCAGAGCCGCGGAGGGACGGTCCAGATCTACCGGACTGACCTGCCGGGCAAGCCGCGGCTGGTCAAGAGCTTCCTGACGCCGTGGAGGGGCGACACGGCTATCTGGGACGGCAGGATCCACCGCCAGCCCGCCCCGGCCGGAACGTACCTGGTCGGTCTCGACGTCACCGACGCCGCCTGCAACACCGGTCACTTCCCGCGCGTGCTGCCTCCCGCGCCGGGATCGACGCCCGGGGCCGGCGTGTCGGTGCGCTACCTCGCCGCGGAGCCATCACTCGACGCGGTGCCGGCCGGCTCGCGCGCGGCCGTCCTGGTCGACTCGCGCCATCGCCCGTACAGCTGGTCGCTTGAGCGGATCGGAGCCCGCAAGCCTGTTGCGTCGGGCCACTCCAGCGGATATGCGCTGCGCGTCCCCGTATCGGCCGCGCGCGCCGCACTGTACGAGCTGAGGCTCCAGTCGGGCGCGCACTTAAGCACCGTTCCGCTCGTCGTACACGCCCCGCGCCCCGCGCGCGTTCTGGTGGTGCTCCCCGCGCTCACCTGGCAGGGCCTCAATCCCGTGGACGACAACGGCGATGGGCTTCCCAACACGCTCTCGACCGGACAGACGATCGAGTTGCGTCGCCCGTTCGTCGACGGGCTTCCCGCCGGGTTCGGCGACGAGGCGGCGCTGCTCTCCTACCTCGACTCCTCCCACCATTCCTACGACCTGAACACCGACCTCGGGCTGATCGACCGGGTTGGTCCCGCGCTCGCGGGTCACCGGATGGTGATCCTGGCCGGCACCGAGGAATGGGTGCCCAGGTCGCTGATGGTTGCGCTGCGCTCCTATGTCGCCGGCGGAGGTCACGTGCTGTCGCTCGGGATCGGTTCGCTCCTGCGTGCCGTGACGATCAGCGGCAGCGACGCGCAGCACCCCACCGCACCGTCCCCGACCGACGCGTTGGGCGCGCGCCCGCGTCCCGTGGTGGGCGGGAACAGCGAGTTGATCGGCGTGCTGACCGACGGGCTCGGGATCTTCTCGACCACGTCTGGCGTGTTCAGCGGCTTTGACTCCTACCAGCCGTTCGCGCCGCTCGTGTCCGGTGAGGAGATCGCGTCCGAGGCCGGGGTCAGCTCGAGCTCGCCCAGCATCATCGGCTACCGGCTGGGCCGCGGCACCGTCGTCGACATCGGCCTGCCGGGATTCGGCTCGCGCCTCGCGCACGACGTCGACGCAAGGAGCTCATCGACCAGGTGTGGACGGTCTTGACGCGGTGACCGGATACCTCAAGCGGCTTGTGCGATCGCTCGCGGCCTACCAGGTGGCCGACGTCGTCTCCAAGTTCATCGCGGTCCTGCTGCTGCCGGTCTACACCCGCTACATCCCCCGGCCGGCTACGGCGTCGTCGAACTGCTCGGCAACGGGGTGATCTTCATCAGCATCCTGGTGCGATTCGGGATGATCGAGGCGTTCCTGCGCTACTACTTCGTCGACTCCGATCAGCGCGGCGCGATGCTTTGGCGCGCCGCGCGGTGGTGTTCACGCTGATCGCGACGACGCTCGTGGCGGGCGCGCTTGCCGCCGCGGCCGGCCCGCTCTCGAAGCTCGTCCTCGGCCATCGCGACACGACGATCTTCCTGATCGCCGTGCTGGGGCTGTGGGCGTTCACCAACCTCGAGCTCGCGTACGGCGCTGCTGCGGGTCGACGAGCGGGTGCGGGCGTACGCCGCGGCATCGCTGATCAACGTCGGGATCACGATCGCCGCTTCGGTGGTCCTGGTGGTCGGGCTGGGAAAGGGCGCCCAGGGGCTGCTGCTCGGCAACTACGGGGCCTCGACGCTGGTGCTGGTCGGCCTGTGGTGGACGATGCGCGGCCGGCTGCTGCGCGCCGCGCGCGCCGGCGCCGCGGAGCCGAGCCGCTCGCCGTGCTGCTGCGCTTCGGATTGCCGACCGTGCCCGCGGAGGCCTCGGTCTACGCGCTCAGCATCGTCGACCGCTACTACATCTACCACGACCGCAGCCCGGCGCTCGCGGGCTTGTACTCGATCGCGATCAAGCTGGCGGGCGCGGTCGCGTTCATCGTGCGCGCGTTCCAGTACGCGTGGCCTCCGCTGGCCTACTCGGTGTCCGACGACGCCGAGGCGGCGCGGCTGTACGGGCTCGTCACGACCTACTACGTGCTGATCAGCGGCTGGGCCGTGGCCGGCCTTGCGCTGCTCGGCCGGTGGGTGCTGCGGCTGCTCGCCGCGCACTCCTACTTCGGGGCCTACCGCGCGCTGCCATGGGTGGCGCTCGGCTGGGCGATGTACGGGCTATGGGTCGTGTTCCTGGTGATCGCCGGACGCGCCAAGGTCACGACTCGCAACTTCCCCGCGGCCCTGGCCGGGCTGGTCGCGAACGTCTTGCTTCTGGTCGCGCTCGTGCCGTCGCTCGGGATCGCGGGCGCCGGGCGTCGCGCTGTGCGGCGCGTACGTGGTGATGCTCGGTGGTGATGCACCTGCTCACCCGCCGCGCCTTCACCGTCGCGTTCGAATGGCGCCGGCTGCTCCAGGTGACGGTCGTGATGGGGGGCGTCGCGGCCGCCGGCGATGTGCTGCTGCCGACCCACGGTGCGGTCGGCTTGCTCACCGCGCGGCCGCGTTCGCGGCGATCCCCTTGCTGCTGTGGATCACGGGCTTTGCCCATCCCCAGGAGCTCGGCACTGCCCGCCGCTGATCGACCGCGCGATCAGGCGCGGAGCCGCCGGTGAGCCGGCCTGAGGTCAGCGTCGTGATGCCGTTCGCCGGCGATCCGGCCGCGGCGCAGGCGGCGCGCGCGCTGCGGTCGCTGCGGACGCGGCCGGGCGATGAGCTGATCCTGGTCGACAACTCGGCGTCGCCGGTGGCCGGGTGCGCCGGCGGGGGCTTCGGTGGTCCGAGCGATCGCCGAGCGCTCGCCGGCCCACGCCCGCAACGTGGGCGCGGCACGCGCCCGGACGGCTGGATCCTGTTCATCGACGCCGACTGCGAGCCGCCGCCGGACCTGCTCGATGCCTACTTCGCCGAGCGCTGTCGCAGACGACGTCGGCGCACTGGTCGGTGAGGTGGTCGCCGGCGCCGGGAGCGAACGCTGGTCGGCCGCTACGGCGCCGCGCGCAGGTTCCTCTCCCAGCAGGCCCACCTGGACCACCCCTACCGTCCCCGGGCGGCCGCCGCCAACCTGCTCGTCCGCCGAGCGGCGTTCGACGCCGATCGGCGGGTTCTACGAGGGGGTTCGTGCCGCCGAGGACACCGACTTCAGCTGGCGCCTCCAGCAGGCCGGCTGGCGGCTCGAGCTGCGTGCGGGGCGTACGTCGAGCACCGCTACCGCACGACGTCGGCGACCTGCGGCGTCAGTGGCGCGGCTACGCGGCGGGCCGCGCGTGGCTTGCGCGCCGCTACGAGGGCTTCCAGCCCGAGCCGGGTGTTGCTCGGGCCCTCGCCGGCTCCGGCGGGCAAACGGCCGGCGCCCGCCGCGCATGCGTCCTCCGGCTGTGCCGGGCGCCGGCCGCGCCGCGCCCGGAGCTGGCCGCGCCGAGCGTGCTGTCTACGCCGCGCTGGACGGGCTCCTGTCCGTGGAGGAGCTTGCCGGGTTCGCCCTCTCGAACCGGCCCGCTGACCGTGGCCGTGGTCTGCGCCCGCGCCCGCCGTCGTGCTCGTCGCCGATCGCTTCCCCGCGCAGGGCGATCCACTGGTGGAGCTCGCGCAGACGCTCGAGCGGGTCAGGGTCGAGGCGCTCAGAAGACCGGACTCGCTCGATCGGGGCTCGCGCGCGGGCTGCTGGTCGACTACGTCGAGGACGACGGAGCGGCGCGCCGCCTGACGGCCACAGCCGCTCTGGTCGCACGCCACCCGCTCAGATCCGCGCTCGACGTGCTCGGGCGCCGCGCCGGGCAGCCGCGGCTCCGGGAGCTCGCTCCGGCGGTTCGGCGAATCGAGCGCGACCGTGGCGCACGGATCCACCCGCTCGGCGGCGGCCGGAGCGCTGCCGTCGCGCAGCGGCTGGCCGGCTGTCGGGGCGAGGGATCGATCGCTGATGCGCGTTCACGTCGTCGATCCGTCCGCCTATACACCGGCGTACGACCATGCTCTGTGCGCGGCGCTCGCGCGCGAAGGCGTCGACGTGGAGCTGATCACGAGCGCGTTCGCGTACGGGTCGCCGCCGCGTCCGGATGGCTACGCGCGCCGGGAGATGTTCTACCGCCGTGCGCTCGGGCCCGCAGGCTCGCGGGCCCGAATGGCGACCAAGCTGCTCGAGCACGCCCCCGACATGCTTCGCTACCGCCGCGCAGCGCGCGCGGCCGACGTGGTCCACTTCAATGGCTCACGGTCCAGTCGCTCGACCGTCACCTACTCCCGGATCGGCCAACTGTGCTGACCGCACACGATCTGCTCCCGCGGGAGCCGCGCCCGACGCAGGTCGGCGCCCAGCGGCGCCTCTACCACGCGGTCGACGCGGTCGTCACCCACTCGGAGTACGGCCGCCGCCAGCTGGTCAGCGAGCTGGGGGTGGACGCGGCCAAGGTCCGCGTGATCCATCACGGGGCGTTTGACCACCTGGCCGCGCTCCCCGACGCCGAGCTGCCGGTCGAGCTGCGCGCGAGCGCGGGGCCCGCGGTCCTGTTCTTCGGGTTGCTGCGCCCCTACAAGGGGGTCGACGTCCTGCTCGACGCGTGGCGGGGGCTGGAGACCGGGCGGCGACACCGGCGCCGAGCTCTGGGTCGTGGGTCGGCCCCGGATGGCGCTCGAGCCCCTGCTCGCGGCCGCGCCCCGCAGCGTCAGGTTCGTCTCGCGGTACGTCTCGGACGCGGAGCTCGCCGCGTGCTTCCGGCGCGCCGAGGTGGTCGTGCTGCCTTACAGCGCCACGGAGCGGTTCGATTTCTCCGGGGTGCTCGCGACCGCGCTGGCGTTCGGCAAGCCCCTGGTGATCAGCGACGTCGGGCGTTCTCGGAGCTCGCGTCGACCGGCGCCGCGAGGCTCGTGCCGCCCACGATCCCGTTGCCCTGCGGGGGGCGCTGGCCGAGCTGTTGGTGGATCGATCGGCGCGCGAGCGGCTGGCGGACGCGGCCCGCGCCGCGGCGATGGGGCCGTACTCCTGGCGGAGGCGGCGCGCCGGACGCTGGCGCTGTACCGCGACCTGGCCGGCTGACGCTGCCACAATCGGCGCCGCTGTGACCACTCTGCAGATCGTCTTCTGGGCCTGTGTGGGTCTGCTCCTCTACTCGCTCGTCGGGTATCCCGCGCTGCTCGCCGTGCTCGTGCGGCTGCGCCCGCGCCGCGCCGCGCCGCTCGGCGCCGACCCGCTCCCGGCCGTGTCGGTGATCGTCCCGGCGTACGCGGAGGAGCGGGTGATCGCAGAGCGCATCGCCAACCTCCGGGAGCTCGACTACCCGAGCGAGCTCCTCGAGGTGATCGTCGCCTGCGATGCCTCGCCCGACGCCACATCCGAGCGTGCCCGCGTGGCAGGAGCCGAGCTGGTGCTGGACCTCCCCCGCGGCGGCAAGATCCGCGCACAGGACGCCGGCGTGGAGCGCGCGGCCGGCGAGATCGTGGCGTTCTCCGATGCCAATGTGAGCTGGAGGCCCGATGCGCTGAAACGCCTGGTCGCCCCGTTCGCCGACCAGCGCGTCGGCTATGTGTGCGGGTACGTGAGCCTGCTCGGGCAGGACGGCGACAACCAGGAGGGGCTGTACTGGCGCTACGAGATGGCGCTGCGCGCGCTCGAGTCGAGGGTTCACTCGGTCACGGGCGGGAACGGCGCGATCTACGCGACCCGGCGCGAGGCGTACTTGGTGGTCGATCCGATCATGGGTCACGACCTCTCGTTCCCGTTCAAGATGGTCAAGGCCGGCTGGCGCGCCGTGTACGCACCGGACGCTCGCGCGAGCGAGAAGATGGTGCCCACGCTGGAGGGAGAGTTCGCGCGCAAACGCCGGATGATGGGCCACACCTGGCCGATCGTCCTGCGCGGCGGGATGCTGTCCCCGCGGGGCTACGACCCTATGTACGCGCTGATGATCCTCTCGCACCGGATCCTCCGCTACCTCTCGCCTTTCCTGCACCTGGTCGTCCTCGGGACGAACATTGCGCTGCTCGGGCGTGGGTGGGTGTACGTCGCGACGCTCGCGCTGCAGGCGCTGGTGCTGCTCGGGCGCGCTCGCCGCCGGCGCCGTGCCGGCGCGGCCGCTGCTGATCGCCAGGTACTACGTCCTGACCACCGTCTCGCTCGCCGCCGGTCTGTGGGATTGGCTCGACCGGGGCACACAGCCCGGGTGGGAGCCGGCCGAGGGGACCAGGTGAGCAACGCGGCCGCAAAGCGCGCGCTGGACGTGGCCGTCGCGCTGATCGGGTCGGTGCTCGCGGCCCCGCTCGTCGCGCTGCTCGCGCTCGCGGTCAGGCTGGAGTCCCCCGGCCATCCTCTCTACACCCAGACGCGCGCCGGAAAGGACGGGCGCCCGTTCTATATCTACAAGCTGAGGACGATGGTCCACGGCGCCGAGTTCACGGGCGCCGGACTGGCGATCCAGGAGGGCGACGACCGGATCACCCGGGTCGGCGGCTTCCTGCGCCGCTACTCACTCGATGAGCTGCCCAACCTCTACAACGTCCTGCGGGGAGAGATGTCGATCGTCGGTCCGCGCCCCACCCTGCCGGTCCAGGTGGAGCACTACACCGACCGGCAGCGCGGCCGGCTGGCGGTGAAGCCCGGGATCACCGGGTGGGCGCAGGTCAACGGCCGGGCCTCGCTCCCATGGGCGGAACGCATCGAGCTCGATCTCTACTCATGGCGCGCTCGAACCGGATCTTCGAATCGGGAAAGTAGGTGGCCATCTCGGTCCGGCTGAGCAGTTCGACGCTCAGCGCCGCCTGGACCCCGTCTTCGTGACTGGGCGATGGCGTGTGCACCAGCGGCCAGCGCCGGGAGATCTCGGCGCGCATGGTCACCGGCAGGAACTGGAAGCCAGGGAACAGCCAGTGTGGCTCAATAGGGGAAGTACCGGTACGGCGTCTGCACCCAGTGCCGCGGCGCCAGCCGGTGTACCTCGGCGGCGAACTTGACCCGCTGTGCGTGCCCGCCTACGTGCTCGATCACCGAGTTGGAGAAGACCAGGTCGTACCGGGCGCCGGCCAGGCTGGGTGGCAGCGCGCAGGCATCGCCCTGCTCCGCGGTGATCCGGTCCGGGCCAAGCCGGTCGGCTGCGCTTCCAGGTTGACCACGTGGACCGACGCCGGGTGGACCGGCGCCCGCAGCCACGCCTCGACCGTCCCGCCGAGATCGATGACCGACATCGACTCGATCTGCGGAAACGTATCCCGCAGCCACTCCCAGCGGCGCCAGCAGGCTGCGCTCGCCCTGGCATTTCGGGCTTGTAGGATTCGCTTTCGCGGGTAATTCGCATGTCTGGCCAGGCCCTGGTCCTCGAGTTCGACGAGCCAGTCCGAGCCGTCGGGCAGGAAGGGCTCGCGGAGTCGTAGTGCCGGGGCGCGCCGGCCCCTGGCCAGGGCAATGCGCACCTGGGCCTGGGTGCGTCGGCGGGAGTCGGGACCTGCGGTCGGCCCAGCCAGCTGGCGACCCGGTGTCCTCGAACCAGGTTTCGAGTACAGCCTTGGCGACCCGGGCGTCGAACGCCCCGCGGCCCGGAGCAGTGCAGGGCGCTGGTTGCCCAGCATCCTCCAGATCT
>CAVOIU010000045.1:0-118998 GCA_963695965.1 uncultured Solirubrobacterales bacterium
CTGACCAACTGGGCCCGCGGAACCCGTCGCTCCGCTTTAGCAACCCGCTGAGGTCAGCGGCTTCGGCCGATGCGGTAGCGAACGTGCGTCGCGCGCGGGGAGTGGATCACCTCGACCGGTTGTAGGCCGGGGTCTTGCACTCCGTCGAACAGGCGCTCGCCGGCGCCGAGCAGAACCGGAGCGACGTCGAGCATAAGCTCGTCGATCACGCCCGCCGCGAACGCCTGCCGCACGGTGGAGGCGCCGCCGGCGATGTCCACGCCGAGGTCGCCGGCCGCTGCCTCCGCGCGCTCAAAGGCGACATCGAAGCCTTCGGTGATGAAGTGGAACGTCGTGCCGCCCTCCATCGCGATCGGGTCGTGCGGGTAGTGGGTGAGAACGAACACAGGAGCGTGATAGGGCGGCTCGTCGCCCCACCACCCGCGCCAGTTCACGTCCCACGGGCCCCGAACCGGGCCAAACATGTTGCGGCCCATCACGTACGCTCCGCAGGGCTTCATCAGCTCGTCCCGCACGCGGGCGTCGGCTTCATGGAAGGGCTCGTCAAGGTGCCAGTGGTGGAGCTCCAGGCCGCCGACGCCGAGCGGGTTGTCGCGGCTCTGATCGGGGCCGGCGACGAAGCCGTCGAGAGAGATGCTCATGTGGCATGTGGTTGGTGTCATGTGAACCAGGACGACCGAATCGAGAGAATCATCGGTGGTGGACGCCCTCGCGAAAGCTAGCGATTGCCCGGGTCCACGGCCGACTGGGGCACCTCGCGGCGTCGTGGGCCGCCAAGTCGGACCTGCCGCGGTTTCGACGCGCGACGAGTACTCGAGATGGCCGGTGCCGGTTGCTCCGCGCCTATGCCGCCGCCCTGGCTACGCCGCGACCGGCGACGGGAGCTCTTCGGTCTCAGCGAGATGTTGGTGAGACGGGCAGTACCCGTTGTGCGGCAGCGGCATCCGCTGGCACGGAGTGCCTTTGCGCGTGCTGGCGCGACACTGCAACGGATTTCCGTTCACGTCGAATCCGTTCTGCGGCAAGCCGCGCAGGCACTCGTCGACCAACCCTACGAAGTACTCGATGACTCGCAGCACCCGCAGCTGTGAGCTCATCGGGAAGTAGGCACGGATGTCACCGAACAGCGTCCTGGCCGGTCGAGCGAAATAGTGTCGGTCGGTCATCAATCGCTCGACCGCCGCTTCGCATGCGCGCAGAACGCGTTCGTGATTTGCGCACCTTCCGGCGCCGTGTGCGTCTTCGAGGATCTCATCCGCGAGCTCCCGATAGATGGCCCGACTGAACCCGTACATGCAGTCGTACATGCAGCTCTCCTTGCTGGCTTCCGGCCATTGGCGCGATGTCCTGTGCGGAAGGTGCTTCCCCGCTCATGTGAAGCACGTAGCGCGGCAAGTATTAAGTCGGGGTTAAGCAAGGCAACGACTCCACGGCGCTAGTCGCGGCTATGAGCGATCCGTCGCCCCTGGGAGGCCCCGCTTGTCCGTCGGCGCTTGACCTGCGGAGTAGTGTGAGCGTCGGAGGGCATCCATTGTGAAGTCGGCCCCCAGCGGGCCGGCAGCGCGACCTGACTTCTGAGGTTCCATCAACTCGGAGGTCGAGATTGCCCGACATGCAGCTTCTTCCCGACTCGATCGGCGGACGGGAACACGAGGTGCCTTCCGCGTTCGTTTGCTCCTGGACGGATGACCGTCTGACGCTGACCGGATGCTCGGATGAGCTGGAGATAAGCGATCTCGACCCGAGGGAGCCGCCCCTCCAAGTGCTCCTGCAATTCGCCGACGACGAGCTCGCCTCATGAGTGCCGCGGCCGCCTTGCCCAGCGCCGCTGAGATGGTCCCGATCGAGCACGAGTCATCTGACCGCGTGGTGCGAACGATGGTGTTCGCCCTCCCGCCGCGCCGCGCTCGTATTGGGAGGCTGGCTGGCGTGGGGCGGAGCGCTGCACTGGCAGGACCTGGTGGTGCTCGCGATCACCTACACGCTCACCGGCCTGGGTATCACCGTCGGCTATCACCGGCTGTTCACGCACCGCAGCTTCAAGACCACGCGCACGGTCCGAGTGCTGCTGGCCGTGCTGGGATCGATGGCGGTCGAGGGGCCGGTGCTCGAGTGGGTCGCGACCCACCGCAAGCACCATCGCTTCTCCGATCATCCCGGTGATCCGCACAGCCCCCACGTCGACCATGCCCCGGGTTGGCGCGGGGCGCTGCACGGACTCGCTCACGCGCATGTCGGCTGGATGTTCCGCGGCAAGGACATGGCCAACCCCGCTCGCTACGCCAAGGATCTGCTCGCCGACCGCGACCTGCGGTTCATCAGCCGCACCTTCCCGCTATGGGTGCTCGCCGGGCTCGCCGTCCCGTTCGCCCTCGGCATCGCCCTGACCGGATCTGTCTTGGGCGGGCTCACCGGACTGCTCTGGGGCGGAGCGGTCCGCATCTTCCTCCTGCATCACGCGACCTTCAGCATCAACTCGCTGTGCCACTTCTTCGGGCGCCGACCATTCGCCACCGACGATCAATCGCGGAACCTCGGCTGGCTGGCCCCGCTCGCGTTCGGCGAAGCCTGGCACAACAACCACCACGCCTTCCCCACCTCCGCCCGACACGGACTCGGCCGCTGGCAACTCGACCCGGGCGCCTGGGTGATCTCCGCGCTCGAACGCTGCCACCTGGCCCAGGACGTCATTCGCATCAGCCCCGCGCGACAACAAGCCAAACGTGTTTTAGACGTGCAGCTCGCCAACCGGGACCGCGCTGCATGAGCACTGCCACCGAGCAGCGAGTTCGATCGAGATCCGCGGTTCTGGGTTTCGACTTCGAGACGGCTGATCCCGAAGAGCTGTTCTTGCGCTGGAGGCAATTGCACGATGAGCGCGCCCGCGGAGCGCTTGTGGAGCGCTTCCTTCCGCTCGCTCGGAGCCTTGCCCGGCGTTACGCGCGCTCAAGCGTGCCGTTTGAGGATCTGGTCCAGGTCGCGAGTTTCGGCCTCGTGCAGGCGATCGATCGCTTCGATCCTGCTCGCGGTCTTGCCTTCAGCTCGTTTGCGGTTCCAACGATCCTGGGCGAGCTGAAGCACTATTTTCGGGATTCTGGTTGGGCGGTCCACGTGCCCAGGGGCGCCCGGGACCGCGCGCGCAAGGTCGAGGTGGCCGAGCAGGCGCTGGCGGGTCAAACCGGACGCGCGCCAACCGTGGGCGAGCTGGCTCGGTACCTCGGTGTCAGTGAAGAGGAGGTGCTTGAGGGCATTGAGACCGCTCAGGCATATGCCGCCGTGTCGCTCGACGCTCCGCGCGGGACCGCTGTGGACGGGGCCTCGGTGAGCTGCCTGGACACCGTTGGGACAGACGATCGCGCTCTCGCGATCGTGGACACATCCGTTACGGTCGGCGCAGCGATCGAGCGACTCCCAGCCCGGGAGCGGGTGGCTCTGCATCTTCGCTTCGCCGAGGATCTGACGCAGAACGAGATTGCCGAGCGGCTCGGCGTCTCGCAGATGCAGGTGTCCCGCCTGTTGCGCAGATCGCTGCAGCGTCTGCGCGAGCTGACCCGAGACACAGAGTCGTACGAGTGACTCGCGCTTCGCCCGATTTGTTGCCAGATGTTGCGGACCACGAGCGCACGGGCCCGGTCGGGCCGAGTGTTCGTGACAGCTAGATCAGCGCCGGTGCTCGGCGGGGTGGTCCTGAGGCGCGAAGCCGCAGCCTGGTTCTTCGCTTCGTCCAGAAGCGGTCGGCGAGCGCCCAGCCGCCGTAGGCAAGCGCGC
Organism: uncultured Solirubrobacterales bacterium; assembly: GCA_963695965.1. GTDB lineage: Bacteria > Actinomycetota > Thermoleophilia > Solirubrobacterales > Solirubrobacteraceae > Palsa-465. Next base: position 3,769 of record CAVOIU010000045.1, read on the forward strand.
CAACGGTGCCGGTTGCGGTCAGGAGCACCCCGGCGGCGCTGACGCCCGCGACGCCAGTAGATCCGAGGATCAGGACCATCGCCCCCGCGCCGACGCCGGGACCGACCGGCAGCACGCCGAGCGCCGCGACGGCGATCAGCACGGCGGTCGCGTCGAATACGGAGGCGTGGATACCGCTGGCGTACAGCATCAGCCAGTTGCGCGCGATCTGTCCGCAAACGGCGATCACAACGAAGATCGCGACGCGTGTGCGGGCCCGCGGCTCGCTGAGCGCGGCGACACCCCTCCACCATCCGCTCGGGTGGCGCCGCGCCAGCCGGGCGAGCCCAGCAACGATGGCGAGCACCGCGCAGACGCCGACGATCGGTGTCCACCACGGCAAACCTAGTGGGGCGACGAGCGTGAACGAGAACAGCGTCGCAAGCGCGAGTTCCGTCAACACGATCGGGTATCTCGGTGGCCGCGAGGACCACCGCTTTGGGGGTCTCCCTGGGCGCTGCACGCCGAAGCGACGCGATCCGCGCGGCGAACCCCAGCTCGCCGTTGACGATGTTGCCCAGGTAGCCGACACCGGCCGCGCCGTATAAGCGTCGGCGATCGACGGTCCCGCCGGCAGCGCGCACGGTGACGTTCCAGGCCTCGGTGCGAGAGAGCAGTGACGCGGTCTGTAGCGCCGCCGCGGCCGTCAATGCCCACCAAGGCGCGCCGGCGGCGGCGCGCGCGAACTGTCCCCATCTGCCAGCCAGAACCAACACGAGCACGCCGACCGCGAGCAACGTCCCGACCACGGTCAACGGCCTGCGCCGACGAGCGGCGAGCGCCCCGAGACGCTGCCCTGCCCTCACCACCATGTGACTGGATTCGGGCGGCGACCGCTGATCGACGACAGCCTCGTCAGCTGCGCTCGGACCGGGCATCAATCAAGCTCGCGAATTTGGTTTTGCGGTCGGCGACTGCATGCTCACGCTCATCCGATCACCGGAAAGCGTCGTTTGTTGGCGAGCCCGGTAAGCGTCTGCTGCATCGTGCTGGTCACCAACTGATAGCCCTCCTCCAGGTCTGGGCTAGGGCCGAGGCTCTCACGCAGGTCGAGCCGCGGCAACACTCGGATCGTGATCTTGGATGGCAGCGGAAACCGGCCCGGCAGGTCGAGGACGGTGACGCCGAACGGAGGGCCGATCACGAGCGGCAGCACTTTCAGTCGCATCAAGCGGTTCAGCTGCAGCGCGCTCGCGAGCCGCCGCCCACGACCCAGGAACAGTGCGGTCTCCTGACCCCCGATGGCGATGACCGGGACGATCGGGACGTTGTGCTCGAGCGCGAGCTCGACGAATCCGGTTCGGCCGCCGAACCCCAGCTCGCTGGACTCCCACGACGGCCTGTACGTCTCGTGGTCGCCACCCGGGTAGACGAGCAGCGCAGCGTCTCGGAGCAGTGCCCGCTTCATGTTCGCGGGCGAGGCCGGGATCGTTCCGTATCGCTGCACGAGTGCCCTCGCCCCTGGGACCTTGAAAACAAGATCGTGCGCCAGCTGATGAAACCGCCGGTCCGGTCCGAAGTGGTCGTAGAACGCCTGCGCGAAGACGAACGTGTCGGCGATCATCGTTCCGCCAGAGTGATTTCCGACGAGTAGCACGGGCCCCGCGACTGGGATGTTGCTAAGGCCGCGGACGTCCGCCCGGAAATACACGCTCGAGAGCAGCCTCAACGCCGGCAGCGTTTCGCGGATGTACTCCGGGTCGCGCTCATCCAACGGGTCGACCTGCCCCCCGCCATCCAAAGCGCCGACCACATCGCCTGCGACAGCTCCGAGCATGCGCAGGGCAGCCTCCAACGGATCCGGGGCGGCACCCAACAGGGTGCTCAACACACGCCCGCCTGTGACCAGGCCTCCATTTACGTCGGGAGGGGCGAGAGTGGGCGAGCCGCCGTTCATCTGCGCCGGCGCAGGGGACACTTCATCTGCCGGTGATGCCAGCGGGTCGACCCGTGCCTTGCGAACCATGGCAAGCTCCTTCGGCGCCGCCGGACGCCCGCAGGGCGTTCAAGCGACTATCGTCGTGAAACGGCTCTCTAAAGCTGGGGACGAAGCTGTCCGTGAGGTCGCCGTGGGCGGCTGCCGGCGGAGGCCCTGCGCGAAGCGGATTCGCAGAAGCGGCGAGTGACCTTGTTAGTCCACTCTACCCCCGGCGACACGAATACAAGCGGGAGCTCTCAAGGAACACGTGACGTCGGTCAGAAGTCTCGAGGGCCTCCACGGACGCCGATAGCGCCAGGTGCGGCAACCCTGATTCATGGCGCTCTTTGGCAATCAGTCTGCGTGCGCACTATGCGGCTGCGTGTTGGGCGAGTTCTACGAGTGCTTGGACCGGCGGTGCAACGGGAGCGAGGTCGACGATCTCAACTGCACCCGAGGTCCCGGTCAGCGTGAACAGGCGGTCGACATGTGAGGGCCCTCGCACGAGTACCAGGTGGGCACCCGCGCGCCGGGCGTCGTCGCTTGCAGCCACGACCACGTGGATCCCCGCACAGTCCATGAATGTGAGACCGCGGAGGTCCAGGACGACCCGCCGCGCGCGGCTTTGTGCCTTGCGCAGGGCCTGCGCGAGTTGCGGCGCGCTAACGAGGTCCAGCTCGCCCGCGACTCGCACCCACGCGGCGTCACGACCGCTCTGCCGCAGCGTGCACAGAAAGCTGGGGAACTCGGCACTCGGCGAAACAACCGACTCTGAGAGAACCAACGGGCGGGACATCTGAACCTCCGGGGTAGAGGGAGACCTCGGAAGTCAGGCGGTGCTGCCGGCCCAATAGCGGGGCTGACGTCACATGATGCCCTCCGCCGCTCACGTTACTACGCGCCTTCGCCAGACGCAACGATCGTTGTCCCGCCGAGAAGGGTCTCGGGGGTGTTAGTCGGGACGGGGAACGGCTCTCGTCCCAGCAGCTCATGCTCGTCGACGAGATCGGTCGGCGCAAGGATGAACACCTCGCACATCATGTCGGGATCCTGCTGGTTGCCGCTCATGAAGCCGATCACCCGCCGGCCGGTCGCTTGCTCGATCACCTCGTCAAAGCGCTCGCGCATGACGTCCTGAAACTCCATCCGCTGTTGGATGACGGCCGCCCCCCGGCCACCATCAAGCAGAGTCTGCTCGACTCGGGAGAACCCGCCGCGCAGCACGCAGACCACCAGATCGTCCTCGTAGTAGGACTTCGTGCGTGTCGGGCCGCGGCCGTAGAACTCCTTCAAAAGCGCGACCATCCCGCCCGAGATCGCGGTCAGCACATCGCCATGGTTCTGGGGCTTGTGTCTGACCTTTGATGTGCTCACAACAGGAAGGACGGATCCAGCGGGATGAGACGGTGTAGATCGTAGCCCGGCCGGCGCTATGGTGTCCAGATAGCCCGTTAGGTTCTCGCCCTTCTGCCTCGCGCGCGAACCTACTCCGGAGGGCGAGAGAGAAGGCCGTCATGACGGCCGAGAACACTGCGGTGACCGGCGATGAGCCGCTCGCTGCCGTGACCGAGGCGATGGTCGCGTTTCATGAGCGCTACCACGGCCGCAAGCCAGTCACCGCAAAGACGCTGATGCTCGGCGACGATTTGCTCGCCTGCGTACTCGGCGGCGTATACACCGACGTCGAGAAGACAATGATCGACCGATGAAAGTCAAGTCGGTGGTTGCCGGTATTTGCGGGCTGGTGTTCTCTTTGGTCTTGCGGTGGTGAGGGCCGCGGCGTAGTTTGCCCGTCGGGCGCGAGCCGATGACGTACCGAAGGGCAGACGTCAGGAGCTTGTGGTCTGCCGCGCGGCTTGTCCTCGTTTGAGTGACTTATCTATGCGCGCTCCAGTGTCACGCTCGCGCCCTCTTTCTTCGCCGGAGCCCCGGCCTGCTGGTCTTGGACCATCCGCTTGTATGAGGTCTCGGCTTGGCGCGCGAGCTCGAGCTCGGCCTCGCGCATGAGGTCGTTGGTGGTCCAGATCCCGGCGCTGCGGCGGGTGTACTTCGGCGCGCCGGCGGTGATCTCCAGGCGCCGGAGCTTCTTGCGCGTCAGCGAGGGCTGCTGGTGGGCGTAGTCCTGATCGCGGGTGAGCATGCACCAGAACAGGACCGCGAGCTTGCGGGCGGTCGCGACGATCGCTCTGCCGTGACCGCGCCTGGCCTTGGTGCGCTCATAGAAGCCGTGCATCGGGCCGGGTTGCAGCACTGCGGTCCATGCCGCCTCGACGAGGGCCCAGCGAGCCGAGGGTGATCCGCGCTTTGAGATCCGCCCGCAGCGCGCCGGTCCCTCGCCTGACTGCTTGACGCGTGGATCCAGCCCGAGGTAGGCGACGAGCTTGCGGCTTGAGAGGAACCGGTTCGGGTTGCCGACCGCGGCGATGAACGACGCGGCGCAGATCAGGTTCACGCCCGGGACGGTCATCAGCCGGCGGATCTCCGACCAGGACAGCGCCTGCTGGGCGATCAGCTTCTCAGCCGCCGCGATCTCCGCGTTGAGGAACTCGATCTGGCGGATGCCGGCGTCGACGGACTCGCGCTCCTCCAAAGGCAGCTCGAGAGTCGAGAGCCACTGGCGGCCCTTGACCCCGAACAGATCGGAGCACGGCGGCTTGCCCTGCAGCCGGCGCTGCAGACACGCGTGGATCTCGTTCTTGACCCGGCTGCGGGAGTGCACCAGCTGCTCACGACGCGAGAGTCGCCGGCGCAGGACGCGGCAGCGCTCATCGGGCATCCACACCGCCTCAAGCTCCCCCCTCCACAGCAGGTTCGCCAACGCGCGAGCGTCCAGCTTGTCCGTCTTCGCCCTCGCGCTCGAGATCCCAGTGTCGTCCGGGCTCACGACCACGACGCGGTTCACGTGCGGCTCGAGGATCCTCGCGACCTCCCAGCAGCTGCCCGTCACCTCCAACGCCACCCGATCCGAGGCCACCAGGCTCTCCGCCAGCGAGCTCACGCCCGCGGGCGTGGCCGGCACCCGCCCCGCCGAGCGAACCTCACCGTCCTCACAGATCGCGACCTCGCAAAACTCGCGATGCACGTCCAGGCCGATCGCGCGGCCGACCCATCTCGGCACTCCCATCCTCACCTCCACAGCTCGAATTGTCAGAGCGGGAGAACCAGCGGGACAACGACACAGACCGATACGAGCTCGAAGCTCAATCCAGGCAAGTCGCAGGGGCGGCCGAACGAAAACCACGGGCTCGAAGCCCATCGATCATTACGGCCTACCCGTCTGCGTTCTCCCAAAGAAAGCCCCTGTCCCGGATCACCCGACCGTAAGGTCAGGCCCGGACGGAGCCTCCGAAGAGCAGTTTCATGCCTCGAGATCCAACGCAAAACCATCGTCCAAGAAACCCGCAACGAATTCCAAGACGCAATGCAGGACAAGTTCATCAACGCGGTCGAACGCCTCACCGGCCGCAACGTGCTCGCCTTCATCCCCAACCACCACGTCGGTCCCGACATCGAAATCGAACTATTCCTCCTCGGACCCGAGTAGCACGCCCCCAACGCTCCCCGGCCTGCTACTTGACAGCCCACAGACCCCTGAGTAGCGTCGTGCCCGAAGCCGTATAGGTAATGGCGGACACGGGCTGGGGGCGAGCCGGTGACCCGCCTGTTCGACCGCAAGGAACGCGACGACGACCAGGGGCAGACCGACGAATGCGCACAACGGGGAGTTGCCTGCTGAAGATCGCCGCGGTGAGCGCGGCCGTGCTGGCAGCGGTTTGGACGCCTGCGTTGGCGCTCGCCGATGGGCCGCCCGCAACTGAGCCTGCCGTACCGACCTCCACGGAACCGCAGGAGATCGAGAGCGCGATCGAGCGCCAGCTCATCCCCTCGGGCGATCCCGTGACTGTCGCCATCCGGCTTCAGGCCAGGGCTACCCCCTATGGCTCGAGATGCCCGCGGACGGCAGCATGACGGTTTGGTGGCTGTGACCGCGCTGGTGCTCCGGACAGCGTGGAGGCGCTTCGGCGTGGTCGTTGTGTCGGGACTGCTGGGAGCGATCGGAGCCGCCGCGCTCGGCCCGCTCCCCGCTGCCAACGCCCAACTGATTCACGATCCATCCACGGGTCGGCCGCTCAGCTGCCCGGATCCCAGCGTCCTCGACGCCCGCTCCGGCCAGTACCGCTACTACCTGGTCTGCACCAGCGACAACGACCGGAACGCGTTCCCGATCCGCGGATCCAACGATCTCGTCAACTGGTACCTGATCGACTACCTGCTTCCGGCGGGCCGCCAGCCGTGGTGGGCGCTGCACTCTCCGAAGGGCCGCTACTGGGCACCCTCGATATACCGAATCGACAACCGGTGGGTCGTTTACTTCGCCGCCCAGGAGAACGCCGCGAGGGTCCAGCTGAGCGTCACCGGCCCCGAACCGGTTGCGCCCAAAACCTGGGTGATCGGCGTCGCCACATCGGGTTCGCTCCACGGCCCATGGCAGACCAAGATCATCCACTACCGCGGTCAGTTCAACGACGTCACTCACGAGCAGGAGGACTACGGCGGCGTGATCGATCCAAGCATGGTCGAAGACCCGCGCACCCACCAGCTCTACCTGTTCTGGGCCGAGCAGCAGACGTCGATCTGGGCGGGGAAGCTCTCTGCCGACGGCCTGACGCTCGATCCCCAGATTCACCAGGTCCTCTGGGCCAGTCCCGGATGGGACTGCGCGCCGGTCGAACACGAGTGCACGATCGAAGGCCCCGAGGAGCTCTACCGCAACGGCTGGTTCTATCTCTTCTACAGCGGCGCCTCGACATGGTCGGCAAGCTACGCGGTCGGGGTCGTCGCTTCGACAGACCCGCTCCAATCGCAGTTCATGCCCCTCAACCCCGAGCCCGTGCTCAAATCCGGCAACCTATGGGTCGGTCCCGGCGGCGCGTCGCATCCCGTCCTTGGCCCCGACGGCAAGTGGTACCTCTTCTACCACGCATCGCACGGTCTGAACGTCCATCACATCTCAGCACGCCGCTTCCTGCTGCGGAGTCCGATCACATGGACCGGCACCGGGGGCTATTACCCGCAGATTGGCGACGGGCGCGCGGGGTAGCGAGGCCGGGCCGCGATCCCCTGCTCGCAGGAACCGCCAGCCTCCGCGCGCACGCACACTCCTCGCCGGCCAGTAGCGCGCGCGTAACCTTCAGCCGATGCGCCTCGAAGGAATTCAGATCGGGGACATCGTCGAGGTCGACCGACTCGGGCGGCGCTTCCACGCGCTCGTTACCGGGAGCGCTCCCGAAGGCCTGTCGCTCCAGCCGCTGGACCGCCGAGTCACCTACAGGACCTGCCGCGCCCACGGCGTGGTCGCACACTGGGCCAAGCGCGGACGGCCGCGAGCGACCAACGAGCCGCTTGAGCCCTCGCCGCTTCAGCTCGAGCTCGACACGACTGTCCGTGACTGAAATACGCCCTTGATGGGCAGCGGCCACACGACCGGCGCCGGCTCCGGGAAGTGGCAGTGGTGCGGGGCGTCGGTGTGGATGCGTTCATCGTCGCTCGTGGCGGTCCGCCGATCTGACGGTAGGGCGCGACCTCCCGAGGCCGAGCACGACGCTGCCGAGCTGGCTCCCACTCGGGCTCGACGAGGCAGACAGGCTGGCAGTGAGGCAGGGCGAGGGACCGCCGGCGACGGGGTTGGCGATGGTGTCCGCCGCCGGGCGCAGCGGCTCCCACGCCCCGACGCCAGTGTTGGCTGTAGCGTCCCACCAATCGAGCAGCCGGGCTGCTCCCACTCCACAGATCGACAGCGTCGCCCCGGTGAGCTGGCTGCCTGGTGCCACCGCGACGTCGAGGAACCGGCCGGTCGAGTCGAATGTCGTCGGTCCAACCGGGTCGCGCCCCGGGGCAAACTGCGACAGCGTCGCCGAGCCGGCGCCCTGCACGGTCAATGTGGCAGTGCCGTCGAAGGCGGTCGCGCTCCCCGCCGGGTCCACCGACGTGACGTTCCCAGAGCTGATCGCACCGCCCGGCGGCGCCGGTGGGGAGGTGCCGGTTGGCAGCGGGGCGAGCGAGTTCCCGGTGCCTACGCTGCTGCAGCCGTTGGTGGTATTCAGCCCGGCCATCCACGCCTGGATCAGCGTGAACGCGTGCGACTCGAAGGGTGCGGAGGCCTCTTCGTGGTCCAGGTTCTGGTACTCGCCGAGCTGGACCGACACACCCCGCTCGCAGTAGAGGTGGGCCAAGCCTTCGACGTCGCCGGCCACGATCACGCCGTCACCGGTCCCGTCCGAGTTGCCCACCCCGAGGAAGAGCGGTGTCCGCGGCGTGCCGTCGGTGCCCATGGTGAGCTCGTTGACCGCGCTGGCGATCACCGGGTCTGCGAGAAGGTTCTGATATCGGGGCTGGACGAGCTGCTGGATCGTGAGGCCGGGATCGGCTGACTCAAAGCTGTTCGCGCATTCGCCGCTGACCTGCTGCGCCAGCGATTGGCCGTAGGGCGACAGGTACGACATCAGGTCGACGTCGAATCCCCGGGCCACCCCCACCAGCACCCCTGTCATCACCCCTCCCCAGCTGGCGCTTCCGTTGAGGTACTGCAGCTCGTGGGCGAAGTCGACCGGTACGCCGCCGGCTGCTGCTCCCACGATGTCGAGCTCGGGAGCGTATGCCGCAGCGAGCTCCTCGGCCCACTCGGTGGCGATGGAGCCGCCGGAGTACCCGATGAGCGCCGCCGGAGTGTCGCCGTGGTCGACGTGGAGGAAATTCTCGGCGGCCCGGATGCCATCGAGGGTTTGGTAGCCGGATTGCTGGCCCGCTCCCCATGCCAGGTCCTCGCCCTCGTAGTCGGAGATCACCAGGGTGTCGCCGGCGGCCAGGTACGGCGTCATCAGCGCTTCTTCCACCTGGGAGTCGTTCCCCGATTGCGTGTTCCCCGATTCCACTTGGGTGGCATTCTCCAAGCTGGCGTCGCGCACGTTGTACGACGGGTCGCACTCGGACCCCAGCCCGTCGTAGAACATCTGGTAGGACACGATCCGCACGGGCAGCCTGGCCGATGCCGGCGCGGCCCGCAGCACGGTCGTCACCGTAACCCTGGGCGCGCCCAGCTGGTTGGTGGTGCGGTAGAGCAACTGGGTGGCGGTAACCGGCGTGGGCAGCCCGAGCCACGCGACGGTCACCGTGCGGCTGCGCAGCACCGTGCCCTGGGCCCGCGAAGCCAGCGGGCCGCTATAGCCGTAGAACGGATCCTGGGACGGGAGCACCGGGCTGGACCCGGTTGAGCTCGCTGACCCGCTCGAGGCGGCGGACGCGATGAGGTTGGTTGGGACGCTCGAACTGGCCGAGGCCGCGGCGCAGTCCAGGGCGATCACCGCGCTCGCCAGTACCAAGGCCGGCACAAGCACAGCCAGCCAACCGCTGACCAGCAAAGCAGTCTTACCCAGGGCTCCCGCGCGCACCGGGCGCAAATCTAGTCACCAGCGGTCAATCCGCCAGCGATCCGTCAGAACAGCATCCAAATTTCATTCTCAGAGCTCACGCTCGTAGTAGAGCATCTGCGTCTCGGGCCTTCCGTCCTTCTCGAGATTCGTGAATCCGAGGCTCTCGTAAAGCCCGCGCGCCGCGCGATCGCTGACTGCCGTGCCTATCTCCATCGTCGTGGCGCCCTGTTCTCGAGCCACGTCCATCGCCGCCTGCATCAGCATCCGTCCGTGACCCTCGCCGCGGCATTCGGGCACCACATACAGCTCTTCGAGGTAGCACATCGGCGCCCCGGTGAGGAGGTACTCGCGGAATCGGAGCTGCGCGATGCCGACGCGACACGGTCCGGCCAGCAGGAAGACACTCAGCTCCCGCGCGATGTGCTCGCGAACACGTGGAGCGAGAGCCTCCACCCCGGGGCTGTACTCGTCGAACTCGACCTGAAAGCGGTCGAGAAGCTCCGCGACCTCTTCGGCGTCCTCGCCGGTGGCGATCCGGCTCGGCTCGCCCGACGCGCTCACACCCGCGGTTGCTCTCCTTCGGCGACGACCCCGGCTGGCCTCGCCTCTCCAGGGGGAATCGCTTCGGCGTCCGTCGCCTGCGCGAGCAGCTCCGCCATCGCGCCTCGATGCCAGCGGTCAGGATGTCGATGTCGTTCGAGCTGTCGTAGTCGCCGGTGACGCCGAAGTACAGACCTCCGTCGTAGGAGAAGATCGCGATCGAGATCCGCACATGGCCGATCAGGGGAACGAACGGGAACGACTCGAGGATCCGTCGCCCGAGCGTCTGCAGCGGCTCTGGGGCCCGGGCACGTTCGTCACACCCGGTGTGCACGCCGAGCGACGGCGAGCGCGCGGCGAGCCGTGCACCAAGCGCCAGCAGCATCGGCGGGGCGAAGCCCGACAGCGAGGTCAGCACCTCGCCGGCCACGGCCTGCTTTGACTGCTTGAGCCCGTCCATCTGCGCGCGCACCAGCTCGAGCCGAGCCGCGGGGTCGACGATACCCACGGGTAGCTCGGCGAACATCGCGGAGACCCGGTTGTTGTAGACGCCCTTCTCCCCGGGCGTGGCGGACCGACACCGGGACCAGCGCCCGCACGCTCGGCCCTCGACACTCTCGCCGCGCTCCTCGAGCAGCTCGCGCAGGCCACCGGCGACGATCGTCAGCACGACGTCGTTGACCGTCCCGCCCAGCGCGGCCCGGACCGCCTTGACGTCGCTGAGATGGATATAGGCGCGTGCTCCATGCGCGATGCGGGCCGACCGGCCCGACCAGCGAGGTGCTGCCCAGCGGCCGGAGCAGCCCGCGAGGCCGAGGCCACGGCGCGGACGAACTCGCCTGCCCTGCGCGAGCGTGGCCCGGGGCCTGCGGACGGCCGCGCGGATCATGCGCAGCTGCTCGGACGGGTTCAGCGCCTGGTGGGTCGAGCGTGCGCAGCAGCAGCTCGGCATCGCTCGGCTCGGGCGCGGGCTGCCAGCCTCGATCGGCGTCGCGTCCGCGGAGGCCTCGTCGAACATGACCGTCATCAGGTCGGTGGCCGAGACGCCGTCGACCATGCAGTGGTGGACCTTCGACAGCAGCGCCCAGCGGTTCTCGCTCAGCCCCTCGATCATCCAGATCTCCCACAGCGGCTTTCGCCGGTCCAACTGGTGGGCGAAGATCCGCGCGGCGGTCCGGCGCAGGATGTCGTCGGTCCCCGGCGCCGGCAGGGCACTGTGCCGCAGGTGGTAGGCCAGGTTGAAATGGGGGTCGTCGACCCACACGGGGCGCCCCAGCCCGAGCGGTACGAAGCGAACCTTCTGCCGGTAGCGCGGCACGCGTCGAGCCGCCCGAGACCATCTCCTCGAGGCGCTCGAACGGGGGGCCGGACCCTCGAAGATGCTCACGCCACCGATGTGCATCGGGTTGTTCGGTCCCTCGATGTGGAGGAACGACGCGTCCATGGGGCTCATCCACTCCATCGGTCGTCAGCTCCTGGCCTCGAGGATCTCGGCCAGCACTCGGTAGACGGCCCGGTTGACCGACATCCCGGCGTGGCTCGACTCGCACTTCGACGTGGCGCGCATCCGGGTCCAGGCAGGCCTGCCAGGAGACGATGCCGTCGGTGCGCGAGTAGATCGCCACGGCCTGCATGGCCGTCGGCAGCGGCGCGCGCGAGGTCCCGGCGGTAGGCGGCGCAGCACTCCCCGTCGCGGCAGCGGCTGGAGAACAACCCGGGACGCCCAGGTCGCCGAGGCGCGCGACCGAGCGAACGGCGTTCGATCACGGCCGGTCCGACGTCCAGCCGAGTCTCGCACCGGCGAACCGAGCATCACGAGCGCGCTGACCAGGTCGGGGTTGCGGACTGGCGACCACGCGGGCCAGCTCGCCGCCACGGCTCTGCCCGATCGATGCACGACGGGGCGACCGGTCCGTTCGGCCAGCCGGTCGCAGGCGAGGCTCGACCTGGGCGGCGGCGCGCTCGCCACAGTCGACGTTGAAGCGGATCCCCGCGCTGGCGGTGCGCGAGCCGCGGCGCTTCCAGCCACCCCGGAGCAGGCTCAGCGACCGATCGCCCGGCCATGAACCCCGGAACGAGCAGCACCGGCGGCTCGCCCGCCCGGCGGCACGGGAGCGGAGGAAGTCGCGATCCGCGAGCAGCCGCGCCAGCTCGAGGCCGTAGCGAAGCTCGCCCCGTAACGGCGGAGCCGGAGCTTCGCTCCACGCGAGCTGCGGAGACATCGTGGCAAGCGTACTGCGCCCCGCCGTCGGCTCGTGCCTGCTCTATCGCTGGCTGTCGCGTCTCGCGATGCGCTTCAGCCGGCGTCGTTCGGACTTCGGCGGACGAGCGTCACCGGCTGCCCGGCGCTGCGCTGCAGCCGGATGAACGCGATCGTTCCGATCAGCGAGGGGATCCAGAGCGCGATCGCGTGATAGACAACCGCCGCCGCGGCGGCGCTCGTCGCGTTCGCGCCATACAGGGTGAGCATGCCGATCAGGCTCGCGTCCAAGACTCCGATGTTCCCCGGCACCGGGATGATGTTGCTCAGGTACGCGATCTGGTAGGCGAGCACGACCGACGCGAATGGCAGCGGGTGCCCGGCGGCGTCCAGGCAGACCCAGAGCACCGCGATGTCGCACAGGAGATATGCGACCGCACCCACGAGCCGCCAGTCCGGGGTCACCAGCATGCGCGCGGTGTCGCGGATGCTCGAGGCGATGCCTTCGAGGATCTTCGCCAGTCGCCCCTCGGAGCCAGCGGCGGCCTGGCGGTCCATGATCTTCGGCAGCGCGAGGAAGAACGCCAGCGTCGCGATGCCGACCCCGGCGGGCAGGAACGTGAGCAGCGGATTGGAGGGGCCGCCGAATACACCGATGCCTTCCCCAAGGCCGAATCCGACGAGTGCGATCACGTTGACCGCGCTGGTGAGCAGGAACAGCACGGCCGAGCGCTGGGCAACGCGGCCCACCGGCGCTCCCCTCTGCGTGAGCAACCACGCCCCGATCCCGAGGCTGCCGGCGCCCCCGAGCGCGACCGCCGCTCCGAACGCCATCTCGGTCCACGCGACCCGCGCGGCGAACAGCAGCGGGGCGCGATCGAACACCAGCATGAACGTGAGCACGTACCCGAAGCAGGACACGATCTCGAGCACCACGCCAATCGCGATCAGACCGCCGTCCATATGACCCAGCTGGGTCGCGACCCCGTGCAACCCAGGAACCGCGAGCACCAGCCCGGCGACAAGCGCCACCAGCAGCGCGACCGAGATCAATCCGCGCCGCAGCCGGCGCTTCTGGTCCTCGGGGCTCTCGGAGCCGCGATCGACGGGGTCCATCGTGGCCATGGGCCATTTATGCATACCCCCCGGCGCGCGATGGACGACTGCAGCCGGCGCCGAAAGCCCTGCCGGCGAGGCGCTAGCCCCCCGAGGGCACAGCCAGCGCGGCTGGCGCGGGTGCCGGTGCCGGCTCCGAGCGCTCGGCGTGGGCGATCAGAACCGGTACCGGACTGTGGTGAAGGACGTAGTGGCTGACGCTGCCGAGCAGCGTCGCGCGGACCGCGCCGCGGCCGCGCGAGCCCATCACGACGAGGTCGTGGTGGGCGTCCTTGATGCGGCGGATGAGCGCGACCCGGATCGGCTCGTCGGTCAGGATCGTGGTGACCGGCAGGTCGTCCGGAACGCTGTCGCGTGCGCGGCGCAGAACCCGTTCCGACTCGCGCTTAGCGTTCTGCACCAGCTCGCCGACCGGTGCGCCAGGGATCATGTAGGCCGGAGTCGGCGGATCCTGCACGGCGGTGATCAGCGTCAGGCGGCTGTGCTCGCTTTGGGCGAGGTCAATCGCCTGGGCCAGCGCCTGGTCAGCGTCGCGTGAGCCGTCGACCGCGACCACGATGTTCTGGAACATGACGCCTCCTTCGAAGTTCTTTACTTGAAAAAGCATATCGCTCAACAATATAGTTTGTCAATATGTCAGTGCGCCCGGCAATGACCCCGGACCGCCGTGCCACAGACCGCGCCGAGCAGATCGATTCCGTCGCGAGTCAGCTGCCCTCACGCGCAGCGCTGGTGACCCGGCTGCTCGCGCGACAGCTCACGGGTGAGCTGTCGCGCACCGAAGCAGGTGTCCTCAACACGCTGAGCGGCGGACCGCGGCGGATCACCGAGCTCGCGGAGCTGGAGGGACTCGCCCAGCCAACCATGACCATCCTGGTCAAGCAACTCGAACGGCGAGGGCTGGTGAGACGAGGCCGCGGCGCAGACGACGGGCGCGTGGTCCTCGTCGAGCTGACCGAGGCCGGAAGCGCCGCGATCGAGGACGTTCGAGCGCAGGCTCGGAGCGTGCTCGGCGCCTACCTGGCCGAGATCCCGGACCGGCAGGTCGCTGCACTCGCCGCCGCAACAGAGGCGCTCGCGCAGTTGGCGATCCTGCTTCAGCGGCGGCCGAGCTGATCAGATTACGAGCGTGGACGTAGACACCGTCATCGCGCTGCCGCTCGCGATCGCATCGACCACGCTCGTGAACCTGGCGTATTTGCGCGAGCACGATGCCGCGGCTGCGTTGCCCGTCCTGTCGATGCGGCGTCCGCTGCATTCGCTGCAGCTGCTGCTCCACAACCGCAGCTGGCTCATCGGCTTCGCGATGGAGTCCGGCGGGTTCGCGCTGTACGCCGCGGCCCTGGGGCTCGCCTCGCTCGCGCTGGTTCAGAGCATCGGGGCCGGAGGGATCGGAGTGCTCGCCTACGTTTCGGCCCGTGTCAGCGGCCGCCGGCTGGAAGGGCGCCGTCGCCTCGGGGTGTGGCTGTCGATCGCCGGGCTGCTCGCCCTCGCCGTCTCGCTGGCCCAGGACAGCGGCTCCGGGACCCACGGGACGGCTGCCGGGATCCTCGCGTGGCTTGGGGGCACGGCCGCGCTGGCCCTCGTGGTGCTCTATATCGGGCGGCGCGCCGGCGCGCTCGGTGTGGCCGAGGGCGTCGCCGGCGGCCTGTTGTTCTCGATCGGCGACTTCTCAACCAAGCTCGCGACCCAGGGAGGCGCCCACCTCGCCTTCCTGGTGACGCTGATCATCGGGTACACGCTTGGAACGTCACTGCTCCAGCTCGGCTACCAGCGCAGCGGCGCGCTCACGGTCGCCGGCCTCGCCACGCTGTGCACCAACGCGATGCCGATCGTCGCCGGCACGGTAGTGCTGATGGAGCCCGTACCCCCGGGGGTGTTCGGCGCGCTCCGAGTGCTGGCGTTCGTCGCCGTCACCGCCGGCGCGTTCCTGCTGGCGACCCCGGACCCGAAGGCGGTCCCGGTGCCGGCTCCGACAGGCCTTGCCGCGGACGCCAGATCCGCATAGGCTCCACCTCGCGGTTCTCGCAAGGGGCTTCTGACAAGGAGGGCATGGTGGGACGATTTGTTCTGAATGGCTGGATGACCGCGGTGCGCGATGACTGACTCAGCTGCGGTCGCACAGTCGGGATATGCCGTCGACGTGATCATCCCCAGGCCGCCGCGCTCCGGCCGGCTGCTGATGATCTTCCGGGGGTTGCTGCTCATCCCCCAGTACGTATTCGCGCTGGTCGTCGGTCTGATCGCCGTCGTCCTGCTGCTCATCAACTACTTCGTCGTGCTGATCACGGGCCGCGCGGCGTTCTTCGGGTATCTGTCCGGAATGGTTCAGTACAGCACGCGGCTGACCGCCTACTCCTACCTGCTCACCGACAAGTACCCACCGTTCTCGCTCGGCGACAGTCCCGGCTACCCGGTCCAGGTTCCGATCGAGGCGCCCGGACACATCCACCGCTGGCGCTTCTTCAGCGGTGTTCTGGCCCTCCCCCACATCCTCGTGCTGTACGTGCTGCTTATCGTGACGTCCGTGACGACGCTGATCTCCGCGGTCGTCATCCTGTTCATCGCGCGTTACCCGCCGGGGCTATTCGGGATCGCCGCCGCGACGGTCCGCTACCAGACGCGGGTCAATGCGTACCTGTACCTGATCACGAGCCACTACCCGCCGTTCTCGCTGAGCTGAAGCCAGGCGACCGTCGCCTCCAGACCGGAGGCGTAGTCGACCCGGGGCTCCCAGTCAAGGAGCTCTCTCGCCTTGCGATTGCTGAAGTCCTGGTTTCGGCCCAGCACGTGCACCGCTTGTCGTGAGAGCAGTGGCGGCAAGCTCAGACGCGTGGTCCTCCGCAGCAGCCGGTAGCAATGCTCGAGCGAGAACCCGATGCCGTTCGCCATCCAGAAGGGCATGCTCCAGCGGACCTCCGAGCAGCCGAGCCCGCGGGCGAGGCCGTCGGTGAACTCCCTCCAGGTGATGTCCAGCCCATCGCTGACGTTGAACGCGTGTCCAGGCGCGGCTTCGTGGCGAAGCGCGAGGACCGCTGCGTCGATCAGGTTCTCGACGTAGCAAAGCCCCGCGACCGCGCGGCCGCGGTCGACGAGGACCATGTTCCCGCCGCGGATCGCTCGCGCGATCTCGCCGATGACGTCGATGGAGCGCGGTCCGTAGACGGTCGAAGGACGCAGAATGACCGTGTCGAGCCCGCGCACCTGCTCCACTCGGCGGACCTCGGCCTCGGCATCGAGCTTCGTCTGCGCGTACCAGTTCCGAAACCCCGTGGCGGTGTGGGTCTCATCGATCGCCACACCGCCCGGGTAGCCGTAGACGTCGGTCGTGCTGAAGTGGATGAACCGCTTGACCGACGCATCGGCGGACGCCTCGAGCAGGGTCCGCGTGCCCGCGACGTTGATGCGCGTGATCTCATCGGTCGTGGCCCAGTCCGACACCATGGCGCCGCAGTGGAACACGTACCGGCAGCCGTCCGCGGCGTCGGCGAGCGATCTCGCATTCAGCAGATCGCCGACGGCGATCTCCACGTCCAGCTCCTCGAGCAGCGACGTGTCGCTGCTCGATCGCACCAGGCAGCGGACCGGATTGCCCTCTCGCACGAGCCGCTGGGCCAGGTGCCCGCCGATGAAGCCGCTCGCGCCCGTGACCAGGCAGACGTCGTCACGAGACGTGTCCACCGGCTTGCCGCGGAACGATGCTCCGTTCGTCGCCGGGACGCCGGCAGCGGAGCGCCGGCGAATCGTCGCGGTGGCGATGTCGCGCACGACCCCCCAGTTCTTGCTCGCGCCGGCGTGACACTCGGCCAGCACCGCGTCCAACGCAGCGAGGAACCTCTCCGCCTCGGCCTGCGAGAGCGTCAGCGGCGGCAGCAGCTTGATCACATCGTTCTTGCCGGCCGCCATCGTGATCACGCCGTGATCGCGGTGCAGAGGGATCACTATCAGCTGCGGAAACAGTCCCTCGCTCGCCATATGAATCAATCGCCAGTTCAGCCGTGCCAGCCGCGAGCTCGGGGCGCCCAGCTCGATTCCGATCATCAGGCCACTGCCGCGCACCTCCTTGACCATCTCGTAGCGCTCGGCGAGCTCACCGAGCCCGGCCCTCAGCACACCGCCGATCTGCGTGGCGTGCTCCACCAGGCGGTCGCGCGCGATGATCCGCAGCGTGGCCAGGCCGGCCGACATCGACAGGCGATTGCGGCCGAACGTCGACTGGTGCACGTAGCAGCGCTCAAGCGTCCCGACCGCGCGCTGATAGATATCGCGCCTTGTGACCATCGCCGCCACGGGCATGTAGCCCCCGCTGAGCGCCTTGCCGACGAGCACGAAATCGGGCTCGAGCTCCCAGTGCTCGAGCGCGAACCACTTCCCGGTCCGGCCGAGTCCAGTCTGGACCTCATCGATGACGAACAGAGTGCCGTGGCGGCGACATAGCTCCTGCGCTGCCTGCAGGTACCCGTCGGGAGGCAAGGTCACCATCCGTCCCTGGATCGGTTCGACGATGAACGCGGCAACATCGCCCGAGCTGAGCTCCGCCTCCAGGCTCGAGAGGTCGCCGAACGGAACTCGCGCGCAGCCCGGCAGCAGCGGCCCGAACCCTTCCTTGAAGAAATCGTCCCCCACCAGCGACAGCGGCCCGAGGGTGACCCCGTGAAAGCTCGAGTCACAGGAGATCAACCGCGGCCGGTGGGTCGCGGCGCGGGCGAACTTCATCGCGGCGTCGACCGCCTCCGCCCCGGTGCTCGTGAAGAACACCGCGTCGAGCCCGGGGGGCAGGCGCTCCGACAGCGCCTCGGCAAGCATCCCCGCGAGCACCGAGTAGTGCAGCTGGACGCCGCCGACGAGGTCGGCGGCGAGCGTCGCGTGCAGCACGTCACGCACGTCGGGATGGTTGTGACCGACGCTCGCGAAGCCCTCGCCGGTGTGGAAGTCGAGGTAGGCGCGCCCGTCGGCGTCGTGGAGGTAGGAACCCTGTGCGGAGACGTACTCCTTGTCGAAGCCGAGGATCCGCAGCACGTCGACGAGTGAGGGATCGAGGTGCCGCGCTGCCAGCGCCAGAGACTCGCCCGCGCGCGCGACGGCGTCGGTTACGACGCCGAGCGAGTCGGCAGCGAGGGTGGGCTGTGCGTCCCCGGTCGCCATGAGCGGCGACTGACATTAGTGACACTCCGCTCGCCGTGAACGGCCGGCGTGACGGCAAGCGGCACGCTCACGCGGCTCAGCTCAGCACGGCCTCCGCGCGCAGCTCCTCCTCGTATGAGACCGACGCTCGCTCGAGCTCGCCGTCGGCCCCGACCCGGTAGGAGCCGGTTCTTCTCAGGGGAGGCGAGTACGCGTGGATGGTCACCGCCGGCGCGACCCCGGCGTGCAATACCCGGTGGATCGCCACCGCCGGCACGATCACGGTGCGTCCCGGTCCGACCACCCGCGTCTCGGGCGGTCTCCCCAGCCGCAGCCGGTCCTCGCGAATCCGCCCCTCCACGACGGCGATCGCCGCCTCCGAGCGGTCGTGATCATGGAAGCCCGTGTCCTGGTCCTCGCTCCAGCAGATCAGCCAGGCGTTGACTTCCTCGTCGTCCCAGATCTGCTCGTACACGCGGCCCTCGGCGGAGTGCCTGACCAGGTGGCGCCACAGCTCGGGGGTGGCGAGGACACCCTCGACGAATCGCTCAAGATCTCCACGGGACAAGCTCACGTGGTGAGCATACTACAGTAAATCGATTGACTTACTCGTATAATCGCGGGCGCGGTGCCCCAAGGCGGCGCCACGTGCAAGGGGCGCGGCCCGGTGCCGGGCTAGCTCGCCAACCCGTGCCGCTCGCGAGCGTAGGCGTCCAGCCGCTCGAGCTCGTCGGCGTAGATCGAGCGCATCGCCCTGGGCGCGAACAGCCGCTCGAAGAACCCCCCGATCCCGCCCGCGCCCTGCCATGTCGTCGAGATCTCGACACGGGCAACGGACCCCTCGGGCGTGACGGTGAAGGTCGTCACGAGGCTCGAACCCGTGTCGGACTCGGTGATCACGCGCCCGGGCTCGGGCTCCGCCACCTCCATCCGGTACTCGCGACTTCGGCCTCCTGCGTTCACCTTGAAGCACGTGATCGTGCCGGCACCGACGCCACCCGATTCGACCTGGAAATCCTCGAACGCCGGCGGCAGAAATCGCGGGTGGTGTTCGCGCATGTCCGCCAGGTAGCCGTAGACCGCATCCGCCGGCGCTCCAATTGCGCGGTCTGCGGAAACGTTGATCGTGGCCATTGCTTCAGACCTTAAAGGAATCGCGCCCCGGAAACCGGCGGATGATCTGGGCCGGAACGCGGGGCGCGATGAGGGAGGAGAGGGTGTTGCCCCGCCATATT
Organism: uncultured Solirubrobacterales bacterium; assembly: GCA_963695965.1. Lineage (GTDB taxonomy): Bacteria > Actinomycetota > Thermoleophilia > Solirubrobacterales > Solirubrobacteraceae > Palsa-465. Next base: position 23,371 of record CAVOIU010000045.1, read on the forward strand.
GACGGCTGGACCTTTAGATGTCCAAGACGAGTATTGGCAGCTATCTATAGTTTTTGCTTATGGATCTTCGCCAACTCCGGTACCTCGTCGCGCTCGCCGAGGAGCGGCACTTCACCAGAGCGGCAGAGCGCGAGCACGTCGCGCAGCCGGCGCTTTCGCAGCAGATCAAGCGATTGGAGGACGAGGTCGGGGTGACGCTCGTGGAGCGAACCACGCGGCAGGTCACGATCACCCACGCCGGCCTGCTGCTCGTCGCCCGCGCGAGGCGGATCCTCGGCGAAATCGACGCGGCGACCGCCGAGCTCGAAGCGCTCAAGGGAATGGAGAGCGGGCACGTCACCGTCGGGACGATGCACACGATGGGACCGGTCGACGTCTCGATTCCGCTGGCGATCTTCCACGAGCGCCATCCCGGGATCGAGCTCACGGTCCGAGAGCAGGCGAGCGAGGAGCTCGCGGAGATGCTCCGCGACGACGCGCTTGACCTCGCCTTTCTGTCGGTGACCGAGCGCGTCGAGAGTCACGGGCTCGGGCTACACCAGCTCGTCTCCGAGGAGCTCGTCGCGGTCCTCCCCACGGACCATCGTTTTGCGAGGAGACGCAAGCTGCGGATGGCCGAGCTCAAGGGCGAGGAGTTCATCAGCTACCGCGAGGGGGCCCGCCTGCGGGAGCTGCTGTTGGCGGCCGGCCGTCACGCCGGCTTCCAGCCCCAGATCAAGCTCGAGTCAAACGAGAGCGGGCGCATCCGGCGATTGGTGGCCCGCGGGATGGGCGTCGCGATCCTGCCCCGCTCGGACGCCACCGCTCCTGGGGCCGACGTCGCCGCGGTCGCGCTGGTCGACCCCGCGCTCTCCCGCGACATCACGCTCGCGTGGCGCCAGGATCGCCGCCACCCACCGGCGGTGACCGAGTTTCTGGCGCTCGCGCGGCGCACCTTCGACGAGGACGGCGAGATCAGGAGTGGACCAGCCCTCGAATGATCAGGTGGATACCGAGAATCACGCAGACGACGGTGGCGATCCGGTTCCCGTGGGCCGCGAGAAAGTCGCCTGCCCTGGCCACGAGTCGCTCGGTGCGCTCGGGAGCGACCATCAGGCCGATCCACGGGATCTCGGCGAGCAGGAACATGATCAGGTTGAAGGCGAGCACCAGAGCCAGCTCTATCGGGACAGCGTGGTGGCCGACCGCGATGTCCTTCAGCGCCACGAGGTAGACAGCGCCCGGGACGTTGAGCGCCACCGAGGCAGCAACCACGATCGGAACCGAGCCCTTGGCGAGGAGGCGCTGCGACCACGGCTCCGGGTCGGCCGCGACGCCGGAGGGCGTGCCGGTCTCCCCCGGAGCCTGCGGAGCCGGCCGGCGTCGCCTCCGCAGGCGTTGCCAGGCGTGGGTTGCGAGGGCGAGCGCCAGCAGCAGCGCCAGGACGCCGACGACGAGGTCGGTCCCCCAGCTCCAGCCCGAGCTCTGGTGCTTGACGGCGCCCGAGCCGTGGATCAGCAGCACGATGCCGATTCCGAATCCGACGCTGACCGCGATCCCGGCGAGCAGGAACGCGGTCAGGAGCCGGTACCGGCGGGGATGGCCAAGCAGGATCCCCACCGCCGCCAGCAGCGTCGGGTAGACCGCCGCGTACAGGGCCAGCACAAAGATCTGCATCGCGCCCCCGCGGTCCGCTCAGCTCAACTGGCTCGCCCAAGCGGCGGGCGCTCGGCGGCCCAGGGACGCGCCTCCTCGAGCTGGCCGGCGAGTCCGTAGAGCGTGTCCTCCGCGCCGATCCTCCCGACGAGCTGCACGCTCAGCGGGAGCCCGTCGGCGGAGAGCCCAGCCGGCAGCGTGACCGCCGGCTGGCCGGTGAGGTTGAACGGGGGCGTCCACGGAGTGAACCGGGCGGACATGTTGAACGCCCCCAGCGCGCTACGGCCATACCCGCCCTCGGCCTGGATTGCGGTCGTCGCGAGGCCGGGAGTCAGCAGCACGTCGACCTCGTCCCACAGCGCCAGGATCCGCGCGCTCGTCCTCGGCCGCCGCTCGCGCAGCCCGCGCGCCCGACGGCCGGACACCAATAGCCGGCCCGCGGAGGCCAACCGGCGGGTCGTCCGCTCGAGCATCGAGGGGTCGGGGACCTGGCGCGTGTCCTCGTAGATCCCACGCAGCCACGTCTGGGTGAACTCCATCCCGACCATGCCGTAGGCGGGATCGCGCTCCACGACCTCGTGCCCGAGCTCGGTCAGCAGTTGGGCGATTCCCTCCCAGGCCATCCGCTGATCGGCGGACAGCGAGGCGATCAGGCCCGGGGGGATCTTGCTCGAGGTCGCGATCCGGAGCCGGCCGGGAGCGGTCCCGGCGGCCTCCAGGTAGCTCCCCTCGAACGGAGGAGCGTGATCGACGTCGCCGGCGACCGCGCCGTGCATCGCGTCGAGCATCGCGGCGCTGTCGGCGACCGTGCGGGCGAGCGGCCCGTAGGTGCTGAGGCCGAGCCAGTGCTCGCCCTCGGGCATCTTCGACACCCGCCCGCGGGTCGGCTTCATCCCGACCAGGCCGCAGCAGGCGGCGGGGATCCGGATCGAGCCGCCGCCGTCGGAGCCGGTCGCGGCCGGGACCATGCCCGCGGCCACCGCCGCCGCCGAGCCGCCGGACGAACCGCCGGGCGTCCGGTCTGGGCGCCACGGATTGCGGGTGATGCCGGTCGCGTCGCTGGCGGTCCACGGGAAGATCGTCAGCTCGGGGACGTTCGTGATCCCGATCGGGATCGCGCCGCCGGCCCGGAGCCGGCGAACGACCTCGGCGTCAGCGGTCTCAGGCGGCCCGTGCGTCCGTGACCCCCGGGTCGTCGGCTGGCCCGCGAGGGGTGTATCTCCCTTGACCGCGATCGGCACGCCCGCGAGCGGACCATCGGGCGGGGCCTGCTCGGCCGCCGCCATCGCCTCCTCGGGCATCGTCGTCCGGAAGGCGTTCAGCTTGGGATCGATTTCCTCGATTCGCCGCAGGCACAGCTCCACGACCTCGCGCGGGTGAATCTCCTTGCGGCGGACCCGTTCCGCGAGCGCGACCGGACCGGCAAAGGCGAGGTCTTCATCTGCCGTGACCACCCGCGTACCATCGCATACGAGATGACCGATCGGGTCGAAAGCCTCGGATCCAACGGCGCCGGCGCGGACATGGACGCGGGCGAGACCAGCGAGTGGCTCGACGCGATCGACGCGGTCGTCGCACACGACGGCCCGGCCCGAGCTCGACAGCTGCTGCGGCGGGTCGTCGAGCGGGCGCAGCACGCCGGGACCGGCCCGATCGCCAGCCTCAACACTCCGTACGTCAACACGATCCCCGCCGAGCTGGAGGCCAAGCTGCCCGGCGACCCCGCCCTCGAGCGCCGGCTGCGCTCGATCGTTCGCTGGAACGCGATGGCGATGGTGGTCAGGGCGAACAAGGAGTCCTCCGAGCTCGGCGGCCACATCGCCAGCTACCAGTCTGTCGCGACTCTGTACGAGGTCGGGTTCAACCATTTCTGGCGGGGGGACGATCTCGTCTACTTCCAGGGACACTCCTCCCCCGGTAATTACGCCCGGGCCTTTCTGGAGGGACGTTTGAGCGAGCAGCAGCTCGACGGCTTCCGCCAGGAGGTCTCCAAGCCGGACGGCCTCAGTTCGTACCCGCATCCGTGGCTGATGCCCGACTTCTGGCAGTTCCCGACCGTGTCCCTCGGGCTCGGCGCGATCACCTCGATCTATCAGGCCAGGTTCATGAAGTACCTCGAGGCGCGCGGGATGGCGCAGACCGCCGGCCGCAAGGTGTGGGCGTTCATCGGCGACGGCGAGGTCGACGAGCCCGAGACGATGGGCTCGATCGGGCTGGCCGGCCGCGAGCATCTCGACAACCTGATCTGGGTCGTCAACGCCAACCTCCAGCGGCTCGACGGGCCCGTCCGCGGCAACGGCAAGATCATCCAGGAGCTCGAGTCCGACTTCCGTGGCGCGGGCTGGAACGTGATCAAGGTGATCTGGGGCTCGCGCTGGGACCCCCTGCTGGCGGCCGACCACGACAATCGGCTCGTGCGCGTGATGGAGGAGTCCGTCGACGGCGAGTACCAGACGTACAAGTCGCGCGACGGGGCCTACGTCCGCGAGCACTTCTTCGGCAAGGACCCGGTGCTGCTCGAGCGCGTCGCGCACATGTCAGACGACGAGATCTGGCTGCTGAACAGGGGTGGGCTGGACCAGCAGAAGGTCTACGCCGCCTACCACGAGGCGGTCGGCCACACCGGACAGCCGACGGTGATCCTGGCCAAGACGATCAAGGGCTACGGGATGGGCGCCTCCGGCGAGGGCCAGATGATCACCCACCAGGCCAAGAAGATGACCGAGGACGCGCTGCTCGCCTTCCGCGACCGGTTCGAGCTCCCGCTGACCGACGAGCAGGTTCGCTCGGCGGAGTACTACAAGCCGCCCGACGACTCGCAAGAGATGCGCTACCTGCGCGACTGCCGCGCCGCGCTCGGCGGCAGCCTTCCCGCTCGTCGCCGGCACGCCGAGCCGTTGCCCGTTCCGGAGCTGGAGCTGTTCAAGGGTCAGCTCGAGGGAACCGGAGGCGCCCCGGGCGAGGCCGGTGGTCGGGAGATCTCGACGACGATGGCGTTCGTCCGCGTGCTCGCGGCGCTCCTGCGCGACAAACGCATCGGCCCGCACGTCGTGCCGATCGTCCCGGACGAGTCGCGCACGTTCGGCATGGAGGGGCTGTTCCGCCAAGTCGGGATCTACTCGCCGGTCGGCCAGCTGTATCAGCCCCAGGACTCAGAGCAGCTGATGTTCTACAAGGAGGACGAGCACGGCCAGATCCTCGAGGAGGGCATCACGGAGGCCGGCTCGATCTCCTCGTTCATCGCCGCGGGCACCTCCTACAGCACCCATGGCGTGCAGATGGTCCCGTTCTACATCTATTACTCGATGTTCGGGTATCAGCGGGTGGGCGACCTCGTTTGGGCCGCCGGCGACAGCCGCACCCGAGGGTTCATGTTGGGCGGGACGGCCGGGCGAACCACGTTGAACGGCGAGGGGCTCCAGCACGCAGACGGCCAAAGCCACGTGCTGTTCTCCGTCGTGCCCAACGTCCGGGCATACGATCCGGCGTTCTCCTACGAGCTCGCGGTGATCGTCCACGACGGCCTGCGGCGGATGGTCGGGGGCAGCGCCGGCGAAGCCGGTGGTCAGGAAGACGTCTTCTACTACATCACTCTGATGAACGAGAACTACCGGCACCCCCCGATGCCCGAGGGCGCCGAGGAGGGGATCCTCCGAGGGATCTACCCACTGCGCCCGGGCACCGGAGACGGGCCGCGAGTGCAACTGCTCGGCTCGGGGACGATCGTCAACGAGGTGCTCGCCGCGGCCGAGCTGCTGGAGAGCGATTTCGGGGTCGCGGCCGACGTCTGGAGCGTCACCTCGTTCACCGAGCTTCGCCGGGACGGGATCGATGTCGAGCGCTGGAACATGCTCCACCCGACCTCGGAGCCACGCCGGGCCTACGTCGAGGAACGCCTGTCCGCGGACGGGCGGGGCGGTCCCGTGATCGCCTCGACCGACTACATCCGCGCGTTCGCCGACCAGATCCGCCAATGGGTGCCGGGCCGGTACCTGGTGCTCGGCACCGACGGCTTCGGGCGCAGCGACTTCCGGCGTGCCCTGCGGCGGTTCTTCGAGATCGACCGCCACTACGTGGTGCTGGCCGCGCTCAAGGCCCTGGCAGACGACGGCACGATCGAGCGCTCGCGAGTCCAGGAAGCGTTAGAGCGCTACGAGATCGACCCCGACGCCCCGCTGCCGACGACCGTATGACCCCCGCTGAAGTGATCCCGGTCGAGGTCCCCGACATCGGCGACTTCGAGGACATTCCGGTGATCGAGGTCCACGTCGCTCCCGGCCAGGAGGTCGCACCCGACGACCCGCTCCTGACGCTCGAGTCCGACAAGGCGACGATGGATGTCCCGGCCCCGTTCGCGGGCGTCGTGCGAGAGCTCCACGTCGCCGTCGGCGACCGCGTCTCCCAGGGGACCCTGCTGCTGACGATCGAGCCCGCGGCCGGCGAGGCGATCTCGTCGAAGGCGGCGGTGATCGCCTCGGAGGGCGCGCCGAGCGAGGCAGCGGCCCCGGACTCGATCGCGAGCGCGCTGGCGGCAGAGGGCCCCGTGGATGACCCCACGCCCGCTCCCGCTCGCGCTCCGGCGGCGAACGGCGACGGCACTGAATCTGTCTACGCAAGCCCCTCGGTCCGCCGCCGCGCGCGCGAGCTCGGAGTCGATCTGTCGAGCGTGCCGGGGAGCGGGCGCAAGGGGCGGATCACGCTCGAGGACCTGGAGAGAGGGGCGGCTTTGCCTTCGGCGTCCGTCCGGGGGACGGGTCTCGAGCTGCCGCCGTGGCCGACGCCCAACTTCTCCAAGCAGGGACCGATCGAGCGCGTCCCGCGCTCCCGTATCCAGCGGATCTCGGCACCGAACCTCGCGCGCAACTGGGCGACGATCCCGCACGTCACCCACAACGACGAGGCCGACATCACCGAGCTCGAGACCTGGCGGGTCCGGCTGAACCAGGAGCACGCGTCCACGAAGCCGGATGGCACGGGCGTCGCCCAATCAGGCGAGGCCGGAGGCCGAGCGGACGGCAAGCCCGTGAAGGTGACGATGCTGTCGTTCCTGGTGCTGGCGTCCGTCGCGGCGCTCAAGGAGCTCCCGGACTTCAACGCCTCGCTCGACGGCGACGAGCTGATCCTCAAGCGCTACTACAACATCGGGTTCGCGGCGGACACACCCGGCGGCCTGGTGGTGCCTGTGATCAGGGAGGCGGATGGCAAGGGCGTGCTCGAGATCGCACGCGAGCTGGCCGAGCTCTCGGCCCGGGCGCGCGAGGGCAAGCTTGGACCCGCCGAGATGAGCGCGAGCACGTTCACGATCTCATCGCTGGGGGGGATCGGGGGGACCTCGTTCACCCCGCTGGTCAACGCGCCCGAGGTCGCGATCCTCGGCGTCACCCGCGCCGCGATGAAGCCCGTGTGGGACGGCGAGGAGTTCGTTCCGCGGCTGATGCTGCCGCTGTCGCTCTCCTACGACCACCGGGCGATCGACGGTGCCGCCGCCGCGCGGTTCGTCGCCTACCTGGCCCGGGTGCTCGGCGACCTGCGCAGGGCGCTGCTGTGAGCCAAACCGTCGAGGTCACGGTTCCCGACATCGGGGACTTCACGGACGTACCCGTGATCGAGATCCACGTCTCGGCCGGCGACGAGGTGGCGCTCGAGGACCCGCTGGTCACGCTCGAGTCCGACAAGGCGACGATGGACGTCCCGGCGCCGTTCGCGGGGACGGTCGCGCAGCTGCGCGTCAAGATCGGCGATCGCGTGTCCGAGGGAAGCGTGCTGCTGACGCTGGACAGCGAGGCAGCGGCCGCACCCACCCCCGATCCGCCGCATTCGGGGACGACGGTGGTGGCGGAGCCGGCGCCCCCGGCCCAGCCTGGGGCCGACGGGAAGGGTTACGACGCCCAGGTGGTGGTGCTCGGGGCCGGCGTCGGCGGCTACACAGCGGCGTTCCGCGCGGCCGATCTCGGGCTCAAGACGATCCTGATCGAGCGGCACGAGCGTCTCGGCGGCGTGTGCCTCAACGTTGGCTGCATCCCCTCGAAAGCCCTTCTGCACGCCGCCCGCGTCGTCGCCGAGGCGGAGGAGATGACATCGCACGGGATCGCCTTCGGCCGGCCCAAGATCGACATCGACGCGCTCCGCGAGTGGAAGCAGTCCGTGGTCACCAAGCTCACCGGCGGGCTGAAGCTGCTCGCCCGCCAGCGCGAGGTCGAGGTCGTGCACGGGGAGGCCAAATTCATCGGCCCGCACACGATCCAGATCGGCGATCGCACGATCTCGTTCGAGAACTGCGTCATCGCCGCCGGCTCGCGGGCCGCGACCCTCCCGCACTTGCCAGAGGACCCGCGGATAATCGATTCGACCGGCGCGCTCGAGCTGCCGGGCATTCCGAAGCGGCTGCTCGTGATCGGCGGGGGCATCATCGGCCTCGAGCTCGCAACCGTCTACGACGCGCTGGGCACGAAGGTGGTGGTCGTCGAGTTACTCGATCAGTTGCTGCCCGGGTGCGATCCGGACCTCGTCAAGCCGCTGCAGAAACGGATCACCGGGCGCTACGACGCGATTCACACCGGAACCGAGGTCCTATCCGTGAAAGCCCAGAAGAGCGGGCTGAAGGTCGGGTTCTCGGGCGGCGAGTCGCGGCTGTTCGATCAGGTCCTGGTCGCCGTCGGGAGAAAGCCCAACGGCGCGGAGATCGGCGCGAGCGCTGCTGGGGTCGCGGTCGACGAGGGCGGATTCATCCGCGTGGACCGCCAGCTGCGGACCAACGTCCCATGGATCTACGCGATCGGCGACATCGTCGGCGAGCCGATGCTCGCGCACAAGGCCTCGCACGAGGGGAAGGCCGCGGCCGAGGTGATCGCCGGGATGCCGGTTGAGTTCGACCCGCGCGCGATCCCTGCCGTGGCGTTCACCGATCCGGAGGTCGCGTGGATAGGCCTGACCGAGACGGCGGCCCGGGAGCAGGGGATCGAGCACGAGACGGCGGTCTTCCCATGGGCGGCGTCGGGGCGTGCACTCGGGCTCGGGCGCGATGAGGGGCTGACCAAGCTGCTGTTCGCACCCGGAACCCGGCGGCTGCTCGGGGCGGGGATCGTCGGCGTCAACGCCGGGGACCTGATCGCCGAAACCGTTCACGCCCTTGAGATGGGATCAGACGCGGAGGACATCGCCCTGACGATCCACCCCCACCCCACGCTCTCAGAGACCGTCGCGTTCGCGGCAGAGATTGCCGCCGGGACGATCACGGACCTGATGCCGCGGCGCGCCCGCCGCTGAGCAGCGTAACCAGCTCCCCGACGAGCTCCTGCGCCTCGAACTTGACTCGGCGCTGGGTGACCCGGAGCACCTGGTAGCCGGCCACGAGGAGCTTCGCGTCCCGTCGGCGGTCCTTCTCGAACTGGCTGCGGGACCTGTGGAAGCCGTAGCTGTCAACCTCGACGACGAGCCGGGACTGCGGCCAGACACAGTCGACGAGCTCGCCCTCGATGAGGACGTTGACGCTCGGCTCCGGCAGACCGGCGCCTCGCAACAGGGCCAGGAATGCCCGCTCGAGCTCAGATCGGGTCCAGGGCGCGGGACCGCTCAGCTGCGCGAGCGTCGCGCGGAGTGGTTTGCAGCCGTGGCGGCCTGGACTCCTCGCGAGGACCACGTCGATCGTCCTTAGATCGAGCAGTTCGCGCCGGTCTGCCGCCTCGATGGCGAGCCGAAGCTCCTGCGGACGCGCAGCCTCTGCGTAGTCCAGCAGCGCCCGGTGGACCGTGGTGACCGGGATCCCATCGACGCTGGCCCGATCGTCGTCATGCAGCGCGTGGACACTGTGGACACGAATGCCCGTCTGGCCCTTCCGGGTGCGCCCCGGCACCGTCACGTCTATCGGCCCGCTCGGAACCGGGCGGAGGTCCCACAGCGCCACGGCCGCGCGGTGGCTGAGCACGGCGTCCGGCCCGCCGGCCAGGACCGCGGCCATCCATCGGCCTCGCAGCGCCAAGCGCCGGTGACCGACGGCGTAGACCCCACGGTAGATCCGGTGGAGCAGCCCCTGGTCGAGCCACGCCTGGATCGTCCGGGACGACACCCCAAGCGCGAGCAGCTGCCATCGAGCCACGACTCCGTGCTGAATCGCCGCGAGCGCAGCCAACCGATGCGCACGTGGACGACTTATTGCACCTATACGGTGCACTCGATCGACCAGGTCCGACATAGAACCCAGCGTGACCGAGAATTCGTGACACGTGAGTGACGGCGCGCAACACTTCTGCGCAAGCACCTTGGTGGACGTCGGTGGACGCCGGAGCACCTTGGTGGACGCCGGTGGACGCCGGTGGACGCCGGTGGACGCCGGAGCACCTTGGTGGACGCCGGTGGGGCCGTGCGGCCGGGCGCGCCGTGCGGCACGCCTTACGGCCGGACGCGCCTTACGGCCGGGGCGCGCCGACCCTGCCGGGGCCGGGCCCTAGCGGCGGCGGCGCCTGAGCCCCAACAGGGCCAGGATGGCGGCGGCGGCGCCAAGGCCCTGCCACGCACGCGCGGCCCCGGAGGCACCCGCACCCCGGGGGCGCGGCGGACCCGCAGGCATCGCGAACTCCTCGGCGGCGAGGATGTCGTGCGGCTCGGCGATCCCGCTGGGATCGTCCGGAAGCTTGACCGGGCCGTGACGGAGCGCCGGGTCCGGCGCGGGGACCGCGAATGCCTCGGCGGCGAGGACGTCGTGCGCCGGCTCTTCCGCGGGCGTATCTGACGCGTCGACCTGGGGCACCGCAGAATGATCCCAGATGTGAAGCCGCCGGGGGCGCGGGAAGCCGACGCATGCCGACGAGGCCACGAGCGCGCCGGCGCCATCGGGCCCCCTCGGCACCGACGATCTGCCGCAAGCGCGGGCGATCGGCACAGACGGCCAGAAGCGTCCGCTAATCTAAGTGAGCCCGACTTAGATAACACCCTAGGCCGACCACGAAAAGTGATATCCTTACTTATCCTTAGTAAGCAGCTACTGAAAGCGAAGAATTGAGCATGTCCGATCGCCTACTACTAGTCCCGCTGGACGACGCCGTGGTCTTCCCCGGCATGTCGCTCACGCTCGCCGTGGACGTCGGCGAGGACGAGCGCGTGCTGCTCGTGCCCCGGCATGAGCAGGAGTTCGCGAGCGTAGGCACGGTCGCCGAAGTCGCCGATCGCGTCAAGCTTCCCGGTGGCGCGCGAGCCGTCACCCTTCAGGGACTTCACCGCGGCGTCGCAGGCGCCGCGCATACGCTTCCCGACGGTCGTCTGTACGTCGAAGTCGAGGAGCACGCCGACGAGACTCCGGTTGACGGTCGCACTCGCAACCTGGAGCGCGAGTACCGCGCGGTGGTCGAGGAGATCCTCGAGCAGCGCGGGGACGACGGCCGGGTTTCGGCGTTCGTCCGGAGCATCACCGAGCCTGGCTCGCTGGCCGACACGACTGGCTACTCGCCCGACATCGGCTACGAGCAGAAGGTCGAGCTGCTTCGGACGCTCGACGTGACCGAGCGGCTCGAGCTCGCGCTCAAGCTCCAGCGGGAGCGCCTGGCTGAGCTCCAGGTCCGCAAGCGGATTCGCGAGGACGTCGAGTCCGGCGCCGAGAAGCAGCAGCGCGACTACTTCCTGCGCAAGCAGATGGAGTCGATCCGCAAGGAGCTCGGCGAGGACGACGCATCCGTCGTCGAGGAATACAGGACCAAGATCGAAGAAGCCGGTATGCCCGATGCCGTCCGTGAGCAAGCCGAGAAGGAGCTCGGTCGCCTCGAGCGGATGGGCGAGCAGAGCGCCGAGTCGACAGTCATCCGGACGTACCTGGACTGGCTGATCGCGGTTCCGTGGAACAAGCGCTCGGACGAGCGGCTTGATCCGGAGCACGCAAGGGAAGTCCTCGACGCTGATCACGCAGGCCTGGACGACGTCAAGAACCGGATCGTCGAGTACATCGCGGTCAAGAAGCTCCGCCAGGAGCGTGGCATCTCTGAGGACAAGCGCTCCGGCGCGATCCTGACGCTGATCGGGCCGCCCGGGACGGGCAAGACCTCGATCGGCGAGTCGATCGCGCGCGCCACAGGCAGAGAGTTCGTCCGGATGTCGCTGGGCGGCGTCCGCGACGAGGCCGAGATCCGTGGCCACCGGCGCACATACATCGGCGCGCTCCCGGGCCGGCTGGTCAGGGCGCTGCGTGACGCCGAGACGATGAACCCGGTGATCATGCTCGACGAGGTCGACAAGGTCGGCGCGGATTGGCGCGGCGACCCCAGCTCCGCCCTGCTCGAGGTCCTGGACCCGGCGCAGAACCACAGCTTCCGGGACCACTACCTCGATGTCGAGTTGGACCTGAGCGGTGTGCTGTTCATCGCCACGGCGAACGTCGCCGACACGATCCCCGGACCGCTGCTGGACCGGATGGAAGTGATCCGCTTCGACGGGTACACGACCTCCGAGAAGGTCGCGATCGCGCGCGGGTATCTGTGGCCACGTCAGCTCGAGCGAAACGGGCTCCGGGCTGAGGAAGTCGAGATCTCGGATGAGCTGTTGAACACGATCGCAACCGAGTACACGCGCGAGGCGGGCGTCCGCCAGCTCGAGCGTGAGCTCGGGACGCTGTTGCGTAAGACGGCGACGAAGATCGCGTCGAACCAGACGCCGCCGCCGGTCACGATCGACCTCGATCAGGTCCGGGACGCGCTTGGCCGCCAGCGCCACTTCCAGGAGTCGGCAATTCGCACTGCCGTCCCCGGCGTGGCGACCGGTCTAGCGGTCACGGGCGCGGGCGGCGATGTGCTGTTCGTCGAGGCGACCTCGATGCAAGGCAAGCCCGGGCTCACCCTGACCGGTCAGCTTGGCGACGTGATGAAGGAGTCGGCGCAGATCGCGCTCTCCTACGTGCGCGGCCATGCCGATGACCTGGGCATCGAGCCCGGCGCGTTCGAGGAGCACTCGTTCCACGTGCACGTGCCCGCCGGAGCGATCCCCAAGGACGGCCCGAGCGCCGGGGTGACGATGGTCACCGCGCTGAGCTCGCTGCTCAGCGGACGCCCGGTCCGCCACACCGTCGGGATGACCGGCGAGGTGACGCTCCAGGGACGCGTCCTGCCAATCGGCGGCCTCAAGCAGAAGGTGCTCGCCGCTCACGCCGCGGGCCTGACCGACGTGGTCCTGCCCGAGCGCAACCGAGGCGACCTCGACGACGTACCCGAAGAGGTTCGCGACGCGATGAAGTTCCACTTCGCGATGACGATCGACGAGGTGCTCGGCGCGGCGCTCGAGCCCGCGCCGGTCCACTCAGCGGCATAGATCAGCGCATAGAACAAGCAGTGCGTAGCGGCGGCTCCGGCCGCCGCTACGCGTTTCAGCGCGTGACCCCATTGACGCAAGCTCTCGCGGGGTAACGTTGTCGATATGACCACCACCACCGCCACCGAAGAGCAGCAGGTCCTCGACCAGGTCCCCAAGCAGCTGTACATCGCCGGTCAATGGCGAGATGGCTCGAAGGGAACGGTCCCCGTCGAGGACCCCTCCACCGGCGAGACGCTCGTCGAGGTCGCCGACGCGTCGGTCGACGACGCCAAGGCTGCACTCGACGCGGCCGTCGAGGCCGGCCCCGACTGGAGCCAGCACCCGCCGCGCGAGCGGGGCGAGATCCTCCGCCGGGCATTCGACATCATCATCGAGCGCCAGGACGAGCTTGCGCTTCTGATGACGCTCGAGATGGGCAAGCCGGTCAAGGAGTCCAAGGCCGAGATCACCTACGCCGCCGAGTTCCTGCGCTGGTTCTCCGAGCAGGCGGTGCGGATCGACGGCCGCTACGCCGTCGCCCCCAACGGGCAGGGCCGCCTGCTGACGATGAAGCAGCCGGTGGGCCCGTGCCTCCTGATCACTCCGTGGAACTTCCCGCTGGCGATGGGAACCCGCAAGGTCGGCCCGGCGATCGCCGCAGGCTGCACGATGGTCGTCAAGCCCGCGCAGCAGACCCCGCTGTCGATGCTGATGCTCGCGAAGATCCTCGAGGAAGCAGGGCTCCCGGGCGGCGTGCTCAACCTGTTCACCGCCTCGTCGGCGAGCGAGTCCACCGGCCCGCTGATCTCCGACCCACGGCTGCGCAAACTGTCGTTCACCGGCTCCACAGAGGTCGGGCGCAAGCTGATGGAGCAGGCCTCAGAGAACCTCCTGCGGCTGTCGATGGAGCTCGGCGGCAACGCCCCGTTCATCGTGTTCGAGGACGCCGATCTCGACGACGCGGTGCAGGGTGCGCTGATCGCGAAGATGCGCAACATCGGCGAGGCATGCACGGCCGCCAACCGCTTCCACGTGGCGGACGCCGTGGCCGAGCAGTTCGCCGAGAAGCTCGCCGAGAGGATGGGCGCGATGAAGGTCGGCCGCGGGACCGAGGACGGTGTCGAGGTCGGTCCGCTGATCGACTCCAACCAGCGCGACAAGGTCGCCCACCTCGTGGAGGATGCCGTCGGACGAGGCGCGCGAGCGATCGTCGGGGGGCACGCCCGAGACGGCGCGGGGTACTTCTACGATCCGACGGTGCTCACCGACGTGCCCGACGGCGCCGAGCTGCTCACGGAGGAGATCTTCGGACCCGTCGCCCCGGTCAAGGGATTCCTCGACGAGGAAGCCGCGATCGCCGCCGCCAACGACACGGAGTTCGGGCTCGTGGCCTACCTCTACACGAGCGATCTCAAGCGAGCGCTTCGCGTCGTCGAGCGCCTGGAGACGGGGATGGTCGGCCTCAACCAGGGCATGGTCTCGAACCCCGCCGCCCCGTTCGGCGGCATCAAGCAGTCCGGGTTCGGTCGCGAGGGCGGTCCCGAGGGAATCGAGGAGTATCTCGATACCAAGTACGTCGCCGTCAACCTGTAGATGGGTAGGTGAGCGACGGCGTGAGCGGCTGCGGCGAGCGCCCGCCGGCTACAGCCGGACGGTCACGCTGCTGGTCGCGCTGTTAGGCCCGACCGTGGCCGTCACCGTCACCGTGTAGCGGCCGCGGCCGGCCACCGCGCCCCCGATCCGGCGGTTCCAGCCGAGCTCCCCCCACCCGGCGCGGCCGGCCGCGCGGCTCACGACCGTGGGCTTGCCTCCGGCGGGCTTGACCGACAGGGTGAGCGATGCCGTTCCACTCAGCGCGTAGCGGACCGTGACCGCCGTCTTGGCGACGGTCGGCTCGAACGCGAGCAGCCGCACCGAGGCGCCCGTCGTCTGGATGACCGAGCCGCGGGCGGTCGAGAGCCATCGCAGCTGCTGGTCGAAGGTGTCGCCCACGTAGACGTTGCCTGATGGGTCCACAGCGAGCGCGTCGGGGTAGTCGAGCAGCGCGCTGGTGGCCGGGCCACCGTTCCCGCAGCTCGAAAGCTGGGCACACGCGGCGCCCGTTCCCGCGATCCGCGAGATCGTCCCACTCGAGGACACCTTGCGGATCTCGTTGTCCAGATCATCTGCCACGTAGACGTTGCCGGTGTGGTCAACCGCGACGCCGTCCGGCGCGCCGAGGGTCGCGCTGGCCGCCGGGCCTCCGTCGCCGCAGGCGGGCGGCGCCGCGCACGGCGTGCCGTTGCCGGCGATCCGGCTGATCGTCCCGCCGGAGGTGACCTTCCGAATCTCGTTGTCGCCGTCATCGGCGATGTACACATTCCCCGCCTGATCGACCGCGACCCCGGCCGGGAAGTTGAGCTGGGCGGTGGTCGCCGAGCTCCCGTCGCCGCAGTCCGGCGGCTTCGAACAACGAGTCCCGGAACCGGCCACGCGACTGATCCTGCCGGCCGTCGAGACCTTGCGGATCTCGTTGTCGCCTGCGTCAGCGATGTACACGTTGCCCGAGCGATCGACGGCGACCCCGAACGGCGAGCGCAGCTGTGCGGCGGTCGCCGCGCCGCCATCTCCGCACGAGGGCGGGCTCGCGCACGATGTGCCGTTCCCGGCGAAGCGGGTGATGGTGCCGCCGGGCGAAACCCTGCGGACCTCGTTGTCGCCGGTGTCGGTGATGTAGAGGTTTCCCGCCTGATCGACCGCTACGCCGTCGGGGAAACTGAGCTGGGCGGCGGTCGCGGCGCCACCGTCCCCGCACGCGGGGGGGTTAGAGCAGGGGGTGCCGCCCCCGGCCACCGAGCTGAGCGCCCCGGTGACCGACAGCTTGCGAATCTCGTTGTCGCCCCAGTCGGCGATGTACGCGTCGCCCGCCGAGTCGACGGCCACGCCCTCGGGGTAGGCGAGCAAGGCCGCGGTCCCGGGAGCTCCATCCCCGCAGACCGGAGGAGTCGAGCACGCGGTCCCAGTTCCTGCCAGCGGCCAGATCGAGTACGCGAGGGCGGCATCTGAAAGGGCGAGCGAGGCGCCAGCGCCGAGCGCCGTCGTGGCGATCAGGACGAGCAACAGCTTCAGGTGAGCGCCCCTCATCTAGCGACCGATTGTCGCTGGTCGGGCGGTCGGAGCGATCTCAGCGGCCGCCCGAACGGGAGGGCGTGGCTACCCGAGCATCACCGTCGAGAACCGGCCGACCTGCAGACGGATCGCGGTGGGCATGCCGAAGTCACGGGCAATGTGCGCCCCGGCCCCGACCACGCTCGCCTCGATCCGATGGCCGAGATGGTGAACCGCGGCGCCGCTCAGCACGATCGAGTGATCGATCTCGGCACCCTCCAGCCGGGCGCCTCGGCCGATCGACGTGTACGGGCCGATGAAGGTATCGATCAGCTCAGCCTCCCCGCCGATCACCGCCGGTCCTCTGATCGTCGTACGTTCGAGACGAGCGCTCGGGTGGATCGCGACCCGTCCCTCGATCCTCACGGTCGGGAACTCGTCCTCGACCGGGATGTGGGGCAGCTCGTCGAGGATCATCGTGTTGGCCTCGAGCAGGTGGTCGCAGTCGCCGGTGTAGCACCAGCAGCCGCCCAGCGCCCGGTCGACCACGTTCACTCCCGCCTCGGCGAGCGCGGCGACGGTGCCTCCGATCGTGTCCGTGTCAGCCATGAACCCGGCCAGCTCGCCAAGCGCGACCGGGGCCATGATCGCCGCCGGCGAGACGTTGTCCAACCCGGCGAACCGACTCCGTCGTGCGGCCGAGCGGGCTCCCACCACCGTGGCCTCGGGAAACGAGTGCGACGGCTCCGAGACCAGCAGTACATCGGGGCGGGTCCGCTTGAAATCGTCGACCGCGCCGGCGAGCCCGGCGGTGACGAACGCGTCCCCCGAGTGGACGATCATCGGTCGCTCCCCCCCGACGACCTCCCGGGCCGCGACGAGCGTGTCGAGGGCCGTGTCCGAGTCGCTCAGCTCGAGATAGCGGAAACGCGCGCTGAACCGGTCTCCGTCGCCGACCTGCTCGGTCACGTCGTCCAGCGTGTCCGGCGAGACGGCGATCGCGATGTCCTGGACGCCGCATGCCACGAGTGCGTCGGCGGCGTAGCGGACGAGCGCGCGGTTCGCCAACGGCATCGCGTAGCGCGAGCCTCCCTGTAGCCGGTAGACGACATCGTCCGCCTCCGATGTGGACCCGGCCAGGATCAGGCCGCTGAACTCCTCCATGTCCAGGAAACGTCGGGAACCGTGTAAAGCTTTTGTTGGCTTACAACTTGGCGAGCATGAAATTCGTACCTCCGCCGGGTTGGCCGAGGCGGTCGACGCTCACGGCATCGCTCCGCGTACGCTTCCGTCCCCAATTTCGCGAGCCCTAGGAGACACATGCGCAGGCTGGAGACCCGCCTCGACGGACCGATCCTGATCGAGCCACAGGTGTTCGGAGACGAGCGCGGCTTCTTCTCCGAGACGTACCGCCGCAGCGCGTTCGGTGAGCTGGGGATCCCGGAGGAAATGGTCCAGGACAACCACTCGCGCTCCCGGCGCGGGGTCGTGCGGGGGATGCACTTTCAGGTCGGCAGCGGCATTGCGAAGCTGGTGCGTTGCGCAACCGGGGCGATCCTCGATGTGGTCGTCGACATTCGCCGCGGCTCTCCGACCTTCGGCGAGTGGGAGGCATTCGAGCTGACCGAGGAGAACATGCGGCTCGCCTATTGCCCGATCGGTTTTGCCCACGGCTTCTGCACGCTGTCCGACCAGGCGGACGTGATCTACAAGCAGAGCGGCTATTACTCCCCGAGACCGAGCGCGGGATCAGGTACGACGACCCGGATGTGGCGATCGCATGGCCGTCGGACCTGGAGCTGCTCCCGTCGCTGCGCGACGCCAACGCGCCCCTACTGAGGGACGTCGCGGACGAGCTGCCGTTCACATATCAGCCGACACCGGCTGCCTGAGGCAAACTCGCCGCCGCACAGCCCTGGTGCGCCCGCGCCGCGCACGAGCTCGACCAGTTGCCGATCGAACTGGCGGATCGCCCGGCGCGTGAAGGTACGCTCCGCGACAATGTCGCCGGTGACGGCCACCCAACCCGCAGCCGCGGGCAATGTCACCGGCAACGTTTCGCCCGGGGTCAGCGTGGTGATCGTCGCCTGGAACTCGGGCCAGGAGCTGCTGGACTGCCTTCGCTCGCTTCAAGCGAATCCCCCTTCTGTCAACTGGGAGGCGATCGTGGTCGACAACGGCTCGACCGACGGGAGCATCGAGGAGCTCCGATCTCGGTTTCCGCTCACACGAGTCGTAGCGAATCGCCGCAACCGCGGCCTGGCGGCGGCGAACAACCAAGGCATCGCAGCCTCGACAGGCGCGTTCGTGCTGATCTCAAACCCGGACGTGATCTACTCGGCGGGGGCAGTCGACGCATTGCTTGATCTGATGCGCCGTCGTCCGCGCGCCGCCTTTGCGATCGCGAAGCACGTTCACCCCGACGGCGAGGTACAGCCCGCGGCCGGGGACCTTCCGACCATCCCCGAGGCGTTGCTCGGCCAGCGGCTCCTGCGCCGCCGGTCGGCCGGCCTGGCCGGCGTCTGGTGGCACAGCTGGCCACACGATGAGGAGCGCGCCGTTGGGCACGGCGCCGAGGCGTGCTATCTGGTCCGGCGCAGCGCGATCGGCGAGATCGGCCTCCAGGACGAGCGCTTTGTCCTGGATTGGGAGGGGCTCGATTGGAGCCAACGAGCGTGGCAGGCGGGGTGGGAGATCTGGTTCTGCCCCTCGGCAGTCGTGACCCACCTGGGCGGAGTGAGCATCCGCAAGGCCATCCCGCGCTGGGTCGTCTCTTCGCATCTGGGCATGTACCGCTACTTCGCGACCTCCACCCCAGCACCAGTGCGGCCGCTGCTCGCCGCAGCCGTTGGGATCCGAGCCATTACGAAGTTCGCGGCGGCCGCTTTCGGTGTGCGCGCCTACGCGCTCGCCCGCCGGAGGGCATGACCCGCCTCAGGGTGGCTCTCGACGGGCGCCCCCTTCAGAGCCAGCAGCTCGGTGGAGTCGCGCGCTACCTGGTTGGCGTCATCCCCTACCTGGCCGAGGAGACGGACGTGTACGTGCTGCTCGACGCACGAAAGCCAGGGGTACCGGCGCGGGTGCGGGAGTCCGCCGAGTGCGTGCGCCTGCGGTGTCCGCCAGGCGTGCCGGGGCTGGCGTGGCTCGAACTGGCAGTCGCTCCGTGGCTACGGCGATTCGACGGTGTCTTCCACGCCACGTTCAACACGTTGCCGGTCACGTCCAGCGGGCCTTCGGTGCTGACCCTCCACGACTTGGCAACTCAGCTGCACCCCGAGGACTTTCGGCCGTTGAAGCGCGCCGCCTGGCGGCTCAACATCCGGGTCTCGCTCTCTCGCGCGCGCGTCATCACGACCGTGTCCCGGTTCGTCAAGGACCAGATGGTGGACTACTTCGGACTCGATCCTGGGCGGGTGCGGGTGGCACCCGATGCGCTTGACCCGGTGTTCGACGCCCACCGGGCAAGCGATGCTCCCGCGCTGATCTCCCGGCTCGGGATCACGCCTCCGTACCTGGTGGCCATCGGCGGCGCCCCACGTCGAGGCCTGCCGGTGGCCATCGAAGCGTGGCGCCTGACGAAGCAGCGGCTGGGGCGAGACGTCACGTTGGTAGTGGTGGGCAACTCGGAGGACCCCACAGAGCCGGGCATCGTGGCCCCTGGGTTCCTCGACGACGCGTCCTGGGCCACGCTGCTGGCGGGGGCTCAGGCGTTGTCCTACCCCACTCGATACGAGGGCTTCGGCCTTCCGGCGCTGGAGGCCGCCGCCAGCGGGACCCCCGTCGCATGCGCGCGCGTCGCTTCGCTGCCGGAGGTGCTCGGGGACGCCGGCTGCTGGGTGTCTGAGCCCTCACCCCAGGCGATGTCGGATGTGCTGACCCGGCTATTGACCGACCGGGAATTTCATGCCGAGCGGCGAGCGGCCGGGCTGGAGCGGGCCCGCAACTCCGCGTCTTTCGCCGAAGTGGCACAGACGCTCGTGGGCGCTTATCGCGACGCCTTCGCCTAGTCCCCGCGCAAGTCTGGCCGAACGCCGGCGTTAGGTCGACGTGCTCGCCGAAGAGACCCTGAGTCCGCCTGTCCGCCAGCTGACTGTGCTGCACGTCGTGGAGGCCGTGGAGACCGGCACGCTCCGGCACGTTCTCGACCTTGTCCGCTACGCGTCCGACGTCCAGCACGTGCTCGCGGTGCCTTCGCGCCACCTCGGCCAGAGCACGGCCTCCGCCGCGGCGGCAGCGCAAGCAGCCGGGGCGCGGATCGAGTGCGTCGAGATGGGCCGCTTCCGACTCCCGCACCGGCACGTTCTGGCCCTACTCGCGCTGCGCAGGACGATCAAGCGCCTGCGGCCAGACGTCGTGCACGGGCACAGCTCGATCGGCGGGGCGATGGCCCGGCTCGCAACGGTCGGCACGGAGACACCGACGGTTTACACGCCCCACGCGCTCACTCGCTCGCGCTGGGCGCTGGCGCTCGAGCGCCTGCTTCGAGGTCGGGCGTCACGGTTGATCGCCGTCTCGGAGAGCGAGCGAGCATTCGCCATTGCCCAGCGAGTCGCCCGCCCCGACCAAGCGGTGACCATCCCCAACGGCGTGCATCCCCAGCCACCCCCGCCCCCCGCTCGCTCGTTGCGAGCCTCGGCGGGCGTCGGGGAGGACGTGCCGCTCGTGGGCTGCGTCGCGCGCCTGACCTGGCAGAAGGCTCCAGAGGTGTTCGTGTCCGCCTGCGCGACCGTGGCAGACCAGTTGCCGGACGCTCAATTCGTGCTGATCGGGGGCGGCGCGTTGCTCGGCCAGGTCACCGCGGCAGTCAGCGACGAAGGGCTCGAGGATCGGTTCCACATCCTCCCGTCGTTCCCCAACGCAGCAGCCGCGCTGTCTGAGCTTGACGTGTACGCCCTGCCGTCGAGGTTCGAAGGAGGGCCATACACACTGCTCGAGGCCATGCGCGCGGGTACGCCCGTAGTGGTGACCGACGTGGCGGGCAACCGGGATGTCGTGGAGCACGGCCAGAGCGGGCTATTGGTGCCGCCCGATCAGCCCGATGCGCTCGCCGACGGGATTGTTCGCCTGTTAGGCGACGCGGCGCTTCGCAGCCGGCTCGTCGCGGGTGCCACTCACACCGTCGCCCGCTGCGACGTGCGCACGATGGCCCAGGCGATCACGGCGGTCTACCGTGAGCTGTGCGGCACGGCGGAGGCCCGCGTCCCAGTGCAACCCTCCCATCGAAACGCGCCGGCGGGTTTACCGACGGCGACGCATACGCGGTGAAGGTCACGCCCGGTTAGCTCATTCTCAGCTGCTCGAAAAGCTCCGCGTGTGCAGCGACGCTCTTCTGCCATGAGAACTCCTTGGCCCGCTCGAGCCCCCGGGCGGACAGCTCGGCCCAGCGCGCCTCGTCGTCCAGCAGCGAGGCCGCCGCCAGCACCATCGCGGGCACGTCGCCGTCGGGCACCAGGACGCCCGCATCTCCCACAACCTCGGTCAGCGAGCTGTTGGCAAACGCCACTACCGGCGTGCCGCACGCCATCGCCTCGAGCACCGGAAACCCGAACCCCTCGTATCGACTGCTCATCAGGAGCACCTGCGCCTGCTGGTACTCGGCGACCAGGTCGTCGACAAAGCCCAGCAGCTCGATTCGCTCCGGAGCGGGCGCATGGGAGACGACAGCATCCACAGCCGGTTTGACCCACGGGGCGATGCGGCCCACCACCCGCAGCCGATGCGGGTATCCGAGCTCGGCCAGCTGCGCGATCGCGGCGAACGCCTCGGGGTAGCCCTTGCGTCGGGAGTACTCCCCGACCAGCACCAGATGCGCGGGACGCTCCGACAGGCCACCTGCGGGAGGGTGAAACCGGGGGTCCACGCCGTGGGGTATGACCTCCAGCCGGCGCGGATCGAGCCCCAGAGCCGAGATTCCCACGTCAGCCGAGTACTGCGACACCGCCACGATCCCTGCCGCTCGCCGATAACGCTCGGCGTGCCGACGCCAGCGCCGCCGCTCGACCTCGAGCTCCGGGTCGTCGAAGACCAGCGGGATCACGTCGTGGAGCGTCTGAACCCACGGGGATCGGCAGCGCCATGGCGGGCTCAGCGCGGGGCTGTGGAACACGTCGCCCCGCTGGCGCAGCAGGTCCAGGGGAAGAAGCAGCTCATGCTCAAGGGGCCGAAACCGCCCCGGCGCAATCCGCCTGAGCGGTACGCCGCTCACCCCCGGTGGGAGCGCGGTCCCCTGACGGCAGAGCGCCGTCACGGCCAGGCCGGGATGCTCCGCCAGACCGGCGAGTAGGTGCCGGACGTAGGTGCCGATCCCGCGGTAGGCCGAGTCATCGCCGAGCGCGGTGGCGTCGATAACGAGCTTCGTCATTCTCAGTATTGAAGGACGCGATACCGGAACGCCCCGCGGATGCGACCAGCGCAGTAGCCCGCGACCCCGAGCCAGACGCCTCGGCGGCCCTCGTCAGCGACCAGGTGCCAGACGCGAATCAGCAGCGAGCGATAGCTCGGCCCCCGATCGGCCCACCTCACCGGCGGGATCGCGTCGGCGAACTTCCTGCGCAGTAGCCCCTCCACCTGGCCGTACAGGTAGCGCTGGCGGGCGAAGCCGCGGAGGTCGGGCCTCAGCCGGTAGTGCATGACCGCGTCCGGGCGGAACACGAGCGATCCGCCCTGACGCTGGATCCGCCAGGACAGATCGACGTCGTCCCCGCAGGCCACAAACGCCTCGTCGGCGCCGCCCACCTCCTCATAGACGCTGCGCCGCACCGCGAAGTTCGCGCCCATCGCGTAGTGGAGATAACCGAGGGCTGAGGGACTGCCCAGATCGTCCTCGGACATCGCGCGCCAATGGCGCGTCATCGGATCGTTGAGCAACTCGAGCTCCAGACGGCCACCGACGAGGTCCGCCTGCCCGGCACCCGCGATCAGCCCGGCCAGCCAGCGCGGGTCCGCGACGTCATCGGCATCGCAGAAGGCCAGCACCTCTCCCGCCGCGGCAGCGGCCCCAACGTTGCGGGCGTAGGCCAGCCCGGCTTGGTTCAGCGCAGGCACAACCCGGAGCGCCGGGATGCGCCCGCGCCATTGCTCGACGATCTCGATCGTGTCATCCGTCGAGCCGTTGTCGACCACGACCAGCTCCCATTCGTATGGGCATTCCTGGGCGGCGAGCGCCTCCAGCTGGGCGCCGATCGTGCTGGCGCCGTTGCGCACGCACAGAATCACGCTCGCGTCCATCACCGAGCTCGGCGTCGCCGGCGCGCGGCACGCAGCCTGTCCGCGGCGCTGCGCGGCAGCGCGCCGGCCACTACAGCATTCAGAAGGCCATTGGCGATCGTCGGCCCAACCAGGGGCGAGCCAAGGAGGAACGGGGCGCTGGCGATGCCGCGGATCGTCGCACCAAGAGCGAAGCGGTAGGAGCCCTGCTGGAAGCTGATGTCGGCGTCGCGGAGATGCTCGCGAGCCTGTGCCGCACGGCGCGCGCGGGCATCGCCCGCGGGCGTGGCGTTCAGATGCGCCGCGATGACGCCACGCTCGACGTCGCGGAAGTCCGGGGCGTCGCCCTCCAGGCCGTGCGGCCGGTGGACCAGCACCGCGTCTGGAACGATCGCCACCGGCCCACGGTCGCAGAGCCGCAACCAGAGCTCCTGGTCCTCGGCCACCGACAGGCCGCCTCGCCATCCGCCGAGGTCCCTCACGTGTTGGGTCCGCATCAGCGACTGACCGCCAAGCCCGACCCACCCAGCCAGAAGCTCGAGCCGCACGTCGAGGACGTGCGGGCGCTTCGGGAACGACTGGCGCCGCCGCACCCCATCGACGTCGTGAATCGCAGCGCCGACGGCGGCGCATGCAGATGGATTCCGCGCCAGCGCCTGGCTCAGGCCCTCGAGCGCGGAGGGCAGCAGCTCGTCGTCGTCATCCAGGAACAGAACCGCCGGCGCGCTCACGCGTTCCAATCCCCGGTTACGGGCGACCGAGCGCTCTCCGTGCTGCTCGAGCCGCTCCACCCGAATCCGGGGATCAACCAGCCCGTCAAGAAACAGAGCCGTCTGGTCAGTGGACGCGTCGTCGACGACCACCAGCTCCCAGTCGCTGACCGTCTGAGCGGTGACGCTGCCGATGGCCCGCTCAAGCCTGGCCCGGCGATTCCTCGTCGGGATCACGACGGCTGCGGCTGGCATCGCGCCAGGATATCCGCCGTCGTCCCGCCCTCTGAGAGCGCCGGAAGCGGTCAATCGCGTGCTCGTGAGCGGCCAAGGTCTGCTCGGCGACGCGACCCGGGTCGCTGAGGCCGACGATGTGCTTTGACCCCGCCTCGCCCATCGACCGCGCTCGTTCGCGGTCGCGCAGCAGCTCGACCAGCGCCGCCACCCAAGCGTCCCCGTCGCCGGGGGCGACCACGCGGCCGGTCGCTCCGTCCTGCACCAGGTCGCGAAACGCGCCGATGTCCGAGACGACCACCGGCCGCCCGACGGCGGAGGCCTCGGCGACGACGTTGCCGAAGCTCTCCCACTTGGAGGGGAACGCGCAGACGGTCGAGCGCCTGAGCTGGTCGTCGACGCCGTCGCGATCGAGTTGGCCGGTGAAGCTGACCGCATGCGCGACGCCGAGCCGGTCCGCCTCCTGGCGCATCCACTGCGTCGAAGGCATCGCGTCCACGTCGACCATGTCTCTGCCGACAAACGTGAAACGGGCGTCGGGAACGGCCTCCAGCACTCTGGGGGCGGCGCGGAGCACGACCTCGGGCGCCTTGCGGAGCTCGAAGCGCCCCACGAACGTGACCTGCGGAGGCCCGTCGGCCGGCATCGGGCTCGCCTGTGGCAATCGCACCGGGTAGGGGATCGCGTGCAGAGCCGACTCGTCGAGCCGCATCCAGCCCTTCACCTCGTCCAGGTTTGCGCGGGTAGAGATCACGACGTTCGCGCGCCTGGCCGACGTCTCCTCGAGCCCAATGGCGATTCGCCCGTCGAGCCCGTGAAGGGCGCCGCCCTGGCCGCTGAACTGGAAAATCTGGCGCGCCGTCGAGTGCAACCGAATCACCAGCGGGAGCCGGCCGCGCAAGCCGAGCCACAGACCCTCAGCCATCCACTCCGGGCACTCGACCACGTCCGGCTCGAGCCCGAGCCAGTCGATCAGCCTCGCCACAGACACCGCCAGGAGCAGTCGCCTCCAGCTCTCGGGCGCGTGCACAGCGGGACGGTGGACAGGCGGCAGCCCGCATCGATACACCGTCACGCCGCCGATCCGCACTCTGCTCGCCGGCTGCTCGTGCACCGCCGACAGAACGTCGACCGGGATTCCCCTGGCCGCCAGCGCCTCGGACAGGACGTCAACGTACGTCCCGATGCCGCCCCACCCGGTCTCGGGCGGCATCTCCTGTGATACGAAAAGAATCCGCATAGCTGCTCGCCCGCGGCGAGGATACGCACTGGCTGGGCATAATCCGCCCGTGCCCGACACACCGGTGGCATCGGTCCTGATCCCCACCCGCGACCGGGCCGACTATCTCGACGTCTCGTTGGCTTCGATCCTGCCCCAGGCTGCCGCGCTCGGCGCCGAGGTGATCGTGGTGAGCGACGGACCCGACCCGGCAACGGCCGAGGTCGCTCAGCGCCACGGCGCTCGCTGGCTCGCGCTGCCCGAACCCCGCGGAGCGAACGCATCGCGCAATACGGGTGTGGCGACATCGAGCGCTCCACTGGTCCTGTTCGTCGACGACGATGTCGAGGCGCCGGCCGGGTGGCTCAGCGCCATGCTTGAGGGAGTCCAAACCAACCCCGATCACGAGGTGTTCGGGGGTCCCATCAGGGCCCGCTTCGAGGGTGGCGCTCGTGCCTGTGGTCGGCATCCCCCCATCACCAATCTCGATCTCGGCGCGAGAGAACGCGACGTGGATTTCGTCTGGTCGGCAAACATGGCAGTGCGCCGCACGGCGCTCGAGCGGGTGGGGCCATTCGACGAGACCATCCACCGGCGCGGGGACGAGGAGGACTGGGAGCGCCGGTACATCGCCGGCGGGGGGCGGATCCGCTACCTCCCCGCCGCTGGACTCGACCACCGACGCTCGCCGGCGGACTCGCGGCTGCTGAGCCTGGCGCAAGCGGAATATCAGGTCGGCCGAGCCGCCAGGCGTTGGGACACCCGCAAGGGAACCGCACCACAGTTCCAGACCGACGCCAGGTGGCTGGTTCGCTGGGGGCTACACACCATCAGGCGCCGCTGCCCTCACGGGATCGTGACCGCAGCGCATTACGTGGGGCGCCTTCGAGAGGCGTTCGCGGAGGGGCGGCACACGGCTACACCGGGTTAGGGGCGAGCACCGCGGCGCGGAGGATCTCCTGCACGGTTCGTTCGGCGAACTGCGCGAGGGTGAAGCGGGCCGCCGTCTGTCGGCCTCCCTCCCGTAGCCGCTCCCGCAACCGAGCGTCCTCGCCCAGCCGCAAGACCGCATCCGCCAATGCCTCGTCGTCGTCCACCGCGAAGACGAGCGCGTTGTCGCCATCTCGCACGAATTCGGCGGTTCCGCCGCGGGCAGTGCTCACCACCGGCCGCCCGATCCCCATCGCTTCGAGTGGCACCAGACCGAACGGCTCTTCCCAGCGCACCGGGAACAGGACGGCGTCGGCGTCGGCGTAGATGCCCACGAGCCGATCCGCATCGGCCCAACCCTCGAAACTCACGCGATCGCCGACCCCGAGCTCTCCGGCAAGGCGCCGCATCTCCTCGACGTAGCGATCGTCCCCGGTGCCCCAAATGGAAAGCGCCGCCGCCTCCGGAAGCCGGGGCAGGGCGCGGATGGCCACATCCACGCCCTTCTGGCGATCGATTCGCCCCACACAGGCAAGCCGCCAGCGCCACGGCTCGGGCGGGCTTTCGATCAGGAAGCGGTCGTCGATTCCCGGATACACCACTGTGGCTGAAGATGGAGCGATCCCGGCCTCCCGCGCCCGCTCGAGCGTGTAGCGGGAGTTGAAGACGAACCGCCCGGCGGCGCTCAGGTCGACCTCCGTCGGGATACCGGACAAACGCGCGACGGCCGGGGCCACCGCTTTGCGCCACCCTCGCCACATGCGGATCCACTGGTCGTAACGTGGCCCGTAGACGAGCCAGTCGTCGTGGACGACGAGGCTCGCTGGGATCCCGGCCCGCCGCACCTGCTCGATCATGGCAAGCGACATGCAACCCATCGACCACCAGCTGACGACGTCCGGCTGTAGCTCCCGGAGGTGCCGTGCAAGCTCCGCCGCGTTGTGACGTTCGAGCGACCGACGCTCGCGAGGGCTCAGGCGTGGAAACTCATAGCGCTCGAGATCCCAATACCAGCGCAGGGTCCGGTGCACATCCGGATCCTCCCCCACGGCGGCGCCCGGCTGGCGGTAATCGGAAACGAGCACGCGCACCTGATGCCCGAGCGAGCGTGCGTGCTCCATCGCCACTTGCCACATGGCCTCGTAGCCGCCGGCGTGGTGTGGCGGGTACATGTTGCCGACCGCGAGAATGCGCACCACGCGCAGTTAACCCCTGAATGCAACCGTGCTGGCATTCGCCGCCCGCTGACATAGCTGCCGGTGTCTTTAATGGGGGGCCTCCCCCACGCCGATCGAGCCTGCCCCTGATGCCATCCGTTACCCCGCCCCTGGCCGACCTTGTGCGCTACCCGATGCGCCGCGCCCAGTTGCGGGCACGAGTGACGAGGCCATATTGGAGCCGGCGGTTTCACACCTTTGGGCCAGAGTCGATCGTCCACCGTCCGGGGAGCGTCTTCGGCGCCCATCAGATCGCAATCGGGAGCCACAGTCTGATCCTCGCCGGCACCTACCTCTCGGTCGAGACGGTGGCGTGGAGCCGCACGGCTCCGACACTGCGGATTGGCGACCGAGTTGGGATCCGGCCGTACTGCATGATCAGCGCCTCGGAAGAGATACTGATCGAGGACGACGTGATCATCGGCGCGTTCAGCAGCGTGATCGACTCCGATCACACGTTTGCCGAGGGCAGACCCAACGTGATGCACAACTCGGTGGCAAGTGCCCCGATCCGGATCGGCCGCGGAACTTGGCTGGCCGAACGGGTCGGCGTGCTCAAGGGCTCCAACATCGGGCGCTGCTGCATCATCGGCGCCAACAGCGTGGTACGGGGCGAATTGCCCGACTACTCGATCGCCGTGGGCGCGCCGGCGTGCGTGGTCGGACGCGTCGAAGGGGTTGACGCTGACGCGCCTCCATTTTCCCAGCGGCTGTTCTGAGCACTCCCCGAACCGCGAAGGCAGTTCGCGCGCGGGATGTCGATCAAGAGCGGCGGCGGGTCAGCGCGCAGCAGAACTGCGTTCCCTCACCGACAAGCTCCTCGATGTCCATCGAGCCGTCGTCGGCGGCGTTTCGCAGGTCGGCGAGCTCGATCATCGAACCCCTCCAACGCTCATCGTGCTGCCCTCCAGGAGCACGGCCGGCGGCGCCCAAGAGAGACCCACTCACCCGCTGACGCAGCGGCCGCCGGGCGTGGACGCGCGGGTCGTTTGAGATCTGGAACGCCGCCCAACCGCCAGAACGAAGCACCCGCCCGATCTCGCGGACATAAGAGAGCGTGATCCGCGGATCCGGAATGTGCTGGAAGACCACGTGCGAGATGCAGGCGTCGGCCGAGCCCGACTCGATCCCCTCGAGCCTGGCGCCGTCTCCCTTCAGCCACGTCACGTTCGTCAGGCTCCCGTTGTGCTCGCGGGCGAGCTGCAGCATCCGT
Source organism: uncultured Solirubrobacterales bacterium (assembly GCA_963695965.1). Taxonomy (GTDB): domain Bacteria; phylum Actinomycetota; class Thermoleophilia; order Solirubrobacterales; family Solirubrobacteraceae; genus Palsa-465. Next base: position 52,090 of record CAVOIU010000045.1, read on the forward strand.
TCCGAGACATCGAGAGCCCGGACACTCGCAGCCCGCGCACTGATCGCACGCGTGAGCCTGCCGATCCCGCACCCTATCTCCACCACCTCGTCGGCTGGGTCCAGCGATGCCCCCAGCGCAGAGAGCAGCCGGTCGAGATCGTCCTCGCCGTTGGCCCAGAACTGCTCCAGGTCGCCCTCACGGTAGGGCATCCGGCTATCGATGAAGAAGAGCGGGTCCTCCTCGGCGCGCTGGTCCCAGAAGCGGCCCATGGACGGAGTCATCGCGTGGAAGATACCGACCCGCTGGACCCTCGGACGCGGTAGCGCCGCGGTTTTCCGGACGGCTGTTCTGACGTGACGCACCCAGCCCACTCAGTCGGCGGAAGATAATCGCCAGCCCCGCGTTTGTTCCCTGGTGTCGAAACCAGGTCGCCTGACATGAGCACAAACGCCGAGCAGCTCGAGATCGAGCCGGGTTCGCTCGCCGGCTCCCTGCCCGGGCCGGCGCCAAATCTGAGCGCGTTCGATGAACCCGCGGCGGAAGCCCGTGACGACCGCTTGAGCGGCATCCGCGACGTCCGCCGGCACGTCGCCGGCGGGATGATGACCAACGGCGCGTTCCAGGTCGGGCTGCTCGGAGTCACGGCGGCACGGGGTCTTGCCGTGGCGGCGTTCGTGAGCAGCTCCGACTACGGCCTATGGGGGCTGATCGGGCTGACGCTGTGGACCGGCCTCGCCCTCAAGAACCAGTTTGGTGCCGGGGAAAAATACGTCCAGCAGTCGGAGACCAACCAGGAGCATGCGTTCCAGCGTGCGTTCACGATCGAGGTCATCTTCAGCTGCGTGGCGACGGCGCTCGCAGCTGCCGTGGTCGTAGGCGTCGCGCTGGGGGCTGGGGAGCCACGCGTGCTGGCCCCTGGGTTCGTGCTCCTGCTGATGATTCCGGCGATGGTCCTTCAGTTTCCGGTGGCGACCTTCTACCGCCGGCTGCAGTTCCGCCGCCAGCGGGAGCTCCTGGCCATCGATCCGGTGGTGAGCGCGGTCGCAACGATAGGGCTGGCGATTGCGGGTGCCGGATACTGGAGCTTCGTCCTGGGAACGCTTGCAGGATCGTGGCTCGCGGCGATTGTGATCGCTTACTCCTCTCCGTTCCCGCTGCGGCTTCGCTACGACCCCGGATCTCTGCGCCAGTACATCCGGTTCTCGGCGCCGCTCCTCGTCACCGCGATCTCCATCCTGGCCCTGTTTCAGGTCATCTACCTCGTCGGCACACACGCGATTGGTGTCGCCGCTCTCGGAGCCTTCACCCTCGCGGGCAACCTCGTCCAGTTCACCGATCAGGCGGACACGATCGTCACCGAGACGCTCTATCCGGCGGTCTGCGCGGTCAAGGACCGGCCGGCAGTGCTGTCGGAGATCTTCGTCAAGTCAAACCGGCTCTCGCTCATGTGGGCGGTCCCGTTCGGCATCGGCCTCACGTTGTTCGCCCCAGACCTGGTTCGTATTGCGTTCGGGCCCGCTTGGCTCCCGGCGGTTCCCGTCCTCCAGATCCTGGGAGCCGTCACGGCCGTTCACCACGTTGGGTATAACTGGGCCGCGTTCCTCAAGGCGCGCGCCATCACGTGGCCGATCGCGGCCGCCGGTGTGGCGACTGCCGCGGTCACCATCGCCGCCGCCGTGCCTCTGATGTACACCGACGGGGTCGTCGGGCTCGCCTGGGCATTCGTGGCCGGTGAGGTGGTCAGCCTGGCGATCCGTGCGGCCATCCTGAGCCGGTTCTTCGAAGGCGTCCGGATTCTGTCCCACCTGCTCCGAGCCTTTGCGCCGACGCTCATCGCGGTAGTACCCGTCTTGGCGCTACGCGCCCTCTGGCGGAGGTCACGGTGTGCAGGGCGCAATCGCCGGCCTGGCGCTGTATGTGACCGGCACGGTCCTGGCGACCGCCGCGCTCGAACGGCCATTGCTGCGGGAGGCGATGGGATACCTCCTCAGACGCCGGCCGCAGCTCGCCCATCAGTCACGATGAACGTCCTGCGACGAGCACTTGGGCGACTGCGCCGACGGGAGCCGTACTGGCGGCGGATCGAGATGTTCGTCGCCGCACCCCGCGACGTCGTCGATCCGGGGCGGGCCGGGGTGGATGAGGCTGCGTTGCAAATGCCGAAGGCGTTCGCGCGGCTGTCCGCGCCGCCGGTGTTCATCTGCGGCAGCGCGCGTTCGGGAACGACCTGGACGTTCGACCTGTTCGAACGTCACCCCCAGGTTCGGGCCGTCTGCGAGAGCTGGATCATGAGCCAGACCCAGGGCGTGACCAGCATTCTCAGCCAGCCGTACTGGGACGTCGAGGTCAAGCAGGGCTGGGAGGCCAAGGTCGACATGCCATTCGGAGCCGTCCAGTTGCTGCCGTACGACCAAATGGTGAGCGACGTGCGTGACCTGCTCGCGCGGTGGCTGACGCACGACGTGGGACCGGAGCACCGCTATCTCGCCGCCAAGGAGCCGCTCGACATCCGCTCCGCGTCGATCCTCTTTCCCCAGGCCCGTTTCATCCACGTGATCCGCGACGGGCGGAGCGTCGCGCTCTCGATGAAACGCGCTTCGGAGACTTGGGATCCGACCATGGGCGTCGGGCTGCCGATGGCGGTACGCGCCGAGGCGTGGCGCCGTCAGCTCGACAACGTGAGGCGTCATGCCAAGGCCCTTGATGGCCGTTACATGGAGATCCGCTACGAGACCATGCGCCGCGAGCCGAAGGCGGCGATGCGCACGATCTTCGACTTCGCGGGCATCGACTACGACGACGAGCTGCTCGAGCAGATTGCGCGCCAGACCCAGCTCGGCTCCTACGACGAGCGTGTGCACAATTCAGGCTTCCGGGGGGGCGGTGAGAGGCGGGGCTGGCGCGTCGATTTCAGCCTCCGCGACGCGCTCGGCTTCCAGCGAGCAGCGGGAGATCTGCTGATCGAGCTCGGTTACGAGCACGACGCCAGGTGGTGGTGGAAATCGAAGTTGCCGTTCGGGCGCAACGGCAGCGGTTCGCGTAATGGACGCTCCGCTTAGCGACGGCGCCGCGGCGACGATCGCCGTGGTGTCTTGGAACACGCGCTCGTTGCTCGCCGATTGCCTGCACTCGCTGCGCGAGGATGCCGAGACGGGCTTTGCGCAGGTCTGGGTCCTCGACAACGCCTCTTCCGATGGCTCGGCGGACCTGGTTCGCGAGCGCTTCCCCTGGGTGAGGCTGATCGCCTCATCGGAGAACATCGGCTTCGGGCCGGCCGTCAACGCGATCGCGACGCGTACGAGCACTCCATGGGTGGTGCCGGCCAACGCCGACATCGAGGTGAAGCCGGGCGCCGTGCGACGGCTGATCGCCAAGGGAGAGGAGCACCCGGAGGTTGGTGTCGTCGCCCCCCGCCTGATCCTGCCTGATGGAACCACGCAACGCTCGGTGCTTCCGTTCCCCACCGTCGGCTTCACGCTCGCGTACGTGTCCGGCGCCACGCGACTGAGCTGCGCGCTCGCCAGGAGATGGTGCATCGACAACGGCTTCGATCCCGAGCTGGAGCGGGACGTGTCGTGGGCCGTGGGCGCCTTCTTGGCCGTGCGCCGCGCGGCGTGGGAGCAGATCGGTGGCTTCGACGACACGCAGTGGATGTACGCGGAGGACCTCGATCTCGGCTGGCGGCTGGCCCAAGCCGGCTGGCGGACCCGCTACGTGCCGGCGGCCGAGGTGCTCCACGCTGAGTCCGCAGCGACCACCCAGGCGTGGGGCGAGTCGCGGTATGCCCGTTGGCACGCCAGCACGTACGCGTGGCTGATCCGCCGCCGAGGGCTTGCCTATGCCCGCCTGCTGGCGCTTATCAATGTCGCCGGCTTCCTGTGCCGGGCCGGCTTCCTGACGCTGCCGGCGGTGATCGGCAGCCGCCGGGCCCGCACAGGTCGGCGCAGCGCGCTCCATGCGGCCCGCTCGCACCTGGTCGGACTCGAGCGCCGTCGTGTCCTACAAGCCGTCCGCTAGCGTGATGAGACGGTCGCCGCCGCTGAGCATCGTCATCCCGACGCTGGGCCGCTCAACCTCGCTTGAGAAAGTGATCGCCGGCGTCCAAGGACAGGTTCCGGCTCGTGACGATCTCGAGCTCCTGGTGGTGCTCGACGCTGAGGCACCGGACGCGCCGTCGGCGGCGATTGCCACCGCCGAGGCTGCGGCGGTTTCCGTGATCCGCGCTCGCCGTCCGGGCGCCTCGGCCGCCCGCAATGCCGGGTGGCGGGCCGCCCGGGCACCGCTGATCCTGTTCCTCGACGACGACATCGTCCCGCGGCCACCGTTGGTGGCCCAGCACTTGACCTGGCACGAACTGCACCCCGAGCCTGGGGTCGCCGTGCTCGGGCTAGTCGAATGGTCCCCGGCGGTGAAGGTGACGCCCTTCATGCGCTGGCTCGAGATGGGGATCCAGTTCGACTACGGGACGATCCGCGGAGCCGAGGTCGGGTGGCAGCGCCTCTACAGCTGCAACGTGTCGCTCAAGCGCTCGATCCTGGAGCGGGTGGGCGGCTTCGACGAGGAGCGGTTCCCGTATGGATATGAGGACCTCGAGCTGGGGCGGCGCCTGAGCGACGAAGGCCTCAGGCTGCTCTATAACCCCGACGCCGTCGGCGAGCATCTCAAGACCGAAACCCTGGACGGCTGGCGGCGCAACCTCAGGCGCATCGCCCAGTCGGAACGGCGGTTTACGCGCATGTATCCCTCCGAGCGGCCCTACTTCTATGAGCTGTTTCGCACCGCGGCCGGCGCGGCGCCCGCTCGCGGGCGCTCGGCACGCCTGGCCCGCTACGTGAAGCCACAGATGCCCTGGCTAGGCCGGCTGGTGTGGAGCAGCTACGACATGGTGTGCCGCCAGCGGCTCGCGCCGGAATTCCTGGCCGAATGGGAGACGGCGCTCGCCGCGGAGGAGCTCTGCGCCTCCACGGAGGCCTGATGACGCGTCCTCGGGTCCTGCTCGTCAGCTCGGGGCTCGAGCACGCCCGCCGTGGCTTCGAGTCCTTCGCGCGGGAGTGCTTCGAGGCGCTGCGGGGCTCGGACGGACTCGAGATCGAACTCGTCAAGGGCAGTGGATCGCGCGCACCGGGTGAGCGCGTCGTTCCCACCCTCCGCCGCGACGGTGTCATCGCCCGCTCGCTGGCGCGACCCCGTGGCACGCGCCCTTTTCGCATCGAGGCGCTGACCTTCGCCTTCAGCCTCCAGCCGCTGCTGCTCGCTCATCGCCCGGACGTCGTCTACCTGAGCGAGTGGGACACCGCGCGGGCTCTGGTGCGCCTGCGTCGAGTCACCGGGCTCTCCTACCGCGTCGCGTTCTCCAACGGAGCACCAGTGGAGACAGCGTTCGATGGGTTCGACCTTGTGCAGGAACTGACTCCCGCAGCATTGGACTGGGTGCTCGAGCGGGGCGCGGAACGTGAGCGGCACGCCGTGCTCCCCTACGGGTTCGAGATCCCGCCCCAGCTGTGCTTCACCTCCCCCGAGGCCCGCCTCAGCATCCGGCGTCGGCTGGGGCTGCCCTCGGATCGGCCGGTCATCGTCTCGCTCTCGGCTCTCAACTCCTCACACAAGCGTCTGGACTACCTGATCGACGAGGTGGCGGCGCTGCCGGAGCCGAGGCCGTTCCTGGTGATGGCAGGCGAGCCCGACCGCGAGACGCCCGCCCTGCGGTCGCTGGCGGCCCAGCGCCTCGGATCGCAGGGGCACACATTCATGACCCTGCCTCGAGACCAGGTCAACGACCTGCTGGACGCGAGTGATCTGTTCGTTCTCGCCTCCCTCTACGAGGCCCAGGGGCGAGTGCTGGTCGAGGCGATGTCGAGAGGGCTCCCGTGCGTCGCGCACGAATCGAGCGTGGTCCGCTTTGCCCTCGGGCAGTGGGGACGGTGCGGCGACCTTGCCCTGTCGGGGATCCTGACGAGACTGCTGACCGAGGAGCTCAACCTGAGTCCGGAGGCGCGACGGGACCGCGCGCAGACGGGGCATCAGCACGTCTACGAGCGCTTCAGCTGGGACAGGCTCACGCCTCGATACGTCGAGTTCCTGACCTCCGCTGCCGGTCTCAGCTAAGGCGATGCGAACAGGACCGTCTCATCCTCCAGCGCGGAAGACGATTTGAGGTACAGCGAGTAGTCCGGCTGACTCTTCAGCAGCTCCGCTGGGAGGCGCACAAGGTCGTCGTCTCGGTGGTAGGCGGCGACAGCCATCCGCGGCGCAAAGCGCTGCAGCGATCCCCGCGCTCCCGCCAGTACCCGCAGCTCGGCGCCCTCGACATCCATCTTCACGAAGGAGACCCGGTCGAGCCCCTCCTGGGCGACAAAGTCGTCCAGGGTGATGGCCTCGACCGAATGCCGACCGTCATGTCCTGAGGTGATCGTCGTGCTGCCGCCGGCCTGGGTGAAGCTGAGGACCTCCCCCGTGGCGTCCCACAGCGCCCTCTCCACCACCACGACACGCGCCGCAAGCTCAGGGTTGAGCTCCAGGTTGCTCCTGAGCACCTGCAGGCTCTCCGGATCGAACTCGAATGTGTAGACCCGACCGCTGTCTCCCACGAGCGACGCGAAGTACAGAGCGGTGTCGCCCCAGCAGCCACCCACATCCAGGACGATGTCCCCGGGGGCGGCTCGGACGCCGCCGGAGGAGCCGTAGGCGTATTGCTCCAGCAGGTAGACGCTGAGCACCTCGGCCGAATGGCTGTGAAGCGTGACCGACTCGCCGGAGGGGAGCTGCACCCGGTAGAGCGAGAGCGGCGAGAACCACGGATCGGAGACCTCGAAGGTCGCCTCCTGCAGACGCAGCGTCCGCTCGACACCCGACTGCCGGTGCCTGAACTCCTGGGGCGAGAGGACAAGCGACGTGTGGTAAGGGCCGAGAATGCGAAGCTTGAGCACGTCGATCAGCGCCCGCCGCGAGCTCTCATCCCCGAGGTCGGCGGCTGTCGACTCCAAACCCGGAGCCAGCTCGACGATCCGCGAGAGCCTGGACCCGGCCTCGCGCGGATCGTAATGGCGGCGGGTGAAGCCGGCGCGCCCGGCGGCTCGCTCCAGGGCATCGCGACCTCGCTCACGCAAATCACCGGCCCGGCCGAGGAGCCCGGCTTGAGGAGGGCGGGCGAGCGTTGGCCGATCCCGCAACTGCCCGGGGCGGTAGATATGGATGTCCCGAACGAGCTCTTCGCAGAGGGCGGCGACGATGCCATTGCCTGACCCGGAGCTCATCGGGCTCGCGCCAGCTCCGCCCACACCGAACCCACCACCCGGGCCGCATAACCCGCGCGGGCCAGCCGGGCCATGCGGCGCCACTCCCCCCGGTCAAAGCCAGCCGCCGAGTAGTCGAACTGCCGGAGCGCGGCGTCACCGAGAACAGCCGGAAGCGGGTTTCGCCAGGCCCGGTAGCCGGCGCCGAGGCGGTAGTAGGCCTGATTGACCGAGTATCCATGACGAAAGCAACGTTTCAGCAGCGGCCCCAGCTCGCGCTCGCCATCATGCTCGACCACGGCGCTGCCGCAGTAGGCCAGCTCGTAGCCCGCCGCCGTGGCCCGGAGGCAGAAGTCAACGTCCTCGCCAATATGCCGCCAGGTCGTGTCAAAGCCGCCGACTGCGTCGAAGGCGTCGGCGTGTACGAGCAGATTCGCCGTTGCGGCCCAGCCCTGCTTGACCCACGACTCCTGGCCGAAGCGCCAGAGGGATTCGAAGCGTTCGACCGCATTGGGCTCGGAAGTCGTTCGCAGCTTCACCTCACCGGCGAGGAGCGGAGCGCGATCAGCGTGAGCGAGCAGCTCCTTAAGCCAATCTCGATGCGCCTCGCAATCGGCGTCGGTGAAGGCGTAGCGCCGGCTTCGTGCTGCCTCGGCTCCGCGATTGCGAGCCCGCGAGCGGTTGGCCACCGGGTCGCGTACCACGCGGACGCCGTACGCGGCGGCGATCTCGCCCGTCCCGTCCGTCGAGGCGTTGTCGACCACGATCACCTCATAGCGCTCCGGTGAGAGCGACTGCGCAACGAGGCTCTCGAGCAACGGGCGGATCGACTGGGCACCGTTGCGGACCGGCACGATCACGCTGACCTCGGGCGTGTCGGTCGCGGCAGTCACGGCGCCAAGAGTACGGCGCGGCGCGCAAGCTTCGGGCCGCCCGTGCGTTGAGTCGGGCATGAGAGCGTTGGTAGCCCCGTACCGGTGGCGCAGTGCCGTCATTGGCCCGGCCATCGCCGGCGGAGCGGTTTGGCTGCTTGCGATCCTCGCGATCGTGGCCGTCTACTTCTCCCCGAGTCACCTGATCTCGGCCCAGACCGCGGTCACTGGCCTCGTCGGGTTCTGCCTGCTTGCCATCGCCGCCCGCTGGCCCGCCCGCAGCCTGCTCGTCTTGATCGTCGTGCTCCCGTTCAGCGGCTTCATCCTGGCCAAGCTGTGGGCCTTGGGAGTTCCCACCTCGATCGTGCGGCATCTCAGCGCATGGAAAGAGACGCTCGCGCTGGGCGTGATCGTGGCCGGGGCGCGGAACTTCATCGCCACCGGGCGCCGCGCCGATGCCGTCGACCGGCTGGCGCTCGGCCTCGTCGGGATCATCGTGCTCTACATCCTCGGGCAGAAGGCCCTGGCGCCTTCAGACCACGCATCGATGACCGTACGGCTGTTCGCATTCCGGGCGGAGGCCGGCTTCGTGCTCCTGCTGCTCGGGGCGCGCCACGCGCCGCTCCCGGAGAACTTCCTGGAACGGGCGGCGCGGGCGGCTCTGGCCGTCGCCGTCGTGGTGGCGGCCGTTTCGGTGTACGAGGCGCTCGACTCCGCGGCCTGGAACCGGTTCGTGGTCAACACGATCCACTACACGCGCTACCAGATCTCGGTCCTCCATGGAGCGCCGCCGAACCCGTACGACATCCGCGTCTGGGGCCACGTCGGCGGTACAAGGATCATCCGCACGGGCTCCGTGTTCGACAGCGCGCTGACCTGTGGCTTCTACCTCGTGCTGGGCTTCGCGCTCGGCCTGGAGCGCGTCGCGCGGGGACGGGGAGGCCGCTGGGCTCTGCTCGCGCTGGTCGTGATCGGAGCAGGCCTATTGCTGACCCAGACCAGAAGCGCGATCCTCGCGGCGCTGATTGTCGCCTGGCTCGCGTTTCGGCCGGCGGCAGGCCGCAGGCGGCACTGGCGGACGCAGCTGGCGTTCGTGGCCGCGGCTCTGGCCATCGTGGCCGTGCCGGCGGCGATCTCAACCGGCCTCAGCAAGCGGATCACGGCTCCGACCAGCAATGCCGACAACTCCGGCCACATCTCGGCATTCTGGAGCGGTGTCCACTCGATTGAGCACCACCCGCTGGGCACGGGCCTCGCTACCTCGGCCGGGGCCGGGCAGCAATACCAGCAGACCGCCGGTCTCGTGGTGCCGGAGAACAACTACCTCCAGGTGGGGGTCGAGCTCGGTGTCGTCGGTGGCCTGGTGTTCGTCGCGCTGACGGTCGCGCTCATGTTGAGCCTCCGGCGGGCCGCGAGACGACGACCCGATCCCGCCATCGCCGCGGCGGCTGCCGCGATCGCCGGCCTCGCGGTTTCGGCCTGGTTCCTCGAGACCTGGTTTGACTTCTCGGTGGCCTGGACGATATGGGGTTTCGCCGGCGCCGCGCTGGGCGCCAGCCGAGTGCGGGTGGCGCAGCGCCAGGAGGCCGCGGCGCCACCGGCGCACAACGCGCCGCAACCGCTGCCGGCGTGAACCTGCGAGTCGCCTTCGACGCGACGCCGGAGCTGATCGCCTCGACTGGTGTCGCGCGGTACAGCCGGGAGCTCCGCCAGGCGCTCGAGCGGCGTGGGGATTGCGAGCTGGCCGGATTCGCCTTTGGCCGGCGCTCGCAGCCGGTACCCAGCGGAGTTCGGCACATCGCCGCGCCTCTACGAACGATTCACCTGAGCTGGAGGGCCTGGTCGCGCCCGCGGGCTGAGCACATCACCGGCCCGGTCGATCTTGTCCACTCCGTCGACCTCGTCCCGCCGCCCACCCGCTTGCCGCTGGTGATCACCGTGCATGATCTGGTCACGAGCGAGCTTCCCGCCCTCCACGCCGAGCGGGCGCGGCGGATGCAGGAGGCGCAGCTCGACGGGCTCGAACGCGCCGCAGCCGTGCTAACGGTGTCCCGTGCCGTGGCCGATTCGCTCGTGGACCGAGGGATCGACGCCGACAAGATCCACGTCACGCCCAACGGACTCACCCGCCTTCCTGAGCCGGCGGGCAGTCCGCTCGGCGGAGAGCCCTTCATCCTCGCGGTGGGAACACTCGAGCCGCGCAAGGGCCACGACCTCTTGATCAATGCGCTGGCCGCAGCCGGCCTGGCCGACGTCGGGCTCGTTTTCGCCGGTCCGACGGCCGGGCGCGCGGACGAGCTGGAGCGTCTCGCTCAGCAACTGGGGATCGGCGAGCGGCTACGCATCCTCGGCCGAGTCGACGATGCGCTCCTCGCAGGGCTGTACCGCGACGCGCAGCTCCTGTGCATGCCCAGCCTGGGTGAGGGCTTCGGCCTACCTGTGCTGGAGGCGATGGCGGCGGACCTGCCGGTCGTGGCCAGCGACCTACCGGCGATTCGAGAGGTGGCGGGCGACGCCGCCGTGCTGGTGGCACCCGGAGAGGTGGATGCCCTGGCCGGGGCGATCCGGAACGTGATCGGCGACCAGCAGCTGACCAACAGGCTTCGCCAGAACGGGCACAAACGAGCTGCCGCGTTCACGTGGGACGCGACGGCCGAGGCCACGGTGCACGCATACCGCGCCGCCCTTAGAACGTGATGCAAGAAAGACGGGCATCGAGCGTTCTATCGACGTGGCGCAAGCACGGAGCTGCCACACAGATTGAGACCCATATGGGCTATGTGAGGCCTTATGACGACTGAAAGCTCAAGCTCATCCGTCCGTTACGAGACTCTGCGGGACTACCTGCAGGTCCTGCGGCGGTACTGGATCATGATCATTGTCGTGACGCTGGTTGGCGGCGTCGCCGGATTCGTATACGAGAAGCACCAGTCGGCGTCCTACACCTCGACGGCCAAGGTCAGCTTCCAAGACCCGCTACAGCAACTCGCGGTCGTGGGGCTCCCAATGCCATCGGTACAGACACCAGGGCAGCTGGCCGCGGTCGCCGCCGACCTGGTCACGGCGCCCAAGGTCATCAATCAGGTGAAGCAGCAGCTACACACGTCGGCCTCGGTCGGCGTTCTGAGCGGCGCGATCTCCGGCCAGGTCGCAGTTCCGTCTGACCTGCTCGAGGTGAGCGCAACCGCTTCCGACCCGACCTTCGCCGCCCACCTGGCCGACACCACAGCGAGAGTCCTCGCGGCTCAGGACAACGCCCAGGCACAAGCCCAGTTCGCCCACTTGGCCACGGTTGTCCAGCAGCGGCTCACGGCGCTGCAGCGACACTTTAGGCCCGGGACCAGCAACGAGATCCTGTTCTACGAGGATGAGCTCGGACGCCTGCAAACCCTGTCCTCCTCCGCCCAGACCGCCCAGTTCGCCAAGCCCGCGTCCGCTGGCGTTTCGAGCTCGACGACTGCTACCCACAGCGCCCTGCTCGGCCTGCTCTTCGGCCTCCTTCTCGGGATCCTCGCCGCCTTCGCCCGCGACGTCACCGATCGGCGTCTACGCGGCGGTAAGGCCGTCCAGAGCTCGCTCGGGCTACCGGTCCTCGGCCACGTCCGCAGCCAGGCCATGGGGCGGATCGTCCAGTTCGCGGACGGCTCCCGGGGTAAGCAGCTCGACGTCGAGGCATTCCGAATCCTCCGCCGCAACATCGAGCTCGTCGATCCAGCTCGTCCTCCCAAGGTCGTTCTCGTCACGAGTGCCGTGGCCGATGAAGGGAAGACGACCGTGGCGTCCTCACTCGCCGCCGCCATCGCCTCGGCCGGCCGTCGGACCCTGTTGATCGAGGCCGATCTGAGGCGACCCGCGCTGGCTTCGCGACTCGGGGTGGACCCAGCGCCCGGTCTCACGGACTATCTGGCCGGCACCGTGACGCCGCAGGACGCCCTGCGCACGATTGAGTTCTCCGACCCGCAGTTCCAGAACGGCTCTGCGCCTTCCGGCAACGGCCACTCATCGAGTCATCTGCACCGCCTCGTCTATGTCCCGTCGGGCTCGAGGACGTCGCGATCGGCCGAGCTCATTGGATCAGCGGCGTTCAGAGAGCTCATCGAGGAGGTCAGCCAGACCTACGATGCCGTCGTTCTCGATGCGCCGCCGCTGTTGCCCGTGTCTGACACCCTCGAGATGCTCCCCTGCGTGGACGCAGTTGTCTTGTGTGTGCGTGAGTCCCAGACCACACGCGACCAAGCGGCGGCGGCCAAAGCGGCGCTGGAGCGGTTCCCCAACGTCCATGCCGGAATCGTGGTGACCGGAATCAAGCCCCGCGGTGCCGGCGACGAGGTCGTCTACGCGCACGAATACAGCCTCCGCTGAGGCAAGAGCTGGGAGCTGGCCGATCGTGCGTGACCCCCACGTCAGCGTGATCATTCCGGCCCGCGATGCCGCGCCGACGATCGCGCGCACGCTGGCAGCCTTGCAGTCGCAGGACATCCGGCAGCCGTACGAGGTGATCGTGGTCGACGACGGCTCAAGTGACGAGACTGCCGAGATCGCGCAGGGCTGCGAGCCGATGGTGACGCTGATCCGCAACAGCGCCAGCGAAGGCCCCGGGGCCGCCCGCAACCGCGCAGTTCAGGTCGCTCGAGCACCCATCTTGGCGTTCACCGACGCCGATTGCTTTCCCACGCCGCAGTGGCTCAGGCAAGGATGCGAGGCGCTGCAGAACGCCGAGCTCGTGCAGGGCCGGGTAGCCCCCGACCCGTCCGTATGCCGGACCCCGTTCGACCGTTCGCTGTCTGTCGAGAACGAGTACGGCTTCTACCAGACAGCGAATCTGTTCGTTCGACGTGAGACATTCGAGGCCGTGGGCGGATTCCGGGACTGGGCGCTGGAGCAGCCTCGGAGGCGGCGCTGGTCGGCCGACCGCAGGCGCAACCGCGCGATGCGGACCCCGATCGGCGAGGACACCGTATTCGCCTGGAGTGCCCGCCGTCGGGGGTCACGGTCCATGTTCGCCCCGGAGGCCGTCGTGCACCACGAGGTCGTGCCAGGCACCGTCTGGGACGCGATGGCCGACCACTGGCACTGGACCCGTGACATGCCCGGCCTCGTCCGCCTCGTCCCCGAGCTGCGCCGCGCTGCTTTCTACCGCCGCCTGTTCTTTGGGTACTGGACGGCGTATTTCGACCTCGCGCTGGCCGGGGTGTTGGGCGCGCTGATCACCCGTCGCAAGCTCTGGCTCGCCGCCGTCATCCCCTACGGCCGGCGGATCATGCGAGATGCCGGCGGTTACAGCTTCGGGCGCGGCGCCCTTGCCACTGAGCGCGCCGTCGGCTACGCCGTGGGCACCCCGGCCGTCGACGCGGTATCGCTGGGAGGATTCCTGTTCGGGAGCGTCGCTTGGCGCTGCCTGGTGCTGTGACTCCCGCCGCGTTGTTCCACGTCTTCTCACGGTGGCGGTTCAAGCGCCCGCTCCGCCGCGCGGCCATGTGCGTAGCGGTGGTCGCCGCGCAAGGAGCGCTCGCCTGCTCCGCCAGCGCCGGCGTGCCCCAGATTTCTTCGATCCATCCGGCCACAGGCTCGGCGGTGGGTGGCCAGCGCGTGATCATCAACGGGAGCGGATTCGTCGGTCCTGGCAGAGCCTGCGCCAGCCGCTACGACATCTGGTTCGGCACCGACATCCAGCACGGTTATGCCATCAGCCCCCCCAGGTATCGCATCCTCTCTGACTCGCGGATCAGCGTCGTGACCCCGGCCAACTTCGGCGGGACGGTCGATGTACGCGTGTACAACTCGTGTGGGGCAACGCCGCTGGCAGCGGCCGATCGGTACACGTACACCTATCCGGCCAGTCAGTGCCTGTCGGGAACCTGTTCGCTGAGGGTCGGATCTCGGCAGGTGGGCCACCTGACGCATAGCGCCTTGGGCGCTTTGGACGGACTCAACACGGACGCCGGCGTCCGGATCACATTGCCTGTGGTCAACCTCGTCAAGGCGCTGCGTCTGCGGCAGTGGCGACTCGGGCAGTCTGGCCTGGACGAGCCCGGGGGCGGGGAGTTCGGGCTGGCCCGCACGTTCGCCTCAACGGTCAGCCTCGACCTGACCACGGACTGGAACAACTGGGCCAACATCCACGACCCGGCGTATGCCTTGAAGCCCTACGGCGACCTCTCGACGTACTACAAGTACATCTACGCGGACGTCAAGGCGCGCATCGCGGCTGGGCAGGTGCCGAGCTACTTCGATGTGTGGAACGAGCCGGCCAACAGCGGCACGGTCAACCAATGGCTGTTGGTCTACGGGATCGCTTACGCCGCGATCAAGGCGGCGGACCCCTCGGCGCAGGTGGTGGGTCCGAGCCTCGCCCAGCCGCTGTTCAGGTCGGCAGGCCAGAGCAACACGCCCGGTTACGACCTGAGCCTGGCCGACTTGCTCAACTACGAGATGTACTCGGGCGTCCGCTTCGCCGCCGTCAGCTATCACGAGGATGGCACCACGGTGGACCCCGCGCCGAACAGCAGCCCAGGACCGTGGCTTCCCACCGAGCCGGTTCCCGGGGGGTATCGCGACTACTGGTCGCCGGCCGCGATCGGGATCACGTGCGTGCGGCCAAGGCACTCATCGCGAGCTATCCGGCGCTGCGCGGCACACAGGTGTTCGTCAACGAGTACGGTCCGACGGACGCGAACAACGAGCCGGGTTGGATGGTCGGTGACTTCGCCGCTCTCGAGTCTGCAGGGGTCGACCAGGCGATGCTCACGTGTCCGACCGATGCGGCCTGCAATTCGCTTCTCGACGGCCTGATCGGTACCGATGGAAGCCCGCAGATGCCCTATTGGGTGATGATGGACTATTCGCGGGAGACCGGTGCCAGGCTCCAGACCGCGGCATCCGGGTCTAACTGGTACATGCTCGGCACCCGTGTGGCGGGCGCCAACACGATCGAGGCTCTGATCGGCCGGGCCGATGACTGCTTCGGCGGTCTCCAGTGCCCGCAGACGCAGCCGTCAACACACTCCGCGGCCCGTGCGTCGCTGGCGGTGGCGGTGCCTTGGAGGGCCTCAGACGTGGATGTGAACGTGCAGCGCCTGTCCAACAGCGCCAGAAACCCGATCGGATCAAACGACGTAGCGACCGCGCCGGGTTCGACCACCGAGACGGTTCCGGTCACGGGCGGCGTAGCGCACGTCGTGGTCCGCAGGGTGGCCGACGGCGACGCCCTCTACGTCACCCTCACCCGGGACCGGCGCAGAAACAAAACAGGGACCCCTCGCTGAGGTATCGGGTGCCGCCGGCAAACTCCTTGACCGCGGCCGCGCGCCCCACGGAAAGGTTTGTTTCCAACGATTTTTCGTTCCGGTTGAAAACTTGCGGCGCCTCCGGCGTTGCTTGAGCGTATATGGACTGGACCGGCCCGTGGTGTTCCGTATCGCCCTGTGCGCCTTTGACGCGCCGACCCGGAATCGGAGAGCTCCAGCGCTGCGATGACTCCGACTGAATCGCTCGCACATTCAGACACCGTCGCCTTTCCGCTCGACGCGGCGCTGGTCCCGCCTGGCCCGCACCCCACCCCGGTAGCGGCCCCAGGCGAGGTAGCGGCGCTAAGCGAGGTAGAGGCGCTAAGCGAGGAAGAGGCCACATACGCGGGTCGTCACTCACCCACGCTGACGTGGGCGCTGGACGGCGACGGGTGGCCGTGGCTGCGGCTGGCCGGAGACCTCACCGCGCTCCTGGGCGCGCTGGTGGCGGCTGCCTCGGTGGGGTCGGCCGACGTGGCAAGGCTGCTGCCGCTGGTCCCGCTGGCAATCATCCTGTTCTGGGTCGGTGGCATGTATCGCCGGAGGATCTCCGCGTCGCTGGTCCGAACGACGATGACCGTTGCCAGCTCGTTGGCGACTAGCACGATCGCGCTCGCGATCTGGCACAGCTACGTGGATCGCCACCCAATCCCCGAGTCGGTGCTGGTGCGGATCTTTACCTTCGCATTTCTTTCGGTGGCGATTGGACGCGCCGCGCTGCTCGGGGTCCGCTACCTGGCGCGCATGCTCGGGGCGGTCGCCACTCCGACGCTCATCGTCGGCGCCGGCAAGATCGGGATCCAGATTGCTGACCGCTTGACGAGCCGAACCGGCTACGGGCTGAGGCCAATCGGGTTCCTGGACAATCCCGATGCGGCCGAGCAGACAGTCCGGCGCACGACCGATCTGCCGCTACTCGGACGCCCAGAGGAGCTGGAGCGAATCGCGCGACGGACCGGTGCCCGCCACGTCGTGATCTCGTTCGCGCGCGGCCGCGATCAGGAGCTGGTGCCGCTGATCCGACGCTGCAACGAGATGCGGCTGGACATCTCGCTCGTCCCGCGGTTGTTCGAGTCCATCAATCACAGGCTTGCCCGGGACTCGGTCGGCCCGTTGCCCTTGCACGTGATCCAGCCCACCGATCCGCGTAGCTGGGAGTTCACGTGCAAGCACATCATCGACCGCACGGTCGCCGCAGCGCTGCTCGTCGGGCTGATGCCCCTGCTGGCGGCCGCCGCAGCGGCGGTCAAGCTGACCTCTCCCGGCCCGGTGCTGTTCCGCCAGTGGCGCGTGGGACGCGACGGGCGGGTATTCGAGATGCTCAAGTTCCGCAGTATGCGCGTAGGCGGGCAGCTGACGTGGGCAGGGCCCGGGCTGGGCCTGGCGCCCGGTGGTGTAGAGGGAGAGGATCGGCGGACTCCGGTCGGCAGGTTCCTCCGGCGCACCTCGGTCGACGAGCTCCCTCAGCTGTGGAACGTCCTGCGCGGCGAGATGAGCCTGGTCGGACCGCGCCCTGAGCGGCCCGAGTACGTCGAGCAGTTCCGCGGCGAAGTCAAGCGCTACGACGATCGGCACCGCGTCAAGTCCGGCATCACCGGCGCCGCCCAGGTCAACGGGCTGCGCGGCAAGACCGGGCTCGAGGATCGGATCGACTGGGACAACTACTACATCGAGAATTGGACCTTGGCGCTCGATCTGAAGATCCTGGCCCACACGCTGTTCGCGGTGTTGGGCGACACGGAGTAGGACGGCCGGCGCGCGACACCCCACGGATACGGGACGTTTTTCATACCGCATTCGCGACAGATGGGGCATCCCCGAGCGTTCTCGTTGTCGTAACGGTCTGGAACTTGGAGGGAAACCAGCAATGGGTGCTCTAGTGAAACGCCGGGCACCGTCGGTGATTGCGATCGCAGCGGTCCTGTTGTTCGCGTTATCCGGTGTAGCTTCGGCCTACAAGTCAGCACCGGGTTACGCCGCTAGCGACTACGCGACGGGGTTCCCCGAGTCCCCGGCCAACGACTGGGGACCGATTGGGATCGCCTTCGACCAGTCCGACAACCTGTACGTCGCCGACGCCTTCGACGGCAACATCTATCGCTTCCAGCCCGGCGGCGGCACCGCGTCGGACGCGACGCGGGTGACCTCCTCCCCGATCCCCGGCAACATCACCGGGCTCGTCGTCTCCAGCGACGGCGACATCTTCGTCGCCCGGTACGCCGCCGGCGACGTCGTGCAGGTGAGCCCGGATACCGGCCAGGTGATCCGCACGGTCGCGAGCGTCAGGTGCGCGACCGGGCTCGCGATCGACCCGATCAGCGGCGACCTGTTCGTCTCGCAGAACTCCTGTGGCTCGACGATCTTCCGGGTGTCTGACTACGCCGGCGGCCCCGGAACGGTCTCCTCGTACACGACCGCGCCGGGGGTCGACGGGATGGCGTTCGATCAGAGCGGCACCCTGTATGCCGAGAGCGACGGCAACGTCCTGAAGGTGGCGGGCACCAACAGCGCATTTCCGGGCGCGATCACCAGCGTGGCGAGGGTCCCACAGGCCGACGGTCTCGCGTTCGGGGCGCACTCGAGCGGGCAGCCGTCATATCTCGTGGCGAACCGCAACGACGGGGTCGTCACCCGCGTCGACTTCAGTGGGGGCGTCCCCTCGCAGAGCGACATCTTCAGCGGAGGCAGCCGCGGCGACTTCGTCGCCGTGGACTCGCGAGGCTGCCTCTACATCACCCAGTCAGCGAGCATCGTCCAGATTAAGGGAAGCGATTCCTCGTGTGGTTTCGAGCCGACCACGACCGGCCCGGCCCCGACCGCCCGAGTGATCGTCGCGACCACGATCCACCGCCCCGCCGCCAAGGCGTGCACGCGGATCCAGTCGCTTCGGCTGAGCTTGCGCCAGCAGGGCCGGGTCCGCCTTCGCTCCGCGACCGTGTACGTCAACGGCCGCCCGGTCAAGCAGCTAGGCGGCGAAGCCGTGACCAAGCCGTTCGTGCTCACCCACCTGCCGAAGTCGGCGTTCACAGTGAAGGTCGTCGCGGTCACCACGAGCGGAGCCAAGCTCGTAAGCACCAAGCGCTACTCCGACTGCGCCAAGCCATCGCCCAAGAATGCGTGCGTGAGCACCACTAGCTTGACGGTCCGCGTCCCCCACCGGGCGGGCACCCGCGTGGTGCTGGTCCGGGCCTACGTGAACGGTCGCCGGAAGGCCGTCGTCCACGGCAGGCGGGTCACTCAGCTGACCCTCACGCGGCTTCCGCACGCGCGCTTCACGCTCAAGCTCGTGACGCTCGACTCGGGCGGCCGGCGAGGGGTGAGCCGCCAGTCGTTCCTGGGCTGCGCCGCGAGCGCGCAGCTGCCGCCCGGGTAACCCCGCGCAATCATCCTTTTTTCATACTCGCCCGGTGCAAACGATCCATGCGCTGGTGCGTTTCGTCCTCAGTTATGGATGCGGAAGCCGCAAGCCGAGGAAAAGCGGAGTCCGACGAGTGGCGGGGCGAGCCTCAGATCGCGGTGTGTGCGAGCGACGAGGCTGTCCGCGCCAGGATCGAGATGGCGCTCGAGCTCGGTGGCTACGAGCCCGCGCTGTTGATCGGGTCCCCCGACGAGCTCATCGAGAGCGCCCAGCCGTCCGAAATGTCGGTCGTGATCATGACCTACGAGTTCGAGCCGTTCATGGCGGCCGGCGAGGTGGCGGCGATCCGATCGGGCCTCGACGAGGTGCCGCTGGTGGTCGTCGGCTCCGGCTTCGTCGGTGCCGCGTGCCGGCGGCTCGTTCCCCGCGTGATCGAGGGCTTCGTCCCCGAAGCTCAGATCGAGCAAGCGCTCGTCCCGACCGTCAACGCAGTCCTCGGCCACCAGCTCTGCTTTCCCTCCTCGATGCGCGAAACGCTTGCGCGGCCGGTGTTCAGCCACCGGGAGAAGCAGGTCCTCGAGTTACTGCTGGCGGGCCTCACCAATGGCGAGATCGCGGCGCACCTGTTCCTCTCGGAGAGCACGGTGAAGAGCCATCTCGCGTCGAGCTTCCGGAAGCTCGGCGTGTCCTCGCGCGCCGAGGCCGCGAGGTACATGCTGACGCCGGACTCGGGCTTGGAGCCGCGCAGGCTCTCGCACGTCGACCTCGAGCCCTCCCCGATCGCAGGCTGATCTGACGCCCGCCGCCGGCGCTCAGCCGGCGTCAAGGTCGGACAGAGCAAACCCCGGCTCGGCGCCGAACTCCTTGCCGAGCCTGGCGCGGAAGGTCGAGTACCGGCGCAGCGCCTCGCTGCGGCGACCCGCCACGAGCAGCACCCGGAGCAGCTCCCGGTGGATGTCGGAGTCGAACGGCTCGAACTCGGCCAGGCGGTCCAGGTGCTTCACCGCGGTGCCGTGATCTGCGCGATCGAGCGCGATGTGGGCCAGCGCCCGGAGGCTGTCGGTCGCCATCGCCCGGAGACGGTCGCGTTCGGGCATCGCCCATTCGGCGTACGGCTCATCCTCGAGCAGATCTCCGCGGTACAGGGAAAGGGCCAGCTCGAGCAGCTCAGCCGCCACCTCGGCCTCGCCGCGATCCACCGCGGCGAGCCCGTCGCGCACCGCCTCGGAGTACAGGTCCGCATCGATGCGGACGTGCCGCCGGTTGATCGCGTAGCCGCCGCGTACGGTGATCACGAACGTCGATTCGGTCCTCGGGGGTCGTCCGGGCTCGAGCTTGTCTCGCAACGCGTGGATGAAGTGGCGCACGCTCGAGAGCGCCTGCCGGCCTGACGAAGGCCACAGTGCCTCGGCGATCTCCTCGGCCTGCACGACACGGTCGCGTTCGCAGATCAGGTACTTGAGCATGTGCCCGGGACGCTGCTGCAGCCAGCTCCCGCCGAGCGGGCCCTCGCTGCTGTCGACCCTGATCCGGCCAAGTGCCTTGATCGTCAGCTCGGGACCCTTGATCCAGTGAGGATCAGACCGCCGGCGACGGTCGCGTGAGTCTCCGGGCCGGAGGTGCAGGAGGACCCCCGAATCAAGGCCCAGCGGGACCACCGTCACCCAGAATGCGCTCGCGCCCGAGCCGGACAGGGTGTCGATGCGGATCTCCGGCAGATTCTCAGAGGTCTGGGACGCCCGCTGGACCAAGCAGCCGTGACTGCAGGGCCCTCCGGCGCGCTGGCAGGCGAACATCTCGTGGCAGACCGTCGGGGGACCGCCATCGTCACCGCGCCACCCCATCTCGATCGCCGCCGGGTTGGCGCTGAGCACGCTGCCCTGCTCGTCGACGACCACGAGCGCGTATGGGAGGCGCTCGTAGATCGTCGCCGACATGGCCCCGTTGTCTGCGGAGCGCGGGGCGGATTGGTCGTGTGACTCGGTGATCATTGCCCTTCGTGGGCCCCGGGGGGCGATTCGCGGCGGCCCGGCTGGGTGGCTCCCGCAGACGCCCCGCGGGCGCCCAACTGACTCGAATGCGACTAGAAATGCGACTCGAATGCGACTAATTCCGAACTAACACGGATTCTAATCGACCAAAAACTGGGTGTTCGTACCTTGCGCGAACTGCGGTGCCGGATGTGGCACAGATCACAGTGGCGGCGCAGTTTTTCTCCCCAGGAGCCGGACCCGAAGCGGCGGACGGCGACAGAGGGAGCCAACGGACGGTCCTTCGGGGCCAAAGTCGCGGACAGGAGACTAAATGGCGCAGGGGTGCTTCCAGAGCAAGCGGACGCTGGAGACGGAACGACGTCCTGGTGAGGTCGCGCGGGCCGTGGCCCGGGCGAAGCAGGGAGATCACGCAGCGATGCGCTTCCTGTACCTCCGCTACTCCGGCAACGTCTACGGCTACGCACGCTCGATCGTTCACAACGATCACGACGCCGAAGACGTCGTGCAGCAGGTGTTCACTCGGATGATGACCGCGATCCGGTCCTACGAGCAGCGCTCGGTGCCGTTCTCGGCATGGGTGCTTCGGATCACCCACAACATGGCGATCGACTACATCCGCAGGCGGACGCCTGCCGTCGACGAGCCGGAGCGCCCGGTGGCCGAGGAGCGCCCCCAGTTCGAGTCCCATCACCTTCGCGGCATCCTCGAGGACGCGCTCACCGAGCTCCCCGACGTACAACGGGAGATCCTGGTCCTGAGGCACGTCGGCGGCTACTCGCCGGGCGAGATCGCACAGCGGCTCGGGCGCTCCGAGAACTCGGTGCACGGCCTCCACCACCGGGGCCGCCGAGCGCTCCAGCGCTCCCTGGCCGAGGCCGGCGCCACGCCGTGCACGGTCGCCGCGTAGGCCCTCGAAAGCCCTAGCGGCGCCGGCACGACGCTCCTCGCCCGCACCGCGGGCAACGCGGAAAAGCGCAAGTTTCGCGGAGCCAGATCGTTCCCTAAGCAGCAGGTAAAAGCGCGGATACGGACCGCAAGGAGCTGACTTCACGTGGGCATATCAACGGTTCAAAGCACGGCACCAACCGCGGCCGTGCTCGCCCCGGCGACGATCGGGATCGTCGCGACGGAAATTGAGCGTCGGCGCCTGCGGGCGCTGGTCAAGCGCGGCGCGTTCGAGCTCGGCGGAGGTGCCGATGATGTCAACACGCTGCTGGACCGCGCCAGCCGGCCGCTCGACGTGGTCGTGTTCGCCGGCGGCCCGGAGATGCTCGCGCGGGGCGGGCCGGTGGAGCTGTTTCGCAACCTGCGTCCCGCTTGCGCGATCGTGCTCGTCTCGGGCGGCGAGGCCGCCGTCGTGCGCAAGGCGCTCCGCGCGGGGGTGGATGGCTTCGTCCCGGAGGCAACTGTCGAGCGTGCGCTCGAGGGCACGATTGCCGCAGTGCTCTCCGGTCAGATCTCGGTCCCCCAATCGATCCGCAACCGGATCGCGTGGACAACGTTCTCGCTGCGCGAGAAGCAGGTGCTCCAGCTGGTTGCGTGCGGCCTGACCAATGCAGAGATAGCCGATCGGCTCTATCTGTCCGAGAGCACCGTCAAGAGCCACCTGTCCTCGAGCTTCCGCAAGCTCGGGGTGTCCTCGCGAGCCGAGGCGGCAGCGGCCGTGCTCGACCCTGACAACGGGCTGGTCGCAGGGAGCCAGGGCGCGGCGTCCGCCGGCCTCGTCCCAGCGGGCCCGGGCACGGCACCCGCCGGCGTGCTCGCAGGGGGCCAGGGCGCGCTACCCGCGGGCGTGCTCGAGCACCAGCTGCTGGGCATCCGGGGCTGAGGCGCGGCGCCCGCCGGGGGCGGTTCCCGGGGCTCCGGTCGATTCTTGGCCCGGTGAAGCGCGGCCTGTACCCTCAACTGGCAGAAATGGCCTACGCCGAGGAGAGCACGGGGTCACGCCGCGTCGGCCGTGACGCAACGGTCCTGGCCGGGGAATGGCGACGGCTGAGGCGCGCCGCCACGGCCGTTGCGCTGTTCACGAGCCCGCTGTTCTTCGTCGTGCTCTACGACAAGCTGGGGCTGTCGATCGTGGGCGCCGTCGCGGCGACTGTCGGAAGCGTGATCGCGTTCCGCGGGCTGGTCGACGTGCTCGCCCGCAGGGTGCTGCCCTGGCCGAGCATGTACGGCGTCGCCCGCGACGTCGCCGAGGAGGACGTCGTGGCCCGCCGGCGGACCTGGTTCTGGCGGCGGCTCTACCGGCTGGCCGCGTTCATCGCGATCTTCCTGGCAATCGTCGGCGGGATCGTCGCGCTCGCCGGACATCACAGCTGGTGGGGCGGCGTCACCGCGATCTTCCACGGGCTCGGCTCGCTCGGCGGCGCGCTGCCGAACGTCGCATTCACGCTCGTCGTGTTCTTCTTCATCAACACGCTGATCCTGTTCGGACCGCTGCTGCTCGCGAACCTGCGCCAGGTCCGGGGCTACGAGCCGGGCGACGCGAGCTGGGGCGTGCAGATGCAGGACGTCCGAGGTCAGGCGGAGCCCAAGGAGGAGGTCGCTCGGGTCGTCCGGCTGTGGCAGTCGGGCGAGGAGTTCGAGAAGGCCGGCGGAAAGCGGGAGCGCGGGCTGCTGTTCCTGGGCGCGCCCGGAACGGGCAAGACGATGCTCGCCAAGGCGATCGCGACCAACTTCAACTGCCCGTTCGTGACGATCCCCGGGTCGGGGTTCGCGGCCACCTTCATCGGGATCGACGTGATGGTGGTGATGTTCCTGATCCGCAAGGCAAAGAAGCTGGCGCGCAAATGGGGCGGCCAGTGCATCATCTTCATCGACGAGATCGACGCCGTCGGGATGCGCCGGGCGAGCCTCGGGGCGGGTCAGCCCGGCGGGATGGGCCTGGGCAGCCACGTGGTCGGCAATGGCGGCGTCGGGAGCCAGAGCTTCGAGGACTACTGCTTCTTCGGGCGCTGGGGCTCGCTGACGCCGACCGGGGACCTGATCCTGGAGACGCGGGCGTGGCGCGAGCGCCTGTTCGCCGAGCGCGCGGAGTCCCGTTCCTCAGGCATTCCCGCGCTGTTCGCCAAGCCGGCTGAGTGGATTCAGAACGTCATGTTCCCGGGGATGATGGGTGGGATGGGCGGCGGCGGGTTGGCGCTCAACCAGCTGCTCGTCCAGATGGACGGGATCGGCGAGGCGCCGTTCATGCGCCAGCAGTTCACCAAGCGGCTGAACACGCTGATGGACGCCCTGTACTTCATCCCGCGACGGATCCGGGGCCTGTCGCTCCGCCTCCCTCCACCGCGACCCTCGAAGGAGCAGGTGTTCTTCATCGGCGCTACCAACGTGCCGATCGACCGGCTCGATCCGGCGCTGATCCGCCCGGGCCGGATGGGGCGCCACGTCTGGTTCCGCACGCCGACGCTCGAGGACCGCAAGGACATCTTCAACCTCTACCTGGGCAAGGTCGACCACGAACCCGACCTCGACACCGAGCGCCGCCGTGACGAGCTGGCGCGGATCACCAACGGCTACGCGCCGGCGATGATCGAGCAGGTCTGCTCGCTAGCGCTGACCTACTCGCACGCCGATGGCAGGCAGATCTTCGGATGGTCGGACATCGTGGAGGCGATGACCACGGTCGAGGCCGGCACGGCGGTGGCGATCGATTACATCCCAGAGGAGACCCGCGCAGTGGCGATCCACGAGGCGGGTCACGCCGTCAACGGTCACCTGTACATGAAGGACGTCCTCTCGACCCGCCTGTCGATCCGCAAGCGCGGCGACTCGCTCGGACACCATCAGGCGATCGAGACGCAGGAGCGCTTCTCCTCGTGGCGCAGCGAGGAGTTCTCGAAGCTCGTCTGGACGCTCGGCGCGATGGCGGCCGAGCACGTCTTCTACGGGGAGAACTCGACGGGCGTCGGCGGCGACGTGATGAGCGCCACCGCGCGGGCGGCGTGGATGGTCGGCATGTGCGCGATGGGCCCCAACCCGATTGACCTGAACGGGCGCTTTGCCTCCGTCGACGATCAGGCCGACGAGCGCGAGAAGCTGCTCCGCCGCTTCGAGGACATCGGCGTTCAGATCATGAACAGAGCCGGGACCGGCGGCCCGTTCGAGCAGAACCCGATCGGGGCTGTGCTCGGCGACCGCGACAAGCGCAGGGCGGTCAGCGCGCTCCTCGGCCAGGCCTACGTGACCGCGTTTGTGACGATCGCGGCCAACCGTGACCGCGTCGAGCGGATCGCGGAGAAGCTGATCCAGCGCAAGGAGATGCACGGCGACGAGGTGGTCGAGCTGCTCGAGAGCGTTGGTCTCGTCCGACCGCAGATCGACCTCCTCGACGACCGGACCTGGCCACCCGTATGAGCGCTCGGCGGCCCCCCCTCGGCGGGCGCCTTCGAGCCCGCTCGACTCCGGAGCACGCAGCCGACCCGCCCGTCGGCGCCGGCGGTCACGAGCTGATCGCCGCCCGTGAGCGCGAGCGCGCACGCGACCAGGCTCCGAGGACGGCACACTCGCGACGGTTTCGCGTGGCGTTCGTCGGGCTCGTCGCACTCGGGATCTGCGCGCTCGGCGCGGCATTGGCGCTTTCCGGCACCGGCGGCCGGACCGCGGGCAACGGCGGCGACTGGTCGACGTTCAGCCCTACCGACGGCGGGCTGTCTGGCTCGCAGGAGATCGCCGACTACGTAGCCCCCTACTACCGCGCCACGCCCTCCACCCAGCTCGCGGTGATCACGGCGGTGAACCTCAACGACCCCAGCAATCCGCTGCAGGTGGCGGTCCCGGCCTCGGGTAGCACCGGCGGACTGGTTCCGCTCTCGCCGAGCAGCACGATCGTCTACAACATGTGCGGCGTGGGCTCGAGCGATTGTTCGATCGGCGTGGGCCAGCCGTCCGCCGCCCGCCTGCTGCTGCTGCGCCGCGAGGCGCTCGAGCTGGCGCTCTACTCGTTCAAGTACCTCAACAACATCAGCACCGTGGTCGCGATCCTGCCCCCGGGCAAGACCACGCAGGGCTGCACCGGGATCTGCCCCAAGCCGCAGACCAAGACGACGACCAAGCCGCTGGACGTCGCGCTCGCGTTCGATCGCTCAGAGCTGAGCCCGTGGCTGAGCCGTCCGCTTCGCAGCACGCTGCCCGAGACGCTGCCTCCGACCGTCTCCCAGATCCAGAACTCGCCCGAGGCGGAGCTGATCAGCATCATCACCGCCCACGGGCTGTTCGCCGAGAAGACCGAGCAGGGCCAGGACGGCAGCACCGTGATCGTGCTGAGCCCGATGCCCCCGCAGTAACCGCTCAGCCGCCCGCCTGCTCCCCGGCGCGGGGCTCGTAGCCCTCGCAGCGCAACACGGGAAGCCGCGGATAGCGCACGAATCGCTCGGGCTCGGTCCGCGAGCGCTCACACAGCGAGAACGCCGAGCCGCGTGTGTTCCGGATCAGCCGCTGGTGGCGGCAGGAGTCGCACAGGCCGGCGTCAAGGCCACCTGGCGAGGACCCGCTCACTCCATCCACATGCCCGATGCCACGCGAGTCTGCACGAGTCGCGGGCCGTCATCGGCGGCGATCCCCTCGCGCAGCGCCTCCGTCAGCTCCTCGCGGCTCGACACGTCCCGGGCCTCCATCCCGTACGCCCTCGCCACCGCGGCGGTGTCGAGGCCGGGAAGCTCGAGCCCCGGCGCGCCGGAGACCTGCTCGAGGGCGGCGAACCACTTGAGGATCATGTACTCCTCGTTTCGGAGCACCAGGAAGGTGACCGGCGCCTTGTACGCGACCGCGGTCCACAGCGCGGTGATCCCGTACTGGGCGGACCCCTCGCCGAGCACGCACACGACGGGCCGGGACGGCTGGGCCAGCTGCACTCCGACCGCCGCCGAGATGCCAAATCCCAGGCCGCCGCTCGCCCCGAAGTAATAGCTGCCCGGCTTCGAGATCCGCAGTCTGTTCCGAAGCGCGAGCGTGCTCGACGGGCTCTCGAGCACCGCGATCCCGTCCTCGGGCCACGCTTCGGCGAGCGCTGCCATCGCCTCCGAGCCGCTCATCGGCTCGGCCTCGGGAGGGTCGCCCGGGGCTGGACGCGGCTCCGGCCCGGGGCGGTCGCTCTCGCCGACCTGCTCGACGAGGGACTGGAGCGCCAGCCCGACGTCGCCGACGATCGCGTCGCCCATCGGCGCGCGTGCGGCCTCGCCGGGATCGCTCGTGATCGCGACCAGCGACGTGCCCTCCGGGAGCAGCGGGCCGGGGAGGTAGGGGTAGTACGGGAACACCGAGGACCCGACGACCAGCACCAGGTCGTGGCCCTTGACCGCCTCCGACAGGGCCCCGATCGCCGGCGGCAGGATCCCGACGAAGTTTGGATGACCCTCCGGGAATCCGAGCCTGCTGCCGCCGGTGGCGGGCGAGGCCCATACCGGCAGGCGCTGCCTCTCCGCGAGCGCCACCGCGGCGTCCCAGCCCCCACTCGTATCGACGTCGGGACCCGCTACGAGCATCGGGTTGCGCGAGCTCTGAAGCAGCGCGGCGAGCTGAGCGAGCTCCACCGGGTCGGCCGCGACACGGCCGGAGACCATCCGCTTGACCGCCTGCGCCGAGCGGTCCTCGTCGGCCTCCGCTCCCCAGTCGTCCATCGGGATCGAGACGAACACCGGCCCGCGCGGGGGGAGCGAGGCCTGATGGATCGCGCGGGCGAGGGCGACCGGGACATCCTGCGCGCGGGGCGGCTCGTGCGCCCACTTCACGTAGGGCTGCGGGGCCTCGGTCGCGTCCCGGTTTGTCAAATTCGCCTCGATCGTGATGTGCGGACGGACCTGCTGGCCCGCCGTGATCACGAGCGGTGACTTGTTGGCCTGGGCGTTGAAGATGCCCCCGACCGCGTTGCCCACGCCCGGCGCGGTATGCAGGTTCACGTGAGTGGGCCGGCCGCTGGCCTGCGCGTAGCCGTCGGCCATTCCGACGACGGCCAGCTCCTGCAGGCCGAGCACGTACGTGAAGTCGTCGGGAAAATCGGCCAGCATCGGAAGCTCGGTCGAGCCGGGGTTGCCGAAGATCGTCGTCATCCCGTGGGCGCGGAACAGCTCGAACGTGGCTTCACGGACTGTCGGCATCACTTGCTCTCCAGGGTGGCGGGGGTGTGTGCGGCCTCCAGCCGCGCCGACACGCTAACCGGCGGACGCCGCTCATGCCAGCAGCACGCCTGCTCGAGCTGGGCGGCGAGCGCGATCAGCTCGCTCTCCCGGTTTGCCGACCCGAGCAGCTGGGCGCCGACCGGCAGACCCTCGTCGGTGAGCCCGGCCGGCACGTTGACCCCGGGCCACCCGAGTGCATTCCAAGGCCACGTGTAAGGGCACGCTCCGACGATCACCTTGTCGGTCTCCCAGTTGGAGAGCCCGTCGATCGCGCCGACCGGGAGCGGCGGCTGCGCGGTCGTCGGCGTCATCACAACGTCAAAGCGCCTGAAGATCGTGCCGACCTGCCGCCGCATCGGAGGCTCCAGGGACCTTCCCAGGGTGAGCAGCGGGCCGCCGAGCAGCCGCCCCAGCCTGGCGTTGTGGCGGGTGCGCTCATCGAGTTGCGAGTGGTCGTCGATCTCGGCGACCCAATTGGTCAGCCCGGCGCTGGAGCGCGGAAGCACGCCGGCGCCGAAGATGCCATAGGTCGGGTCGGCGAGCTCAACGTGGTGACCGAGGCGCTCGAGCGCCTTCGCCAGGCGCTCGACGATCGCCCGCACCCGCGGATCGAGCCGGGCCGGAGCGATGCTGAACGGAATCCTGAACGACAGCGCGATCCGCAGCCGGCGGCCCGGATCGGCTCGCTCGGCGGTCCGCGCGTAGGGCTCGCTCGGCGGCGGCGGACGGTCTCGGTCTCCCGGGTGGTTGCCGCTCACCGCGTCGAGCAGCGTGGCGGCGTCGGCGACGGTTCGTGCCAGCGGGCCGACGCAGGTCAGGCCGTTGAAGGAGTCCGGGTAGGGCCAGGTCGAGACTCGGCCGCGCTGGGGCTTGATTCCGACCAGGTGGGTCCACGCCGCTGGCACGCGGATCGATCCGAGGCCGTCGGACCCGAGCGCCGCCGGCACGACGCCGGCCGCGACCGCCGCCGCCGAGCCGCCGGATGATCCGCCCGGCGTGTGGCGATCGCTCCAGGGGTTGCGCGTCACGCCGAACGCGGAGCCCTCGGTGATCGGCCACTGGCCCAGCTCGGGCGTCGTCGTCTTGCCGACGATCACCGCGCCGGCCGCCTTCAGCCTGCGGACCACCTCGCCGTCCTCGGACTTGGGGGCGAACTCGCCATCACAGCCGAACGGCGTGCTCTCGCCCGCCAGATCGGTGTCGTCCTTGATCGCGACGGGAATCCCCAGCAGCGGGCCGCGCTCGCCGGCGGCGAGCCGGCGATCGGCGGCCGCCGCTTCTTGAAGCGCCGCGGCCGGCCGAACGCATCGGAACGCGTTGAGCGTCGGCTGCGTGGCGTCGATCATCTCGAGCGCGTCCTCGACCAGCTCGCGCGAGGACGCTTCGCGGGCTGCAAGCAGCGCCACCCGCCCGAGCAGTCCGGTGAAACCCAGCTCTCCGCCGGCGTCGGCGCCCGAGGCGGTCAAAGCCCGACCAGGACCTCGGCCGCGGCTCGCTCTCCAGAGCGGACGGCCCCGTCCATATAGCCGTTCCAGTAGTTGGAGGTCTCGGTCCCCGCCCAGTGGATCCGCCCGATCGGCTGGCGCAGCCACGGCCCGTACGCCAGGAGCGCCCCGGTGCTGGGGATCCCGACCGGACATCCTCGCGTCCACTCCTCCCCGGACCAGAACGTCTCGAAGAAGCTGGTCGCCTTCAGCGCCTGGCTACCGAAGAACTTCGCGTACTGGTTGAGCACCGCGGCGCGCCGCGCCGCCGGGGACATCGCGCTGTACGAGCGGGCGTTGTCGCCGCCCACGAACCCGAAGATGATGCCGGGCCCCTTGCTGCTCGTCGCGGTCGGCGGCGAGTCGTCGAACGTCGCGCTCACCGGGCCGCCGGTGTCGACGGCGCTGCCGTTGAGCCCCGCATCGCGCCAGAACGGCGTGTCGTAGACGGCGGCGACCTTGCTCAGCGTCCCCTGCCCGTAGCGCTGGGTCAGCTGGTCACGCTGGAAGGGCAGGATCGGCTCGTAGTAGATCCGCCCGGCGAGCGCCGGTGGGATCGCGACCACCACGCGCTTGGCCTTGACCGTCACCTTGTCCGAGTACGCGGTCACGCCGCTCGAGCCCTGGACGATCCGGCGGACCGGCGAGCCGAGCACGACCCTCGAGCCGAGCTGCGCCGCGATCTTCAGCGCGATCGTCTGCGAGCCGCCGACGAACCGCGACTGCTGCGCCCCGCCGCGCGTGTCGAAGTTGCGCTCGAACGTGCCCGGATTCTCTCATCGCCCGAGGAGGCGATGTAGAACAGCGTGAACAGGAGCGAGAGCTCGCGCGGCTCGGCGCCGAAGATCGGCCTGGTGGCGAGCGGCACGAGTGCCTGGAAGCTCGGGCTGGTGCTGTTCTCCTTGATCCACCGGTCGAGCGTGTACGACTCCCACGTGGCCGCGTTCGACGCCTGCCACGGCGCGTCCACCGGGACCGACTGCGACATCTGGTCCAGCCGCGGAATCACCTGGGCCAGATCCGCTAGCGCGGTCGGATCCGGGGGCGCCGTGCCGAGCGGGCCGGTGTCGCTGTAGGTCATCCGGTTGCTGCCGTTGACGTACACGTCGTCGCCGGTGTCGTAGGTGCCGAACGTCCCCACGCCGAGCGCCTGTGCGAGAGCCATCAGCCGGTCCTGGGTCGGGCCCACGAAGGTGCCGCCGCGCTCCGAGATGACGCCGCCGCCGAGGTCGTGGTTCCACACCCGGCCGCCGACCCGGTCACGGGCCTCGAGCACGATCACCGAGTGACCGGCCGCGCGAATGTTGCGCGCCGCCATCAGGCCCGCGAACCCGGCCCCCACGATCA
Source organism: uncultured Solirubrobacterales bacterium (assembly GCA_963695965.1). Lineage (GTDB taxonomy): Bacteria > Actinomycetota > Thermoleophilia > Solirubrobacterales > Solirubrobacteraceae > Palsa-465. The sequence continues at coordinate 82,760 of CAVOIU010000045.1, forward strand.
CGACGTCGGCGCTGCGGACGCTCCCGGTGCTCGGGCGCTTGGGCTTGGGCTTCGGCCTGCGCTTGTGCTTCGCGGCCTCCGCCGCAGCCGGCACGGCCGCGGCCGCGCCCGTCACCAAGGTTCCCGCCACAAACCGCCGGCGGGTCAGGGTCCGTCGATCGCTTGCCGTCATCTTGAGGCCGTCTCCTGTGTGTCGTTGCCAAACGTCGGGGCGCTCGAGGCGAACCGGTCGGCCGCCTCCAGATCGAAGTCGCCGTAGTCGGAGCCGAGGCCCTGGGCGACGAGAGCCGCCGCCGCACAGCCGAGCACGGCCGCGTCGTGGCGACTGCGGCCGAGCCCCAGCCCGCGGAGGAATCCCGCAGAGAAAGCGTCACCGCACCCGGTGGTATCGACCACGTCGGTGGTGAACGCGGGCACGCGCTCGGCTCCGTCGCGGTCCGCGATGACCGCGCCCTCGGCGCCGCAGGTCGCCGCCACGCATCCGACGCCGCGCTCGATCAGCGCGTCGCATCCCGCGCCGAGGTCGGCTTCCCCCGTGAGCCCGAGCACCTGCTCCTCGTTGGGAAGCAGGTAGTCGATGTGCTCAAGCGCCGGAGCCAGCCAGTCCGCGATTGCGGCCGCCTGCTCGCCGGGCGCCAGGATGTCGGCAGAGGTGACGACGTCGCGCTCGCGTGCGAACGAGAGGATCTTCGCGGCCTCCTCCCCGCCCATGAACTCCGGCGCGCCGAGGTGTAGGTAATCGGCGCGAGCGATCTGCTCCCAGGGGGCGTCCGCGGACGAGTACGTCGCGTTGGCGCCGACAACGTGGAACGCCGGCCGCGAGCCGTCGGGCCGGATCGGCAGCACGCTCGATGAAGTCTGGACGCCTTCTCGCCGCACGAGCAGCGAAGTATCGACCCCGAACCCTCCCAACAGCGCCAGTAGGACGTCCCCCAGCTCGTCCTCGCCGATCGCGCCGGCGCTCATCGCCCGGGCTCCCAGCTTGGCGAGCGTGAGCGCCGTGCCGCCGGCGGAACCCGCGGGGGTGATCCTGATCTCCTCGACGAGCTGGCCGCCCTGTCCCTCGGGGATCTGCTCGACGGGACGGACGAGGACGTCGACCACGTGGACGCCGAGCGCGATCACGGTGCTCGGCGCGCTCACGCCGTTCGCTCCTGGGTGGCTCCGTAACCGCGCTCGATGGCCGCGTTCACGACCGCCTGGCTCTGTTCTGCGTCCATCGTGCGGGGTCCGCCGATCGCCTTCGCGTGCCAGTACACGCCGCATGCCCACTCGAGCAGCAGCGAGTGGTCCATCGCGGCGTCGAGATCGTGCCCGTACGTGATCGCGCCGTGGTTGGCCATCAGCGCGGCGCGCTGCGTCCCTCGAGCGCGTCGAGCGTGACGTCGGCCAGCTCCGGGGTTCCGAACGTCGCGTACGGGGCGACCCGGACGGCCCCGCCGAGCATCAGCATCTGGTAGTGGACCACCGGCAGCTCGTCGATCGCGCACGACAGCGCCGTCGCCATCGGTGCGTGGGTGTGGACCACGGCGCCGGCGCTGTAGCGCCGGTACACGCCGAGATGCAGTCCCACCTCCGAGCTCGGGCGCAACTCGCCCCCGACCTGATCTCCGTCGAGCCCGACCAGCGCTACGTGCTCCGCGGTCAGATCCTCCAGGTTGGCTCCGGTCGGCGTGATCGCGACGAGCTCCTCGGAGCGCGCGGAGACGTTCCCCGCAGTTCCGATCACGAGCCGCTCGGCCGCCAGCCGCCGCGCCGCGGCCGCCACGGCCGCGCGGAGCTCCGCCGCCCGGAGCTCGCTTGCCTCGGCCATCACGGCTTCACCCTTGCCACTTCCATCACCTCACGATAACATGAAGCCGAGTTCATTTTCTCAATAGCGTGAGGCAAGTTGGTCCATATGCGACCAATGTCGATCACGCCGCCGGACCGTGAATCCGCAGCCCGACCCCCGCCTCCGGAATCCCCCCATCCAGGCCCGCAGCCGCGAGCGCCTGCGCCTCGTCCTCGACGTCGCGGACGAGCTGCTCGCCACCGATGGCGCCGCCGCGTTCACGACCACCCGGGTGGCGGCGGCCGCCGGCATCCCGGTGGGCTCGGTGTACCGGTTCTTCGACGGCAAGGAGGCGATCGTCGAGGCGATCGCCGTTCGTTACTGGAGGGATTTCGACGATCTCGTCGCCGGCGTCGCCGAGGCCGACGAACGGGACCCGCTCGCGGATCCGGCGGCCGCGGTGCTCGAGGCGCTCGCGGCCGGCTTCCGAGCTCGGCCCGGCTTTCTCGCTCTGTGGTACGGAGGCCTGCGCACCGAACGCGTCCGTGACTCGACCCGTCATGCCCGAGCGGCGATCGCATCCTCGATCGAGCGGATCCTCGCCGTGCACTGGCCGGCGGCGGCCGAGGAGGCGCGGGGCGCGGCGGCGACGATGGTCGTGCTCGCCGGCGACGGCCTGCTGCGCGAGGCCTTCCGTCTGGACCGGGCCGGCGATTCACGCGTGCTCGGCGAGGGAAAGGTGATGCTTGACGCATACCTCGCGGCCCGCCTCGGGGACTCCTCATCGTGAAGCTCCGCGCATTTCTCCTCGCCACGACCGCGCTCGTCGCCTCGGCCGGGGTCGAGAGCCCGGCGCTCGCGTCGCCACGCGCGCGTGGCGACGTCCAGGTGCTCGCGCTGATCCCCGCGCCCGGCTATCCGGCGCTGCCCCATCTGATGGGCGGACACGTCTACGAGGGCACGTATGACAACCCGACCGGGTCGAGCCTCCCATCGCGCGTGTTCGAGTACACCGACGGCGGCGAGCTGCTCAATTCGTGGACCGTCAGCGGCCAGGACGTCTCGAAGCCCCACGGGGTCCAGGTCGCGGCGAACGATGCGCGCGGACGGCTGCTGCTGCTCGACAAGACAAGCGGCCGGATCATCCGGCTTGATCCCCAGACCGGCGCGCAGACCCTCTATGCCCGCGTCCCCGATCTGCCGACGTGCTCGAGCGCATCGCCGGGCACGCCGTGCTCTCCCGCGATCCTCGATCTCGCCCCGATGCCCGACTACGCGGCTTGGGGCCCCGACGGGAGCCTGTATGTGACCGACTACCAGCAGGCGGTGATCTGGCGGATCCCGCCCGGCGGCGGCACGGCGCAGGTGTGGCTGGCCGACCGGCGCCTCGACGGCGGCCCGTTCGGCACCGCCTGCGTCCTGATGATGCCCGATCACCACACGCTCCTGTTCGACCAGGCCTCGAACGGCGGCCTGGGTGCCACCAACCCGACGACCGGCAAGGTGTACGAGGTCCCGATCGGGCCGGGCGACCACCCCGGCGCGCTCAAGCAGCTGTGGGAGAGCGGGCCGGCCGATGCGCCCGACGGATGCGCCCTCGCCCGGTCGGGCCACATCTATGTGGCGCTCGTCGGCGAGTCCAACCAGATCGTCGAGCTAGACGCCGCCGGCCACGAGCTCACCCGCTTCGGCCAGCAGTACACGGGCACGAACGACTCCTCGGTCCCGTTCGACAGCCCGTCGGGCCTGGCATACCTCGGCACCGATCTGATCGTCGCCAACCAGTCCTACTTCGCCGACAACGCCGCCAACCAGGCGTTGCTGAACGTCGAGACGCTCGAGCCGGGGATGCCGAGCTACGTTCCGGCCAACGCGGGGCTGAAGCCGACGGCGAAAGCGAAGCCGAAGCACAAGCCACCGCGGCGGAAGCACCGGAAGCCCCCGCGTCGCCACCTCGCGCGACCCTCGACAGGCGACCGCGAACCCGAGCGTTAGCGGGTGGCTCCGCGGGGGCTCCGGCGCGCCGGCTCCGGCGCTACGCGAGGCCGCGGCGCGCCGGCCTTGGCGCTACGCGAGAAGCTTGAGCGCGGACTGAGCGGCCGCGACGCGAGCAATCGGCACCCTCGGCGGGGAGCAGGAGACGTAGTCGAGGCCCGCTGCGTCGAAGAACGCAATGGAGTCGGGGTCTCCCCCGTGCTCGCCGCACACGCCGAGCTTGAGGCCGGGATGGGCTTCCCGGCCGACCCAGGCCCCGAGGCGGACCAGCCATCCGACGCCTGGCTTGTCGATCGTCTCGAACGGTGAGCGGTCGACGATCTTCTGCTCGATGTAGGCGGGCATGAACTTCGACTCGGCGTCGTCCCGCGACAGCCCGATTGCCGTCTGTGTGAGGTCGTTGGTCCCGAACGAGAAGAAGTCGGCGTGGCGGGCGATCCGGTCGGCGACGAAGCACGCACGTGGAAGCTCGATCATCGTGCCGACGGTGTAGTCGACCCGTTCGGCGAGGCCGTGCTCGGAGGCCACTCGTACGACCAGGGCGCGGAGGATCTCCAGCTCCTGCTCGTAGGCGACGAGCGGGAGCATGATCTCGGGGTGCGGAGGCCGGGCCACCGCCTTGGCCGCTCGCACGATCGCCTCGACCTGCATCTCGTAGATCTCCGGGTAGAGGATCCCGAGGCGGGACCCGCGCGTTCCGAGCATCGGGTTGCCCTCACTGATCTCCTCCACTCGCGTCAGGAGCCGCTCGAGCTCGGCGAGGTCGTCCTGCTCCTCGATCCGGGCACGTTCCACCTGGGCGCGCAGCTCGGGAAGATTGGGCAGGAACTCGTGCAGCGGCGGATCGAGCAACCGGATCGTCACCGGTAGGCCCTGCATGGCATCGAAGATCCCGGTGAAGTCGGCCTGCTGGAGCGGCAGCAGCTCGCGGAGCGCGAGGCGGCGCCCCTCGCTGCCCTCCGCCATGATCATCGCGCGCATCTTCGGCTGGCGGTCCGAGGCCATGAACATGTGCTCGGTCCTACACAGCCCGATCCCCTCGGCGCCGAGCTCGCGGGCGCGCAGCGCATCCCGCGGCGTGTCCGCGTTGGCGCGGACCCCCAGGCGGCGGATCTCGTCCGACCACGCGAGCACCTGGTTGAACCGCTCGTCGATCGACGGCTGCAGCAATCGCGCCCCGTGCTCGACCACGACCCCCTCGGAGCCGTCGACCCCGATCAGGTCACCCGCGTGGAACACGTGGCCGTTGATCCGCATCTCGCCGGACTCGGCGTCGATCGCGACACCAGCCCCGGTCACGGCGGGCACCCCCATCCCGCGGGCGACGAGCGCAGCGTGCGAGGCCTTCCCTCCCTCGCTCGTGACGATTCCCTTGGCGACATGAAAACCCGCCACGTCCTCGGCCTCGGTGAACGGACGAACGAGGATCACGTCCTTTCCGTCCGCCGCCGCGGCCACGGCGTCGGGAGCGGTGAAGACAACCGCGCCCGAGGCGGCGCCGGGCGATGCCGCTACACCGTGGGCGAGCACGGTGTAGCCCTCCCCACGGTCGAACGTCGGGTGCAGCAGCGCCTCCAGCGAGGCCGCGTCGATCGTCTCGAGCCCCTCTTCGCGCGTCAACAGCCCCTCGGCCACCGCATCCACCGCGAACCGCACGGCCGCCTGCGCCGGGCGCTTGGCGTTTCGCGTTTGGAGCATGTAGAGCCGGCCATCCTCGACGGTGAACTCGGTGTCCTGCATGTCCTTGTAGTGGGCCTCGAGCTCGCGGAGGATCTTGTGAAGCTCGTCCGAGACCTCGGGCATCACCTGGCCGAGCTCGTGCAGGTCGCGCGGGTTCCGGATGCCGGCGACCACGTCCTCGCCCTGCGCGTTGACCAGGAAATCCCCGGAGGCCTCGGGTGCGCCGGTCACCTCGTCCCGGCTGAACGCGACCCCGGTTGCCGACGTGTCGCCCTTGTTGCCGAACACCATCTGCTGGACGTTGACGGCGGTCCCCCACTCGTCCGGGATCCGGTTGATCCGCCGGTACTGCACGGCACGCTCCCCGGTCCACGAGTCGAACACCGCCCGGATCGCCTGCGCGAGCTGCTCCTGCGGATCCTGGGGGAACTCGTAGAAGCCCTTGAAGCGCTCCACCAGGTCCCGGAGTGCCTCGGCCGGCAGCTCCGCATCGGTCGTGGCGCCGTGCCGCTCCCGAGCCTCGCGGATCGCGTCCTCAAACTTCTCACCGGGGACCCCGTGGGCGACGTTGCCGAACATCTGGACCAGCCGCCGGTAGGAGTCCCAGGCAAATCGCGGGTTGCCGGTGCTCGCCGCGAGCCCCTGCACGGAGCTGTCGCCCAGGCCGAGGTTGAGGATCGTGTCGAGCATCCCGGGCATCGATTCGCGCGCGCCGCTGCGTACCGAGACCAGCAGCGGGTCGTCCTGGGCGCCAAAGCGCTTTCCGGCCGTGCGCTGCAGACGCTCGAGCGCCGCCGCGACCTGCCGCTCGAGGCCCTCGGGCTCACGCCCCGCACGCATGTACTCGACGCACGCTTCGGTGGTGATCGTGAAGCCCGGCGGGACCACATCACCGCCGAGCACCCGTGTCATCTCCGCGACGCCGGCGCCCTTCCCGCCAAGCAGCTCGCGCATGTCCCTGGACCCCTCGGCGAAGTCGTACACCCACTTGTGCGGCGCCATGGCCGAACCCTACGACGTTCGGCGACGTCGCAATCGCCCTCGACCCGTTGCGATCCGCCCAACGGCGCGCTGTCGAGATCACGCCGGCGGGTCAGCATCAGCGTCCGACGTGCTCGCGACCAGCCCGAGTTGTTCTCGTGCCCGTCGGGCATCGTCGCGCACGTTCGCACTCGGTGGCCTGACCCGCCGAGCGGCCGTGCGCTCGCGTGGTATCACCTCGGGGCGCGGGGTCGTCAGCGAGGCGACGGACGCGGCCTAAAGGTCGCCCTTGTCCACCAGGCGATTCACGGTATTTGCCGCGTTACCGTTGACTACGCCGGTCGTCGCGTGATCCGCGATCCACGTGCTGGTAGCCGCGGGCGTACTCGTATGGCCTGAGAGATACAGCGCCGCAATGCCGGCCACTATCGGCGAAGCCATCGAGGTACCGCTGATCGTGTTGGTGGCCGTCGGGCTCCCGATCCAAGCGCTGGGGATCGCCACCCCGGGTGCGTAGGCGTCGACGCAGGGGCCGTGATTCGAGAACGTCGCCTTGCGGTCTTGGTCGTCGCTCGCGGCGACCGTGAACGCGGCCGGCGCACTCGCCGGAGAAAAGTTACAAGCGCTCTGGTTGTTGTTGCCGGCCGCCACGCTTACGAACACGCCCGAGGCAATCATCTCGTTCACGGCCTGATTCGTTGCCTCAGTCTTACCTCCGCCGAGCGACATGTTCGCCACGGACTTGTCGGCAACATGATTCGCCGTGACCCAATTCACAGCCGCGACGATTCCCGCCATGGTTCCGGAGCCCGCGCAGTTGAGAGCCTTGACACCGACTAGCTTCGCGAGCTTGGCGACTCCGTACGTGGTCCCGCCGACGGTCCCCGCGACGTGCGTGCCGTGCCCGTTGCAGTCGCGATTGTCTCGGTCGACCGTGTTAACGCCGAAGGAAGCCCGGGAGCCGAAATCAGCGTTGGCCGTGTATATCCCGGAATCGATTATGTACACGGTTACACCGGCACCCTCCGACGAATAGTTGTAGGTGCCATTGAGGGGCAGGGACGACTGGTCGATGCGATCGAGATCCCACGGAGCGGCCGTCTGCGTCGCCGTCTCCCTGACGCGTTCGTCCTGGTCGACATACTTCACCTCAGGGGAATGCCTCAGCTCGAAAAGCTGGACCCGGGTCAGATCCGCCGCAAAGCCCTTCAGGTCAGCGTCGTACTCGAACAGCGGTTTTGCCTTCACCGACAAGGCAACGCTTGCATCCTCTGCCTTGGCTTCCTTTTCGGATCGCTCGGTCGGCTTGCTCGGCAACGCGCCTTTGAGAACCACGATGTACTGACCCGCGATGCCGCCGGTCCGGGCCATGTCAAGCGGCGCGGCCTCATCGCGCGAGGAAGCCTGCGCGACCGCGGTGACGGTGAGGACCGCCAACGCCGTCGTCGCCGCGACAGCACTCCGGCGCCACCGCCCGCTGGCGGCCCTGCCCCCGATCGACTCAAGCATCAGACCCCCTTTTGACCAAATCGCGCTCACCGTGCTTACCTGAGCGCCGGGTCCCGGTAGGAGAGCTGCGCGCGAGCGCCGACGTGGCCGGTGTGATTGACCAGGTACGCGCACACGACGTGGAGCTCGCCCGTGTCGCCGGCGTGGACCGTCTCCTTGTGCTCGAACGAGACGAGGCCGGTCGAGTGCTGGGGGGCGATGTCGTTCCATCCCCATTCCTGCGCGAGCCTCGGCTTGGCCGCAAACGTGGGGGCGCAACTCGCCTTGCCACGCTCCCAGTAGGCACGCAGGTTCGGGAACTGCGCCGTCGTCGCACCGCTGAAGATGATGGTCCGCCTGGTGGAGGTCCGGGGCGCCGCGATCTTGATTTGCGGGCTCTCGTTCGCGAGCGCCGCGGCGCCGGCGATCGCGGATACCGCCAATGGCAACACGGCTGCTGCCGTGAACCGGCGAAAGCCTCTGCCTCTCATTTGACGACTCCGTTCCATTCGAAGATGCTGGCCGCCTGCCCCGGCCCACTCACGACGATCAACAGATCTCCTAGGTCGCTCGGATCCATCCGGTGCCGTCTTGTCGACCGCGGGTCAAGAGTAGCAGCGCGTTGACCACCTGGCAAGTCATGGCTGCTTGGATCGAAAGCACCCGCGCCTCGGCCAGTCCTGCATCCGTGTTGACTCGGGCATCTTGGGTCGCACGGCGACAGCCTTGCTCCGCGCGGCGAGCGAGTCTCGTCGCGAACGGACGGACGCCGTTAGCTCTGCTGTGACTGCGGCTCGCAGGATCACGATCGCTGAAGACAGTGTTTAGGTTCGGTGCTCGAGCGTGTCCACCGCAGAGTCTGAAGTTGGCTCGCCGTCGTCGCGAAGCTTCTGCGCTTCAGCGAGCGACCGCAGCTTCGTCAGCGACTGATTCTCGATTTGCCGGATCCGCTCGCGAGTGACGTTGAACCTCAGCCCGACCTCGTCGAGCGTGCGCGGATGCTGGCCGCCTAGCCCGTAGCGCAGCTCGAGCACGCGCCGCTCTCGGTAACTGAGGTTCTCGAGCGCGGCTCCCAGGGCTTCGTTGGCGAGGACCTCCACGGCGCGCTCGTAGGGAGACTCGGCTTGCTGGTCGGCGATGAACTGGCCGAACTCGGTCTGCTCCTCGTCACCGATGGGCTTCTCCAGCGAGATCGGCGCTTGCGCGGAGCGCTTGATCGAGGCGACCTCGTCGGGCTCAATGCCAGTCACCTCCGCGATCTCGTCGGGCGTCGGCTCGCGGCCAAGCCCGGTCACGAGCTTGCGCTCCGCGCGACCGATCTTGTTGAGCCTCTCGACGATATGGACCGGGATCCGGATCGTGCGCGCCTTGTCCGCGAGCGCGCGGGCGATCGCCTGCCGGATCCACCAGGTGGCATACGTCGAGAACTTGAAGCCCCTGCGGTAGTCGAACTTCTCCGCCGCGCGGACGAGGCCGATCGTCCCTTCCTGGATCAGGTCGAGAAACGGGAGCCCCTGGTTGCGGTACCTCTTCGCGATCGAGACCACAAGCCGCAGGTTCGACTCGACCATCTTCTGCTTGGCGTCGAAAGAGCCGCGCTCGATCCGCTTGGCGAGATCGACTTCCTCTTGGGCGCTGAGCAGCCGCGCCTTGCGGATGTCCTTCAGGAACAGCTGAAGCGCGTCTGTAGTCATGTCCGCCTTGAGATCGAGCGCGGTCTTCGACTCGCGCCAGGCACGTTTGTCGGGCGCGCGCTCGATGGTCACGCTCCCCGCCGAGGCTGGGTCGACTTCCTCGACCAGCTCGATGTCACAGCGCTCGAACAGGCCGTGCAACTCCTCGACGCCGGATTCATCGAGGCCGACCTCGGCCGTGGCGGTCACGATCTCGGCGTATGTGAGGACGCCGACCTGCTGGCCGCGTGTGATCAGACCCTTGACCTCTTCAAGCTCCTGAAGTTCTGTTGCTGACATCTGGTCGGTCTTCACGTTCAGCCTCGCCGCTCAAACGGCCTCGGCCGATGCATGGCATGACGCCGAGGGCGAAGCGCGAACTTCGCCTCGCGGCCCATTAGCACCGACAACGCCCCGCATCGAGAGCCCCAAAGACCCGCGGCACTCGCGTCTTGTACGCCAGACATCTGAAATGCGGCATCGACAAGCCCCGCTAGTCGTAGGACCGCGTCAGGTACGCGTAGCGGGGGTCGCTCGGACCGACCGGGTACGCCTTGGCAGTGCTGTCCGCTCGCCGGGCGTTTAGATGTCGTTGGGCATCGATCGCCGACGAGACCCGCCGCGACCCGCGATCACGATTGACCTCGCCTCGGCTTCGCGCCGTCAACTCCTGGCGCATCGTGGTCATGGTCTTCCAGCCTTCCCGTCCCTCTGTTGGGTTCGCGCGGGAGGACGAGGGGGCTAGAACCCGCGCGGTCGAACAGATTTGGGACGCGACCACCGGGCCGGTGGGGTAGCGCCCGTAAGAGTGCAGCACCGGCCCCGCAGTCAAAAGCCAGTGACCCGCGCCTCACCCCTCGTGGCGCAGGTCGCGCCGTTGGTGGCAGTCGAGCTTAGGCTCAGAATCCTGGCCGCAGGGCCAGCTAACGGTCGACTCTACTCCTTATCCAGCTCGTCGACGACTTCTCGGGCGCTGCGGCGAACGAACTCCTCGCTCCGCCGAAGCGACAGCGCAGAGCGGTAACGTCTGCGTCATGACGAAGCAGGTCGCCCAGCACGAAGAATCACCGTCGCAGCTGATCGACGCAAAGGTCGAGGAACTGAGCGACTGGCGAGGCACGCTGCTCTCCAGGGTTCGCGCCCTCATCAAGCGGGCCGACCCCGAGGTGGTCGAGGAGTGGAAGTGGCGGAAGCCCTCCAATCCTGGGGTTCCGGTGTGGTCTCACAAAGGGATCATCTGCACCGGCGAGACGTACAAGAGCGTCGTGAAGCTCACATTCTTCAAGGGGGCGTCGTTGGAGGACGCTGCGCGACTGTTCAACTCAAGCCTCGAAGGCAACACCCGGCGCGCAATCGACTTCCATGAGGGCGATGAAATCGATGAGAAGGCGTTCGTGGCCCTTATTCGAGCTGCCGTCAGCCTGAACGAGTCCTCGTCCCGCTAGTCGATTCGGCACGGGAGGGGCGCTCCTGGCCCGACGGTCGGCGGGCATCGACACGCGTTCGCATTAGGATTCCCCGCGCATGCCCGAGATCTCGTCGTCTCTGTACCGCGCCGGGGTGGGCGAGCCGGTGGTCCTCCTCCATGGGTTCACTGGCCACTGGCGCCACTGGAAGCCGGTACTTGCGGATCTCGTGGCGCGCTACGAGGTGATCGCGCCAACGCTGTCGGGGCACAACGGTGGACCCGCGTATCCGAGCGGCATGGGCCTGGAGAAGGTGGCGGACGCCGGCGACTCGCTCGAGCGGCATCTCGACGAGCTCGGCGTCGGGACCGCCCATCTCGTCGGTAACTCGATGGGCGGTGCGCTCGCGCTCGAGCTCGCCAAGCGCGGCCGCGCGCGCAGCGTCGTCGCGATGTCGCCGGGCGGCGGCTGGGAGCTCAACGGTCCCGAGCCCGAGCGGATCGCGCGTTTCTTCACGCGCCAGATGCGGATCGTCCGCGCCTCGCGCAAGCAGATTCCGCGCCTGATGCGCCGGCCCGGCGCGCGCAGGCTCGCGATGCGGGACATCATGCGCCACGGCGAGCTGATCTCCCCGGCCGACGCTGTCGACCTCAGTCTCGATCCGCTCGGCTGCACTGTCGTCAACGATGTCCTGTCGAGTCTCCGCGCCGGTCGTGGGCACGTCGAAGGCCTCGATCAGGTCGCCGCGCCGACGCTCATCGCTTGGGCGGAGCTCGACCGGATCCTCCCGCTCGCGACTTGCTCTGCGCGATTCAGGCGAGAGATCCCTAACGCTGAGTTCCGGGTCCTGCCCGGGGTCGGGCACGTGCCGATGTGGGATGACACCCGTCTCGTGGTCAAGACGATCACTGACTGGGTCGCGGCGCACTGCTCGCCGGTGCCAGCGGACTTCTCGCTGGCCGGCGAATCCGCCACCTGACAGGGGCCCGCGAGGTGCCGCCCGTCGGCTCGGCGCCCGGCGAGCCCAGCTCGACTGGTCAGGCTCCCCACGGGAACAGGCCGGCGTTGGTGGTCTCAGGATCGTCTCGGATCCAGGCAAAGCCGTATAGCCCGCCCGTATCGGTGTTGGTGCACACGACCGAAAGCTCAAAGTGCCCGTCCGTGAAGGGCGGAGCCCATACGCTGTTCCTGAACAAGCCGCCCTCAGGCCAGCCCGTCATGATCCTGAGCTTCAGCCTGGTCCTTTGGTTCCAATCGATATACCCCTCGCGGCTGACGGTGTGGGCGGTGACGAAGTTTCCGTAGCCGGTCCCGTCTGTCGCGCTGGCTTTCATGTCCGCCTCGGCGTTCGGTTTCGTGCTGGCCCGGTTGCGCACGTAGGGTGCCTCGGGGGGGCATTTGAAATCGGGCAGCTCGAGGTAGTGGTGGGCTGGAATGTCCCACTTCCAGTTGTACTCGACGTAGTTGACACCGCTCTTCGGCTCGCTCCCATTCCTCGGCGGTTGCTCGACGACGACGCGGGTGGGCCGGGCGTGGCCGAGAAATGGCCGCTCGCTAGCGGCACTGACGTTCTTGGCGACCGGCGGCCACCCTGCCTGATGCACCACGAGCCTGAGAGCAAGCACACGGGTCGGCAATACGCGCCGTGCTGCGGGGCGAAGGCGGAGCCGGATCCGTCGGCTTTGGCCGGCGGCCAGCGCCTTGATCGATGCGCCGGCGACCGGGGCCGAACCCACGAGCCGGCGCGCGGCGTTCCCTCGCGCCAGCAGCTGGATCGTCCCGCGACAAGGCGCTGAGGCAGCCTGCCGCGCGAGGCAGACGACCACCACCTCCGCCTCGGCTCCGTTATTGGGCAGTTGACCGCCCGTGGCGCGATCGAGTCCCAACCGCGGCCCTGCGGGCGCCTTGGGGGCCGCGTCCGTGGCGCTGGGCAGCAGCGTCAGGACCACGACGACTGGGGCCAGAGAACCGAACAGCCCCCAAATGCCTAAGCCATAACCGCCCGCCCCAACAAGACGACGAAAAGCGCTCACCCCACATCCCCTCAATTCTCCGGCCCACGAATCCGCTGATGCTGCGACCGCCGCTGCCGCGAAAGCCCGAACCACGGCAAGTCCGGAGGGCGAATATAGATGTGGGTGACGAGGGCGTCAATAGACGCGACGAAACCGCACGTTGCACCCGTGCGGCTACTGCTCCGGAGCGATCAGTGGAGTGAACAGCAGTTCGAACAGCTCGGGGTAGAGGTCGAGCGGAACGTCGTCTGGGTCGACGAAGTGCTGGATGGCGAGTCCGATGTCCAGGGCGATGAGGGCCGTGGAGATGGCCTTGGCGCGGTCGGCTTGGTGGGGCGCGCCCCGCTCGATGAGGGTGGCGGTGCCGGCCCGGTTGCCGCGCCAGAAGGTCGCGGCCAGTTCGCGCACCCGCTCGTCGCGGCTGGCCTGAGCCAGGCACTCGAGCCATAGACTCCACACCCATTGGCTGTCGCGCTCAGCCTGCATTGCCGCGAGGATCTCTCCGAGGTCGCGCAGCGTTGGTACGCGCCGAAGATCTCGTAGGCCCTCCTGGACCATGTTCGTGTACCGCGTATAGACCCGATCGCGCAGCAGTTCTACGAGGACCTCGTCCTTCGATTCGAAGTTGGAGTAGAAGGCGCCGCGCGTGTAGCCCGCCTCGGCGCTGATCTCCTCGACCGAGGACCCCTGGAAGCCACGGCGGACGAAGACTCGGGCCGCGGCATCCAGGAGGGCATCACGTGTCTGCTGCTGGCGCTCGGCCCTAGTGAGTCGTTCTGGCTTCCTCATGGTTGCGTGTGCAAGAAGAATAGGAACCCGCGCTCAGCGGGCGAGCCGCCGCCTCAGCCGCACAGAGCCGTCGTGCATTTGGCGAAGCCGAAGTACCACACCTCAAACCCGAAGCCCACGATCAAGATCGCCAGCAGCACGATCTGCTCGAAGGTGCTCGTGTACCGCGCGCTCTGACGAATCTCATCGCGGCTGCGGTTCCACGCCATTCGCTGGGGCTCACGGCGGGCATCCGGCGGCTGGGTAAACCGAAAGCGGCCCGCGAACACCACCAACGCGATGTAGCTCGCCAGCGGCCCCGCGATCACAAGTGTCGCGGCGAGCATGCCGACCCCTTGCCCTCCACCCACGGTCGGCTGCACCTGGGAGGCCAGCCATACCCACAGCAGCGGTACCCCGACGCCAAATACGACCGCGCATCCAGCCGCCGCGAGGAGTACCCACACTGCCTTCACCACACGGTCCATATCCAGGATTGTATCCAGATACAGACCTGTATATGCGGTAGGCGTCAGACGACTTCTCTCAGGCGCCCGGTCTCGACCTCGTACACGAACCCGCGAACGGAGTCCTTCCGCGGGATGAACGGGCTGGCCTTCAGGCGAGCGATCGACTGCCTGACGTCTTCGTCGAGGTCCGAGAAGGTCTCGACCGCCCATGCTGGCTTGATGCCCGTGTCGTCCTGGATCGAGCGCTTGAACTCGTCGTCGGTGAACGTGAGCATCCCGCAGTCGGTGTGATGGATCAGGACGATCTCCTCGGTGCCGAGCAGCCGCTGGCTGATCGCCAGCGAGCGGATCCCGTCGTCGGTGATCACGCCGCCGGCGTTCCGGATCACATGGGCGTCGCCCTCGCTCAGCCCGAGCAGGCCGTAGGGATTGACGCGTGCGTCCATGCACGCCACGATCGCCACCTTGTGGGCTGGCGGCATCGGCAGGTCGCCCTTGTCGAATGACGCTTGATATCTCTGGGCGTTGTCAAGCAGCTGATCGGTGGTGGACACCTGTTCTCCCCTCGGCGGACGGTGTGGCGGAAGGCACTCGTTGCGCTGACTATAAAAGCCGATTGACAATCGGGGCTTTAGTCGAGATGGCTGACCACGTCGCTCTGAGGCGCGCGCTCGGGCGGTGCTTTCTGCTGGCGCGGCCAGCCGAGGTGGATCAGCGCGACGAACCGCTCGTTGTCCGTGATGCCTAAGGCGTCGCGGCCCGCCGGCGTCCGCAGCACGCCGGGCGTGCGCCAGTAGCCAGCCAGCCCGCGCCCGTGGGCGCCGAGCAGAACCGCGTAGGCGGCGCAAGCGGTCGCGCAGAGGTCCTCTTGATCCTGGACCGGATCGTCGGAGCGGATCTGCGTGACCGCTACCAGCGTGGGTGCGCGGTCAAGCTTCGCGGCCGCATCGGGGCCGGCGGCTTGCTTGAGCCGCTGGAGCGCGCCCGGACCGAGGGCGCGAAAGCGCCACGGGTTCGTGAGGTGATGGTTGGGCGCCCACCGAGCAAGCTCGAGCAGCTCGTCCAACAGCGCTCGGGGAAGCGGCTCGGGTGCAAAGGCCTTGTGGGTTCGCCGGTCCCGGATCGCGTGCTCGACATCCATCGCCCACAACGGTAGCCATGTCCTTAGACTCGACGCCGCTTTTGCCGGACGTGCACTGGGATCCATCAAGGAGAGCTGTCTTGCTGAACTTCCGCCGTCTCGTCGTTGCCACCCTCGCCGTTGCCGTGCTCGGCCTCGCCTCGCTCGCGGGCGCGATGGCCGCCGGGGGCGGGGCGTCGGCGCCGGCCGCCAAACGCGAGCAGGTCGGCGCGTATAAGAACCCCATCGGCGCAAAGGGGCGGACGCTCGGCCTCTCGATCGTCACGATCCCCACCGGGGTCAAGCTGCCGCTCCACTACCACGAGGGGACGCAGGTGTCCTACATCGAGAAGGGCGTCCTCCTGTACACCGTCCACTCCGGGTCGGTCCGCGTGATGACGGGCCTCGCTGACCAGTCGCCGAGGCTTGTCCGCACGATTCGCGCAGGCCAGACGGGCACGATCACGGCGGGACAGTGGATCGTGGAGCAGCCTTCGGACCACCACTCCGCGCAGGCCAGGGTGAAGGTGGTGGTGCTGCTGGCGACTCTCCTCAAGAACGGAGCGCCGCCCGCGACTCCCATCAAGTGAGCGGCAGGGTCCCCGTGCCACGCCCGGGGCGTTCCGGGTGTGAAAGCCTCGGGGGCCACGACGCGTTATTAGGAAGATGAGAGGAGCCCGTTCTGGCCGCCGTGTGGTCGCCGTCGTGGCTGGCGCCGCAGTCCTCGTGCTGGCGCTGGCCGTGACGGGCGCGCTCGGCGACCTGACCAAGCTCCCGCTCAACGATCTGAATACCGCACTCGGAGTGATCCCGGGGTACCCGACCCCGGCCGCCGCAACCGAGCAGCTCAATCCGGAGCCGTCATACGCCGCCGTTCCCCGGGCCAACTGCGGACCCGGTTCTCACCCGCTCGCGGGCGTCCAGGGCCGGGTTCCGGCGTCGGCAATCAATTCCGCGCAGGCGGCCCATGGCTGGACCTGCAACCTCTCGGTCGTCGGCCACTACGCCAGCTCGGGCGGCTACAAGGTCTGGAGCTACACCGACACGCACGGCCACCTGTGCGCGTTCTACGACACGACCTTGCTCTACCCGATGGACGCGCTCAGCCTCAGCGGCCCCTCATCGAGCGGCGTGTACGTACTGGACATGTCGAGCTCGGCGCATCCGGTCCTGACCGACAAGCTGACCGAATTGCCGATGCTCTCGCCGCATGAGTCCCTGTACCTCAACCCCAAGCGAGGGCTGCTGGCAGCCGATACCGGCAACCCGGCGTCGTATCCGGGATTGATGTCGATCTACGACGTCAGCCAGGATTGCCGGCACCCCGTCCTCGACGCGACCTACCGAGCCGCGCGCTTTGGACACGAGAGTGCCTTCTCGCCTGATGGCAGGACGTTCTGGGTCACGGGCGGAGGCGAGGGGATCGCCGCCGTCGACGTCTCGGACCCGAAGAAACCGCACACGATCTGGGAAGGGAACGAGTACTCGCACGGCGGCAGCGTCAGCGACGACGGGGACCGCTTCTACGCCGCCGACTCGGTCGACGGCGACCTGACGACGCTCGACGTCTCGCAGATCCAGGCGCGCAAGCCCAACCCCCAGGTGCGCGAGGTCAGCCGGCTGACGTGGCAGCGGGTGACGATCCCGCAGAACTCGTCGCCGATGGTGATCGGCGGTCATCGCTACCTGCTCGAGTTCGACGAGTTCGCGTTCCGGTTCGACACCGTCACCCCGGCGGACACCGTCGGCGCAGCGCGAATCATCGACATCTCGGATGAGGCGCACCCGCGCGTCGTGTCGAACATCCGCCTCCAGGTCAACAACCCTCCATACCGGACGCAGGCCGACAACGACCCGGGCGGGATCGGTGGCGAGAACCCCCAGGTCGGATATGCCGCGCATTACTGCGCGATACCCCGGGAGGTGGACCCGGAGATCGTCGCCTGCTCGTTCATCAACTCTGGTCTGCGCATCTTCAACATCCAGGACCCGCGCCACCCCCGTGAGGTCGCCTACTACGTGTCCCCGCCCAAGGCGTCGTATGTCAACGGGAACGAAGCCAGCGACACCGCCATGTCACGCCCGGCGTTCGACCCGCAGCGACGAGAGGTCTGGTACACGGACGCCGCCAGCGGGTTCTGGGTCCTTCACCTCGGCAACAGCGTGTGGCCGGACGCCGTGCCGGCGTCCCCGAAGAAGGCCAAGCACAGGAAGCCCAAGCGGCGCAGGGCCCCGCGTGGTAACCGCCCCTAACGCGGTTGGGAGGACCTCCGGCAGCCCAACGGCCTTCGGGTTAGCCTTACCGCGGGGCTGGTTCGGTCGGTCGATCTAGGGGTGCGAGCGCTCGGACGCTCGCGCCGCTTCGTGCGCTGATCACCAGGGCCGCCCGGCTCAAGTGCGGAGCCCAGCAAGCGCGCTGCGTTCCGCACGCTCACCCTTAAGCGCTCGATCATCGACCCTCAGTTGGGTCGCTCGTTGTCGTGGCTAGAGTGCGTCTGTGGCGGCACTTCGGGACGCACCGATTCGCTATGCGCGCGCGGGAGAGGTAAATGTCGCCTATCAGGTGCTCGAGGGCGGTCCGGTCGACATCGTCTACGTCCCCGGTCTGGTCAACCTGATCGAATCGATTGCCGAGGAGCCCGCCCTCGAGCGTCACTTCGAGCGGATGGCGACGTTCGCCAGGATGGTGATCTTCGACAAGCGCGGCACTGGTCTGTCTGACCGTGTTCCCGTCGATGAGATGGCCGACCCAGAGACTCGCCTCGCTGATATCGCGGCTGTGATGGACGCCGCTGGGCTGGCGCACGCGGCGCTGTTTGCGACTGCTGACGGTGCGATTCCCGCGATTCTGTTTGCCGCACGGCATCCCGAGCGGGTCGATGCATTGATTGTCCTCGAGGGAACCGCTTGCTGGCTGGCGGCTGAGGGCTACGACGCGGGATTCGCCCGCGACCCAACGCCGCCGCTCGAGCTGTGGAACGAGCGCTGGGGAGACGAGATCGACCCCGCGTTTGTGGAGGAGAACACGCCGAGCATGGCTCATGATCCGCGCTGGCGACGAGTGCTCGGCCGCATGCAACGTCGCGCCGGCACCCCCGCTGCCGCGTACCGCTACTGGCAGACTTTCGTCAAGTCCGACGTTCGTTCCGCACTCGACGACGTGCGAGCCCCTGTGCTGGTCCTTCACGCCGTGGGCGACCGTCTGATGCCCGTCGAGCAGGGGCGGGCGATCGCCGAGCGGATTCCAGGCGCGCGGTTCGTCGAGCTCCCCGGCGCAGACCACTTCCACTGGTTCACAAATGCCGATCGCGTCGCCGCCGAAACCCAGGAGCTGCTGACGGGCGCGCGCGGCGGTGCGGGAGGAGCGCGGCGTCTGTCCACGGTCCTCTTCACGGACATCGTCGACTCGACCGCGCGCGCGGGCGAGCTTGGCGATTCGCGCTGGCGTGACCTGCTCAGCAGTCATGACCGCCTCGTCCGGTCGTATCTGGATCGCTACGGCGGAGAAGGAGGTCAAGTTCACGGGCGACGGGGTCCTCGCGCTGTTCGATGATCCGCACACGGCGCTCCAGTGCGCGAGCGCTCTGACGATCGCCGTGCGCGACCTCGGGTTGGAGATCCGCGCCGGCATCCATACCGGAATGGTCGAGATCCGAGGGGACGACGTCGGCGGCATGGCAGTCAACGTCGCCGCGCGCGTGCTTGGGAGGGCCGGGGCATCCGAAGTGCTCGTCACCCGTACGGTGAGGGACCTGCTGCTCGGACTCGACGTGAAGCTCGAGCCGCGCGGCGCCTATGAGCTCAAGGGCGTACCTGAGCGGACCGAGCTGTACGCGCTCATCGGCGCGTTGTAACGCGCTGAGGCACCGACCGCGCTACTTGACCCCCGAGCCCGCGGTCACGTGGGGGAAGTACCGCACGAGCCCCCCCACCGGAAGCCGGGCTGCACCCGGCAGGCCACGTTCGCAAACGTGAGCGGGGACTGGGAGGCGTTCCGGGTGTTGGCGCAGCTCGCCGAGAGCAGGCCGCCGTGGGCGACGCTCGCGAGTTCGCCGGGCGAGAAGTAGCTGTTGCTGCGGTTGCCCGGCGCGCGGACCGACTGGCCGAAGATCGACTCGTTGCCGACGACCGCGAGCGAGCGCAGGTAGCTGGCCGAGCCGCTCGGAGTGTTCGCCGGAGCTGTGGCCTCGAGGCTCGCGGCGAGGTTCGCCATCGCCGTCACCAGCTCGGTCTTGTACAGGCCGATGAAGTTGATGATCGGGCTGACCTGCCTTACGGCGGGAAGCAGCGCGTCGAGCGCGGGATGGAACGCAACGTTGAATCGCTGGATCGCGGGCAGCGCGACGATCGAATCGCTGATCAGCTTCGGCGCCGCGTGCAGCAGCCGCAGAGCGGGCCCGGATAGCGTGATCAGGTTCCGCAGCGCGGGCGTGAGCAGCGGCGCCGCGGGCAGGAGCGCGTCGAGCGACGGTTTGGCCACCGCGAGCGTGTTCGATACCTGGCCGAGACTGGTGCGCAGCTGTGCCTCGAACGGCGGCAGCGCATTGACGGTCGCGATCAGAGCGGCGTTGCGGGCCGCGGTCGCCGACAGCACCTGGTCGCCGGCGGTGATCAGCGTCTGGAGGTCGGCCGAGCGCTCCCCGAGCGTGTTGAACACGCTCGCGCCGGCCCGCAGCAGCTGCCGGACGTTGCCTCGTTCCCCGTCGAGGACCTCGACTATGGCCTGCAGGTCGGCAGCGGCAGGAGCGAGGTTTCCAAATGCGTTGTTGAGGTCCTCCCCGCGCCCGGCGAGCGCCGTCGCGCTCCCGGACAGGAACGCCTGGAGGTCCTGCTGGGTTGGCTTGCCGAACGCCCCGAGAACCTGGTCGAGCTGCTGGGTCCGGCCGATCTGCGACTGCGGGATCATCCCGCCGTCCGCGAGCTTGGGACCGGCACCATTGCCGGCGGACAGCTGCACGTACGCCTCGCCGAGCAGCGTCTTCTGCCGGAGGATCGCGCGCGTGTTCTGTGGGATCGGCGCGTACTGCTGGTTGATGTTCAGCGTCACCAGTGAGTCGATGCCGCGGTTGGCGACGGCGGTGACGCGGCCGACGTTGACGCCGGCAATCCGGACGTCGGCGCCGGGAACGAGCAGACCGGTCTCCTTGAACAGCGCCTGCACGCGGTAGCCCTGTGGCGCGAACGGGACCGTGCCGCCGAACTGCGTCCAGACGAAGATCATGAGCCCGATGCACGACAGGGTGAACGCGACTGCCGCGAGCACCGCTGCGCGTTTTGGAGCCTGAGTGACCATCAGCTGCAGCTGAACGTGGTGCCGAGCACCTGTTTGAGGACCGGGCCGACGGGCAGGTCCTTCAGGGTCTGGCAGCTGGTGACGAACAGCGACCGCCACACCGGCCCGTTGGCGTCACTGGTGGAGATGAACGAGTCGTTGTTGTGCGCGAACCAGGCAAGCCAGTAGAGGAACCCCGGGTTGCTGGCGCCCGCGTTGTAAGCGAGCTCGTTGGTCGAGTAGACGAGCACCTTGAACGCATCGATCACCTCGGGAATCTCGGTCTTGAGGTCCGCGGCCAGCGGCGGCAGCTGACGCGCGACCGGAAGCGTGGCGCTGACGAACGGCTTGATCTGGCCGAGCGGAAGTAGCGCTGCGCCCTGGAGCAGCGTGTTCGCGTTCTTGAGCGTCGTCGGCAGGTGGCGGGCGGTGGGGCCGAGCGCCGTCGACGCCGGCCCGAGCGCGTCGGCAAATGGGACGACCGCGCCGAGCGTGCTCCGGGCGCTCTGGAGCGTCGCGGGAAGCTGCACGATCGACTGGCGCAGCGCAGCGTCCTGGGTCGCGAACGCGTGGATCGTCTGATCGCCCGCCTGCACCAGCGTGCGGAGCTGCGCGTCCTTCTGGCTGGCGGCGTGGGTCAGCACGCCGAAGTTGTGGACGAGCTCGGCGAGCTGGTGCCGGCGTCCGGCAAGCAGATCGCCGAGCTCCCGAAGCTGCGACGAGGTGGGCCCGAGCGCCAGGAGCAGCTTGTGGATGTCCTGCCCGCGACCGCCGGTCGCCTGCCCCAGCGACGAGAGCAGACCGACGAGCCACGAACGGGTGTCGGTGTCGAGCGAGTCCAGCAGCTCGTCGGAGTCGATCGGCACGAGCGTCTGGCCCACGGGGATCGTCGAGCCAGAGGGGAGCGCGCCGCTGGCGGGCTTCCCCGGCACGATGTCGACCTGCATGTCCTTCAGCGGCGTGTTCGGGACCAGCTGGGCGCTCGCGTCGCGGTAGACGCGCCTCAGCTTCGTCGGGTCGATCGACATGTGGACGATCGCCACGCCGTTGCGCAGCTGGGTGCCGGTGATCTGGCCGACTCTGACCCCGGCGACGTTGACGGGCTCGCCCAGACCAGCGACGACCGCGGTCGCGCTCGGGAACGCGCCGTTGAGCGAGTAGTAGCTCTGGAACGGGTTCGGGAGGCGCTGGTTGAGCAGGATGAAGAAGCCACACGCCGTCCCGATCGCCACCAGCACGAGCAGCGACACGAAGTGGCGGCCGTAGCGCCGGATCTGAACCGCGGTGCGCCGCCTCACGGCAGTCCTCCGCCGCGGGAACGAAGTCAGGAGGCGCAGTCGGCGACGCCAGGCTGGGAATCTTCTGCGCGACGCACGACGCCTCGGGATGGAAGTCCGACGGCGGTCAGGTCGCCGACCCAATGCGGACGCGCCCCCTGGAGCGCGGTGCCGCCGGGCGGCACGGTGCTGAACAGCTGCTGGCCGCCGATCGTGCCCGACAGCGTGTTCGGGTCCCGCGCCCGCGAGGAACCGGGTGTACGGGCCGTCGGCGTCGAAGCTGCCGCTCGCGCCGGCGATCCCGCCGAGGAAGTGATCGAAGTCCTGCCACACCGGCTCCCCGGTCGAGAGCGATCCGTCCGGCACGGTCCGGTTGAGCACCGGGACGAGATGGCTCTGAAGGCAATCGCTGATCTGCTTGCCGATCGGGAACGCCTGCGCGAGCCGGCTGAGGATCGCCGGCAGCTCCTGGAAGGTGGCCTTCAGCGACGCGACCAGCGGCCCGCGCTCGCTCGGGGCGAGCGACCGCCCCGAGCTGCTGGACGGTCGTGGTGAGACGGTCGAGGATCGGCGGCGCGACCTTCAGCGAGGGCGCGAGCACCTTGGCCAGCGAGTTCACCTGCGGCAGCGACCGATCGACCGCGGACAGCGCCGGCGGCGCGGCCCGCAGCGTCTGGTCGAGGCCGGCGACGCTCTGGGCGAGCGAACCGTCGGCCGACGCGAGCGCCCCCGAGGTTCGACCGAGACCTCGGACGAGGTCGGCGAGCTGCGCCGAGCTGGCCGCGAGCGTGCCGGCTAGCCGCGAACGACGAGCTCAGCAGGTCTGCCGACGTCGCCGGGCGCGGTCCCGCGCAGGGCGCGGGTGAAGATCGCGGTGTCGCCGAGCAGCGGCTGCAGCTGGGGCGCCGCCGCCTTCAGCCCCGCGGCGCCGCTGCCCGCAAGCGACTGGCCCGGGGCTGCGCCGAGGCCCTGGTCGAGCGCGTCGATCGAGTTCGTCGAGGCTGATGCGCGTCGGCAGGTAGAAGCTCTGGAGGAACTGGAAGAACTGCACCGGGCTCGAGGTCTGAGACGCGGGGAGCGTGCCGCCGTCGCTGATCGCGGGCGCCGGCTGGCGTGCCTGGGTCGAGCTGGAGGTAGTAGCTGCCCTCGAGGAACAGCCGGTCGCGGATCCGGATCGTCGCGTCTTGTGGACCGGCAGCGCCGATTTGTCGAGCGTCATCGTGATCTTCGATTGCTGGCCGGCCGGCGCTGACCGCCGGTGACCTGCCCGACATCGATCCCACCGATCCGCACCGGGTCGCCGCCGCGGACGTTGACGCTGTTGTTGACGAACGCGTTCAGCGCGAAGCGATGCACGAACGGGATCCCGCGGTTGAACGCGTAGAACGTGACCGCGACCGTCGCGAAGATCACGATCGCGGCGACCGCGAGCGGATGCAGCGGCGGAGCTGGCGGCGACGCCTGCGGGGACGTGGAGCGCGGTCATCCGGCTGGCACCAGCCCCGCCTGCTCGCCGCGCTTCGAGCACGCCCGGCGGCGGCGCGGTGTTGTCGACGGTCGTCGAGGTCTTCGGCGGGTTGCCGATCAGCTGCTTGCCGGAGTAGCCCTCATTTCCGGCCTGGCACTGAGTCGAGTCCTCGATCGGGTAGTAGTTGAGGTGCAGGTCCGGCGCCGGGGTGGCGGTCTCCGTGGACTCGCTCGGATCGAACAGCGGCATCACTCGCAGCCACGAGCCGGTGCTGTCGCCCTCGCTCAGGCCGGAGGCGAAGTTCCGCAGCCACAACCCCGCGACGTTGCACGCGAACTGCGAGGGCGCGACCGCCCGGAGGATCGCGCCGAGCCCGTTCAGCCCCGATGCGGCGAAGGTCGCCAGATCATTGGAGCCCAGTCCCTTGAAGGTCGCCTGTGAGGCGGGGTCCCGGGCGAGTGCCTGGACCGCCGCGACCGCGCCCTGAAGCTTGGAGGCGAGCGTCGGGACGCGGGTGAACACCGGCGTAGCGGCGGTCACGATCGCGTCGAGGCGCGTAGCGGCCACCGGGAGCAGCCCGGCCGATGGGCGTAACGCCTGCTCGAGCTGCGCGGCCTCGCTCAGCGCCGGCAGCGACCTGGTCAGGGTGGTCGTGGCCACCGCTTCGGTCCGGGGTAGCTGATCGATCGCGGAGCCCAGCGCGGAGCTCTTGAGCGCCGCGAACGTCGTCGCGGTGTCAGCGAACAGGGCATTCAGCGTCGGCGCGACCTGAGCGAGCGCGCTAGCGGTCGCGGAAGCGCCGCTCACGAGCTCCCCGAGCCGGCTGCTCGGCGAGGCGAACACTCCGAGCAGGTCCTCGAGCGGGGCGATCGCCCGCGCCAAGGAGTACGTGACGTCGTTGAGCTGCGATCCCGCGGCCGGCGACCGCGTCTCCGAACCCGTGGATCGAGGCGCGCAACGCCTGGCGCGTGGCGGGGCCGAAGATCTGCAGGGCCGTGTCGAGATCGACGAACGGCAGCTCGTGGTTGAGCGCCGGGTTCGCGTTGATCGTCAGCGTCCCCCGTCCGGCACACCCGCGGCGCTCGCACTCGGCCAGGAATCAGCTCGAGGTACTTGCCGCCCAGCACGGAGGCAAGCCGGACCTCGTAGTGGGTGTCGGGGGAGCGGCGTTGAGGCTGCGCTCCAGCGACAGACCGAGCTGCGCGTACGGGTGCGGGAACACGTCGTTGGCCGGCTCCGGCGTGATCGTCAACACCTGGCCGACCCGCGCGCCGCCGATCCGTACATCGGCGTTCTTGCCGACCTCGTCGGCGTTCGCGACCTGGACGTTGACGCGGTAGGTGGGGACGAACGGAAGGCCGTTCTCGGCGATGTAGCTCAGGTACACCGCGATCGACAGGACGACGATCGTGATCGTCCCGACGACGATCGGGCTGCCGAGCGCGGTGGGTTTCCGGAGGCGTCTCATTTGAGCAGGAAGCTGGCTCAGCGCCTGGATCACGTTCGTCGGCGCGGGCGGGATCGGGCTCGTGGGCGTGGGTGCCGGTCGTGGCTGTGGAACCGCCTGGGACCGATGTCGCGGGCGGATTCGCGCTCCCGGCTCGCCGGCCGGCGTCGGCGGGCCGTCCGGCGCGGGCGCCGCCCGCGGTGGCGCGAGCGCCGGCTGGTAGTGCGTCTGCTGCGCCGTAGTGCGCGCTGCACCCCGCGACGGGCTTCGTCGCGTACTGGCCGCAGGCGCCGTTGTTTGGCGCGATCACGAACAGCGGCAGGAGGTGGGAGGTGACGTCGAACCGCGACAGCGCCACCCCCGTGTAATAGAAGATCGACAGGAACGACTCCGAGAACCCGTGTTGCTGGAGGTTCTCGAACAGCTTGGCGGCGAGCTTGGTGCTCGGCGCCGACCGGCGTGCGTAGGAGCGGATCGTCGAGATCAGCGGCGTCGACTGGCGGATCGCGGGGATCGCCGTGCGAGCGCGACCGATAGCCGCGCGAGCGCCGGCTTGGCGGCGGCGGCGAACGGACCGAGGTCGGTGGCGACACGGTTGAGCGACGGGGCAGCGTTCGTCAGCTCCTGGAGCAGCGGCGTGCCGTCCGTCGCTACGGTCTTCAGCTGGTTGAGCGCGGGTCTGGTGGCCGAAAGCATCCCCGGCAGCCGAGCGATCGCTTGCGACAGCGCTCCACTGTGCGCCGCTGTCAGGGTCGAGAGCGATGCCGCCTGGTCAAGGAACCGCTGGAGGTTCGCGCGGCCAGCCGCTCCCTGCGCCGCGACCGTGGTGCTCGCGTCGATCAACGTCCCGAGCTGCGCGCGCTGGCGGGTCAAGATCGAGATCGCCTGACGTGCCAGCTCGAGCGTGGGGTTTGCCCGTAGCAGGATCTGGTTGAGGTCCTCGCCGCGGCCCGCCGTCGCGATTCCCAGCTCGTCGATGATCACGGCCATCCGCTGCCGCGTGGGCATGTTGAAGGTGTTGAACAGGTCGAGCAGGCTGACCGGCTCAGTCGTGTTGGTGAGGGGAACGGTCGGGGGATGGCCATCGGAGCCCTGGAGGACCGGGCTCCCAGCGGTCCCCGGGTCGCACTGCACGTAGTTCTCCGCAATCAGCCCCTCGGGCCGGATCGTGCAGGTGGCGTCCTCGTGGAACGGCACGAATCGGCGATCGACGGTCGCCTCAATCCGCGCCTTGAAGTCGGGGGTCAGGACGACGTTGTCGATCTCCCCCGCGCGCGCGCCCGCGATCTTCACCAGCTGCCCGCCGACGAGGCCACGGGCGTCGTCGAAGATCACGTCGAAGCGCGCCGTCGAGGACCGGCTCGACGACGAGTTGCTCACGATCACCACGACGGCAGCAGCGACAGCGGCGAGCACCAGCAGGGACAAGAGCCTCCTCATCGCTGATCATCTCCGGGCTTGCAGACCGGCGCGACGCTCTTGAACACGTCCGGAGACGTCCACGGGTTTGAGTTGTCGGTCGCGGTCGGGTTGCCCCCGCCCGGGCACGGCGACAACAGCCCCGTGCGCTCGCCATTCAGCGGACCCAGGTCGGACGTCCCTTTGCCGAACAGGTTCAGCAGTCCGGCCAGCGAGCTGCCCCCGCCCTGGGCGCTGATCTCGCCGTGCAGGTAGTGGCCGTTGGCATCGTAGGAGCCGCCCGTGGCGCCACCGACGCCGTTGAAGAAGCCCGCCACCACGTCAGGCGTGTACGGCCGCAGCCCCGAGAGGATCGGGGTGATCTCGACGAGCGCTTTGGTCAGCGACCGGACCGCGGGGGTCGCCTGGCGCTCGACGGCGGGGAACTCCTCGAGCGCTGCCTCTGCGCCCGGCACGAGCGCCTGGATCGCGCGTACCGTCGGGATCGCATTGACGGTCACGGGAAGGATCGCCTGCAGCAGACGCGTGAGCCGGCCCGCCACCGGCTGGAGGTTGGCCAGCGCCGGGTCGAGCGCCGTCAGCGTCGTGTCGACGTGCCCGAGCACGGTCGTCGACTGCGAGAGCACGGCGGGTGCACGCACCAGCGTGTCCCCGATCGCGGTCCGCTGGCTGGCGAGCTCGCGGAGCGTCGCCGCGGTCGAGCTGACCGCGTCGCCGAGGCCGGTGCTCGGCGCGGCGAGCGCGCTCGCGACCCGGGAGCTCCCAGCGACCAGCTGCGAGAGCGCGTGGTCGTCGGCAACGACCTCGTCGCCGAGCTGCGCCGACTGGCTGAAGGCCGGGTTCAGGTACGCGTTCGCGCCGTTGAACTGCGCGGCGGTCGGGTTCGCGACCAGGTATGCCCCGGCCCGCAGCACCCCCTGGAGCGAGGTCCGCACGCGTGGCGTGAGCGCGTCGAGCAGCGTGTCGAGGTCGACGATCCCGCGGGTCTGGGTCACGGGCAGGATCCCGCCGCTGGGGATCGCCGCGCCAAGTCCCGGACTCAGCGAAACGAACCGGTTGGCGACGCCGGTGAGGCTGAGCTGCCCGATCGTCGCGATCGTGCTCTGGCGCAGGGGGACGATGCCTTGTCCGGAGATGTCGAGCTCCACGTCGGCGAGCCCGTTACCGGTCAGCCTGATCGCCCCCACCGACCCAACCTGGTGCCCTCCGACCGTCACCAGGTCGCCGTTCACGAGCTGCCCGGCGTCGGAGAACTCGGCGTGGATCACGTAGCTCGAGCGAGTGCCGACGATCACCACGATGACCGCGACTACCGCGATCGCGAGGGCGCAAAGGGCGGCGACCGTGACACGGCCTAACCCCCGATCGGCGCTCGCGCGTTCCCGCCCCAGAACAGCTGCGTGCCGACCATCCCGATCAGGTGGATCCCGAGGATGTTGACGAACATCGAGCGGGCCGTGGCCCGTCCCACCCCCACCGGCCCTCCGGTGACGTGGTAGCCGTAGTAGATGCAGACGAGCACGATGAACGTCGCCATCGCCATGCACTTGAGCCCGCTGAACAGGAAGTCCGCGGGTGACTGGAACTGCCAGAAGAGCTGGAGGTAGCCCCCCTTTGACACCTGCCCGAGCTCGATCACGTCGGCCAGATAGGAGGCGACGAACCCGACCGCCACCGCCAGCATGTACAGGAACGGCAGCACGAGCCAGGTCCCGAGCAGCCTCGTCGAGCCGAGGTACACGACCGAGTCGAGTCCCATCACCTCGAGCGCGTCGATCTCGTCGGAGATCCGCATCGAGCCGAGCTCGGCCACGAAGCCGGTGCCGACCTTGGCGGCCATCATGTACCCGAAGGCGTAGGGGATCACCTCGCGCAGGTCGCACAGCGCGGTGATCGCACCGGTGGACGAGGGGGCCCCGACGGTCTTGGCCGCGTATGCACCCTCGATCCCGCACTGAAGGCCGAGGATGAACACGAGCCCGAGCACGATCACCGCCGAGCCGATGATCAGGATCCCGGCCTGGCGCAGGGTCTCCCCGATGAATCGCAGCACCTTCCCGTCGAGGACGTTCGCGGCGACCCTCAGACAGAACCGCGAGGCCTCGCCGAAGGCGGTCAGCGCTGCGAGCGGTCTGACGAGCACGTTCATCTGGGCGTGTTCAGCGCCGGGTGTGTGGCGAGCAGCGTCTGGGTGAACGCGTAATCGATCGCGCCGATGCCGATGAACGCGATCACCACCGCCTGGTTGACCGCTCGCCCCACACCCTCCGCCCCTCCCGACGCGGTCAGCCCCTTGTAACAGCAGACGATCGCGATCATCGCGCCGAAGATCGTCGACTTCAGGAGCATCGCCTCGAACTCAGCGGTGCTCGCCTGGGCGAAGAAGGTAGAGAAGAACGGCCCGACCTGGGCGTGGTTCGAGAGCGTGACCAGGACCCCGCCGAGCGTCCCGAACAGCAGCGCGTAGATCGAGAACAGCGGCGTCAGCAGCATCAGCGAGAGGAACCGCGGGACGACCAGGCTCTTCACCGGGTCGACGCCGAGCACCTGGAGCGCGTCGAGCTCCTCGCGGATCTTCCGGGCCCCCAGGTCGGCGGTCATCGCCGTGCCGGCCACCCCCGCCATCACGATCGCGCAGACCAGCGGCGCGAACTCCCGCATCACGATGATCACGAAGATCCCGCCGAGCCGGTCCATCGCCCCCAGGAGGTTCAGGAAGTTGCCCACCTCGATCCCCGCCGGGCCGTAGGTGAACGCCAGCGAGGCGACGATCATCGGAAACCACCCGAGCCGCAGCGCAAACAGGAACTGGTCGACCAGCTCCGGGCCGTAGTCGTACGGCGGCGTCAGCGCCGCCGCCACGGTCCTCCGCAGCAGCAGGCCCATGGCGCCGATCGTCACCACGAAACCGCGGAAAGACGCGTAGCCCAGCCTCAACACATCCACTTCGTCAGCCGCTCCCTCCGTCCGGCGCCTCTCCTGACACTGCGTTTGGAGCGCACGGATCATAGGAGCGCGGTCGTGGCAACCGCAACGTGGAACCGTCGCGAGCCGGAACCGGCCCGCGGTTCTCAGACCTCCGGGTTTACGGCTACCAGCGAGCCGTGGACCAGCGCGCCGCGCGTACCGAGCCGCCGAGTTGGCCCTGCAGCCACACGGCGACCCCGTCACCATCCGCGGACACCGTGGCGACGGCGCTCTGGTCGCCATTTCGCCCCGAGAGCCGCACGGCCCTGCCGAACGGGTGCCCGTACCGGCTGGAGTCCGCACCCCACACGAAGCTCGGCCCGGACGAGGTCAGCTCGCTCCAGGTGGCCACGGCGCAGCCGACCGGCGCCACTGCGATCGCCGGGCGCTCGAACGTGTTCGCCCCGGACAGCCGCTGTAGGGTCCGGGGGGCGCCGAACCGTCCGTTGGTACTCGTGGCGACCCGAACGAGGCTCACCCCGGCGCCGAACGGCGGGCCCTCCACCCAGATCGCGCTCACGTGGCCCGCATCGTCGACCCCGAGCCCTCGTGAGCCCGAGCCACCACCGCCGAGAATCGCCTCCGGTCCGGTACTCGACAGCTGCTGGGCAGCCCCAAACCGGCGGCCCCAGGGCGCCGATACCGCTTTGATCACCGGCTGCGCCACGCCGGTGGTCTGCTCCCATGCGACGGTTCCGCGGCCATCTGGCGCCATCGCTGCCAGGGGGAGGTCCGTCCCGTCGGGCGCCAGCTGCTGCGGCCCGATCACGGCTCCCCGAGCGCTCTCGCGGGCCGCGAACGTAGGCATACGCGACGGGGGACGGGTTGTCGTTTCGGTCCAGGCAAACAGCAGGTCACCGCGGGGATCGCTAGCCACCGAGGGGAGGTCGGGGTTCGCGGCACTGGCCACAACCCTTGGTCCGCTCACGCTCCCTCCCGGGAACAACAGCGAACGTTGGATTGCCGTTAGCGTCACCCAGACGACCGCGGCGCGCCCGGTCGCGTCGATCGCGACGTCGGGCTCGAAGGCGAAGCGGGAAGCTCTCGAAAGGACACGCACCCGCCCGAAGCGAGCCCGCGGCGCGCCATCGCGGCGACGACGCGCTCGCCGCCGCCTTGCGCCTGCCCCCATGTGACCGCAACCTCGCCATTGGCCGCCACAGCTGCCCGGATCGGCCCTGGTGGGTTGTCGCTGATTGCCAGGACGGCCGGACCCAGCACCTGCTGGGGTCCCCAGCTGCGACCGCCGTTGGTGCTCGTCCGCGCCACTGCCCGGTCGCCGCCCCGACGGATCCGGTACCAGGCGACGACGACGTCGCCCCGTCGATTCGCGGCGACGGTCGGAAGAACGGCCTGCTCGCCCCGAGCGGTGAGCGTCATCGGCGCGCTCCAGGAGGCGAGCGCGGTTGCCGGCAGCCAGCATGCCGCGGAGGCAGCGAGTGCGAGAGCTATGCGGTGACCGTCCGCGACAACTGACCTCACCTCCTATGGCGACCAGAGCGACGCGTTGATTGGACCACCGAACGACCCTTCCGACCACACGGCGACACCGGCGCCGTTCGCGGAAGTCGTCGCGACCGCGCTCGCGTCCCCGCGGTTGCCCGAGGCTGGCCGGGCGGCCGAACCTACCGCTGGGCGCTCCGGCAGCCGAGCCCCCAGACGTTGCTCGCCCTGACCCCGGTGAGAAGCGTCCAGGTGGTGACGATTGCGCCACTCGGCGCGACGCCCAGCCCGGGTCGCTCGTCGCTCTTGGTCCCGCCGACGGTCTGGAGCCTCGCGCACCGCCGAACCGACCTGCCGGATCGCTCGTCGCCACGCGGACGCTGCTCGTGCCGACGATGCCCTGCGGGGGATCCTCGACCCAGATCGCGGTGAAGCGCCCCGAGGCGTCTACTCCGACTCCGCGCGATCCGGCTCCACCCCCTCCGAGGATCGCCTCCGGCCCACTTGGCGACAGTTTCTGCAGCGCTCCGAGCTTGTGCCCCCACGCGCCCGAGCTCGCCGCGATCACAGGCTCCTTGACGCCGTAGACCTGCGCCCACACGACCGTTGCCTGCCCGCGCGTGGAAAGTGCGGCGACAGGTTGGTCGGCGCCGTTCGGCGACAGCGATTGGCGGCGCTCAGCCCCCCGTTGGGGCTCTCGCGCACAGCCACCACCGGCGTGCGCGAGCCCAGCGGGGGGATCGACGGGGTCGTCTCGATCCAGGCGAGCAGCAGCTGGCCACGACTGTTGCTCGCCACGGCCGGCTCGCTGGGTCGAGGTACCGTCGCGACGGTGCGAGGTCCGGTGATCTTGCCGGCGGGGGAGATCAGCGCCTGCTGCACCGTCGTCACCGTGATCCAAACGACCGCGGCGCGACCCAACCCGTCGACCGTGACGTCGGGCGTGTAGGCGCTGACGCCCTGGCCGGAAAGGGCTCGAGGGGCTGAGAAGCGGCGACCAGCCGTCGTCCACGCGGCCACGACCCGCTGGCCCGAGCCGACGCGCTGTTGCCAGGCCACCACCGTCCGGCCGCTCGAGCCGACCGCCGCTCGTACGAGCGCCGGAGGGTTATCGCCTGAGGCGATCAACCCGGGGCCCAGCACCTGCGGGGCGCCCCAGCTCCGTCCTCCGTTGGAGCTCAGACGGGCCACGATCTGATACCCGCCACCAACCTTGCGGTACCAGGCGACGACCGCCGTGCCGTTTGCGTTCGACGCAACCGTCGGGAACACTGCTCCCTCTCCGGGGGCGGTGAGCCTCGTCGAGCCGCTCCAGGCGGCGAGCGCGGCT
This sequence comes from uncultured Solirubrobacterales bacterium, assembly GCA_963695965.1. Classification (GTDB taxonomy): domain Bacteria; phylum Actinomycetota; class Thermoleophilia; order Solirubrobacterales; family Solirubrobacteraceae; genus Palsa-465. The sequence goes on from CAVOIU010000045.1 coordinate 114,753, forward strand.
CCCGGGTGCACGGCACCCAGCGCCGGGATCGCGAGTAGCGCAACAGCTGCACGAACTGCGGTCGAGCGCAGCGGAAAAGCCTTCATATGCCCCCAGTTCGGTTCCGTTTTCCCCTGGAAGCGACTCTAACGTTGCCGTCTGCCAACCGCAACTATATTTTATGAAGTATGAAGACGTTCTGGCGCTTGCTTGCCTTCCTGGGTCCGTATAGGGCTGCCGTCGCCTGGTCGTTTGCGTTCGCGGCCGGAGCGCTCGGCGCCACCGTCCTGATTCCGTACCTGACCGGGCGCGCGATCAACTCGATCGGCTCGCACGATCGCCACACGCTGACGATCTTCGTGCTCCTGATCGTCGCGGCCGGGATCGTCCGGCTCGGCCTCAGTGTCGCGCGGCGCCTGGTCGCGGGCCGCGTGTCGCTCGGCGTCGAGGTCGACATTCGAAACCGCCTCTACTCCCAGTTCCAGCGACTCGAGCTGTCGTTCTTCGATCGTCAGCAGACGGGCCAGTTGATGTCGCGCGCCACCGTGGACCTGCAGTCCGTCCGCTTCTTCCTGGGATATGGGCTGATCTTCATCGCCCAGTCGCTCTTGACGATTCTGCTCGCGGCCGTCGCGATGTTCTTCATGCGACCCGACCTGGCGGCGCTATCACTCGCACCGGTGCCGTTTGTCGTGCTGATCGCGTGGCGCTACGGAATTCACTCCCGCCCCGCGGTGCAGGAGGCGCAGCAGCGAATCGCCGAGCTCACCGCCGATGCCGAAGAGAACATTTCCGGCGTCCGGGTCGTCAAGGCGTTCGCCCAGGAGAAGCGACAGCTGGAGCGCTTCGGGCACTCGGTCACGCGGGTGTTCGACCAGCAGCTGACCGCCGTCCGGATCCAGGCCCGCTACACGCCGATGCTCAGCTTCCTCCCGAACCTGGGGCTCGCGGTGATCCTGCTCGTCGGCGGGCGCCAGGTGATCAACGGCTCTCTGACGCTCGGCGCGTTCACCGCTTTCTACGCGTACCTGTTGCTGCTGATCTCGCCGATGCGGACGCTCGGCTACATGCTGAGCGCCGCGCAACGAGCCACCGCTTCAGGCGCGCGGATCTTCCAGATCCTCGACCGCGCGCCGCGGATCACGGTGCCCGAAGGGGCGCCCGCGCTACCCGAAGGCAACGGCCAGGTCTCCTTCACCGGCGTCGGTCTGACCTTCGACGGCTCGCACCGGCCGGCGCTGCACGACGTCAACCTCGACGTCGACGCCGGCGAGACGATCGCGCTGGTGGGGGCGATGGGCTCCGGGAAGACCGCGCTCGTATCGCTGCTGCCGCGCCTGTACGACGTCAGCGCCGGAAGCGTCAGGATCGATGGGGCCGACGTGCGCGATGTCGATCCCGCCACCCTGCGGGCGGCGATCGCGGTTGTCACCGATGACCCATTTCTCTTCTCGGCGACCGTCCACGACAACATCGCCTATGCCAGGCCCGACGCCAGCCGGGAAGACGTTGAGCGCGCCGCCCAGGCCGCCCAGGCCGACGGCTTCATCCGGGCGCTGCCCGAGGGGCTACGACACGCTGGATCGGCGAGCGCGGGTTCACGCTCTCAGGCGGTCAGCGGCAGCGGATCGCCATCGCCAGAGCGGTCCTCGCCGACCCGAGGATCCTGATCCTCGACGACGCCACATCGTCGGTCGACGCCTCGACCGAGCAGGAGATCAAGCCGCGCTGCGCGAGGTGATGGCGGGGCGGACCACGTTCGTCGTCGCCCACCGGCTCTCGACGATCGCGCTCGCCGACCAGATCGCCGTGCTCAACGACGGAACGGATCGCGGAGCGTGGCACGCACGACGAGCTGCTCGAGTTCTCGCCCCTGTATCGCGAGATCGTCGAGAAGGGGATGCCGGATCAGGTTTTCCTTACCCGCAAGCCCGTGGAGGCCGAGGTGGCGGGACTGTGACTCGGCGTGGAGCGATATCCGTCGCCGCCTGCGCGCGGACCTCCGGTCGCAGGCGCAAGCTGCGCGGGCTCGCCGTGCTGCTATCGCTCCTACCGCTGGCGGGTGCTGGCGATGTTCGTCTCGCTGGTCGCAGCCACGGCGGCGGCGCTAGCCCCCGCCCCGCTCGCAAAGCTGGCGATCGACAACGGGATTCAGCGCCACGACACCGGCGCGCTCGACCTGATCGTCGTTGCGTTCCTGGCCTCGGCGGTCATCTATGCGGTCGCTTCCTACGCGCAGACCTACCTCGTCGGCTGGGTCGGACAGCGCGCGCTCCAGGATCTCCGTCTGCAGCTGTTCTCCCATCTCCAGCGTCTGTCACTGGGGTTCTACTCGCGCAATCGAGCAGGCGTGATCATCTCCCGCTTGACCAACGACGTCGAGGCGCTCGACCAGCTCGTCGAGGATGGGCTCGCGACGCTGATCCAGTCGGGACTGATGCTGATCGGCGTGGTGGTGATCCTGTTCGTGTTGGCCCCGCACCTGGCGCTGTTGACGTTCCTGGCGCTGCCGATCCTGGCCCTCGGCGGTCTCGCGTTCCGAATCGCCTCCGCCGACGCCTACCGTCTGACGCGCGAGAGGATCGCGGCGATCACGGGCTACCTCCAGGAGACGCTGTCTGGCATCCGCGTAGTGCGGGCGTTCGGGCAGGAATCGCGTCACATCGCTCGGTTCGAGGAGCTCAACGACGAGAACCGGGCGGCGAACATGACGACCGTCAAGCTCAACGCCGCGTACTTCCCCGCGGTCGAGTTCCTGTCGGCGCTCGTCACCGTCGAGATCCTGCTGATCGGCGGGTATGAGGCGATCAATGGCCATACGTCGACCGGCGTCGTGTTCGCGTTCATCGCCGCGCTGAACAACTTCTTCGACCCGATCCAGCAGCTCTCCCAGCTGTACACGACCTACCAGTCGGGAATGGCGGCGCTCGACAAGATCTACGGGCTGCTCGACCAGCAACCCGATCTGGTGGATGCGCCGGACGCGACCGAGCTGCCGCCGATCCGCGGCGAGCTGCGCTTCGACCACGTGTCGTTCCGCTACGGCTCGGCCGGGACACACCGACAGGCGCCGCCGACCGAGGGCGCGCCGGCTGGGCGCTGCGGGACATCGACCTCGACGTTCCGGGGGGCCAGACGGTGGCTCTGGTCGGCGAGACCGGAGCCGGAAAATCGACCTTCGCCAAGCTCGTGGCACGGTTCTACGACCCCACCGAGGGTCGCGTGCTGGTCGACGGACACGACCTGCGAAGCGTGTCCTCGCATTCGCTGCGCTCGCAGATGGGGATCGTTCCCCAGGAGGGCTTCCTGTTCAGCGGCACCGTGCGGGAGAACATCGCGTTCGGGCGGGGCTCGGCGACCGACGAGGAGATCGCCGCAGCCGCGCACGCGGTCGGAGCCGGGGGATTCATCGAGGCGCTCGAGCACGGCTACGACACGCAGGTCGGCGAGCGCGGTGTGCAGCTTTCGGCCGGCCAACGCCAGCTGCTCGCGTTCGCCCGTGCCCTGGTCGCCGATCCACGCATCCTGGTGCTCGACGAGGCGACCTCCAACGTCGACGTGCACACCGAGGCCGTGATCGAGCAGGGCCTCCGCCGGCTGCTCGCCGGGCGGACCGCGATCGTGATCGCCCACCGGCTTTCGACGATCCAGCGCGCCTCGCGGATCGTCGTGCTCGAGCACGGCACGATCGTCGAGCAGGGAACCCACCAGGAGCTGCTCGACGCTCAGGGGCGCTATTGGCGGCTCTATCGCGACTGGGCCGAGCAGGCGGCGGCGTGATCGTGCCCTCCACGGTCCGCGGCCTCGCCGTCACGCCGGTCAAAGGCACGCGGCTGCGCGACGTCGACAGCGTCGCGCTCGAACGCTCCGGCGTGCGCGAGAACCGCCGCTTCTTCCTGATCGACGACCGTGACCGGATGGTCAACGGCAAGCACATCAGTGAGCTGACCACCGTGGTCGCCGACTATTCGGACCCGGCCCGGCGGCTGCGGCTCGCGTTTCCGGACGGACGGATCGTCGAGGGCGAGGTTCGCCACGACGGCGCCGTGAGCGCCCGCTTCTACTCCGGTGTGCTCGAGGGACGTCTGGTATCCGGCCAGTGGTCGGAGGCGCTCAGCGCCCATGCCGGCCAGTCGCTCCGGCTCGTCGAGGCGGAGGACGAGGGCGCCGTCGACCGAGGCGTTGCCGGGGCCGCGTCGCTGATCTCACCTCGCTCGGTCGTCTTGCCGAGGCGGCGGGTGAAGACGGCGTCGACGTGCGGCGCTTC
>CAVOIU010000046.1:0-17419 GCA_963695965.1 uncultured Solirubrobacterales bacterium
GTCTCGGGACGCAGGTACACGGTCGACCCCTCCCCCTTCACCGGCCCGATCGTCGTCTCGAACATCAGGTTGAACTCGCGGGCCTCCGTCAAGTCGCAGTCGGGGGTCTCGCCGGGGTGCTTGGACGGCTTGCGACCGCACCGGCTGTCCTCGAGTGGTCCTCCCGGAACCGCAGCTTGCAGGTCCGGCAGTCGACCAGCGGATCGGTGAAACCGCGACATGGCCACTCGCGACCAACGTCTCGGGTGCTGGATGATCGCCGAGTCGAGCGCCAGGATGTCGTCGCGCTCCTGGAGCATCGACTTCCACCACTCCGCCTTGACGTTGTTCTTGAGCAGCACGCCGTAGTGGCCGTAGTCGTAGCTCGAGCCGAGCCCGCCGTAGATCTCGCTGCTCGGGAACACAAACCCGCGGCGCTTCGAGAGCGAAACGATCTTGTCCATCGTGACGGTGTCTCGGCCACGGCGGTCCATCTAGAGACGATGGCCAGCTACCGCGCACCTTGGCTGGCACTCTCCGCTTGAGAGTGCCAAACACCCCGAGCAAAACTTAATGAGCGATGCCCATCTACGAATACCGTTGCGAGAAGGGGCACAACTTCGAGGTGATGCAGCGCATGAGCGACGACCCGGTCGTCAGCTGCGAGACCTGCGAGGCGCCGGTGCAGCGTGTGTTCCGCCCCGTCGCGGTCCACTTCAAGGGGTCGGGCTTCTACAACACCGACTACGGCACCCGCAAGCGCTCGCGTGAGAACGCGGAGCACGCGAAGAGCAACGGCGACGGGTCCAAGAAGGGCGGGGGCTCGGGCGAGGGCTCCAAGAGCGGCGAGGGCTCCTCGGAGAAGAAGACCGAGTCGAAGTCCGAGAAGAAGCCGGACACCAAGACCAAGGCGTCGGCGGACTAGCATCGTCCCGTCCACTGTGGGATAAAAGCCCCACCATGCGGGGCCTATCTCGCAGAGCATCGTGACCGCGGACCTCGTTCCCTTCCGGATCGAGATCGCGGACGCGCAGCTCAGGATCTCCGCGAGCGGCTCGCACAGCACCCGCTGGCCCGAGCGCGAGACCGTCGAGGACTGGTCGCAGGGAATCCCGCTCGCGTACGTCCAGGAGCTGTGCGAGCACTGGCGCTGGCAGTACGACTGGCGCGCGACCGAGGCGCGGCTCAACGCGATCCCCCAGTTCCGCACCGAGATCGACGGCCTCGGCGATCCACTTCCTCCACGCCCGCTCGCCGCACCAGGACGCGCTGCCGCTGATGCTCACGCACGGCTGGCCCGGATCGGTCGTCGAGTTCCTGAAGGTGATCGAGCCGCTCACCGACCCGGCCCACGGCGGCGATGCGCCGACGCGTTCCACGTCGTGTGCCCGTCGCTCCCCGGCTACGGCTTCAGCGACAAGCCGGCGGCGCCGGCTGGGGCGTCGAGCGGATCGCGCGCCGCGTGGGCGGAGCTGATGGCGCGGCTCGGGTACGAGCGCTACGGCGCCCAGGGCGGCGACTGGGGCTCGACGGTCACGATCGCACCTCGGCCGCGCACGACCCCGAGCACGTCGCCGGCATCCACCTCAACATGCCGGTCGTCCCGCCGGCGCAGCTCGGCGAGCTCGGCGAGCTGACCGAGGCCGAGCAGGCGGGCTCGCGCGCTCTCGCCGAGTACCGGCGGACGGGCAGCGGCTACTCCAAGCAGCAGTCGACGCGGCCGCAGACGCTCGGCTACGGCCTCGTCGACTCGCCGGCCGGCCAGTGCGCGTGGATCGTCGAGAAGTTCTGGGAGTGGACGGACTGCGACGGGCACCCGGAGAACGTCGCTGACGCAGCGACGAGCTGCTCGACAACGTGATGCTCTACTGGCTCCCGGCGGCGGCGCCTCGTCGGCGCGGCTCTACTGGGAGAGCTTCAGCGGACACCAACGTGCCCCGGGTCTCGGTGCCGGGCGGCTGCTCGAGCTTCCCGAAGGAGATCATCCGGTTCCCGCCGCCGCGCGCTCGAGGCGCACTTCGGCGACCTGCGCCACTGGCGCGAGCTCGACAGCGGCGGGCACTTCGCCGCGCTCGAGCAGCCCGACGCGCTGGTCGACGAGCTGCGCGAGTTCTTCGCGCCAGGTCCGCTGAGGCCGGTGCCCGCTCTCGGCCGGCCGTCGCGACCGCCGGGGCCTGCTCAGCCGTTGATGAGCTTGTTGACGGCGGCGTGAACCGCGCCGGGGCTCGCCGGCAGGTCCGAGCCGCCGGTCGGAGTCGTCGGCAGCACCTCGACCGGAGCCGATCCGCCGATCTCGGAGGCCGCGAACAGGGTCAGCAGCGTCAGGCCGCCCATGTCCGTGCGCAGCACCTTCGGCGCATCCCACGACGCCCACGGCAGCCGGAAGAACGTCGCCGGCGAGAACAGCTGTGCCTTGATCCCGTTGAGGATCTGCTGCTGGTGCTGGACCCGGGTCAGGTCGGAGTCGGCGGGGTTGCAGCTGTTCTCGCGCATCCGGGCGTAGGTGAGCGCCTGGATTCCGTTCAGGTGGTGGGTCCCGGGGCTCAGGTACAGCGAGAACCCGCCGTTCTTGGTGCCGCCGCTGATGTCCGCGCAGACCTTGCCGGTCGTCACGTCGACGCCGCCGATCGCGTCGATGAACTGCGGGAACGCGGCGAGGTTGACGATGATCACGTGGTTGATCTTGACCCCGGTGAACTGCTCGACGGTCTTGATCGCGAGCGCCGGGCCCCCGTACGCGTATGCGGCGTTGATCTTGGTCGTTCCGTGACCGGGATGTCGGCGAGCGTGTCGCGCGGGATCGAGAGCCGGCGCGAGGTGCCGCCGCCGATCCGCCACAGCATGATCGTGTCGCTGCGGCTGCCCGCATCGCTGGTATTGGCGCCCGGCTCCTTCGAGCCCGGCCGGCCGCTGGTCGGTGCCGAGGATCAGGACGTTGTCGGCCGAGAACAGCATGTTCCCGCCCGAGCTCAGCGCGTTGCTCGCCGACGATGGCAGGTTCCCGGTCTCGATCTGCGCGCTGATCAGGAACAGCACGAGCGACAGCGCCACCCACGCGACGATCGCGACGAGCACGTACTTGACGACCCGCCACGGAACGTCCACGGCCCGCGGAACAGGCGCCGCGCCCCGTCGCCCGCCTCGCCCGCCGCGGCGGCGCGTCCCGGACCGGAGGGGCCGCCGCGAGGCCGGCGTCCTCCTCGCCGCGCAGCAGCGCCTTGAGGCCGCGCGGGCCGGCGCGGTAGAGCTTGTATGGGCGTTCTTCGAGGTCGTCGGGCATGCTGCTCTGCGATTAGATACCCCACCGCGGTGCGCCGAACCCTCGCGGGCACCACATATAGTGACGACATGCCAGGCCGGCGCACGATCGGCGTCGACATGGGCGGATCGAAGCTGCTCGCCGGCGCGGTGGACGGGAGCTTTGCGTACACCACCGCGCCCAGCGCACGCTGACCGGGTTGGACCAGCCCGCGCTGCTCGACGTGGCGGTCGACGCGGTCGAGGAGGCGCGCGAGCTGGCCGGCGGCGAGGTCGCCGCGGTCGGCTTCGGGATCCCGTGCGCTGATCGACCAGCGGACGGACGTCGCGGTGGTCGCGATCAACCTGGCGCTGGCCGACATCGCGTTCGCGGACGTGATGACCGAGCGCCTGGGGCTGCCGGTGTTCGTCGACAACGACGCGAACGTGGCCGCGCTCGCCGAGCACCGCGCCGGCGTCGGCTGCGGCTGCAGCGAGGCGGTGCTGCTGACGATCGGGACCGGGATCGGAGGCGGCCTGATCCTACGCGGCCAGCTCTACCGGGGCGCGATCGGCTCGGCCGGCGAGCTCGGCCACATCGTGATCGACGAGAACGGGCCGCCGTGCCAGGGCAACTGCCCCAACCACGGGTGCGTCGAGGCGATGGCGTCGGGCACCGCGCTCGCCCGGGAGGCGACGCGGATCGCCAGGAGCGTCCCGAGTCGCGGATGGCGAGCGCACTGGCCGACGGGCACGCCCTGGCCGGCCCGCTCGTGACGGAGCTTGCCCATGACGGCGACGCCGCCGCGATCGAGGTGATCGAGCTGATCGGCACCCGTCTCGGAGTGGCGATCTGCAGCTTCGTCAACATCTTCAATCCCGGAGGTGGTCGTGATCGGCGGCGGCGTGATGGCCGCGGGCGAGCTGCTGCTCGCGCCGATCAGGGAAAGCGTCGCGACGAGGGCCCTGCCACCCTCGCGCGACATAGTGAGGATAGTGATGGCGGAGTTCGGCGTCGAGGCGGGCATGATCGGCGCCGCCACGCTGGCGTTCGACGGACTCGGCATCGCGGTCGGGGGAGCGCGTGAGCGCGGCGGCTCGCTGCGGGGCGCGGACGGCTGATCGTCTGCCCGACGCCGATCGGCAACCTCGAGGACGTCACCCTGCGCGTGCTCGCCGCGCTGCGCGAGGCGGACGTGGTCGCGTGCGAGGACACCCGCCGCACGCGCGTGCTGCTCGACCGCTACGGCGTCAAGGCGCGGCTCGTCAGCTACCACGAGCACAACGAGCGCGCGCGCGCCGCTGAGCTGGTGGCGCGGATGCTCGACGGCGCCGTCGTCGCGCTCGTCTCCGACGCCGGCACGCCGCTCGTCTCGGACCCGGTTCGTGCTGGTCCGCGAATGCGTCGCCGCGGGGCTCGCGGTCGAGGTCCTGCCCGGGCCCTCGGCGGCCCTGTCGGCGCTCGTCGCGAGCGCGCTTCCCGCCGACCGCTGGCGTTCGCGGGGTTCCTGCCGCGCAAGCGCTCCGAGCTCGAGCGGCTTCTGGCCCGCCCGAGACGCTGGTGGCGTTCGAGTCGCCGCGGCGCGTGGCGGCGTCGCTGGCGGTGCTGGCGGAGCTCGACCCCGAGCGGCCGGTCGCCGTCTGCCGCGAGCTGACGAAGCTCCACGAGGAGGTGGTCCGCGGGAAGCGCCGTCGAGCTCGCGGCGCGCTACGCCTCCGATCCGCCGCGAGGGGAGATCGTGCTGGTCGTCGGCGGCGCCGACGCGGACGCGGGCGCGGCCGATTCCGGCCCGGCGCTCGACGCGCTGCGGCGGCTCGTCGAGGCCGGGGCCAAGCCCCGGCCGGCGGCGGCGGTCGTCGCCGAGCTCACGGGCGTCCCGGCCAACGCGCTGTATCGAGGCCTCACGGCGGACAAGTAGGCCCATCGAAGCGCCTAGCGCGAACTGTCGCCCAATCAGGTCGCTGAGCGTCCGAATCTGGCGACAGTTCGGCCAACGGGCGGACGGCATACGCTTCGAACACCCGTGTCCTACTACATCACCACCCCGATCTACTACGTCAACGCGCAGCCACACCTCGGCCACGCCTACACGACGATCGCCACCGACGTGCTCGCCCGGCACATGCGCCAGCGCAGCGAGGACGTCTTCTTCCTGACCGGGACCGACGAGCACGGCGAGCCGGTCGCCGACGCTGCCCGCGCTCAGGGACTCGAGCCCAAGGAGCTGGCCGACCTCAACGCAGAGCGGTTCAAGTCGCTGATGCCGGTGCTCGAGGCGTCCAACGACTTCTTCATCCGGACCTCCGACCCCCAGCACATCGCGAAGGTCCAGGAGGTGCTCCAGCGCGTCCACGACAACGGCCACACGTACAAGGGGATGTACGAGGGCTGGTACTGCCCGCGGTGCGCGGACTTCAAGGTCGAGAACGAGATCCTCCCCGGCAACCTCTGCCCGATCCACGAGATCCCGCTCACGCGCGAGAGCGAGGAGAACTGGTTCTTTCGCCTGTCCACCTTCCAGGACCGGCTCGAGCAGCTGTACGCCGAACAGCCCGACTTCGTGATGCCGCCCCGCCACTACAACGAGGCGCGCTCGTTCATCCTCTCCGGACTCCAGGACGTCTCGCTCTCGCGGGCGCATCTGAAGTGGGGCGTGACGGTGCCGTGGGACCCCGAGCACGTGTTCTACGTGTGGTTCGACGCGCTCCTGAACTACTACACCGCGCTCTCGTACGCGCGTCCCGGCGAGGATTTGACCGACCGATACTGGCCGGCGACGTTCCACATCATCGGCAAGGACATCCTCAAGTTCCACACGGTGTTCTGGCCCGCGCTGCTGATGGCAGCGGAGCTGCCGCTGCCGGAGCACGTGTTCGTGCATGGCTTCCTGCTCGGCGCCGACGGTCGCAAGATGAGCAAGTCGCTGGGCAACGTGCTGGACCCGTTCGAGGTGATCGACGAGTTCGGCACCGACGCGCTGCGCTTCTACCTGATGCGCGACGTCCCGTTCGGCTCCGACGGCTCGGTCGGGATGGAGGCGGTGCGGGTCCGTTATGACTCCGAGCTCGCCAACGAGTTCGGCAATCTCGCGAGCCGCACGATCGCGATGGTGCAGCGCTACCGCGACGGCGTCGTGCCGGCCGTGGACACAGACCCGGAGCTCGACGCGGAGTTCGAAGGCCTTCCACAGGACGTTGCCGCGCTGATGGACCGCGCCGAGGTGACGCTCGCGCTCGAGCGGATCTGGCAGCGGGTGCGTCGGCTGAACCGTTACGTCGAGGAGCGGGCGCCGTGGCAGCTCGCGCGCGACCCCGCCGAGGCCGACAAGCTCGATCAGGCGCTGGCGTCGCTGGTCGAGGGCCTGCGCACGATCAACACGCTGATCGAGCCGTACATGCCCGAGACGAGCCGGAAGCTGCGCGCGGCGCTAGGCGCCCCGGGAGGCGCCGTCACCGCGCTCGAGCCGCTGTTCCCCAAGCGCGCGTGATCGACAGCCACACGCACCTGGAGCTGTGCGAGCCGTCGGACGCGGAGCTGGTGGAGGCCGCATCCGAGCACGGCGTCACCCGGATGGTCTCGGTCGGGATCGACGGTGCCTCGTGCCGAGCGGCGCTTAAGGCCGCCGCGGACTTCCCGCAGGTGTACGCGGCGATCGGGAGGCATCCCAACAGCGCGACTGGCTTCGACGACGCGGACCTGGCCGAGCTGAAGGCGCTGGCGGCGCATCCGAAGTGCGTCGCGATCGGGGAGACGGGACTCGACTACTACCGCGAGGGCGCCCCGCCTCCGACCAGGAGCGGGCGTTCGAGGCCCAGATCGAGCTCGCGCGGGAGACCGGCAAGGCGCTCGTGATCCACACCCGCGCCGCCGAGGACGCCACGCTGCGGATCCTGAGCGAGCGCGCCGAGGGGCTCCGCGTGATCCTCCACTGCTTCTCGATGCCCGAGCGGATCGACGAATGCCTGGCACACCCCGACTGGTGGATCTCGTTCGCCGGCAACGTCACCTACCCCAAGGCCGCGGCGCTCCGGGACGCCGCGCTCCGCGTGCCCTCAGACCGACTGCTGGTCGAGACCGACGCACCGTTCCTGTCGCCCCAGGCCGTCCGTGGGAAGCCCAACCAGCCGGCGCATGTGGTCCACACCGCCAAGGCACTGGCGGTGGAACGGCGGATTTCATACGCCGAGCTCGAGGCGGCGGTCGACCGGAATGCGGCGGCGCTGTTCGGATGGTCAAGCTAGGCCAGAACTTCCTCGTCGACCGCAACATCCTCGACGTGATCGAGCGGCTGGCGGAGCTGGGCCCCGACGACGTGGTGCTCGAGGTCGGCGGCGGTCCGGGCCTCCTCTCCGAACGGCTCGCGTCGCGGGTGGGCCACCTCCACGTCGTCGAGCTCGACCGATCGCTCGAGGAGCGGCTCCGCGAGATGCTCGCGCCGTTCGACAACGTCACGCTGTATCTCGTCGACGCGCTGGAGGTCGATCTGCCGGCACTCGACCCTGCCCCGACGAAGGTCGTCGCGAACCTTCCGTACGGCGTCGCCGCGACCGTGGTGCTGCGGACGCTCGACGAGCTCCCCTCGGTAGGCCGCTGGGTGGTGATGGTCCAGCGCGAGGTCGGAGAGCGGCTTGCTGCCTCGCCGGGCACCTCCGCGTACGGCGCCCCTTCGGCGCTGGCGCAGCTGGCGGCGGACGTGAGGGTGCTGCGCCCGATCTCACGGACCGTGTTCAGGCCGGTGCCGAACGTCGACTCGGTGCTCGTCGGGCTGACCCGGCGTGGACCGGGTCCGGATGCGCGCCTGCGGGCGCTCGTCCACGATGCGTTCGCGCACCGTCGCAAGGCGCTCGCGGGGTCGCTCGCGCTCGCCGCCGGCGCCCCGGCCGGGATCCGCGAGCGGGCGCGCGCGGCGCTCGTCGAGCTCGGACACCCGCCCGACGAGCGCGCCGAGCGCCTCTCGCCTGAGGAGTTCCGCGAGCTCGATCGGAGGCTGCAGGGGTGAGGGAGCTCGCGCCGGGCAAGGTCAACCTGTGCCTGTTCCTCGGGCCGGTTCGCGACGACGGCCGTCACGAGCTCGTGACGCTGATCGAGTCGCTCTCGCTGGCCGACGAGCTTGAGGTCTCGATGCTTCCCAGCGGCAGCGCCGATGAGGTGAGCTGTGAGGGCGTCCAGGGCGAGAACCTGGTCGCGACCGCGCTCGCGGCGCTACGGGCCCGCGGCTGGGGCGGGCCGCCGCTGAGGGTCGAGATCCACAAGCGGGTTCCCGTCGCCGCGGGGATGGGGGGCGGCTCGGCCGACGCCGCCGCGATCCTTCGAGTCGCGCAGCGGCTCGCGCCGCTGCCGGCCGCCGCGATCGGGCTGGCCTCCGAGCTCGGGGCAGACGTTCCGAGCCAGCTCGTGCCCGGCCTCACGCTGGGACGGGGAGCCGGCGACGAGGTCGAGTCCCGCCCGGCGCTCGCCGAGCACGCCGTGGTGGTCGTCCCGCTGCCCCACCGCCTGTCGACCGCGCGCGTCTACGCCGAGGCCGACCGCCTCGGACTCCCCCTAGCCCAGGGCGAGCTCGATGCCAAGCTCGCGGCGCTTCGGGCCGAGCTGGTGTCGGGGGCGCGCCTCCCGGACGATCTGCTCGTCAACGACCTCGAGCCCGCGACCGTGTCCCTGTGTCTCGAGGTCGCCGACGCGCTGGACGCGATCCGCGACGCTGGAGCCGACCACGCGGTCGTGTGCGGGTCGGGTCCGACCGTCGCGGGCGTCTGCTGGGGCGACGATGCTGCCGGTCGCGCGGCGGCGATCGCCGCGCGGATCGACGCGGGCGCGTTTCCCGGCTCCGCGGTGGCGCGGCCCGTGTCATCTCCCGCTTAGGGCACAATTGTCGATTGAGCGATGAGCAACCAGGCGATCACCTACCTGGTCGGCGCGTGTCTCGGAGTGTTCGGGCTGGCGGCGTTCTGCGCGCTGGTCGTCGCGCCGGCGATCACTTCCTACCGTCGCCCGCTCGAGCGGGTCGCGGTCGTGATCCTGTCGGCGTATGTCCTCGCTGCGCTCGTTGGCGTCGGGATCGTGCTCGGCGCGCTGATCGTCCTCGAGTGGCCACGCGTCTTCTAGGGACTGGGAGACGGCCCGTGGCTGACCCAGTCTCCAAGGCCGGCGACTCGGCCTCCGGGCTCGACGCTCTGGGCGCGATCACTGACGCCGTCGAGGGCGGCGCCGGCCTGCCCGAGATTCTCCGAGCGGCGGCTCGCGCGCTCGACGCGAGCCTGATCCTGATCGACCGCTCCGCCACGGTGCTCGCCGTCGCCGCCCGGTCCCCAGCCGACGAGCGCTCGTTGATGAGGGACGGAGACGACGTCACGACGATCGAGCTCAAGGTGGCCGACGCGGCGGTGGGTTCACTGCGGATGCGCTCCCGCGAGCGGACGCCCGACGCCGCGGTGCTGCGGCTGGTGAGCACCCTGATCGCGTCGGAGATGGAGCGCACCCGCGCGCCCGAGCGGGCGTCCGAGGAGGCGGCCACGAGCTTCCAGCGCGCGGTGCTGCGAGGCGACATCGCCGACCGCGACGACCTGCTCGCCCGTGGCCACGAGCTCGGCACAGACCTTTCCGGGGGCGGGACCGTGGTCGTCGCGCGTGCCCACCCCCGCAACCCCACCGAGGACGACTGGCGGCGGCGGCTCTTGGCGCTCGGGCTTCGCGGCGCGCGGTCCGTCGCCTCCGGCGCGATCGCGGCGCCGACGCCCGACGATCCCGGCGAGATCGTGGTGCTGGTGCCCGATGGCGACGGAGAGACCGGGCGGCGGGCGTCGTCCTCGATCCTGCGCGAGATCGAGTCGGGACTTCCGGGCTTTGCGTTCGCGATCGGCCTCAGCCGTCACGCCGGCGACCCGCTGGAGCTCCGCCGGGCGGCGAACGAGGCGCTGCTGGCGATCAACGTCGCCGAGGGAGAGTCTGAGGCGGTGGTGCTGCCGTTCGAGGCGACCGGCACCTACCAGCTGCTGCTCCCGCATATGAGCGACCCCGCCGAGCTGCGGCGGTTCTACGAGGACACGATCCGCCCGCTCGTCGCGTACGACGAGCAGTACGAGACCGACCTGCTGGGCACGCTCGCGACGTTCCTCGAGTGCGACGCGAACGTCAACGCCACGGCAGCGCGGCTATTCACGCATCGTCACACGATCCGCTACCGGTTCGAGCGCGTGCGCGAGCTAACAAGCCTCGACGTTTCCTCCACCGACGGTCGCAGAAGCTCTCGCTGGGGCTCAAAGCGATGCGGGTGCTCGGAATCGCCCCGCCGCGAGGTCCCGCCACCGAGCGCGGCGCCGAGGGCGGCCGGGTCCCGCACTAGCGCGGCCAGGTCCCGCATCAGCGGTCTTGTCGTCGCGCCGGGGCCGCTGTACCCTCGTCGATCTGGGGCACTCTCTTTGAGGAGTTGGATTGTGATCGGCTGCGTGCTGGCGGCGTTCGGCTTGACCGTCGCCGCGGGAATCGCGGGCGCGAGCACGCCGGCGGAGGCGGTGAAGCTGACCGCCTCGGGAAGATCTCTGACACCGTCCGGGAGGGCACGGAGGTGAGGGTCGTCGCGGTCAGAGCGGCAGCGTTCCACGCAGCGAGCGCCCCGCCGCGCTCGAGCTCTTCGGTGGGTACCAGTACGACGGGATGACCAACGCGCGAGTGCTGCGGCGGTGCACCAAGATGCGGTGCGAGGTCGATCCCGCGCTCCGGACGCAGACGACGTGGCGCTACCAGGCGTTCCTGGTCGGCCGCGACGGGACCGTGCTGGCCAAGTCCCGGATCGTGAAGGTCGAGTGGCTCAAGCAGCGGCGGAGGGCCAGCGGGCCCTGAGCCGGGGTTTGCCGGCCCGGTCGCGCTCCGCCAGCGCAGCCTGTACGGATGCCGCCGTGGCCTCGCCGGCAATCGCCAGCGGGTCGGTGCTTCGCAACGCGCGGGCGAGGACGAACGCGCCCTCGAGCGCGGCCAGCATCGCGACCGTCAGCTCGCGCGCTCGTTCGGGGCCGATCCCCGCATCGAGGAACCGGCGCGCACCCGTCTCGATCCAGCTCGAACACCTGCGCACACGCCTCGCGCATCGGCTCGCTGGTGCTCGAGACCTCGAGCGCGACCGTCGCGATCGGGCAGGCGTCGGCGTAGTCGGTCTCGCGCACGTGCTCGGCTGCGCCGGCGAAGAAGTCTCGAACGCCGGTGACCGGATCGGGGGCCGGGTCGAGCACCGCTGGGATCAGCTGCTCGTAGATCGCACCCGAGACGGTGATCGCCTCCGCTCCGAGCTGCTCCTTGCCGCCGGGGAAGAAGTGGTAGACGGAGCCGAACGGGGCCTTAGCCGCGTTGACGATCTGCTTTACGCCCGTCGCCGTGTAGCCCTGCTTGCGGAACAGCTCGGCGCTCGTCTCGACGATCCGCTCGCGGGTGCCCGGCGTTTGCGCTTTCGTGCTGGTCATCTCTGCCCTCTCGCTCGACATCTCCGCCTCCTGCTCGACATCCCGCCCTCTTGCTCGACATCCTCCTTGGGTTCCCGTAGTCTATCGCTAGAGCGATCAATCTACCAGGAGGCGCCGATGCTCTCTTTTGTCACGCTGAAGCTCATTTCATGGGTCATGGCGCGAACTCGGTCAGGTGATACCGGACCCACGCTGATGCTCGACCACGACGACGTCCGCTTCGTGTTCCCTGGCTCCAACTCGTGGTCGGGGACATTCAACGGAAAGGCCGAGCACCAGCGCTGGCTCGAGCGCCTGGTCCGCGTCGGGGTCAAGACCGAGCCCGACGAGGTCGCGGTCAGCGGGTTCCCATGGAAGATGACGGTCGCCATCAGGGGACGCTCGTGGTGGGACTCGCCCGCCGGACAGCGGATCTACGACAACCATTTCGTGATCTGGGGTCACCTGAAGTGGGGAAAGCTCCACGACTACGAGGTCTACGAGGACACCGAGAAGGCCCAGGCCCTCGACGACTACCTGGTGGCGAACGAGCCGGCGCTCGCGGCCGCCTGAGCCTGGGCGATCCGGGCATCCGCCCGGGCTTTCGCGCGCGCGGGGATCAAGCGGCTGAGCGCCGACCGGTGGGCGGCCACCCACCGGTACGCCCGCTCGGTCAGCACCGGGGCCCGCTCCATGATCGCGGCCGGCGGGCGGCCGGCGGGTAGCAGCCGGAGCAGGGGAGGAACGGCCGCCCCGGCCGACCACCGCCTTCCGTCCGGAGACACCAGGTGCCACGAGGAAGCCCGCGCCTCGGGCGTCATCTCGGCCAGCAGCGCGTCCGCCTCCTCGGTGCCGAGGGCGACCGGCCGCAGCGCGCCGCGCCGGTCGAGCGCCAGCAGCTGCGCGAGCGACCACCGGCAGAAGCCGCAGTCCGGGTCGTAGAGGACGACCCAGCGACTAGCATCGCGCGCCATGTCGATCGGGATCATCACGGGCTCTGGAACGTACGCGCTACCGGGGTTCGGTGACGCCGAAACGGTCGTCGTCCAGACGCCGTTCGGGCCCTGCGAGGTGACGCGGGGCACCTACGCCGGGGTTGACGCGCTCCACGTCTCTCGCCACGGGGTCGGTCACGTCCGTCTCTCCAATCACGTCACTCACCGCGCAAACATCTGGGCACTCAGCGAGCTCGGGGCCACCGCGGTCGTCGGCTGCACCGCATGCGGTGCCGTTGACCCCGCACTCGAGCCCGGTTCGCTCGTGGTGTTCGACGACCTCCACTTCATCTCCAACCGGCTGCCGGACGGGTCACTGTGCACGTTCTTCACCGAGCCGGCGGATCCGCAGCGGGCCCACTGGATCCTCCAAGGGGGACCGTTCTCCGACGGCATTCGCGAGGCGCTGCTGGCGGCGGCGGCCCAAGCGGGCCATCCCGCCCGCGACGGCGGGACCTACGGCCACGTCGACGGTCCGCGCTTCAACACCCCCACCGAGATCGCGCAGCTCGCGGCTTGCGGGGTCAGCGCGGTCAGCCAGACCGGCGGTCCCGAGACGGTCCTGTGTGGCGAGCTCAAGCTGCCGTTCGCGCTGATCGGGTTCGTGACCGACTACGCGAACGAGGTCGCGCCGGGTGACCCAACCCCCGTCTCGGAGCTGATCGAGCTGATGGGGAGGAGCAGCGCGATCTTCGCGGACGTGCTCCGCGGGGCGGTTCCGCGGGTTGCGCGGGAGGGGCCGACCGCGGCCGGGACGGTCTATAGGTTCGAGCAGGGGCCTGGATAGCGCCCGCGGCAGCGCCTCAGCAGCCGGCGGTGGGATCCGTGGAGGAGCTCGATGTCGCCGGACACTGCTCCCAGTAGCTCGGGTAGTAGATCGGGATCGAGGTGCTCTGGAACGAGCTCGTGTCGGCCTCGTAGGTGAAGTTGGACGCGTTTCCGAGCGTCACGCTGTAGCCGGCGATCGCGCCGCGGAATGTGGTGTTGCTGCTCGGGGAGTCGCTCACGTTCGAGAACGGCGCCAGTAGCGCGAACGCGCTGCTGCCGTTGTTGTCGAGGGTTACCGCACCGCCCACTGGGGGCACATTGGTCTGGTCGCCGTACATCAGGACCTGGGTGTTGAGCGCGGTGCCGGTTGAGTTGAGCGTCGAGTTCTGTCTCATCGTGAAGGTTCCGGGCGCGACTCCCTGCGCGCTGTTGCTGGCCGAGCACCCGGACGAGGTGTCGCTTGGTGAGTCGATGAAGATCGTCACCTGGCCGGCGTTGGCAACGCTGATCTGCGCGTTGTTGCTGAGGTACAGGCTGCAGAAGTTGTAGTAACCGCCCTGGAGCACGAGACTCGAGTTGTTGGGTAGGTACAACGTCCGGCCGACCGGATCGAAGCCGGAGGTGCCGCTCGAGAGCTTTGTGCTCACGTCGCAATCGCGCACCGGCGTGGTGCCGCTGAGGCATCCGGGATAGGTGATGCCCTGCGAGATCTCGTAGTTGCAGTTGGTCTGGACCCAGGTGCCCGACCAGTTCAACGGCGGCGCCTGGGCCTCTAGCTGGGAGCAGGTTCCTGCCTGAGTCGTGGTGGAGGTGTCATACGGCGCAGCGGTGTTCTGCGCCGTGCTGAACGGATAGATCGGTGTCGGTACCGCATAGACCGGGGCGGAATGGTTTGCCGGCCCGAGGTTGGTGACACCTGTGCACCCTGCGCAGGAGGCGCCCGGTGGCAGCTGATAGCCGTCGATGACGGTGCGCCCGCCGCCGATCGTAAGCGCGCCGTTGGTCCCAAGCACGCCCGGCGTTCCGGGCGTGTCGCTGGTGATGGTCACATTGTTCGAGATCGTCACGGCCTTGGTGCCGAAGATCGCGGCTGGGAATGCCGGCGCAGAGGTATACGCGGCGACCCGCTCCTGGACCCTCGCGCTGACCCCGTGTGCGGTGCCCACGGCCGTGACGCACCGCTGGGCGACAGTGCTCACGGAGTTCGAAACGGACGCTCCGGTGCACGGATCCCCCGTCTGCATGGCCCGGGAGATCCAGTAGGTGAAGGTGGCTCCGTTGCCCAGACCCTGCGAGACGTCGGGACCGTCAGGTGCGCACAGAGTCGACGTCGGCGCTCCGTTTGTCCCGACCTGGTAGTTCGTGGGCTCGGTGGGGCAGTGATTGCCGTCCGGCTGATAGGTGTTCAGCCGGTAGATCGCCGTGCGCAGCCCGGCATTGGCGGCCTCGATCGCGCCCTTCGAGCTTGAGTCGCGCCTGGAGGTCTGGATGGCCTGGATCGCCAGCCCGGTCGCGGCGGTTGCAAGTAACACGGCCGCGAGCAGCACCGCCAGCGCAATCGGGATCGCGATGCCGGCCTCATCGCGCAGAAGCGCCGTCGTTTTTCGTGCCAACCTCGTCATGAGGTGTACACGTCGAGGTTCGCCTGATCGGAGTCCGAGGTGTTGCTGACGATTTGCACCGCGCTCGTCGAGGAGATCCCGACGACGACCTCAACCTCTGTTCCGGCAATGCCGCTGACTGCGTAGCCCCCGATCCGATCCCAGTGTGAAGCCGAACGTGATCGGCGTGGCAACGCCCGAAACCGAGCTGGACAGCGTAAATGTCGAGCCGACCGCTGATAAGGTGCCGGTGAGCCGCCACCGGGCACCACGTACACGCCGACACAGATCGACGCGTTCACCGTAGAGCCATCCGCCGTCTGGAGATAGAGCGTCATGTCTCCGGTGCCGGCCAGCTTCAAGGAGGTGCCTACCGGGATTGGCTGCGTCACCCACGACGTCGAGGCCGGCGGGGCGACGTAGCGGGACTCCCCACCGTCGGGCCGCAGCCGGTGCCTGAGCACGGCGGGAGCGTGACCGTGGTGCATGTGGGGCACGGACCGCCCGTGCACGGCCCCGTGGTCCCGGTGCCGGTGGTGCAAGTCGTGCCTCCGCCCGAGAGCGGATTGTGTCCGTTGCTCGGCTGGGTCACCAAGCTGCTGACGATCGCCGGGATCGTTGGCTGGCTCGCGCCGTTCAACGTCACGACGACCGTGATCCGTTTGTAGTCGTTTGTGGTCGGGCACGTCGATCCGGGGGTAGACGTCTGGCTGCACGTGGGGTCAGCCGTCCAGGTGACGAAGTCGTAGACGTTTCCGCTGGCGTTCACGCCGCCGTTGACCGGGGCCGACCACGACGTCACTGGCGCGATCGTCCCGGTTGTGGGTGTGACCGTCGTGTTCGTGCCATTGAGGGTGCTCGTGTAGCCGCACCCGTTGATCACCAGCGGCTCGGTGGCTGTCGAGCCGCCCGCACTATGGTCGGGCTGGTAGGTGGGTGCTGACCCGCCTCCCGGACAGGTACCGCCACCACCTGAACCCGGTTGCTGTTGACATACGTGTAGCTCCCAGGAGAGGTTGACCACGAGGTTGAGGTCCCCGTGAGCGCCACCTGGCTGTACGGCAGCGATAGGACGCGCTCGAGCTCGTTCTGGGCCCGCTGCGCGAGGGTCGTCTGATGCTCGGCCACCACCGTCAGCCGGCGCGAGGAGTCGAGGACCGAAAGCGTCGAGAGGATCCCTACTACCAAGATGAGCGCTCCCACGAGCACCTCGACCAACGTGAAGCCCTCTTCGCGTCGCGTCATGCGACAGCATCCGAGTTAGGGAGATACGCCCCATCCGTGAGCACGATGTAGTGCTTTAGACCGCCTCTGATCTGACCGCCGCTCGCGGGAACCTGCACCCGGATCTGGATGTAGGTTGGCAGCGCCGCGACCAGCGTCTCGTACGTTTCGTCGCACGCGGCAAGGCTGCCGTCGGTGTTTGGGGTATTGGGATTGGAGACGAAGAAAACGCCACCCGACTGAGCTGATCCGGTGCTGTTGCAGAACAGGGCATAGCTGCTTCCGCCGGTCGTGTTCGTTGGGTTGTTCCAGACGTGCTGGATATCGAGCGCTCCCGCTGTCGAGCCTGCGACCGGGGCCGGGGCCGGAGCTACCGCTTGTGTTCGCGCGCACCGCGTATAGGGCGATCCAAGCGAGTCGGAGGCTGTGCAGTCGTACTTGACGTTGTACGTCGTCCCGGCCTGGGTGACCTGGAACTGGAGCAAGCCGGGACTGACCGCCTGAAACGATGTGGCCCCGCGGAGGTCGTGCACGAGCCGGGCCAGCGCCGTCTGCGCCGTCGACACCTCGTTGGCATACGACTGGTCGCGGGCCTGGGTGCGCCCGGTCACCACCAGCAGCGTCAGAATTGGCGCGAGCACGACCAGCAGCATCGCCGTCGTGACGAGCAGCTCGACCAACGTGAAGCCGTCGTCTTCTCGCAGCCCCGCCGCCATGAACGCACGCTGGCAATGCCCAGCCCAAGCTGGCATGTCAACACGGCGGCCGCATCTAAAGGGCCGACGCTTGGCCCTCGGCGTCCGCCCCACCGGTTGTGGAACCGACACCCACTGCTCCTTTGCTGTCTTTAGGGCTACATCTGCCGTATCGGCCGGCAGCAACCGGCGCTTTACGCCTGCTCTCGCGGTTGGACCAACGTTAAGGCGTTGCGATTCGTCGTTGCACCCCCAGTCCGGTCAGTCTGGATCGTGCAGCCGGGTGTCATGGCTTCACTTTGGGGACAGGGACTCGAACCTGGACTCCAGGACCCACGTAGCCGTCGTCGCTTCATGCATGAGGTAACGTCAGATCCCCCACAGATAAAGCCAAATGGGGAGTGGTGTAACGGCAGCACTGGTCGCTTTGGACGACCCAGACCAGGTTCGAATCCTGGCTCCCCAGCTAGGCCGTTCCATCCGTGGCGGG
>CAVOIU010000047.1:0-8866 GCA_963695965.1 uncultured Solirubrobacterales bacterium
CCGCCCAGGGGATCTTCCTCAACTTCAAGAACTACCTCCAGTTCTCCCGCAAGAAGCCCCCGTTCGGGATCGCCCAGATCGGCAAAAGCTTCCGTAACGAGATAACGACCGGGAACTTCATCTTCCGGATGAGGGAGTTCGAGCAGATGGAGATGGAGTTCTTCGTCCCGCCCGACCAGGCCGAGACGTGGTTCGAGCACTGGCTCGACCAGCGCCTGAGCTGGTACATCGAGCTCGGGCTCGGCCCCGACCACCTGCGGCTGCGCCCCCACGATCAAGCGGAGCTCTCGCACTACTCCACCGCGACCAGCGACGTCGAGTACCTGTTCCCGATCGGGTGGTCCGAGCTCGAGGGGATCGCCAACCGCGGCGACTACGACCTCAACGCACACGCCAAGCACTCCGGCCAGAAGCTCGAGTACGTCGACACGGCGAGCGGCGAGCGGTACGTCCCGCACGTGATCGAGCCGGCCGCCGGAGCCGACCGGACACTGCTCGCGTTCATGGTCGACGCCTACGACGAGGACGAGATCGAGGGCGAGACGCGGACCGTGCTTCGGCTGCATCCGACACTCGCGCCGGTCAAGGTCGCGGTGCTCCCGCTGGTCAAGAAGGACGGACAGCCCGAGCTGGCGACCGAGGTCTACCGCGAGCTCCGCGAAAGCTTCCAGGCCGAGTACGACGAGGGCGGCGCGATCGGGCGCCGGTACCGCCGCCAGGACGAGATCGGGACGCCCTGGGCGGTGACGATCGACCACCAGTCGCTACAGGACCGCACTGTCACGATCAGGGACCGCGACAGCCTCGGCCAGGACCGAGTCCCGATCGCGGAGCTCGCCGAGGAGCTCGAGCGCCGTCTACGCGAGCCGTGGCAGTCGCCGAAGCTGAGCTAGCGGGCGGCTAGCGGCCGCAGGCGGTCAGCCGTGATACTGGGTGAGCGTGAGGGTGCTCTGCCATGCGCCCTTTTCGGTACACGAGATGGTCTGGCGGGTGTCCCCGTTCGGGTGGAGTTCGTAGCCGCAGTTGGGCTTGAACCCGTGCTTTGGGTCATTCGAGATCGTGATCAACACCTGCCGCGCGTGCTCGAACACGGCGATCGGCACGGCGACGCTCGACGAGGTCAGAAAATCGCCATGAGCCCCTGTGCCATAGGGCGAGGCGTTCACCGCGCAGTTATATGGCACCTTCGGCGGCTCGCCGATTGCAACGGTGGCCACGAACACCAGCGAGTCGCCCCGGCGCTGAACCGTGTAGCCCCCCGTCGCCTGGGTGTTGCTCGCGTGGGTGATCCTCGCCTCGTCGCACGTCACGGTCATCGGACCGCTGTTCGTTGGATAAACGTCGTGACCCGACAGCGCGAGGCGGAGGAAGCCCCTGTTGAATGCCGCGCCGGCGAACACGCTCGAGCCGATCAGCTGCACGTTGCAGCCGGCGCCGGACCTGACCTCGCTGGCGTCCCAGCTGTAGTTGCTCGAGTCGTTGTTCGTTTGGCTGGTCGTCTCCCCGGTCTCGGGGTCGGTGAACTTCTCGTGGTAGTCGTACGAGTGCCCGCCGTCCCCCCTCCACGTCGCGACGAAGCACACCTGCTTCTGGGTCGCGTAGACGTTCGAGGTCCCCTTGGTCCGGTACCCGCTCGGCTTCTTGGGCTTACCGTTGCCGTGTCCAGCGGCGACACCGCCACCCAGGGCGGCCATCGCCGCTACGAGCGCGAGCACCACTACGGCTTCCCCCGGTCGGCTCATCGCCCGGAAACCGCGAGATTTCGTCCTCACCATGCTTCCCCCTTAGTCACCCTAACCGCGAACATATACTCGGTCACATTAAGCGGGGCGAAAGATTGAAAGGACTGGGTCGGCCCCGCGTCGCGGCGGTGCTCGGCGCCGCGTCGTTCGCGTACCTGGCGGTCGAGACCGCGAGCGGGCCGCACGTCACCCCGCTGCTGTTCGCGGCGACCCCCGACCGCCTGTGGTTCGGGATCGGTCGCAGGACGGTCAAGGCGCGGGCGATCGCGAAGCGCCCGGCGGTCGGAGTGGTGGTGCCCGGCGACGAGCGGAGCATCGCGATCCGCGGCCAGGCGACGCTGCTCGACAGGTTGCCTCCGTCCGCCCGCGAGCTCGCCCGCGCGCCGTTCGCACTCCCGGTGTTCGCCGGGCGCAACGCGCTGGAGATGGCGGCGTTCGCCCGCGACGCCGCGTTGAGCCGCACCGCGCCCGCCCCGCTGACACCGGTGAGCATCCGCGTCGAGCAGCTCGAGCTGCTCGACGGCTGGGCCGCCCACGCCGTCCTCGGGTGGTCTGCGCCGGACGGGCCGATCGCGCTGCCGGCGCGGTGGGACCCCGAACGCCGGCGCGCCCGCGTCCCGGCCGCGGCGCTCAAGGTCGCCGGGGGGCCGCGGACCTCGGCGGCGTGCGTGTGCGTCGATGAGAGCGGGGGTCTGGGGCCGCTGGCAAAGAAGGGCAGCCTGGTACGCGGGACCGGTCACGCGACCATCCGCGGAGAGACCGCGACCGTGGCGATCGACGCCGACCGCGTCACCCGCTGGAGGGGCTTCGATACGACGACGGCTGCCGTGGGACTAACCTAAAGTAATGGCGACGGCGACGCTTCCCGCAGACCAGATCTCCTACGAGGATCTGTACGCGCGCTGGGAGCACGGCAACTGGAGCGCGACCGAGATCGACCTCTCGACCGATCGCCAGCAGTGGACCGAGACGTTCACCGACATCGAGCGCCGTGGCGCTCTCTGGACGTACGCGATGTTCTTCCACGGCGAGGACTCGGTAGCCGACAATCTCTCCCCGTACATCGACGCGGCGCCGCGGGAGGAGCAGAAGTACTTCCTCGCCACCCAGCAGGTCGACGAGGTCCGCCATTCGGTGCTGTTCCGCGGTTCATGCGCGAGGTGGCGGACGAGGGCCGGAGCACGGCATCCTCGCTGGACGCCACTCGGCCCGAGCTGACCTGGGGGTTCCGCAAGACTTTCGGACGCCTCGACCGGATGGCCGACGAGCTGCGGCGCGACCGCTCCAGGCCGAAGCTCGCGCAGGCGATGACGCTTTATCACCTGGTGATCGAGGCGGCGCTCGCGCAGCCCGGCCAGCACCTGATCGAGGAATCGCTCAAGCGGCGGGACCTGCTTCCCGGCTTCCGCGAGGGGATCTCCAACGTCTCCAAGGACGAGCAGCGCCACATCGGCTTCGGCGTGAAGATGATCGCCGACCTCGTGCGCGAGGACCCCGAGTGCGAGGACGCCATCGAGGAGCTTCTGCGCGAGGTGCTCCCCTACACGGCCGCGGTGTTCGTCCCGCCGGACTGGGACGAGCGCTACGTCACGTCGTTCGGCTTCACGCTCGAGGAGATCTACACCTATGGCGCCGAAGCGATCGAGGCCAGGCTGCGAGCCGCCGGCCTTCATCCGGAGCGGATGCGCGTGGGGATGCCGTTCGACCTCCCGGCCGAGGAGCGTGCGCGCCGCGGGCTGGCGATGCTCCGGGCCGGCTACCTCGGCGATCCGAGCGAGCCGGTGAAGCCCGACCCGGAGGTCACAGATCTCCTGTTCGACGGCCTGCGCCGGCAGCTCGACACGTCGCTCGCCCCGAGCTCCACGATCCAGTGGGAGTTCGCCGACGCCGAGCCGTGGCACGTGCGGATCGAGAACGGGCAGGCAACTGCAGGTCAGGGCCGCGTCGAGCGGCCCGACTTGATCTTCCGGTGCCGGTTCGGCGACTGGCTCGATGTCACTGCCGGTCGCACCGACCCCCTCAGAGCGGTGCTGACGCGCAAGATCCGTCCGAGCGGGCGAGCTGCGGATGCTGGTTCGGGCGCCGAAGCTGTTCGCGTAAGCCTTAGCGAGTTCTCAGGCCCTGCTTAGGGTTCTCTTGCGCGTGGCGCCGACCATCGGTGCCATGACCTCACAGCAAGCAACGACCCGCGAGCGTGGCCGCCGGCTGATCTCGCGCGTCAACCGCTGGACGATCGCCGCGGCAATCGCCTTGTCGGGCCTGGTCTCGGTGGCCGCCGCGGAGTCGAGCAGCGGGCACACGACCCACTCGACGACGTCGACCAGCTCGTCGCTTCAGCAGCCCTCGCAGACGCCGTCGGCGTCCTCGTCGTCGACGACCTCCTCATCCTCGTCGAGCTCCTCGTCGAACTCCGTCGTATCCGGCGGGTCGTGACCGCGTAGCGGGTCGTGACCGCGTACTGGTACCTGACGCGGGGCACGGGCGTCGTCGCACTGATCCTGCTGACCCTGAGCGTCGCGCTCGGGATCGCCAACGTGCGCCGCGTGCGGCTCCCGGGCGCGCCGCGGTTCGTGACGCTCGGGATCCACCGCAACGTCTCGCTGCTGGCCGTCGTATTCGTGGTCGTGCACGTCGTGACCACGCTGCTCGACGGCTACGTCTCGATCGGAGTGATCGCCGCGGTGGTCCCGTTCACCTCCGCATACCGACCCGTATGGGTCGGCCTAGGCGCGGTCGCGTTCGACCTCCTGCTCGCGGTCGTTATCACCAGCCTGATGCGGCGCAGAGTCGGCTACCGCGCGTGGCGCCTCGTGCACTGGACGGCGTACGCGAGCTGGCCCGTCGCGCTCGTCCACAGCCTCGGCACCGGCAGCGACGTGGGCTCGCCCTGGATGATCGCCCTACTCGCGGTCCTGATCGCGACAGTGGTTGTCGCGGTGCTCGCGCGCCTACGCGGCCGCAAGGCTCTGGGCGCGCTTCCTGCGCCTCGGCGCGCTGCGTCATCACCTTCGCTCACTCAGCGATCAGCTCGCGTAGCGATTAGGGCATTCTCATCGGCGGTTTAACCGGCCGCGCGGCGCCCTGGAGATCATGCATCGGTGGGAAGCGGCCCCTACTTCGTCCGGCTGCGGCTGAGCCGCACTTGCGCGGCGGCGGTTGCGCTCAGCGTCGCGGGATGCGGAAGCTCCGCCGCGCCCGCCCCCCCAACTGCCGTTGTGCGCCCCAACACCACCCCGGCGCGGAGCGCCACCTCGGCTCGAAAGCCCGCGCCGAAGCCGCCCACACCGACCTATCCGCAGCTCACCGGGGCAGCAACGAGCACGGCCGCGACGAGCTTCGTCCCGGCGGTCCTGCTCGGCGGGCGGCCGGCGGCATGGATCGCCCGCACCGGCTCCGGCCTCGCGCTGCTGTCGTTCGACCAGCGGCTGCTCGCCTTGAGGCTGCATGCGGGAAGCGCGGATCCGGGAGGAAGCGGGTGGCGGTACGGGCCGGAGATTGCGGCGACGGAGCGGCTGCGTCTCGCGGCGGCGTTCAACGGCGCCTTCAAGCTGTCGACCGGGGCCGGCGGGTACGAGTCGTTCGGGCGCGTCGCGGCGCCCGTGCGCGCGGGGCTCGGCTCAATCGTCACCTACTCCGACGGCTCCACTGACATCGGGGCATGGGGCCGCGAGGTGCCTGCCCGGGGCCGCACCGTGGTATCCGTACGCCAGAACCTGTCTGCGCTGATCGACAATGGAGCGCCCGCCTCGACGCTGGGTTGCCGGGATTGCTGGGGGGCCACCCTCCATGGCGTCGATGATCCCGCCCGGACTGCGCTCGGGGTCACCGCCGACGGTCGCCTGATCTGGGCGGCCGGCGAGCATCTGACGGCCGCAGCGCTCGCGGACGCACTGCTGCAGGCGCGCGTCGTCCGAGCGGTGGAGCTGGATATCAATCCCGAATGGGTGGCCGGCTATCTGTACGGTCACCACGCTGGCGGCGAGCTGCTCGCACCGGTACCGGCGCTTGCTGCCCAGCAGGGAATCCCAGGTCAGTACCTGACGCCCTGGAGTCGGGACTTCTTCACGATCGTTGCGAAGTGAGCATCCTGGATCGCATCAGGCCAGGAGGCCGCCGGCGTTCGCTGCGGTTGACCGCGCTGATGGCGCTCGCAGCGCTCGTGGGAGCGGTGGCAGGCGGGTCGCTGTTGGACCTCGACGACGGGCACACCGCCTATGCGAAGCGCCATCGCGAGCGGCCCGACACGGTCGTGACGATCGGCCGGAACACCATCGGGCGAGAGATCCCGTCCGGATTCGTTGGACTGTCGCTGGAGTACCCGGCCGTCCCGTGGTACACGGGACGGGATCCGTACGCGGTGAACCCGGTGTTCGAGCAGCTGATCCGCAACCTCGCGCCGGGGCAGTCGCCGGTGCTGCGAATCGGGGGCGACAGCAGCGACACCACCTGGTGGCCGACGCCCGGAATCCGGCGCCCGCCCGGTGTCAGCTACTCCCTGACGCCGCGCTGGCTGGCTGTGACTAGCAGGCTTGCGCGAGACCTTCACGCGCGGATGATCATGGGGATCGACCTCGAGGCGGGCGTGCCCGCGGTCGCGATCGCGGAGGCGCGCGCGTTCCTGGCGCAATTCGGATCGCATGCGCTCAGGGGCTTCGAGATCGGGAACGAGGCGCCGCGCTACAACCGCTTCCCGTGGTACCACCGCGGGCCCGGGCAGCCGGTTCTCGCGCGGCCCGAGAGTTACGGCTTCGAGCGGGTTCAACCGCGAGTTCGCGACGGTCGCCCGCCAGCTGCCACCCACTGTCCCGACCGCCGGCCCGACGCTGGGGGGCCCGTCGTGGATGGGGAACCTCCAGCGGTTCATCGCAACCGCGCCGCGGCTCGGGCTCGTCACCTATGCACACGTATCCGTTCAACCGCTGCTTCACGCCGCTCAGCTCACCCGCGTATCCCCACGGTGCCTCGGCTCCTGAGCCCGCTCGGCTCGAGGGATTCGTCCCGGCGGTGGGCGGGTACGCGGCGGTCGCCCACCGGTACGGGCTCCCGTTCCGGGTGGACGAGCTCAACTCGGTCGCGTGCGGCGGCAAGCGAGGGGTCAGCGACACGTTCGCCTCCGCGCTATGGGCGGTCGACTCGCTGTTCGAGATGGCGCGGGTCGGCGTCTCCGGCGTGAACTTCCACATGTTCCCCGGGGCGTCGTACGCGCTATTCAGATTCCGGCTGGGAGAACGGGCGGTGGGTGGCGACCGTCCACCCCGAGTACTACGGGTTGCTGCTGTTCGCGCAGGCGGCGCCTCCCGGCTCGCGGCTGCTGAGCTCGACCACGCGCGGGGGGCCGGCGGTGCGTGCGTGGGCGACGCGCGCGACGCGACGGCACGGTCCGCGTCGTGCTGATCAACGACGACCTGCGCAGCCGTCACGTGTTCCTGATCCGGGGCCCAGCGGGGAGGCAGAGGTGATCCGGCTCACGGCGCCGAGCGCGTACGCGAGGGAGCGGCGTATCGATCGGCGAGCAGACCCTCGCGGGGACGAGCACCGGTCAGCTGAGCGCGGCGCCCGAGCAGGAGCCCGTCAGCCCACACGATGGCCGTTATGTGGTCACGCTCGGGCCGGCGAGCGCGGCGATGATGACGGTCCCCGTGCGGGTGAGCTCGCCCTCACCGCCGGCGGGCCGGCCTCGCGGCGGGCCGCTGCGGAGGCCGCCCACGGCTTCCCCTGCCGCGCCTCGTCCGGCGCCGGTCGAACGCGAGGCTGAGCCCGCACACGATGAGCACGATGATCGCGACCAGCCCCACCACCGCGAG
Source organism: uncultured Solirubrobacterales bacterium (assembly GCA_963695965.1). Taxonomy (GTDB): domain Bacteria; phylum Actinomycetota; class Thermoleophilia; order Solirubrobacterales; family Solirubrobacteraceae; genus Palsa-465. Next base: position 7,547 of record CAVOIU010000047.1, read on the forward strand.
CCCCGGCGACACGATCACGAGCACGATCGCCACGGCAACGGCGATGATGAAGTCGAGCAGGAGCGCGTTGCTCACAGCGGCAGCCTCCGGAAGATCGCCCGCGGCAGGTGGCGCAGCACGGCGAACACGAGCCGCAGCCGCCCTGGCACCCACACGGTGTTCGCATTCCCGCTAGTGCCTGCGCCGTCGCGTCCGCGACGGCCTCCGGCGTCGTGGCCATCGGCGCCCGCTCGAGCCCGGCGGTCATTCGTGTAGTCACGAACCCCGGCCGGACAACCAGCACGCGGACACCGGTGTCGGCGGTGGCGTCGGCGAGTCCCTGGGCGAGCGAATCCAGCCCCGCCTTGGCGGCGCCGTAGATCGCGTTGCTCGCCCGGGTCGCTCGGCGGCGACGCTGGAGAGGACGACGAGCGTGCCCGAGCCCTGGTCGCGTAGACGCCTCAGGGCCTCGAGCAGCAGCGAGCCGGCGCCCGTGAAGTTTGTTCTCATCACCTCGATCGCCTCGTCACGGTCGGCGTCGAGCCCATCCTGGCCGCCGAGCACGCCGACCGCGAGCACGACCGTCTCGAAGCCGCCCGTCCGCTCGAACGCGCGGGTCACCACGCGTTCGTGACCTGCGACGTCGTCGGGCGTCAACGATGTCGAGCTCGCCTCCAGGCACAGCCCGATCGCTCGAGCTCCGCGAGCGCGGCTCGTGAGCCGGTCGCGGTCGCGCCCGATCAGGTGGGCCGTGACCGGGCCGTCGCTCGCCAGCCTCCGCACGATCGCGATGCCGATCTCGGAGCTTCCCTCCGAGCACCAGCACACGGCGCGCGGACCCGGCCGGTGTGCCCGATTCCGAGAGGCCCTGGGCGCTCCGGCCTGCCCGCGCCGGCACCAACCCGGTCCGCTCCGCGAGGTCCGAACGCCACACGCCGGTCAGGATCGACGCGGTCGCGGGTCTCGCGCCACTCCTCGAGCCGGGGGTACATCGCCGCGAGGGCGCCGGACACATCCGGGCGTCCTTGCTCAAGTAGACCCGCCCGCCGGCCTCCGCGACGAGGTCGTCGAAGCGGTCGAGCAGCGGGTCGAGGCCCTCGGGCGGCGCGCGGCACGTCGAGCGTCAGCGTCCAGCCGGCGATCGGAAACGACAGCGGGGCGAAGTTCGCCTCGCCGAAGTCCTTCAGCACCGCCCAGATCGCAAGGCACGTGTGACTGTCGCAGGGTGCTCGATCACGGCTCGAGCGCCCTCTCGCCCATAGGGCACGACCAGCTGGTACTGAAGGAGGCCCGTGGTCCGTAGACCTCGGCCACCCAATCGAGCGCGTCGAGCGGAAACAT
>CAVOIU010000048.1:0-3780 GCA_963695965.1 uncultured Solirubrobacterales bacterium
GGCTCGATCCCTACTCGTTCACGATCGCCTTCAAGGGCGTGCTGCTCGAGGGGCTCGAGGTCGTGTTCATCGTGCTCACGTTCGGAGCCAACCAGCACAACGTCGGGCTCGCCGCGGCGGCCGCCGGAGTGGCCGTGGTGCTGGTCGTGCTCACCGGGCTCGCGGTTCACGCGCCGCTCAGCCGGGTCCCGGAGAACACGATGAAGTTCGCCGTCGGCGTGATGCTGACCTCGTTCGGGACGTTCTGGGGGGCGGAAGGCGCCGGCGCGCACTGGCCGGGAGGCGACGCCGCCCTGCTCGTGATCGTTCCCGCCACGCTGGCCGCGGGGACGCTGATGACTGCGATGCTGCGCCGCCGAGGCCGGCGGGACTCGGAGGCCGGGACGCCCACCCGGGCGGTGGTGCGCGCGTGAGGAGAATCGAGGCGTTCCTGCGGTTCCTCTGGGACTTCGTCGTCGGCGACGACTGGCGGATTGCCGCCGGCGTCGTGGTCGCGCTCGGCGTGACCGCGCTGATCGCCGGCACCAGCGTCGCGGCCTGGTGGGTCCTGCCGCTCGCGGTCGCCCTGCTGCTGGGCGGATCCGTGTGGCATGCCACACGCACTCACTAAGCTTCGGCGCCGTGACGACCGGACCGCCAGTTTGCGTGCGCGGTCTGGTCAAGCGCTATGGCGACAAGCAGGCACTCGACGGGATCGAACTGGAGGTGCAGCCGGGGGAGCTGCGCGGGCTGCTCGGACCGAACGGCGCCGGTAAGACCACGCTTCTACGAGCGCTGTTCGGGCTGATCCGGCCTGATGCGGGATCAATCGAGCTCCTCGGGCGCGCTCGAGGGACCGGCCGGGCGGTCCCACTGGACGGGGTCGCCGGATTCGTCGAGCAGCCGGCGTTCTACCCGTACCTCTCGGGGCGCGCGAACCTCGAGCTCCTGAGCGAGATCGACGACGTCACGGGGCGCGGTCTCGACGACGCACTCGAGCAGGTCGGGCTCGGTGCCCGAGCTCGGGACCGAGTCGGCGGCTACTCGACGGGGATGCGTCAGCGCCTCGGGATCGCGGCCGCCCTCCTGCGACAGCCCAGGTTGCTGCTGCTCGACGAGCCGACGAGCGGGCTCGACCCGGAGGGCACCCGCGCGGTCAGCGCACTGCTGCGAGCGCTCTCAGAGCAGGGGGTCGCCGTGATCCTGAGCAGCCACCTGATCGGCGAGCTCGAGGCGATCTGTCACTCGTACACGATCATCCGGGACGGCCGGGTTGTCTGGGACGGGTCCGCATCGCGACTCGAGGACGAGGCGCCGGGCTCGGTGTATTCGCTCAGCACGAGCGACGACCGACGGGCGATCGAGGTCGCCCGAGCGATCGGCATGCAAGCGAGCTTCGCTCCCGACGTGCGGGGGGTGCGGCTCGTCGCCAGGCCCGAGGCGCTCGACGCGTACACGATCGAGCTCGGTCGCCACGGGCTGGGGGTGCGCCGCCTGGAGCTGCTCGTCAGCCCGCTCGAGAGCATGTTCTTCGCGCTGACCGAGGGCGGCGGCGAGATCACAGCAGACGCCCGAACCGGGAAGTCGCCGCAGCCCTCCGAGGCGGCCCTCGCGCCGTGAGCGCGGTCGCGCTCGGCCACCCGCTCGAACGTGGGACCGACAGGCCCTCGTGGGCGCGCGTTCGGTCGGCGGCCGGATCGAGCGCCGCAAGCTGATCTCACAGCTGCCGCTCCGGCTGCTTGGCGCGGTCTGCGTGCTCGGGCCATTCGCGTTCGCGCTGATCCTGAAGATCCAGAGCGGGACGCCGTCCGACGCTCTGTTCGGGGTCTGGGTTCACACGTCCGGCTTTGCGATCTCGCTCGTGGTGCTCGGCTTCGCCGCCACCTGGGGCTTCCCGATCGTCGCCGGGGTCCTCGCCGGCGACCTGTTCTCCTCCGAGGACCGGCACGGGACCTGGAGCACGCTCCTTACCCGCTCGCGCACAGTCGACGAGATCTTCGCGGGCAAGGTGCTGGCGGCGCTGACGTTCGCGGTCGCGCTCGGACTGCTGCTCGCGATCTCGAGCGTGCTCGCCGGCCTGCTGCTCGTCGGCGGCCAGCAGATGGTCGACCTCAGCGGGCGCGAGCTCGCGCCCGCCCATCTCCTGCTGCTGGTCAGCCTGAGCTGGCTGATCGCGCTGCTGCCGCTGCTGGCCTACACCAGCCTCGCGCTGCTGTTCTCCGTCATCGCACGCAACGGAATCATCGGCGTCCTCGGGCCGATCCTGGTCGCGCTCCTCACCCAGCTGCTGGCGCTGATCGGCAACGGCGTCTGGGTCCACCTGCTGCTGATCGGGTCGGCGTTCGACGCCTGGCACGGCCTGTTCGTCGCAACCCGTTCTTCGGCCCGCTGATCGTCTCCGTGTTGGTCTGCGTCGCCTGGATCGCGGCCACGCTGGGCGGCCGCATGGCTGATCCTCCGCCGCCGGGAGTGCATCGGCTCCGGTGTCGCGGGCGTGGCGGGCTGGCGGACGCCGCTGCGGATCGTGGTGGCCGGGATCGCACTTGTCGCCCTGCTCGCGCTCGGCCACTCAACCTCGGGCCCGGCGGGAGTCACCTCGCGGAAGCTGTCGAGCACCTCTCGCGCCGGAATTCAAGCGGCTGACGATCCTGCAGCAGAACTCTGCTCGGGGAATCCCATTCCCGGCCAGCGTCGCGCTACCACATCCTCCCGGTCTGCGGACGCCGCGGCCCAAGCCCGTCGGACAGGGCGATTGGAACTGCACGATGAATGTCTACATCCTGTTGTCGCGCGGCACGCAGCCGCTCACCGACACGCCCGTGGCCTACGACGTGAGCGTTCAGTCAAACGGCTGCTACAAGGCGCAATCGCCTCCCCTGCTCGTCGGCCAGTCGACGATTCGTGACACGAGGGGCAGGACGGTCGTCAACCCGATCGTGACGATCTACGGCTGCCTCAACGTCCTCTGACCGGGAGGCCTGAGGGGATCAGCCCTCGCCCGGCGGCGCCGGCTTGCAGGCCCAGCTGATCGGGCACCGCGAGCCCTGACGCTTCCAGGCCCGGCTGATCGGCGAGGCCGGCGCGCGATGCGCGGCAGCGAGCAGGTAGCGCATCATCACCGCACGGTCGACCTCGTCCGGCGAAGGCGTCCGGGCCGGCCGGAGGCGCCGGCGCGTCAGCGCCATGGGCCGAGGCCCACAGGATCTCGTCGGAGATCGCCTGCGGCACTCCCTTTGATCAGCGCTCCTGCGTGTTCCGCGCGTCACACACCGGATGGGTCTCAAACGGTATTCGATGCTTCGGGATTGAACAGGATCTGCACAACACCACGATGAAGGTCCCGCCGCTGGTGATCGCTCCGGTCACCGCCGATCCTTATACGATCCACACAGCCACCGACGAAATTCCCGGGCGTGTCAAGGGTCCCTTTAACAAGGCGCTTAAGGCGCTCGATGCTCACAAGTACGACGAGGCGCTTGAGGACCTGCAGGCTTCGGTTACGGCAGTGCCAAAGTTCGCCGAAGGCTGGCACGCGATTGGTTGTTGACTACACCAGGGGGCAGATGCCCGCGGCGCGGGATGCTTATACCCACGCGATTGAAGCCATCGAAACAGATGCCCTCTTATGTCACACTGACGCGGCTGTGCATCAAGACGAAGGACTGGCAATGCGCGCAGAAAACGGCCGACAGCCTCGCCAAATTAGATACGAAGCACGTATACCCGGAGATTTATCTTCATCAGGCGGTGGCGGAGTACGAACTGAAAGATCTTGCGGCCGCGCAGCAGAGCATCGAAGAG
>CAVOIU010000049.1:0-10414 GCA_963695965.1 uncultured Solirubrobacterales bacterium
TGCGGCGGCGGCGTGATGGAGCTCCCGCTGATCGTCAACCGCAAGACCGTCGACCCGCGGGAGCCGAGCTCGCCGGCGGTGGTCCAGCTCGAGAGCGCGATGGGCGCCGCGATCCAGAGCTTCCCCGGGGCGCGGCTCCTGCGCGTGCCGCGGACCCGCTTCGTGCCGGTGAAGACGACCAACGATTTGCTGGTGCTGCGCTCGGACGCGTACCGATTGACCGACGAGATGCTCGTGGAGCCGGTCCCCGAGCGCCACGGCACGCTCCCGTTCGTGGACCTCGATAAGCGCTTCTACGGCGTGATCGACCGGTTCGACGCGCGGTTCCCGAGCGGCCCACCCTCGCTGCGCGAGGCGGAGCGCCTAGTCGTCCGCGGCGATGTCACGTTCGGCGCGGGTGTGGTGGTGAGGGGGGCGGTGGAGCTCGACGCCGAGGGTCCGTTGCGGATCGAGGATGGGGCGGTGCTGGGCGGGTAGGTCGCGACGGAGTACGCGATCTCAAGATTGCTGAGGAACTCCAGACTAAACAGATGTTCTATTGCCGGCGTGCGGAAAGGGTGAGAACCTGAAGTGGATCGAAACCGCCGCCTGAAGCGCGCGAAGTGGCATCGGTTTTGGCGGCCACGGCCAGAGAACGGAGGCTCTATGCCTTGGAGCAGAGGACGCAAGTAGCTGTCTGATCACCCGTGTGGGCGCTCCCGTGCGTAGTGGAGCCGGCCACGGAATGCGGGTCCGAGAAAGGAGACTCCATGCCTTGGGGCAGAGGAAGAAAGTAGTACCCACCGAGCGCGGACGGAAGTAGCTGTCGTCAGAAGGCGGTTCCGATGTGGGTTGGAGCCGCCTCCGCGCTCCGCACGAACGTCAGAAGGCGCACGAGATCCTTGACTAGTGCTTAGCGGGAGGCGCCGTGCAGAAGGTCCTTAGGCTCGCGGCGTATCGGCGGTTGCTACTCGCCTATACGCTCAACGAACTCGCGTGGGCAATCGGTTTTGTCGTACTCGTCTTGCTGGTGTACCAGCGCACCGGGAGTGCTCTGGGGGCGATGGTCTTCTTCATCTGCGCGCAATTCGTTCCGGCGCTCATCTCGCCAAGCATCGTGGCGCGATTGGTTCGTTTTACTCCCAAGCAGTCGCTGGTGGTGCTCTACGGATTGGAGGCTGCAGTCTTCCTGTGTCTTAGCTTCCTCGCTGGGCAGTTCTCGCTCGCGGCCGTCCTGACCTTGGCCGTGGTGGACGGAGCCGTCGCACTCACTGCGCGTGCAATCGCGCGCGCCACCAGCGTGGCCGTTGTCAAGCCCGCCGGCCTACTCCGGCCGGGCAACGCAGTCATGAACACAACCTTCTCGGTGTGCTTCATGATCGGACCGCTGATTGGTGCCGGCATATCGGCTGCCGGCGGCACACGGACGGCGCTACTGCTGAACAGCGTCCTGTTCGCTGCCATCGCGCTGACGTTGGCGACGGCATCCGGGCTACCGCGCTTGTCCAGCGAGAGAAAGCAATCTCGTATCACGGTGCAAGCGGCGCTCGCGTACGCTCGCGAGGCTCCCGTCATCCGAACGCTCTTCGGCCTCCAAGCCGCAGGCCTCGTCTTCTTCACGATGTCGATCCCGGTCGAGGTGGTGCTCGCGCAGCACACTCTCCATGCGGGCGCGCGCGGATACGGTCTGCTCGTGTCTGCGTGGGGCACCGGTGCGGTTGTGGGCAGCGCGGTCTATGCGGCGCGGCGGCAAGACAGCGTCAGACTGCTGCTGTCGACCGGGACGGGCGCCTTGGGCCTCGGCTTTGGTGTGATGGCGCTGGCGCCCTCGATTGGCATCGCGATCTGTGGCGCTGCGATTGGCGGACTTGGCAACGGGATACAAGCGGTTTCGGCTCGGACAGCGCTACAGGAACTCACCGAGCAGCGCTGGATGGCGCTGGTGATGAGTTTCGATGAGTCGATTGGCGAGGCGATGCCTGGCGCTGGGATCTTGCTGGGAGGCATCATCACCGCGGTGTCGACTCCCCGTGCGGCACTCGCCGTCGCGTCGGTTGGCGCACTGACGGTCACGGCCGTCATCTTCAGGGTGTTTCGGAGCTCGGCGTCCGCTGGTGGCCCCGAGCGCGGCGCGGCACTAGACACGGTTCAGCCGGCGTCAAGCGCGGTAACCGAGGTCTAGCGCCTCCGCCAGCCAGCATCCCCACGATCAGCCTGGGCTGGGTCCTACCCTGCATCGGAACCCGGCCGCCTCGGTCGGTGCGCCTCAGCCGGTGCGCGTCAGCCGCTGTGCCAGGGGTCCACGAACACGTCGTCGATGAAGACCGTTCCGTGCGTGGCGGTGAACTGGAGCGTGATCAGCGCGGTGCCTTGACCGTGAAGCGCTGGTATCACGACAGGGTGGATGTTGAGGGCCTGGCTTGGCTGCCAATCCGCGCTCGACTTGACCGCCGGACCGGCGGGGATGGTGACCGAGTGCGCCCCGTTGTCGTAGACAGCCTGCACCTGGAGCCGGGCGCCCGGTGAGCTGCTCTGCACGAAGAGGCGCGCGGTGGGATGGGGAATGTTCACACACGTCGGCGGCGCGACGGCGACGGCTCCCTGCGGGAGCTCCAGAGAGGAGGACCCGACCGATCCGGTCACGCCGAATTGCTCGCTGCCAGAAGACTGCGTGGCTCCGCCCTGGAGCGTCCAACCGTCGAGCGAGCCTTCGAAGTCTCCGCCAGCGACCATTTCATAGGTTGCGTTGTCGCCCCACAAGCGGAACGGCTGCGACAGCGGGCCGACGCTGCACGCGGTAGGCGGGGCGGGGGCTGCCTGCCCGATCGCCGGAATGGCGAGCGCGGCGAGGATCGCGAGACCTCCGGCGCTCGTGATGGACGTGATATAGCGACGCACGTTGGGCACGCGTTTCTCCTAACGACAGTGTCAATACCCCCTTGAGGGCCCCACCCTTCCCCAGGAGGGCCACCCGGTACAGCTGCATCGGCAGCGCGGCGCTAAGACTTGAGAGCTGTCTCGAGATTCACAGCCGCCGGCGGGGACGGCGAGGCAAGGACGACCGCGTCCAACGAGCCACCGATAGCTACAGGCTCGTGGTGGGGCTGAATCGCAGGTGCGGTGGATGCGCTGAGCGACTCGAGCCAGGCACGCTGCTCAGTGGCCGATCGTCCGACCAGCGATTCAATTGCCTTGACGACGTTCGGATCGAATTGCGTACCGGAACACCGCCGCAGCTCTTCGAGAGCTTCCGCCTTCGGCATCGCCCTCCGATACGAGCGATCCGTGGTCATGGCGCTGTACGCGTCACACGTGCAGACAATCCGTGCTTCGATCGGAATCGTCTCTCCCACGAGTCCGTCAGGGTATCCACGTCCGTTGTAATGCTCGTGAGTCGCGCGAACGATGTGTCCCACGTTGGCGAGGAGTCCTCCGACCTGCTTGAGCATCCTCTCGCCGTCGATCGTGTGACCGCGCATCAGCTCCCACTCGGCGTCGTCTAGCTTCCCGGGCTTGTTGATGATCTCCTTGGGGATGTGGATCTTCCCGACATCATGTAGGAGCGCCGCGAACTCGACATTGCGCCGCTGAGTCGCGTCAAGGCCGAGGCGATCGGCAACCGACAGCGACAGCTCGACCACATCGCGGCTGTGCATCCCCGTGTAATGGTGATCGGCCTCGACGACGTCGCCGAGCAGCATCGCCGTGCCGCGATATGCCGTGCTGAGGGAGAGCGTCTCGTCCATCCGCTGCTGTCGCTCGCGGGCGAACAGCCAGAGCATCGCCACCGGGGAAAGCGCGATCACGATGAGACCCGGGTGGTCTACCGCCGCGGCGGCGATCAGCAGGCCGAGCGGGGCGAGGATGGCGTCGGTGACATAGACCCAGGTCAGGAGGGGTATCTGCACTCTCGGGCTGATTCCTTCGGCGACCCAGCAGCGTGTGACGCTGGACGCCATGTCGAAGGCGAACTGGGCAAGCAGCGCTCCGGCGTAAACCGGCCAATGCGACCAAGCGAAGTGCTGGGCGCCGCCGAGCACGATCACCAGCGCCGGACCGATCGTGTACCACGAGTCGGCGACATACGCAGGCAACATCGTCAGTTGCGTGTGTTCCCGGAGAAGTTCCGGCGCACGTCCAAATAGGAACCCCAGCATCGCCACGAGCGGGACTATCGGAGTCGGAAGCACAAACAGCGCTGGCACGAACACCAGCATGGTTGGCAGCGACCAGCCGCCCGCCACCGGGAACCTGACGCGGGCGACAATTGCCCAAACCAGTACGACGAGAACCAGACCGGACACCGACAGCGACCCATGCCACGGTGCCAAGCCAGCGAGGAGACCAGCGGCCAGGAGGAATCCGGCGGCGGCGATGCTCTGTGTGGCGAGTTCCCTCCGTGGACGAGCCGCACGGATCACTCGCTCGTTACCGGCTACGAGCAGCGCCTCCGCATCGGGGCTGTCGTATGAGTCGAGTTCCACGCGGGATAGGCCGAGCTCGGTTCCCTACCCGGAATGCCACGGGTCAATGAACACGTCACTGACCTTGGGGCTGCCCAGGACACCCGTGAGCCTGAGCGAGACCTGCGCGGTGCCGCCGTGGAGCGCGCCGAAGATCGCCGAACCGGTGACCGCAATCGGCCCCGGCGCCCAGCTGCCGCCCGCGACCACGAGGCCGGAGGGGATCGCAAGGCCGTTGTAGACGACGCTCACCGCCACCAGACCCGTGCCGCCGACGAAGAACCGGACGGTGGGATAGGCCGCGTTGACGCACGTTGACGGCGACTGTGCCGAGGAGCCGGCCGGCAGCGAAAGCGACGAGCTGCTGGGGGTACCGGTGACGGCCCATGGCTCGCCGCCCGGGACCAGGCTGGCGCGGCCGCTCAGCGCCCACGAAGAATCTGAGAAGGTGCCGCCGGGCGCGAGCTCGTAGGACGACGGGTCCCCCCACTGGAGGAACGGCTGGCTGAGCGCGTTCGAGTTGCACGCGTTCAGGTTGACGAGGTCGGCTTGCGCGGCGGGGGGGCCGAGGAGAAGTGCGGTGGCGAGGGCGGACATCGCCGAAACGGCGAAGGTGAGACGACGAACGGTGCAGATCACGGGCATCTCCTCGGGGCTTGTCCTCTATGAGTGGCGCTCGCAGGCGACTCCCGGTCCCGGGCGCGGCCAAGAGAGCACGATCGACATCGGCCAATCTGCGTATCTGCTTGACCTGTCTGGACGCATGGATGAGTTTGGTCCCATCGGTCGTCTGGACGGAAGTACGAGTCAGCTCCGGCTCGGCGACGAGTCAGTTCCGGTTCAGCGATGCCCGCGACCCGCGCCGAGATGGGGCGGAATCTCGTAGCGCCGCGCACGCAGCCGCGCAGAGCTAGGGGCCGGCAGCCGCAGCGAGCCGCCCCCGGCTGCGGAGCTCGCGTGTGCCCCCTTTGACGTCCACGTGACGTTGACCGGCGGATACCGGAGCAGCGCTGTCCAAGTGGCCGCGTCGATGACTCCCGTCCGGCTCAGCCCGTGGGCGCTCTGGAAATGCGTGACGGCGGCCTGCGTTCTGGCGCCGAACGAGCCGTCGATCGTAATTCGCGCGCCGGCTTCGACCAGGTGCTCCTGGGCCCAGACGACGAGGTCGCCGGACGAGAGTCCGCCCCGCGAGCCCGTGCTCAGCGTGGGCATCGTGGGATTGGCCCTGAAGTTTGAAAGGTTGCCGATCGGCTCGGCGACGGCCTGCCATTCCCGAGCGCTCGACTCCTGCCAGTCCCACCAGCTGAGGCCTGCGGCTCCGTATGCGCGGGAGAGCTGCCGGAACCGGACGATCTGGCTCGGCGGCGGATTCGCGGATGTTTCCCCGAGCGGCTCGATCGGCCGGCCGTAGGGAGTGTTGTAGTCGTACGTGTGCAGGTACACGGTGTCCACCGAGACGCCGATGTCCGCCCAGTACATCTGCGGCGTGTTGTTCTGCGCTCCGCCCGGGCCGAGGAACACGGAGTACGGGAACGCCGGGTGGTAATCGACGTACGGGAAGCCGGCGAGCCCGACCGGGAAGTTGGGGCCGATCAACTGCCGGAGCTTCTTGATGTACTCCTGCGCCGCGACGTACTTGCCCTCGTACTCCGCCTCGGCGTCGATCAGCAGGCAGTCGGCGCCGTTGCGGACAGCGGCGGCCCCAACCTCTGCTTCGAAGATCGGGTGGTCGCCGTAGACGTACTGCCACGCACACGCGCGCAGGCCGTTGGCGTGGAGGGTCGAGACAAGCCCAGCGCTGAACTGCGACCAGACGCCGGTGCCGTCGCCGGCCTTGATCATCAGCGTTCCGAGCCCATACCTGTGGGCCGTCGAGATGATCGAAGAGAGGCTGCCGCCGTTGGACTGTGAGACGTACCAGACCCACATCCCACGGGTGCTCAGCGCCGTGGCGGCCCCGGCCACGTGCTGGGGCGGCGTCGGCGAGGTGGTCGACCCGCCCGAGCCGGCGGCCGCGCCGCCGGTCGACGCGCTCGCCACGCCGACCGAGGCGGCCCACGCCACCGCGGCGAGCGCCGCCGCGATTCGGCGGGTACCGCGGTGCGTCCGGATCCACGCACCGCGGCGGGCGAGCCTTTCGACCATGAGCGCCACCGTAGCCCACAACCCAGACCCCCCGTACAAGTTGCGCTGCAAAAGCGCTGCAAAACGGCGCCGGTAAGGGTTCGGACCTAGCGACCGGGTCGCGGGTGCGCGCCGGAACCTACCGGACTACGACGATCTTGCCGGAGCTGGTCACGTACGACTGCGCCGGCGCGCGCAGGATCGTCACCGCGAACGTCCCGGCGGGCGACAGGCCATTGGGCAGGGTCGTCTTCGCCTTGCCGTAGAGGTCGCCGGCGATCTGGTACGCCACCACGAAGTGTCCGGCAGCGACCGCGGTCAGCCCCCAGTTGAATATCGCCGTTGCGCCGGGCTTGAGCGCGCCGGCCTGCCACGTGTTCGCGTCAGCGCTCACGTACGCTCCCTGGCCCCCGTTCTGGCAGCTGTAAGTGCATTGGCCGGGCGGCCGATCGATTACCCACACCGGTCGCGAGTGGCTCGCGAGGCCGGGCATGTTCAGATACTGGGCGAAGGCCTCGACGCTCGTGCCCTGTCCGACCGGGGCCGGATAGGCGCAGGTTGTGTTGCAGATCGAGACCGAGACGTTGGGGATCGTCTTGGTCCCGACGTTGCGCACGGAGATCACGAGGTGAGTGTGCTGGGCCAACCGCTGGCGCACGGGGAACTTGGCCGTGGTCACCGCGATCGGGAAGTTGCCGCTCGGCGCGTGTGCATCCTGTTGCGCCGCGCTGCCGCATGCCGACAGCGCGACGGCCGCCGTCAAACCGGCCGCGATCTTGGAAGTCCTGCCAGCGCCTCTCCTCATCGTCTCGCGCCTCGCAGGGTTGTGTCCAGTGGCTGTCATTGTGCTCTGCGGGGCGCGGCGCGCAACATACCATCTGCGCTTGTGCCCGGCGCTGATTGATCTGGTGTTACGCGAAGGTTCAGAGTTGTGTTTTCAAAGGCTCGTCCAATAGGCTTTTCGTGCCTGTAGCCGCGCGGGCGGCGCCGTAGTTCCAAGGGAGGATTCGAATAGATGGTCCGCGCAGTCGCCGAGAAGACGTTCTTGCCGACCAAGTCCCTGCTCGAAGAAGTGGGGAACATGGTCATCCTTACGGGCAAGACGGTGGTGGCTGCGCTGCGTCCGCCGTACCCGTACGGGGCGGAGTTCGTGGGCCAGTTCATGTTCGCGCTGAAGTTGTGCTGGTTCCCGCTGCTGATCTCGACGGTCGCATTCGGCTACGAGGCGCCAGGCCTCCAGGCCGCTGACTTCCTGGTTCTGTTCGGCGCGCTCGATCGCCTTGGTGGGTTCTTCGTGCTCGCGTCGATCCGCGAGTTCGCTCCGTTCGTGACCGCGGTCGTCCTCGCCGGCGTGGCCGGCACGGCGATCACGGCGGACCTTGGCGCTCGCAAGATCCGCGAGGAGCTCGACGCGCTGCAGGTGCTCGGCGTCGATCCGATCAAGAACCTCGTTGTCCCGCGGTTCCTCGCGCTGATGCTGGTGACCGGTTTGTTCGACATCTACGCGCTGCTGTTTGGCATCTTCGGCGGGATCCTCGCGACACTCGTGAACCACGCCCCGCTGGGGCCGTTCTGGGCGACGTTCTTCAACAACACGTCGACGACCGACCTGTGGGGGTCGGTGCTGAAGACGACGATGTTCGGGGCGATCATCGCGATCGTCTGCTGTTACAAGGGGATGACTGCGTCCGGTGGGGCGGAGGGGGTAGGTCGTGCGGTGAACGAGGCGGTGGTGATCGCCTTCAACGGCATCTTCGCGTTCAACTACGCGTTCACGCAGACGCTGTTGGCCACCCACCCCGAGATCACCACGATCCCGAAATAGTGACGGGGCGCGTGGCATCGGCTGAGGCGAGGTAATGGGCGAGCTCGTAGCGGTACCCAAGGGCTGGGTCGAGACCTTCGGCGAGCTCGTCAAGTTCATCGCCCAGGTCTTCCGGGAGATATTCGGGCTGCGGGTGTTCCGGTTCTTCGGCGAGGCGCTGCGCCAGGCCGGGATCCTGATCGTCGGCTCGACGCTGGTGATCTGGGGCCTGGTGTTCATCAGCGGTCTCGAGTGCGGGATCGAGGGCGCGTACTTCAATCGCTCGATCGGCGCCCCGGCCTATTCGGGTGTGTTCGCGGCGTGGTGCGATCTGCGCGAGATCGTCCCGCTGGCGTTCGGGTACATGATGGCCGCGAAGGTCGGTACCGGGATCGTCGCGGAGCTCGGGTCGATGCGGATCTCCGACGAGATCGACGCGCTCGAGGTGATGGGGATCAGCGGCATGACGTTTTTGTGCGCGACGCGCCTGCTCGCCGCGTGGATGGTGTTGCCGTTCGTGTACCTGTGTGCGATCGGCGCGGGGTTCTTCGCCAGTTGGCTGGCGGTGGTCGAGCAGATCGGCGACGTCTCGTCGGGGGGCTTCTTTCTGATCTTCTGGCAGTTCCAGAACCCGCCCGACCTCTTATACAGCGTGATCAAGGCGATGACGGAAGCCACCCTGATCGTGCTTGTCGGCTGTTACTACGGTTACAACGCAAGCGGCGGGCCCGTCGGCGTAGGTACGGCGACGGCGAAGTCGATGGTCCTGAATATTGTTGGCGTGCATCTCATCGGCATGCTCGGAACGCAGCTGTTCTGGGGAGCCAACCCGAGAGCACCGATCGGAGGCTGAGGTATGCCGCGGTTCTTTGGTAAAGACGACAAGGCTGATCAGAGCGGTGAGCCGAACCGCCCGCAGACGGGCTCGTGGCTGCCGCCCGAGTCCGAGCCGTGGGCGCCGGGCTCCGATCAGGTCTCCTCACGCGCGGACGAGCCGGCGCCGATCGGAAGCGAGCCGTCCCACCAGCACGACGTCGGGCAGCAGCGAGGCGGGTCCGGCGAGGGCCCGGGTGACTCGGCCGAGCAGCCCACCGAGCAACAGCCAGCCGGCGGTGAGCGCGCGGCCGGGAAGATGCCCTGGGAGACGTCGGCGGGGCAGCGCGAGCGGCCGGAAGCCAAATCCGTCTCCCGGGTATCGGTCGTCGACGAGCAGCCGCCGCGGCCGGCGCCGCCGGAGGGTGCCTCAGATGAGGAATACAAGTGGCACTCCTATCGGGTGTACCCATCGGGGAAGCCCGATGCGGTGGAGTTCATCGACGTCTACAAGTCCTTCGGCCGCTCTCGCGTCCTCAGCGGGCTGAACATGGGACTCCCCGAGGGGATGGTGTCGATGATCATCGGCCCCTCGGGAACGGGCAAGTCCGTTTGCATCAAGCACATGGTCGGGCTCCTGTACCCGGACCAGGGGGACATCCTCGTCCACGGCGAGTCGGTCCCATCGCTGACCGACGACGACCTGTTCGAGATGCGCAAGAAGTTCGGGCTGTTGTTCCAGGACGGCGCGCTGTTCGGGTCGATGAACCTGTTCGACAACGTCGCGTTCCCGCTGCGCCAGCACACCGAGAAGAGCGAGGACGAGATCGAGGAGATCGTGATGCACCGGCTAGGCGAGGTCGGCCTAAGCGACGCGCGTACGAAGGCGCCCAACGAGCTCTCGGGCGGGATGCGCAAGCGCGCGGGGTTCGCGCGGGCGCTGGTACTCGAGCCCGACATTCTGCTGTTCGACGAGCCCGACTCGGGGCTCGATCCCGTCCGTACCGCGCTCTTGGGCGAGCTGATCCTCGAGATCCACCGGGACATGATGGAAGAGGCCAAGAAGAAACAGAAGGAGCACTTGCCGACCTTCTGCGTGATCACCCACGACGTCCTCACCGCCCGGCGGGTCGCCGACTACATCAACGTGCTGTGGAAGGGCCGGATCGTCGAAGCCGGACCCTCGGAGGACATGCTCAACTCCGAGAACCCGTTCATCCGCCAGTTCCTC
>CAVOIU010000050.1:0-20736 GCA_963695965.1 uncultured Solirubrobacterales bacterium
AGGAGACAAGATCGACCACCTGCGGGTGCGACCAGTACCCGCGCCCGCCGATCACGTAGGTCGGAACACCGCGCTCCTCCAGCGCGCGCTCGTATGTGCGCATGTCGGTCGTCGCGCGGAGCAGCACGACGACCTCGCGTGGAGCGAGGCCCCCGCGCACCAGCTCGTCGATCCGCCGGGCCAGGGCACGCGCTTCGGCGACCCTCCAGGGCGCCGCCGGCCCGTCCGCCGACCAGTCCGCGCCCTTGTCGGCGATCAACAGTTCGACGAGCGGTTCCTCGAGCTCGGACTGCCCGCGGCCGGCGACGAGCGATTCGGAGCGCTCGCCGCCGTCGGTGCCGAACGCCCGGTTGATCACTTCGAGGATCTCCGGACGCGAGCGGAAGTTCGTCCGGAGCGTCGCCCGGGCGCCGGCGGCCGTGGCCTCGGCGGCGCGGCGCTCGAACAGCTCGACGTCCGCGTGGCGGAACGCGTAGATCGACTGCCGCGCGTCCCCGACGGTGAACAGGTTGCCGCCGGAGAGCATCTCGATCAGCTCGAGCTGCACCGCGTTCGTGTCCTGGAGCTCGTCGACCATCACCCGTGTGAACCGCTCGCGGTAGCGCTCGCGCAGCTCGGTGTCCTCGCGCAGTAGGTCGCGCGAGCGCAACTCCAGGTCCTCGAAGTCGAGCGCCGAGGCGCGTCGCTTGAGCTCCTTTATAGCGGTCGCCGAAACCCCCGAGCAGCCCGTCGAGCAGGTCCCGAGCTCGCGCTCGTCCAGCGCCGTTCGCACACCCCCAGGAACCGGTCGAGCGCCTCGCCGTACTGCTACGCAGACGGGCGTGCTCAGCGCGGCGCCGTTGCCGGACGGCAACCGCAGCTCCTCCACGTCCCTCGGCCACGGCTCGACCGCAGCGAGTGTCGGCCAATCAAAGCGCTCGAGCTTCGCCAGCGCCTGTACGACCCTGGCGGCAGGGGTCCCTGGATCTGGCCGAGCTCGGCGGCAACCGCTGCCGCGGTGGCCTTCGAGCTCGAGCGGGGGCCGCATCGATGTCGTCATCCCGCTCCCCGGCCGCGCGGGGACGGAAGCACTGGGTCGCCCTGCCCGCGGGAGCGCAGCTCGGCGTGGATCCCCTGGATCGCGCCACGTAGGGGCATCCAGCGCCGTACGCCGGCGACCAGCTCAACTCCACCGGGCGTGTCCTCGGCGAATTCCTGTAGCGCGCCGTCAAATGCCTCGCCGGCGAGCCGCCGCGGCGTCGAGCTCGTCGAGCACGCTGAACGCGGGATCGATTCCGGCCGCCAGGGCATTGGCCCGCAGGAGCCTCGCGCAGAAGCCATGGATCGTGGAGATGAACGCGCCCTCGGTGTGCCCGGGCCTGCCTCGAGCGCTCCCAACTCGCGCAGCCGGTCACGGATCCGCTCACGCATCTCGGCCGCGGCCTTTTCGGTGAAGGTGATCGTGAGGATCGCCGGCACCTCGATCGCCGTCGTCGAGGACCGAGCGCACGAACCGCTCGACGAGCACCGAGGTCTTGCCGCTGCCGGCGGCGGCGTCCAGGAACAGGTCGGCGTCTCGGCGGTAGATGGCCTCGAGCTGCTCTGGAGGTGAACGCCAGCTCGGCGCGAAGTCACGGTCATGTCGCCCGGCAGATCCCCGGATACATGCAGCCGTTACGGGAGCACGTCTCCGGGACACGGGGTCAGCTCGCCGGATGCGCAGGCGCACCGCCAGCTCCACGCGCGCGCGCGCTTCGCATCCTCAAGCTGGGCCGCCGAGACCAGCCTCGTCGCGCTTGTCCCTACCGACGAGCTCGCCGCCGGCGGGGAGCGCCGTCGAGGAACACCCCGCGCGCTCGAAGCTCGCGCGCGCAGTGGCTGGTACAGGCCCGCGACCGGTTCGAGCCCGAGCAGCTCGCCAACGGCGACCATGTACAGCGGCACCTGCAGCGTGCCGTCGACGCTCCACCGGTCCCCCCTGTACTCCTCGCGGCGCGCCGCCGCTCTTGTAGTCGCGGACGATCGCCCGGCGGCCCTCGGGATCGACGTCGACGCGGTCGATCACACCGCGCATCGACACGCGCTCCGCTCCCTCGCCCAGCTCGAGTGCCGGCACCGAGTCCTCCGCTTCCGCATCGAACCCGAACCGGAGCTCCAGGTGAGCGGGCAGCCAGTCATTCCCGCCCGCCGCCTCATGGGCGAGGTACCGCCGGAGATCGGCGGCAATCGCCGCCGCAATCGCCTCGCGAAGCCGCTCGGGCCGGCCCAGCGCCACCGCTCGGGCAGCTCGGCGGTCAGCTCCTCGAGGATCTCGAACGCGCGCGGCAGGGACTCCGGGGTGACCGCGCTCCCGAGCCTTGCGAGCAGCCGCTCGAGCACCTCGTGGATGTAGCTGCCGCGGGCGAGGGGCTCGGGCTCGGGCTGTAGCTCGGCCGGCTGGAGCTCGCTCTCGACCAGCCACCTGAACGCGCACGCGCTGTACTTCTCGAGCCCGCCGGCGGACACGACCTCGGTGTGCCGCACATGGCGCAGCGCGTCCGCACCGAGACGGCGCGCGAGCGCTTCCCCCGGCCGGTCCTCGCCGCCCGCCACGAACGCCACCTCAGACCGCGCGCGCTCCCGGTCGGTGGGCGCCTCGCCGGCCGGCCAGACGAGATCGCCAAGCAGACGCTTGCGGCGGCGCTCGCGCCACCGCTCGTCCATCAGCTCCGCGACATCGGCGACGAACGGGGAGGCGAGCTCGAGGTTGCCCTCCTCGTCGGAGCTTCGGTAGCTGAGGACAACCCGCTCGGTGGCGCGCGAGACGCTCGCGTAGAACAGGTAGCGCTCCCGGTCGACCGCGTCCTCGACCGTCGGCAGCACCAGGCCGCTGCACGCGGCGAGCTCGCGCTTGCGCTCGTCGGGCAGGAACGGGTCGGGCGCCGCGAGGCGTGGGAACTCCCCCTCCTGCAGGCCGCACACGAACACCGCCCGGAAGCGCCTCGCTCGAATCGCGAGCGGCTCGGCGAGCACCACCGCGTCCGTGGCGCCGCTTGCCGAGGCATCGACCTCGACCTCCTCGAGCAGCTCGATCAGCTCGCTGCCGGACAGCTCCTCGGGAGCGTCCGAGAGCTCCTCTGCCGCCCGCGCGATCGCGTTCAGCGCGTGAGCGTCAAGTGCCTCACCGCCGTCGAGGACCGGCGCCGCGCCCCGGTATGGCCGCGACAGCAGCCGGCGCGCGTGCCGAAGCAGCTCGCCTGCGGGGTCGCGGCTCGTTCGAAGCGCATCCAGCTCGCGAAGCTCGAAGTCGAAGCGCTCCCGGGCCTCTCCGGCGGTGCGCAGCCGTCCGCGAACCACCTCTGCCTCGAGCCTGTCGGCCTTCTCGGGAAGCTCGAGCACTCCCGGCGTCCGCAGATACTCGCGCAGGTCCTGAGCCGTCGCCTCGCCCTCCGGAAGCAGCGACAGCCGCGCGAGCGCGAGGATTCCCCGCCCGAGCGCCGTGTGCCCGAGCGGGATCCGCCGATCGAAGCTCACCGGAATCCCGAACCGATCGAGCACGTGCGCGACGAGCGGGCCGACGCGGGTCAGCGAGCGGTACACGACCGCGATGTCCTGGAGCGGGACCCCCTCCCGCACCAGGGACAGGATCTCCGCGCCCACGAGCTCGGCCTCGGCGCGCTCGCCTGCCGCCTCAAGCAACCGGACCGCGCCACCCGGGTCGATCCGGACCGGCTCCGTCGGCTCGAACAGCCCCCGCTCGAGCAGGTGCAGCGCCTCGCGCGAGGGCGGCTCGTAGTAGTCGTCGACGGCCGGCAGCTCGATCACCCGCTCGGCGAGCGGCCGCAGCTCCTCGACGACCCCGGCCCGGGCCCGCACGGCCGCCTTGCCCGCTTCGTACGTGAGCGAGACGGTCACGTCGGTCCCGATCACCCGTGACAACGTCTCGATCGCGTCGCGCTCGAGCGCCGTAAGGTCATCGAAGCCGTAGAAGAACACGGGCGTGGCGCCCCATCCGCTCGGCGCGGCCCTGAGCGCGTCGAACGCCCTCCACAGGAACAGCTCGCCGTCCACCCGGCCCAGCCGCCCGAGCTCGTCCGCGTAGGCGAGGTACAGCGAGCCGATGTCGCGCGCAAGCCCTGACCGCCGCTCGTCCTCCGCGCCCCAATGGCGCATCGCCTGCGCGAATCGCGCGGGGCTGACAAGCGCGCGCTCGAGCTCACCCACGAGCTCGCCGACCGCCGCGGGAAAGCCCCTGGTGGCCGCAGCCTCGTGCAGCACCTCCAGCCTCGCCAACCCCACCGTCCGCTCGAGTGCCCGCTCCCGCTGGATCCCCGTCAGGCGCCGCTCGAAGTAGCCCGAGCGCCGCGCGATCTCCCCTGCCAGGCCGGTGAACGTCAGCACCGCCGCCAGCACACAGCCCTCCTCGGCGAGCTCCCGGGAGTAGTGGCGGGCATCGGCCGTCGTCGGCACGACGAGCAGCGCTCCTCGCTGCGCAGCGGCGCTGTAGGCGCTGAGAACCTCCCCCGCCTTGGCGGAGTTGGCAGGCCCGAGCACGAGCGTCAGCGGCATCGTCCGATGATGGCGCTGCGCGCCGACGGAGACCACGGCGCAGCGTCCGGCTGCGCCTTATGCCGCTGCGGCCGGCGCCTCCGGGCTCGTCGTCTCCTCGGCCTCGGGAGGCTTCGCGCCCTCCTTGGCCCACGGCTCGTCGAACTCCACCCGCCACTTTCCATCCTCGGACTGCTGAAGCGCAAGACGCGCGCGGAAGCTTCGTCCCGAGCGGCCCTTGAACCCGGTCACGGGCTTCTCGGTGCGCCCGGTCTTGATCAGCTCACGGGCGATCGAGACCGGCAGCGACTTGCCGGCCTTGGACTTCCAGATCACGAACCCGCAGCCCGGGTCATCGCGCGACCAGCACGAATACCCCTTGCGGTTCTCGATGATGTCGCGGCCGCAGACGGGACAGGGGCCGAGATTTGCCCGCGGGATCCGCACTCCCTTGAGCTTCGTGTCGAGCTCGCCGACGGTGCTCTCGGTGAACTTGACGATGTCGCCCATGAACGCCTTGCGCGAGTCCTGGCCGGTCTCGATCTTCGCCAGCCGCGCCTCCCACTCGCCGGTCAGTCCGGGTGAGGTGAGCGCGTGCTCGCCGAGCAGGCGGATGACGTTCATGCCCTTCTCGGTCACGACCAGCGCGCGCGCGTCGCGCTCGATGTAGGCGACCTGGAGCAGCCGCTCGATGATCGCGGCTCGCGTCGCCGGGGTCCCGATCCCCGAGTCCTTCATCGCCTCGCGCAGCTCGTCGTCGTCGACGAGCTTGCCGGCGGTCTCCATCGCGCCCAGGAGCGCGCCCTCCGAGTAGCGGCGTGGGGGCTTGGTCTCCTTCTCCTCGGAGGTCACCTGCTTGACCGCGACCTTCTCCCCCAGCTCGAGCTTGGGCAGCTGCTGCTCACGACCCTCGTCGTCCTCCGCGCGCCCGCCGTCGGTGTCGGCCTCCTCGCCGTAGACCCCGCGCCAGCCGGGCACCAGCATCACCTTGCCGCGGGTTCGGAACACGTGGTCGGCCACCGTCGTCTCCACGCGCGTGTTCTCGAACACAGCCTCGGGATGGAAGATCGCCAGGAACCGGCGGACGACGAGATCGTAGATGCGCTTGTCGTCGTCGGACATCTTGTCGACCGGGTGGTGCTCGGCGTTGGTGGGGATGATCGCGTGGTGATCGGTCACCTTGGCGTCGTCGATCACCCGGGCAAGCGGGAGCACATCGAGGCCGAGGACGTACTGCGCGGCCTGCTTGAACTCGCTGCGCTCGCCGACCAGCCGGGCGATCGGTTTGATCTCGGGAGCCATGTCGCTGGGGAGGTAGCGCGAGTTGGTCCTCGGATAGGTGAGCGCGGTGTGCTCCTCGTACAGCCGCTGAGCTGCAGCGAGCGTCCGTCGAGCCGAGAAGCCGAAGCGGCTGTTGGCGTCGCGCTGAAGCGAAGTCAGGTCGTACAGGAGCGGGGCGCGCTCCTTGCGCTCGGACTTCTCGAGCTTTGTGATCGCGCCGGTCTGGCCCTCGGACGCCCGTACGATCGCCTCCGCCTCGGCGGCGGTCTTGATCCGGGGGTTCGCCCCGGCGTGGTAGCGCCCGTCGTACACACGGGGACCGTCGGTCACCGGGTCGAACACGCCGTCCACGACCCAGTAAGGCTCGGGGACGAACGCGCGGATCTCCTCCTCTCGCCGAGCGAGGATCGCCAGCGTCGGCGTCTGTACGCGGCCGAGCGAGACAGCGCCGTCGAACGCCGAGCGCAGCCTGATCGTCGCCGCGCGCGTGGCGTTCATCCCGACGATCCAGTCGGCCTCGGAGCGTGAGCGCGCAGCCGCTTCGAGCGAGGCGAGCTCGTCACCGTCTCGCAGCCTCCCGAATGCGTCCTTGATCGCGCCGGTGGTCATCGAGTTCAGCCACAGCCGCTTGACGGGCTTCTTGGACCCCGACTTCTCGTACAGGTAGGCGAAGATCAGTTCGCCCTCGCGGCCGGCATCGCAGGCGTTCACGACCAGCTCGACGTCCTCGCGAGTGATCAGGCGCTTGATCACGTTCATCTGCTTCTTCGAGCGCTCGTCGCGGATCACGAGCCTGAACCGGTCGGGGACGATCGGGAGATCGGCCATCCGCCACTTCTTGAAGCGCTCGTCGTACTCGTCGGGCTCTGCGAGCTGGACGAGGTGGCCGACGGCCCACGTCACGACGTGCTCGGGGCCCTCGAGAAACCCTTCAGATTTCGCGAAGGCGCCGGGCAGCACGCGAGCGAAGTCGCGGCCGACGGACGGCTTCTCGGCGATGATCAGGGTCTTGGACATGGCTGCGCGGAGGGTAGCGCTCCACTCAAGCGCCTCCGAACCGGCGTCCTGCGCCGCGTGCCAGCTCGGCCCGGCGGGCCAGGGCCGTCAGTCCGAGCCGCGCCGCCGCATCGGCGGCCTCGTCGATCAGCTGCCGCCCCCGGACGCCGCGTCCCAGCGCCTGCCCGTAGTCGAGCCGGGTGTGGGCAAGCCAGAGCGGCGCCCGCAGCCGGGCGTCGGCGTCGAGCGCGTGCTCGAAGTGCTCCGCCGCGTCCCCGGGCTCGCCGATCGTCAGCGCCAGCTTGCCGAGGAACCTGTCGGTCGATCCGAGGCATACCGCCGCGAGCCCGATCACCACGTTCAGGCCCGCAAAGGGCATCAGCATCTCGTACAGCGCCGCCGACGAGTCAGGGTCCCCGAGCCCGGTGCAGATCTCGCTGAGCAGCGTGATCGTGGTCATCCAGTCGCCGTCGCGGGGAATGTCGTCAAAGCCGTTGGCCGCCAGCAACCCGAGCTGCTCCCTGGCCAGCTCCGGCTCGCCGGTCTCCAGCAGCACGGCCGCCAGGGCCGCCCGCCAGGCCGGACGGCCGGCGTTGCCCTCCACCAGCCGGCGGACGGCGGGCTCGAGCTCACCCATCCTCCCCTGCTCGCGGCGGATCGCCAGCAGCTGAACCGCGAAGTACTGCGGCGCGGTCACGGCCTCCCCCGGGGCGCCCGCCGCCAGCGCCTCGGCAGCCAGCTCGTCGGCGTCTTCGAGGCGCCCGTCCAGCAGCGCTCTCATCGCGCGCCACACGATTCCGTGCCAGATGTAGAGCGGCTGGCGCAGCTGCTCGGCGCCCGCGTTGAAGGCGGCGATCTGCGCATCCACGGCGTCGCGATCTCCGTGCTCGAGCAGGTCGACCACGAGCCACGCATGAGCCTGTAGCTGGAGCTCGGCATCGCCGACCTGTTGTGCGAGCGTCAGCATCTCGGTCGAGGTCGCGAGCCGCTGGTCGAGGTGTGGCGGATCCCACAGCGCCCTCCGTCGAGCCGCTCGCGCATGCGCCTGTGCCTCGGGATCGCCGAGCTCCTCGGCGATGCTCGTGGCCTCGGCGCTGAGCTCCTGCATCCGGTCGCGCTCGCCGGAGAAGTAGATCGCCCCGCACAGTCGGCCCAGCAGGCGCACCCGGTCGAGGTCCGGGCGCCGTTGGTCTGCTCAAGGGCGCGCTTGAGCAATCCGATCACTTCGTCGTCGACCACCCCGGGCTCCTGCACGTAGCGCCTGGACGCTCCGATCGCAGCCCGGGTGAGGCTCGCACCGTCGCCGAGGCGCTCGGCCAGCTCTCCGGCCTCCCGGAACGCGGCCCGCGCCAGCGGGCGCTCTCCCGCCTTGACCCACGATTCGCCCACGAGCAGCAGCAGCTCGCAGCGCCGGCGCTTGTCATCCGGCGCGAACCGATTCGCCACGTCGAGTGCGCGGGCGTAGTGCTCAGCCGCCTCCTCGTGTGCGAACTCCGCCGCGGCCTGGTCCGCGGCTGCGCGGGCGTAGCCGATCGCCTTCTCCGAGTCGTCGCGGCCCGGCCGCACGGGTGAAGTGGTGCGAGAGCGTCATGATCGAAGACGACTCGCCGGCGGCCTCGAGCGCCTCGCCGACGCGGCGATGGATCCGGGCACGCCGGGACGTCGACATCCCCTCGTACAGCGCGTCGCGGATCAGGGCGTGAGAGAAGCTGTAGCGCCCCGGATCGTCGGCAGCCTCGAGAGCAGCCCCGCAGCCAGCGCCTCCTCGAGCGCGGCCAGGAACTCCTCCTCCTCCAGTTCCAGCAGACACTCGAGCAGCACGGCGTCGAAGTCGCGTCCGATCACTGCCGCGACCCAAGCCACTCGATCGTCTTCGGATCAAGCCGCCCGGCGCCTGCTGGCGATCATCTGCTTGACCCCCTCGGGTAGCCCGGCGCGCCGTTGAGCTCGGTCGGCCCCCGCCGCGCCCGCGTGAACACCTGCGTGCTCGAGGTTGCGCACGATCTCCTCGATGAAGAACGGGTTGCCCTCTGTCTCGCGGTGGAGCGCGCGGGCGAACACCTTCGAGGGCGCCTCGCCGGTCCGCATCCGCACCAGCTCCGCCGTCTCCCGCTCACTGAGCCCACCGACGTCGAGCCGTGAAAGGAGCCCCTCACGGCGCAGGTCAGCCATCGCGTCGCCCAGCACCTCGCCGGTCGCCTCGGTCCGGTAGGCCACGAGGATCAGCAGCTGGCCGGGCTCGGCGATCGCGCGAGGTGGCGCAGTAGCAGCAACGTCGGCCGGTCGGCCCACTGCAGGTCGTCGAGCACCAACAGGACCGGCGCCGTCGACGAGATCGCCGCGAACAGGCCGACAACCGCCTCGAACAGTCGGTAGCGCTCGGACTCAGGCTCCTCGGGGGCCGGGGGAAGGTCCGGGAGGCGGCGGCTCAGCTCCGGTACCAGCCGGGCCAGCTCGGGCCCGTAGTCGCGCACGGCTCGCCGGAGCTCCTCCGGCTCGGCCGTCGAGAAGTAGTGCCGCAACGCCTCGAGGAACGGCTGATAGGGGACGAGCGCCTCCTCGGGAGCGCGGCCGGCGAGCACGACCCCGCCATCGGCGTGGGCACGACGCGCCAGCTCGGCAGCGAGGCTGGTCTTGCCGATGCCCGCGTCCCCCGCGACCACCACGATCCGCCCCGCCCTCGGCGCTTCGCCCTGCGCGCCGGTCCATAGCCTGACCAGCTCCGCCAGCTCCCGCCGCCGACCGACCAGCGGCACTTCGGAGCGCGCCCGCAGCTCGGCGGGCACCTCGAGCGTGGCGCCGGATGGTCCGGCCGGCCGGGGCGAGGAGGCTCGCGACCCCGGGCGAAGCAGCCGCTCGTGGACGCCGATCGCCTGCGGCGAGGGCGTGGTGCCGAGCTCGTCACGCAGCAGCGTCCGCAGCTGCTCGAACACACGCAGCGCTTCCGCGACATTCCCCCGCGCCGCCAGCGACTCCATCAACAGCACGTATCCCGACTCGCGGTAGGGCTCGGCCTCGATCAGCCCCTTGGCGGCACGCTCCACCGACGCGAGCTGCGACCCGCCGAGGCGCAGGCCGGCGCGGCCGATCACCTCGAGCGCCTGCATCCGGATGTCGTCGAGCTCCCGCCGGCGCGAATCGAGCCAGCGGGCCTGCGCCCCGGGCAGCAGCCCGCGACTGGCGATGTTCAGCGGAACCTGCGCGAGTGCCCACGCGCTGCGCGCGTCGGCTCGGTCGAGCGCCTGCACCGCCCGCTGGAGCTCGTCCCCCGCAGCCTCCAGATCCACCCATACGGGGTCGGGGAGGCTCAGGACAAGCTCGCTGCGGCCGCTGAGCGCAGATCCGCCGAGCCCCGACCGCAGCCTCGAGAGCAGGGTACGCAGCGCGGCGTCCTGCGAGACCGGCGGGTGCTCGGGCCACAGCGCGCCGATCAGCTCCTCGCGCCCTACGTGCCGGGATCGGTTCAGCAGCAGATAGGCCAGCAGCAGACGAACCTGCCTGCCGCGCAACCGTTCGGCGAGTTGGACGCCGCCGATCTCGACGGACAGACGTCCGCACAGTTGGACCCGGGTGCTCATGCTGGTGCCGGCAGACACGGCAACGTCTTGGAAACGTATCGCCAACGGCGATTGCCGATCGTTCCAAGCGTGGATCGGGCATATGCAGACAACCTCGGCGGGGCGCGCGAGGGACAGCCGGATCGCAACGGCCGCGAAGCGGCCATCGAAGAGGACCGTCGGATCGCCTACTGCGAGTGCGGGGCGCAACTCGCAGGCGGCACCGAGCCGGAGCTGTTCGATGCGGTTCAGCAGCACCTCGCACACCACCACCCGCAGCTCCTCGGGGCGCTGGAGCCGGAAGTGGTGTTTCAAATGGCCGAGGCTGTCGGGGGCGTAAAGACGCCTACGGGCGCCGGGGGCTAAGCACTTGAGGGCGGGCGGTGTGCAGACCGCCGTCCGCCCAAAGTGTTAGTCAGCTCGAGCACGGGCCGGTGCTGACCGGCCGCCCTCGTGACGTCGCGATCGCCAACTGCTTGCGGACGATCGTGTTCGGGACCGCGAGGCCGTCTCCGCCGGGGGCCACGGTGCCGCCCGTGATCGACGCGAACACCGTGCCCACCACCTGCCCGGCGGCATCCACCAGCGGCCCGCCGGAGTTGCCGGGGCGCACCAGGCCGCGCAACGACTCGATGCTGCGCTGCACGGGGCCGTTCCCATAGGCGTTCTGGGTGCTCACGTCCTGCGTCGGCCCGATCCGTCCCGGAACCGCCGTGAACGGCCCGTCAAGCGGGTAGCCCTCGATCGCGGCGGCCTCGCCCACGGTCGGGTTGCCCGCGAGCGTGAGCGGACGGCGACCCAGACCCGGCACGAACAGCACGGCGACGTCGTCGTGCACGTCAAAGTCGAACACGCGGGCGGGCAATTCGGAGAGACCCGCCGACCTGGACCGTCGTGTCGGTCTCGCCTGCGACCACGTGCGCGTTCGTGACCACCAGGTCGCTCCCCGCCGGCCCAGCCGCTGCCCTCGATCCCGAGCCCGCAGGCCGTTCCCACCACGCGCACGACGCTGCCAAAGCTGGCCCGAACCGCCGGGACGGCGAGGATCCCCTTGGTCGGCGCGGGGACGTCGGCGGCGGGGCCGCTGACTGTCGGCAGCGGATCGACGCGAGCGAGCGCATTCAGGATCGAGCCGGACGGCGGCAGCAGCTGGTTGAGCTCCTTGAGGATCACCGACCGCTGAAGGTCGCGGCGCAGGGCGATCGAGCCGGTCGTCTGCATCGCCAGCGCACTCGCAATCCACGCGATCCCGAGCCCGACGCACGCGGTCAGCGCCGCCCCGAGCGCCCCGTCCACCTTACGCAGCCCCGGGAATCGCAGCGCGGCCCGAGCGCCGGCTCCGATGCCTTCGAGCCCACTGGCGACCAGCGCGCCGACCAGCAGCGCGCCGATCAGCGCGAACAGCGGGGCGTACGGGGAGTGGGCGCCGCCGTGGAGCAACAGCGGGCCAAGCCGGGAGCCGAGCCATGCGCCGCCGGCGAACCCGACCAGCGACAGCACCCCGACGATGAACCCCTGCGTGTAGCCGAAGATCGCCAGCAACACGCAGAAACCCACGATCAGCCAGTCGAGCCCGGTCACGCGGTCTCCGCTCTCCCTCGCCGCTCGTCCGGCGTCGCCGGATGCCCATCCTGCGCGGAATTCGGCGGCGCCCACGGCCGGGCATCTTTTACCGTTCCGGCGAGGAAACCGATAGAAAAATGAGCAGTGCTGACGCACGAGGGGGTTGGATGCGCGCCGGCGGGGCACACGCCGTCGTCGTCTCCTGACGCACGGCCTGCCGGTCGCGGTCCTGGCTGCCGGGGCGTTCGGGGTCGGGATCTACGTCGCCGGCGGCCTCGGCCGGACGTCAGCGGGCGCTTGTCTCGAGTTACGTGCACGCGTGGGCGCAGGGCGGCTACGCGCGGATGTACTCGCTGCTCGACGCGCGCCTCGAAGCAGCGGATCACCGAGACGCGGTTCGCGGCCGATTACCAGACCGCGGCACAGACGGCGACCCTGTCCTCGCTGGGACCGCTGCACGTGGGGAGCGACAACCGCGGCGTGATCGCGGTGTCGATGCTCGCCCGCACGAGGCTGTTCGGAAGACTCCGCCAGACGCTGCTCGTGCCGCTCGACACGAGCGGGTCGAGCCCGACGGTGCGGTTCGGAAGCACGCTCCTGTTCCCCGGGCTGCGCCCCGGCGAGGCGCTCACCCGCCAAACGACGCTCCCACCGCGCGCGGCGCTGCTGGCGCGCGATGGGACGCCGCTCGCCCAGGGCCCGGAGCGAACGTCCCCGATCCCCGATGTCGCATCGCAGATCGTCGGCTCGCTGGACCGATTCCGCCGGCCGATGCGACGATCTACGCGGCCGAGGGATACCCGCCGAGCGCCAAGGTCGGGCAGGACGGGCTCGAGCGGATCTTCGAGCGCCAGCTCGCCGGAACCCCGGCGGCAGCTGCTGGCCGGGGGCCCGCACGCTCGCCCGCTCGGCGCCCGGCCGGGGCACACGGTGACCACCACGATCGATCCGACGATCGAGCGCGCGGCCGTCGCTGCGATGGGCGGGCAGTACGCCGGGATCGCCGCGATGCAGCCGAGCACCGGCCAGCTGCTGGCGCTGGCGGGCGTAGCGTTCTCCGCGCTGCAGCCGCCGGGCTCGACGATGAAGATCATCACCTCGACCGGCGCACTCGAGGCCGGGATCGTGAAGCTGACGGACGTGTTCCCGATCCAGACCTCGACCACGATCAGCGGGTTCACGATGAACAACGCCAACGGTGAGGCGTGCGGCGGAACGTTCCTGAACGCGTTCGCAGTGTCGTGCAACTCGGTGTTCGCGCCGCTTGGCGTGAAGCTCGGCGCCCAGCGCCTGGTGAACATCGCCGAGCGGTTCGGCTTCAACCAGGTGCCCTCGATCCCCGGCGCGGCCGAGCCCACGATCCCCTCGGCCGCCACCATCGGCGACGACCTCGCCGTTGGCTCGTCGGCCATCGGGCAGGGAGCGGTGCAGGCGAGCGCGCTCGAGATGACAGACGCCGCGGCGGCGATCGCGATGGGCGGCAGGCGGCCGATCCCCACGCTCCAGATCGGCCGGCCGCCCAAGTTCGCCCACGTGACGAGCCCCCAGGTTGCGGGCCAGGTCCAGCGGATGATGATCGCCGTCGTGCAGTTTGGGACCGGCGTGGCAGCGGCGATCCCGGGGGTCGTGGTCGCGGGCAAGACGGGGACCGCGGAGGTGGGCAACACCAATCCGAGCAACCCGAACGCCGGCTCGCCCCAGAACACCGACGCCTGGTTCGTCGGGTACGCGCCGGCCGGCGCGCCGCGGATCGTGGTCGGCGCACTGTTCCCCAATCAGGGCGCCGGCGGGGCCACCGCCGCGCCGGCCGTGCGCGGCGTGCTGCTGGCGGGGCTTCAGGCGAAGTAGGGCGCGGGCGCCGGCGCGCCGGGCCCCGCTAACCCCGGAGCACCGCTCCCACGACGTCGGGCGCGAGCGTCCCCTGGGTCCACGCCGCCAGCGCCTGATCTCCTCCACGGCCCCCGAACGCGATCGTCAGGTTGGCGGCGTAGTTCGTGCTCGACACGGTGCGGGCGCCTCCGAGCCCGCGGCTCCCGGGTCGCCGCTCCGCCGCGAGCACGTGCCCGCCCGCGATCCATCCCACGAGCGCGTCGCCGCTGCTGGACACGGCGGCGACGGGCGACTGCCCGGCGTCGATCGCCCCGAGCCGCTGCGAGGGCCCGAACGTGCCGCCCGCCGGTCTGACGGCGGCTCTCGCCGAACACGATCCGGCGGGTGTGCACGACTTCCACGCCACGACCTGATCGCCTCGCGCGCCGCCGGCGATCACCACGCCCGAGGCCACCTCTCCGGCGACCGAGAACGTCCGCCGCCGCGCGGCCGAGCCCAGATCCGCGAGCACCGTCTCCGCGTGGTACGCGCCGCGGCGGTCGAACCAGCTCTCGATCCACGTGGCGGTCGCGCCGTCGGACAACGGCGCCAGCCCGATCTCGTCGACCTTGTGCCCGCCCCCGACGGTGACCACGGGACGGCTATTGCCCGGAGGCGCGCGCAGCGAGCCGCTTGCCGCCGCGATCTGGTTGGGAGCGACCTCGCCCTGCTGGCCCTGCGTTGCGGTCCAGGCCACGACCGTATGGCCGTGAGCGTCAGCCGCCGTGGCGACCGTCCACGGCATCGCTGCCGCTGCGCTCAGGCGATGGGTCGTGCCGAAGCCGTTGCCGGGCCCTGACTGCGCCACCCACACGCCCCGGTCGGTCGCCACGGTCGCAAGCAGCCGGCCGCCGGCGAGCGGCGTCAAGCTCCCCACGGTGGCGCCGGTTAGGTTCCCGACCAGCGTCGAAGCTCGCCCGAACCGTCCGTTGTGCAGCAGCGACACCGTCTGCACCGTGCTGCAGCACGACTTCCCGGATTCGCTGGTCCCGGTCAGGAGCCTCAATCCACTCGGGTCATAGGCGAGGTCGAGCACCAGCTGCGCTCCGGGCACCGCGAACGGCGTGCTCACGCTCCCGCCGGCGGCGCGGATCGCAATGAACGGATCGGACGCCGAGGGGGTGTCCTCGTCCTGGGCGCTGAAGGCGGCCGCGGC
Source organism: uncultured Solirubrobacterales bacterium (assembly GCA_963695965.1). Taxonomy (GTDB): domain Bacteria; phylum Actinomycetota; class Thermoleophilia; order Solirubrobacterales; family Solirubrobacteraceae; genus Palsa-465. The sequence goes on from CAVOIU010000050.1 coordinate 14,929, forward strand.
CGCACCGCTCGCGGCAATCGAAAGTGACACCGGGGTGAGGTCGGTGCTGTAGGGAGGGGTCAGCCGGAACGGCCTGCCCCATCCCGACTGGTTCGCCCCGGCGGACGCCGGGGCGGCGACCGTCGCGAGGAGGGCGGCGCCCAGCAGTGCGGCGGCCGCAGCGCGCGCTCTCAACGTCGACCGCAGCTCAGAGATCGAGTGAAATCGTCGCCCAGACCTTGCCGCTTGGCCCGCGGATCTCGAGCGTGAGTGGTCGGTTCGAATAGATCGAGTCGGGGAGCTTGAATAGCAGCAGGCTGCCCTGGGTCGGGCCGAAGCTCGCCTGCGTGTCCGGAGCGGGCTCGATCGCGTTCGGCGCGAGTACCTGCGAGGTGTAGGCGTAGCCGTTCAGCGCCGGGTTGATCGGAAGCGGGTAATAGTGGTTGCCCTCGGTGTCGAGGATGTCCACGTTGCTGGCGGTCACCTGCGACTGCTTGGTCTGGTTCTTGGCCCACAGGAACACTCCGTACCACAGCTGGCTCGCGCTCAGCGATGTCGACCCCGCGGGAAGTCCCTTGAGGTACTGCGAGTCCTCGGCGTCGTAAGGGCTGAGCGCGCGCGAGACCTGGAGCTGGTAGGTGATCGGGCCGGCGGTCACGTACACGCCGTCGTTCTCGAGCGACGTCGGAACGTTCGTCTTGCCGCACGCGGCAAGCCCCAAGGCAAGGGCGGCAATGCCCGCCAGGATCGACAGACGCCGGGCGCGTGCGACGGGACGAACTCTCACCGCGGCGGAAGTCTAATGAGTGGCTCTTCTCACCGACCCGCCACCGATGGACGGTGGCCGCGGCCCCGGCCGTCCTCGAGAATCGACCGCAGCCGTCGCATCGCCTTGGCGGACTGGCGGCGGGCCCAGGCCCTGCCGCCGAACGTCTCCATCAGCCTGTCGGACAGCATCACGGGCACGGACTCGAGCGTGTACTCGACGCGCGTGGTTCCCGCGGCGCCAGGCGAGAGCGTGTAGGCCGCGAGCATCCGGATCCGGTTGTACTTGCCGCCGCGGCCGTGCTCGACGATCTTGTAGGGCGGGGTCACCTCCGCGATCGTGGAGTCCGCCCAGCTGAACCGGTTGAGCGGCGCCTTGACGCGAAACCGCGCGCCGGCGCCGCGGCCATAGGGGTCCACTCGGAGCAGATGCCAGTCCACGCGATAGTGGTCGGTGAACTCCGCGTGATTGGCGATGTCCGCGAGGTACTCGAACACCTCCTCGCGGGGCTTGGCGATCGTCGTCGAGACCGTGAACGGATCCACGCGGCGGATTATGCCGCGCGCTGGTCGATGATCCGGATCGTGTGTCCGAACATCGGCCCATGCACCAGCTGCGAGGACTGCGGCTCGCCCGGTTCGAGCGGGCGGCAAAGCTCACATACCAAGCCGTGCTCGTAGCTGTAGACGCGCTCGCCGATCAGGGGGGTCCGCTCGCAGCGACCGCAGCGGTCACGCTCGGCTGCGCGCTCGTCGACGCCGTGGCGGAGCAGGGCGAGCTCCAGCTCCTGCATCTCCCTGTCGATGTCCTCGGGAGGGCTGATCGGAACATCCTCGGCCGTGCTCATTGGTGGATGGTTCGCCGCGAGCGCCCCGGCTCCTCCACCGCGCCTAAAGCACCACAAACTGGTGCTTTACTGCCGACCGTGGGTGTTGGTCAGACCTTGACACCTGGTTACGAAATTATTTTTTCGTAGTTTGACGACCGGGATATCATCCTCTTGGCAGGTTGGACGTGGCGGCCAACCCGCCAGCCCCCTCGACAGCTGTTAACCGAAGAGTGCCCCCATGAAAGCTTGGACATCGGGCAACGTTGCGGGGACCGGAACCTTCCGTTGCACAGATTGTGATTACCCAGTTTCGCTGGATGCCGTAGACGAGCTTCCGACATGCCCCAATTGCGGGGGCACCGAGTTCGTCCGTGCGTCGCTGTTCACGACGGCCCAGACCAGCGTCGTCGCCGATTTCGTCCCCGAGACAGACGATCGTGCCTGGATCGAGGAGGTCCGTGACGGGCTGAGCGATCCGGGCCAGTACCTGGCCTACCGCACCGACGACGCCGACGTGGTCGCGTACGCGCTCGAACGCGAGTGGACGCGGATCGGACGCAGCCTCGCGGCCGACATCCGGTTCGATGATCCGACCGTGTCCCGGCGTCACGCGCTGATCGTGCGCCAGCCCGACGGGCTGCGCGTGCTTGACGATCGCAGCCTCAACGGCGTGTTCGTCAACGGCGAGCGAGTCGAATGGAGCACGCTTGCCGACGGAGACGAGGTCGTGATCGGGCGTCACCGGTTGTACTTCGTAGACCTGCCCCCCGTCTCGGGCGTGCGCTACCGCCACGCCGCCGAGACCGGCACGGTCTGAGCGACCGCTCGACGGCTGATTCCGACGGTCGTCGCTCGCCTATAGTCGCGCCCATGGCGGCCACGATCGCGGTCCTCTCCCAGAAAGGCGGCACCGGCAAGACCACCGCCGTGCGGACGCTGACCGACGTGTTCAGGCGGATCGGCCTGCGCGTCCTGGCGATCGATCTCGATCCGCAGGGGAACCTCTCGGACTACCTGGATGTCGATCCGGACGTCTCCCCGACGATCGGCGACGTTCTGGCAGGCCGGGCCAATCCCGCGGACGCGGTCCACGACGGGATCATCCCCGCCAACCTCGGCCTCGCCGAGGCCGAGTTGATCCTCGGCTCGAAGATGGGCCGGGAGCTGGCGCTCAAGAAGGCGCTGCGCGAGCTGCGCGGCGACTACGACCTGATCCTGATCGACTGCCCCCCGTCGCTGGGACTGCTGACGGTCAACGCGCTGGTCGCCTCCCGCTATGCGCTGCTCTCGGCTGAAGCCCAGTACTTCGCGATGCAGGGCGTCGAGCAGGCGCTCGAGGTGATCGAGCTCGCGAGGGACAACCTCAATCCGGAGCTCGAATGGCTCGGGATCATCCTCAACATCGCGGACATGCGCACGCGTCACTCGCGGGAGGCCTTCGACTCGCTGCGGGAGCACTTCGGCGAGAAGCTGATCGACACCACGATCCGCGCTTCGATCGCGTACGCCGAGTCGGCCGAGCGCGCCCAGTCGATCCTCGACTGGCGCCCGGACCTGGCCGTCGACTACCTGAACGTCGCCGACGAGCTGCTCCGCAGGCTTCAGCTCGAGCCCCCGCGCCGCCGGCTGGCGGCGCTCGCGGGAAGCTTCGCCCCCGCGAGCGCGTAGGACACGCGGGCCGTCGAGCTCACACCGAGGTCCTCCCTACAGGCCGCGGACGTCCGCGCCCTGGGACTCGAACGGCGCACGCCTGACCGCCGCCCAGCCCGCGGTCTCTTGTTCGAGCGCCTCCATCACCGCGCCGGTCTGCTCGTAGTGGCACCACACGAGCACGGATGGACCCGCGCCGGAAATTGTGGCGCCCAGTGCGCCCAGCGCCGGGGCCCGCTCGAGCAGCTCGAGCGACCGCGGATACAGATGCGCCCGGTGGGGCTGGTGCAGGCGATCTCGAAGTCCGTCGGCGATCAGGTCCCAATCCGGGCCGGCCAGCCCGAGGATCAGCGTGGCCGCCTCGGCGACGTTGAACACGGCGTCGGCCATCGGAACGCTCGCGGGCAGCGCGGCTCGGGCCGCCTCCGTCGCCACCGGCTCGGAGGGAACCACGACCACGGCCTCGAGCCCCATCGGCGGCTCGAACCGGTGAACGCGCGTGCCCTGGCAGACCACGAAGCCGCCCTCGAGCGCGGCCGCGGCGTTGTCCGGGTGCCCCTCGAGCTCGGTCGCGAGCGCGAGCACGTCGGCGTCGAGCTCGAACACGTGGTCCGCGGCCAGCAGCCCCGCCACAATCGCGGCCGCGCTCGATCCGAGGCCGCCCGCGAGCGGAATGTCCGAGGAGATTCTGAACTCGAACGCGTCAGCCGGGTGCAGCCGCTCGAATCCGCGGACGACGAGGTTGCTGCGATCGAGCGGCACATCGAGCTCGGTGACGACTGCGAAGCTCCCGGTCTCCTGGACCTCGACTTCGAGGTGAAGCGAGATCGCGGCGGCGAGCACGTCGAACCCGGGACCGAGGTTGGCCGAGGATGCGGGCACCCGCACGAGCCGGCGGCGGCTGAGCGTCACTCCAGCACCACCCGCTCGACCGCGGCGAGATCGGGGTCGCAGGCGACCACCGGGGCCGCCTGCTCGAGCGCGGTCTGCGGGTCCTTGAGCCCGTGCCCGGTGAGCACGCAGACGACACGCGATGCGTCGCCGGCACCGTGCGCGAGCAGGCCGGCGACGCTCGAGGCGGAGGCGGGCTCGCAGAAGATCCCCTCCTCGGCCGCGAGGAACCGGTAGGCGTCAAGGATCTGGGAGTCCGACACGGCGTTGACTGCCCCGCGCGAGGAGGTCATCGCCTCGATCGCCTCCTCCCACCTCGCCGGGTTGCCGATCCTGATCGCGCTCGCCACCGTCTCCGGGTGCTCGACGGGCGCGCCGTGCACGAGCGGAGCCGCGCCCGCGGCCTGGAAGCCGTACATCCGAGGACGCGTGTCGGTCTCCTTGAAGCCGCGCCAATAGGCGGTGATGTTGCCGGCGTTGCCGACAGGGATGCAGACCGCGTCGATGTCACCGCCCAGTGCCTCCGTGATCTCGAACGCAGCCGTCTTCTGCCCCTCGATCCGGAACTCGTTGACCGAGTTGACGAGCGACACCGGGTGGCGGTTGGCGACCTCCCTGACCAGCTCCAGCGCTCGGTCGAAATTGCTCCGCAGCGCGATCACGCGCGCCCCGTGGACGAGCGCCTGAGCGAGCTTGCCGGTCGCGATCTTGCCCTCGGGCACGATCACCGCACAGCGGAGCCCGGCCCGCGCGGCGTACGCGGCCGCCGAAGCCGCGGTGTTGCCGGTCGAGGCGCATACGATCGCCCGCGAACCCTCACCGACGGCTGCCGACACCGCGCACGTCATCCCCCGGTCCTTGAACGAGCCCGTCGGGTTGGCCCCCTCGAGCTTCAGCCATACCTCGGCGCCGGCGCGTTCTGAGAGGCGCGGGGCGAGCACGAGCGGGGTCGAGCCCTCGCCGAGGGACACGACCGGGTCGTCCGGACCGAAGGGCAGCCGGTCGCGATAGCGATCTATCAGCCCATTCATCGGCCGCAGCATGGCAGACTGTCTGCCAGGGAAATGGTGAGGCGCCAGCGGCAAGACGACGGGTACTTTCCGCGCGAGCGGTCCATGCTCCGCCGCGTCCACGAGGAGCATCTGGTCGGGCTGCTGTACGGGCAGCGCGCGCTGTGCATCGGGGCGCTGGCCCCGCTCAACTACGTCGGCACCAGCGAGCACTCCTACGCCAAGCTGACGCCGTTCAAGCGTCTGGCGCACACCGGCAAGGCGTTCGAGCTGATCTTCTTCGGCACGCGCGCCCAGGCCGATCGCGTGCTCTCCTACGTCGGTCGCCTGCACGGTCAGGTCAACGGCACGCTGTCCGAGGACGCCGGCCCATTCCCCGCCGGTACCGGCTATTCGGCGTTCGACCCCGAGCTGATGCTTTGGACCGTCGCCGTGATGGCGGACTCCGCCCAGTGCTTCTACGAGTTGCTCGTCCGCCGGCTGACCGATGCCGAGCGCGACGCGCTGTGGCAGGACTACGTCAGCTTCGCGGAGCTGTTCGGGATGCCGCGCGAGGTGGCGCCCGCCACCTGGGAGGAGTTCCGCGGCTACTACCGCGATCGCCTTGCGAGCGACAGATGTTCCTCACTGACGAGGCGCGATACATCGGCTACGCGACCGCGTTCGAGATCCCGATGCCAAGA
>CAVOIU010000051.1:0-7554 GCA_963695965.1 uncultured Solirubrobacterales bacterium
TGCCAAGGCTCCAGCAGCCGGGGAAGAAGGTGCACGACCTGCTGATGCTGGGAAGCCTCCCCGCCGGGTGCGCGAGCTCTACGGGCTCGAGTTCACCCAGCGCCAGGCGCTCGCGTTCGATGCGGCAGTGCGCGGGGTCCGCGCTGCCCGGCGGCTCACCCCGGCCCCGCTGGCCCGCGGCTGGAACACCCGCTCGTTCGATGGCGTGGCCCGCACCGAGCGGTGGCGGATCGAGCACGGCAAGCCGACACCGCAGGTCCGCGCGGACAGCCCCGCCGGGATCCCCCTACCGGCCGCGGCCGGGCGGCGCGCCGACTGGTAGGCCCGATCCGGTCGGCCCCGCCGCAGGGACGGGGGTTGCCGTGATCTCGACGGTGAGTGCGATCAGCGTGGAGCCGGCCTTCGTATAGCCCACCCGGACGGTGTCGCCGGAGGCGACGCCGTCGAGCAGCTGCGAAAGACCGCCGGTGGACAGGCTCAGGCGGGCTCCGCCGGGCGTCGTGATCGTGAGCGAGCCGCCATCGGAAGCGACGGAGTCGACGATCCCGGTCGCGGTGATCGAGTTCGGGTAGGCCACGGCGGTCGCGATCATCGTCCCCGAGGCCAGCTCCTTGTAGCGGACCATGACCTTCTCGCCGACGAGCAACTGGCCCACGGGGTTGTCGCCTCGGCCGACCTCGAACCCGACGCTCTGACCGGAGCTGGTGCTGCCCTTCAGCACACGCGCGAGGAAGTGGTAGGGCTTGAACTCGCGGCTCGACGCGTCGGGCGCCCCGTCGTAGAGCCAGCCCGCGCCGCCTTTGGCGTCGCCACCGTCACCGCCGTCGGAGGTCCCGAAGAAGCGGCCGTCGATGTTCATGAAGATGTGGACTCCCGGGTGGTCGTAGAGCGTCACCTCCACCGGCCCTCTGCCGACCCCGGGAGCGATCAGCCCCTCGCTTTGGAGCTGGGCGATGATCCCGTTGTCGGCCGGGACGCCCGTGTTGGGTGCCCACAGGCCGCCGCCGACGAGCACCGCGCCGACCGCTCCGGAGCAGTCGAAGCCGATCCGCCTGCCGTTGTAGCCGGGGCCGGGGATCCCGATGCTCGCGTTGCCTGCCGCCGCGTGGCCGCCGCCGTACACGTATGGGGTGTCCTCGTTGGTGATGCGTTGCGCGGCCGCGGCGAGCGCGTTGACCACGCCGATCCTGCGCCCTGCGGTCTGGACGGTGAAGGACCAACCGTCGACCGCTGTGACAGTCCCGGTTACCGAGCCGCGCGCCCCGACGCGCGCACCCGCTGTGCTCGCGACGACGCCGCTGTTAGCGGTGCTCACCGCCAACGCCGCCGGCGGTGCAGCAAGCCCACACGCCAGCGCGCAGCAACCAATCGCCTTGTGTCTCAGAACGAGTCTCAGCACGACTAACCGATGCCCCCGAGCCTCTGTATCGGCCGCCACGGCACATCCCTGAAGCCCGCCCGAATTTGCCCTAGGGCTCGATTACGACCTTGCCGGTGGCGCCGCGCTCGTCGATCAGCTTGAGCGCCTCGGCCGTCTGATCGAACGGAAACCGGGCTCCGACGACGGGGCGCACGAACCCCTTTCCGATCAGCTCCGAGAGCGCGGCGCCAATCTCGCGGCTGACCTCCGGCTTGCTCATCACGTAGGCCCCCCAGCCGGCGCCGATCACCTCGGTGTTCCCGAGCAGCAGGCGGTTGACCTTGACCTCGGGGATCGAGCCGCCGGTGAACCCGACGACGACCACGCGGCCCTCTTCGCGCAGCGACCGCAGGCTGTCTGTGAACCGGTCGCCCCCGACCGGGTCGAGCACCACGTCGACACCTCCTCCGGAGAGCTCCTTGGCCTCGTCCTTCCAGGGTCCCTCGGACCGAACGACCTCGTCGGCGCCGGCCTCGCGGGCGACCCGCTCCTTCTCATCGCTCGAGACCACCGCGATCGTGCGTGCGCCAAGCCCCTTGGCGACCTGGAGCGAGGCGGTGCCCACACCGCCCGCCGCGCCGTGCACCAGCACCGTCTCGCCCTCGGCGAGGCGGCCGCGCAGCTTCAGCGAGAAGTAGGCGGTGTGGTAGTTGAGGACGAGCGCCGCGCCCTGGGCGAAATCGAGCTCGTCGGGGAGCTTGAAGCACATGTGCTCGGGAGCGACGACGACCTCCGCGAACCCGCCGAGCATGCAGAACGCCGCGACCCTGTCCCCGGGGGCGACTCCGGCGCCCTCCGGCGCGCTGCGAACGATCCCGCCGACCTCGCTCCCGGGAACGAATGGAAGGTCGGGCTTGAACTGGTACTCACCCCGGGTCTGAAGCACCTCGGGGAACGAGACGCCCGACGCACGGGCGTCGACGATCACGCCGCTGCCGGGGCTCATCATGTGGGACGGTTCGGGCTCCGGCAGCTCGACCAGCCGCAGGGCGTGATCGGGTCCCGTTAGCTCGACGATCTGGACCGCGCGCACGGCCGCGCATCCTACTCATCAAACCGCGCCAAGACCGGGAGGAGGTCCGACGCCTAGCCGAACTCCTCCTCTAGCACCCTGATCGAGCGCGGCGGCGCCCGCAGGACACGGAGGCGGTCGATCTCCTCGATCGCCGCCTCAAAGCGCGATTCGAGGACCGGGTGCAGCACCATCACGAGGCGGGCCTGGTCACCGAGGCCCTTCTGGACGACGGACTTGACCGATACGCCTTCGCCGGCGAGCACGCGGGCTACCTGGGCGAGCACGCCTGGCTCGTCGGCGACCTCGAGGTGAAGGTAGAACGACGAGACGACGTCCTCGACGATCTCAAGCACTTGGCTGGTCGGCGGCGTGGAGGCCGGGGGGATCATTGCGCTGATCACGTCGCCGAGCACCGCGCTGGCGGTCTGGGGGCCACCCGCGCCAGGTCCGGACATGGTGATCTCGGTAATCGACTCGGACTCGACCGTGACCGCGTTGAAGGGCCCGCCGATGGAAGCCAGCGGATGGCCGGGATACAGGAACGCCGGGTGCACGCGGACCGAGAGCCCCTCTCCGATCCGCTCCGCGGTTCCGATCAGCTTCAGCTCCAAGCCCAGCTCTCGCGCGTACTCGAGGTCGTCGGGCTGGACGCGCTCGATCCCCTCGTAGCGGACCTGCTCCAGATGGACGGGCGTGTCGAATGCCAGCCGCGCCAGGATCGCCATCTTCGCGGCGGCGTCGCGTCCGTCAACGTCCTCGGAGGGGTCGGCCTCTGCGTACCCGAGGCGCTGGGCCTCGCTCAGCGCCTCGGCGAACGTCACCCCCGTGTTGGCCATCTCGGTGAGGATGAAGTTGGTGGTGCCGTTGACGATCCCGTGCACGCGATCGATATGCGCGCCGGCGAGCGACTCCTGGAGGACCCGGATCACCGGGACGACGCCCGCGACCGCTCCTTCGAAACGCAACTGCACGCCCTCGGTGCGGGCGGCATCCCACAGCTCCTCACCGTGCTGGGAGAGCAGCTGCTTGTTGGCGGTCACCACGTGCCGTCCGGCGCGAATCGCCCGCAGCACCCATTCTCGGGCGGGGTCCAGTCCGCCCATCAGCTCGACGATCAGCTCGGAGCGCTCGAGCAGCTCGTCGAACGAGCCACTCGACCGGGTCACGATTCCCGAGAGCTCGGGCCGCAGGCCAGTGATGAGCGCGATCCGCTCGGCCTCCTTCGGCAGCAGCTCCGCGAACGCCGACCCGACGGTGCCGTGACCGAGCAGCCCGACGCGGAACGCGTGATCGTCGCTAGTCGACGTCACGCGCCGCCAAGTCGTCGTATGTCTCACGCCGCACCACGAGCCGGGCGGTGCCCTGGTTGCAGAAGATCACCGGCGGCCGCGGGACGCTGTTGTAGTTGTTGGCCAGGGCGTATCCATACGCGCCGGTCGCCGGGGTGGCGATCACGTCGCCCGGGCCGGGGTCCGCGAGCAGCACGTCCCGCACGATCACGTCGCCGGACTCGCAGTGCTTGCCGACGAGGTGGCAGCGCTCGGTGCCGGCGGCGAGCGGCCGGTCTGCGATCACCGCCTCGTAGACGGCTCCGTAGAGCATCGGCCGCAGGTTGTCCGACATGCCGCCGTCGACCGCCACCCAGGTCGAGATGTTCCGCTTGACGGTCTGGACGGTGTAGAGCGTCACGGTCGAGTTTGCGACGAGCGCCCGCCCCGGCTCGAGCAGGAGCCGCTTGTCCTTGCCGAGCCACTCGTGGGCCGCGTCGACGATCGCCTTCACGTACTCGCCGACCGGCGGGGGGCTCTGGGCGGCGGTGTAGGCGACACCGAGGCCGCCTCCCAGGTTGTAGACCGGGAATTCCCCGAGCTCCGAGATCGTGCGGACCGCCGCGCGGAACGGCTCGAGGTCATAGAGCTGCGAGCCGATGTGGCAGTGCAGGCCGACCAGCGTCAGCCGGGACGAGCGGCGTGCGCGCTCGATCGCCTCACGCGCCTCCGGGATCGAGAACCCGAACTTCGAATCGGCCTGGCCGGTCGAGATCGCGTGGTGGGTGTCTCCGGTGACCCCGGGCGTCACGCGGAGCAGGACCTCCTGGCTGGAGCCGACCTCCGCGGCGACCTTCTCCAGGCGCTCCAGGTCGTCGAACGAGTCGAGCACCACGTGTCCCACGCCGGCGTCGAGCGCCTCCCGCAGCTCCGCCTCGGACTTGGCGTTGCCGTGGAGGTAGACGCGCGCGGGATCGAATCCGGCCCTCAGCGCGAGCGCGAGCTCGCCGCCCGAGGCGACGTCGCACGCCAGCCCCTCCTCGGCCAGCGTCCGGTAGACGGCGGTACACGGAAACGCCTTGGAGGCGAACAGCACGTCGCAGTCCGGGTGCTGGGCGCGGAGCGCATCGACGAACGATCGTGCACGCGAACGCAGGTCGTGCTCTGCGACGACATATGCGGGCGATCCGAACTCCCTCACCAGCTCGACGGCGTCACACCCCGCGATCTCCAGCCGCCCGCGCTCGTTGACCCGCGTGTCGAGCGGGAACACGTTCAGCAGGTCGGATGCGGTGAGTGTCATGAGGGGGCCGATCATGCCAGCTGGATGGCGTACTGGCATGATCGGCGCGTGCGTCGCCGGTCCCGAATCGTGACTCCGGTGCTCCCGAGCGAGACCGAGGTCCACCATGGCCTCGCCTACTCGTTGTGGCTGCCCGATTCGGGCCGTCCACCGCTCGGTGGGGTGGTGCTCGTCCATGGCGCCGGCTCGTGCAAGGAGAACCATCACGACTTCGCGCGCGCCGCGATCGCGGCAGGGTTCGCCGCGCTCTCGTTCGATCAGCGAGGGCACGGGGCCAGCGCCGGGCCGATGGACGCCAGGGCGCTCGAGGACATCGCCCTGATGGCGGCGCTACTCCGAGAGCGGATGGGCGACCGCGAGGCCGCGGTCGCGCTCCGCGGCTCGAGCATGGGCGGGTACCTGGCGATCGTCGCGGCGCCGCTTGCGAACGCGCGGGCTGTCGTCGCGATCTGCCCGGCCAGCGGCGAGGGGCTTCGTCGCGGGCTCGTCTCGGGCGCCTTTCAGTTCGACGCCGACGTGCCCGCGCTCGAGCGCATGCTCTCGAGCAGGACCTCCACGCGACGGTGCAGTCGCTCACGATTCCGCTGCTGCTGCTGCACGCAGACGGAGACGAGCAGGTGCCGGTCGAGCATTCACGCGAGCTCGCCGAGGGCCTGGCCGTCGCCGAGAGCCGGCTGATCACCGTGCCGGGCGGCCATCACCGCTCGGTGCAGCACGATCCCGAGCTGCGCGCGGTCACCCTCCGGTGGCTGTCCCGGGTGCTCTAGTGCCCGCCGCCGACCGAATTCACCACACCGGCTGCCGTGCCCGAGGCGCTGGTGACCGCGCCGCCGGCCGTCGACCCCGCGCTCCCGACCGCGCCGCCCGCCGCGGGACTCGTCCCGGACAGCCCGGAGGCGACGCTCCCGGCGACCCCGCTGACCGTCGAGCCGACGTTTGCACCGGTACTGGCGACGACCTTCGAGACCGTGCTGGTCGTCGGCCCGACCGACGGCACCGGCGTAGTGATGGGCACGACGCACCCTGGACCGGTGCAGCCAGTGGGAACTCTGACGCCGGGTGACGGCGTCGGGGAGGACGGCGTGCTCGGCTGGGAGGGGGACGACCCTCCGGAGCGGAACGTCTGGGTCAGCTGCGTCCCGGCCTGACCCCCGCGCCCGGCGGTGGCGGCGCCACCTGACACTCCGGCCGTGGCGGTCCCCCGGGCCGTCGCCGCAAGCAGCAACCGGTTGGCGCGGGAGGGCGCCGCCACGTTCGTCTGGGAGACGGCCACGGCGACGGGGGACGGCGGGCTCCCGACCTGGGGCCAGCCGCGGAAGGCGACAATCGCGCTCGCGAGCAGGAACATCGCCGCGGCGCCGGCGACCAGCGACCCGGAGGTGCCGAAGCCGGCCAGGTATCCACGCGTGGCACGCACCTCAGGTCTGTATCGGATGTCCGCCGGCAAACCTTGACCCCTGTCTCGCCGGGCCCCCGGTCTTCGGAGACCCTTCGTTTTGGTCTGCCAACATAGAAGCACGATGGCCAGGAAGAGCTCATTCGGCCGCGATACCGGGCTCCAGGCCCGGATGCTGCTGACGATGTTCCTGCTCGGGCTCGTCTATGCGGTCCTGATCGGGGTCCTGATCGCCGCCGGTGCCGGGGCGATGACTATCGCGATCATCGCGGCGCTGCTGTTCGGGTTCAGCTGTTCACCTCGGACAAGATCGCGCTGTTCTCGATGGGCGCACGAGAGGTCTCGCCGCAGGAGGCTCCTGACTCCACGCGATGATCGAGCGCCTGTGCATCCAGGCCAACCTCCCCAAGCCGCGGGTCGCGATCGCCGAGACCGCGATGCCGAACGCGTTCGCCGTCGGGCGCTCGCCGAAGAGCGCGACCGTGTGCGCGACGACCGGGATCCTCGACCTGCTAGCCCGGGTGAGCTCGAGGCGGTGCTCGGGTCACGAGCTGACCCACGTGCAGAACCGCGACGTGGTGGTGATGACCGTCGCGAGCTTCTTCGCCTCGATCGCGTCGTTCATCGTCCAGATGGGGTTCTGGTTCGGCGGCGCGTTCGGCGACAACGACAACAACGGACCCGGCTTCATCGTCGTGATCCTCGTCTCGGCCGTCGTATACGTCGTCTCGTGCTGCTGCTGCAGGCGCTCTCGCGCTACCGAGAGTTCGCGGCCGATCGCGGCTCGGCGATGATCACGGGGCGCCCGAGCGCGCTGATCTCCGCGCTCCTCAAGATCGCGGGACGATGGATCACATCCCCCAGCAGGACCTGCGGGCCGCCTCCGGCGAGCTGGCCGCCTTCTACATCTTCCCGCCAAGGCCAAGCAAACGGTCGCGAGCCTGTTCTCGACGCATCCGCCGCTCGAGGCGCGGATCGCGGCGCTCCAGCGGCTCGAGTCCCAGCTGCAGGGCACCGCCTAATCCGGCAGCCGGGGGCGTGCCGCGCCTCCCGACCCCCGGTCACGATCCCGAGGCCCCTAGCGATCCAGCTAGATGGGCTTTCTCGATGTCCTGATCGGTAAACGGAAGCTGTCCTGGACCGGCCCCCGAC
>CAVOIU010000052.1:0-112915 GCA_963695965.1 uncultured Solirubrobacterales bacterium
GCGATGAGGACGGTCGAGCGATCGTCGGGCAAGGTCACCTGGGATCTCCTGAAGGCCGCCGCGATACGCGACGGGAGCGGCGAACCGATCGCCGCAGTGACGATCATCGAGAACGTGACCCCCGAGAAGACCGCCGAGCTGCGCGAACGGTTTCTGGCGCGGGCGACTGACACGCTGATGTCCTCGATCGACTACCAGGAGACGCTGCGCAACGTCGCGCGGCTGGCGGTCCCCGAGATCGCCGATTGGTGCGCCGTCGACCTGATCGACGAGACCGGGGTGCGCGAGCAGGTCGTGGTGGCGCACCGGGATCCGGACAAGCTGGCGCTCGCCGAGCAGTTGCGGCGCTACCAGCCGGAGACGCCCGATCCCGATGAGGGCCTCGGGAGGGTGATGCGGACCGGCGTCGGAGAGCTGTATTCAGAGATACCCGAGGAGCTGATCGTCCGGGGCGCGGTCGACGACGAGCACCTGCGCCTGCTGCAAGCGGTCGGGCTTCGCTCCGCCGTGCTCGTCCCGCTGCGTGCTCGGGGGCGCACGCTCGGCGTGCTGACGCTGGTCAACGCGGAGTCGCTGCGGCGCTTCGACGAGACCGACCAGGAGTTCGCCGAGCAGATCGCGAGCCGAGCGGCTGTCGCGGTCGACAACGCCAGGCTGGCGACCGCCCGCCGGGAGATCGCCGAGACCCTGCAGCGGAGCCTGCTCCCCGACGCGGTCCCGTCGATCTCCGGGTGGGAGATCGCGACGATGTACCGGCCGGCGAGCGCCTTCGACGAGGTCGAGGTCGGCGGCGACTTCTACGACTTCTTCGAGACGCCGGCGGGGTGGCTCGTGCTCCTGGGCGACGTGACCGGGCGGGGTGTGGACGCAGCCGCGATGACCTCGCTCGTCCGTCACGGCGCCCGCTTCCTGGCCAAGCACGAGGACAGTCCCAGCGGGATCCTCGCGAGCCTTGACGAAACGCTGCGCGAGCAGCCCGGCGTGTCGCTGTGCAGTGCCCTGTGCGTGAGGCTCGAGTCCGGCACGCGTCGTGATCAGCTCGGCCGGCCATCCCTCGCCCCTGATCGTGCGAGAGGACGGCAGGATCCGGGAGATCGGCGGGACAGGACCGATTCTCGGTGGCTGGCGGGGCAGCGCCTGGAACGATCACGTTGTCGACGTCACCGCGGGCGAGACGCTGCTGCTCTACACCGACGGCGTGACCGACACCCGCGGCGACGGCGAGCGGTTCGGGAAGGAGCGGCTCCAGGGAATACTCGCCGAGCAAGCCGACGCTTCGCCGACGGCAATGCTGGACGCGCTCGAGCACGCGCTTGACCGGTTCCAGGCAGAGGGTCATTCCGACGACACGGGCGCGGTCGCGCTGCGGCCGGTCGGAGACCAGGCGCGGGCCGCGGTGCAACGCCGTCTCACAGACGTAAGCGAAGCGGCGGGCTGACGCGCGATGGACAAGCCACTCTTCAGGATCGAGACTGCGGCGTCCGCCGGGACTCGTTCGATCAAGGTCTTCGGAGAGCTCGACAGCGGCACCAGCGAGGAGCTGCTCGAGGCGTTCGAGCGCGTCGTCGCGGAGCGGAGCGAAGATGCCCTGTCGCTCGATCTGACGGAGGTTTCGTTCATCGACTCGACCGGGATGAGGGCGCTGATCCAGATCGAGCGGATCGCGGCCGACCATGGCGCCGCGCTCGCCGTGGTGCCTCCGCCCGAGGACGTGACCGAGCTCCTGAGGACGGCCGGCATCGCCGAGCGGATGAATCTCTCGAGCGACACCGATCACGGCCCGCTCGGCCCCGAGTTCATCAACCGCATCAACCTCGAGCTCGAGCGCGAGCCGTACGCGCCCAGCCGCGCGCGCGCCGAGGTGCGCGAGGCGCTGGCCGGCCGGCTCGAGGACGCCGACATCGCCACGGTCGTGCTCCTCACCTCCGAGCTCATCACCAACGCCGTCGTCCACCCCAAGGGCGCCGGCGATCCGCTCGTCGGGCTCCGGATCGGCGTGTACGAGGGCGGCGTGCGGGTCGAGGTCGAGGACGGCGGCGAGGGCTTCGATCCCGCCGCTCCAACCGTCACCTCGCCGCACGGAGGCCGCGGCCTGTTCCTCGTCGATCGCTGTTCCACGAGCTGGGGCGCCCGGCCGACAGACGGTGAGCACGGCCGCCGGTTCTGCGTGTGGTTCGAGTTCGTGGCGGGCGATCAAGCAGCCGCGGCCGCGAGCGGGTGACCGAAGCGCCCGGGCGCCCGGAGCTTGCGGCGCTCGCGATGGCCGATCCACCGGAGCGCTGGCAGGCGCTCGGCTTCGCGGTCGCCGGCTCGCGCCTGCGGATCGGGCCGATCGGCATCGAGCTCGGGCTGCCGGGCGAAGGGATCGTCGCCTGGGAGGTGCGCGGGTCCCAATCGGAGATTGACGGTCTCGCCGTTCTCGGCGCGGCCTCCGTCGGCTCCGCCCCTGTCGGTTCGGCCCCTGACCCATCCGACCGGGAGGCCCCTCATCCGAACGGCGCGGTCGGGATCGATCACGTGGTGATCGCCACGCCGGACTTCGATCGCACGGCCGGAGCCCTCGAGCGCGCCGGCCTCGGATTTCGCCGCGTGCGCGACGCCGGCGGCTTCCGGCAGGGCTTCCGCCGGCTCGGGCCGGCGATCATGGAGGTGGTCGAGTCCCAAGACGCTTCTCCCGGCCCAGCCCGTTTCTGGGGGCTGGTCGTGGTCGTCGAGGACCTGGGCGCGCTCGCCGAGCGTCTCGGCGAGCACCTCGGCCAGGTCAAGCAGGCCGTTCAGCCAGGCCGCCGGATCGCGACGCTGCGCGAGTCAGCCGGTCTCACAACCAGGCTCGCGTTCATGGACCCGGAGTAGCCGAGACCACACGCCGCGTCATCGGACTTGGCCCCTCCGATGACGCGGGCCCCGTGTATGTGGTTGCCCCCCAGCCTCTGGTATGTGGTTGCCCCCATGCGACTGATATCGGCGAGTGCGGGGGGCCGCTGCAGATGAAAAAAGGACGATTCGCGGTCGTCCCGGCGACGCCCATTACGGGCGCTACGCTGGCTCGAGCATGCCGCTTGAGCTGTTCAGTCCACGCACACGGGGATGGTTCGACGGCGCCTTCGACCGGCCCACCGCGGCGCAGGAGCAGGCCTGGCCCGCGATCGCCTCGGCTGAGCACGTCCTGATCTCCGCGCCGACCGGCTCGGGGAAGACGCTGGCCGCGTTCCTGTGGGCGATTGACCGCCTCGCCGCCGAGCCGCGCCCGGAGCGCGGCATCGGCCTCGTCTACGTCTCCCCGCTGAAGGCCCTCTCGTACGACATCGACCGCAACCTGCGCGTCCCGCTTCGCGGGATCGGCGCGGATGTCAAGGTGGCGGTCCGCACCGGCGACACGCCGCAGCGCGAGCGCCAGGCGATGCTGCGCGAGCCGCCCGACATCCTGATCACCACTCCCGAGTCGCTCTACCTGATGCTCACATCCCGGGCCCAGGAGCTGTTCGCGGGCACGCGGTGGTGCATCGTCGACGAGATCCACGCGGTCGCCGCGACCAAGCGCGGCGCCCACCTCGCGCTGACGCTCGAGCGGCTGACCGAAGCCGCCGGGCGCGACGTGCAGCGAATCGGCCTGTCGGCGACCCAGAAGCCGCTCGAGGAGATCGGGCGGTTCCTGGTCGGCCCCACCCGCGAGTGCCGGATCGTCGACACGGGCGTGCGCAAGCAGCTCGACCTCAAGATCCACGTCCCGGTCGAGTCGATGGTCGAGCCCGACGACAGTCATGCGCCGGAGCTCGACCCCCTGGCGGGCGGCTCCGAGGCCACCAGGCGCTCGATCTGGCCGGCGATCTACCCGGAGCTGCTCGAGCTGGTCGAGTCGCATCGCTCGACGATCGTGTTCGTCAACAACCGCCGAGCTGCGGAGCGGCTCGCGCTGCGGATGAACGAGCTCGCGGAGCGCGAGATCGCCCGCGCTCACCACGGCTCGCTCGCGCGCGAGGAGCGGCTCGTCGTCGAGGAGATGCTGAAGGCGGGCGAGCTCCCGTGCCTGGTCGCCACCTCGAGCCTCGAGCTGGGGATCGACATGGGCGCGGTCGACCTCGTGATCCAGGTCGAGTCGCCGAAGTCGGTCGCCCGGGGCCTGCAGCGGATCGGCCGCGCCGGCCACACGGTTGACGCGGTCAGCCAGGGCCGCATCTTCCCCAAGTTCCGCGCGGACCTGCTCGAGTGCGCGGTCGTCGCCAGGCGGATGCGCGAGGGGGAGATCGAGACGACCGTCGTCCCGCGCAACGCGCTCGACGTGCTCGCCCAGCAGATCGTCGCGATCGCCGGCGCCGCGCCGGAGGACGCGCCGGTGACCGTCGACCGTCTGCACTCGCTCGCAACACGAACCCACTCCTATTCCGAACTTTCGAAGACCCAGCTCGAGAACGTGCTCGACATGCTCGACGGGCGCTATCCGTCGAGCGAGTTCGCGGAGCTTCGACCGCGGATCGTGTGGGACCGCCTCGGCGGGACGATCCGCGCCCGCCCGGGGGCCCGCCAGCTCGCGATCACCAGCGGCGGGACGATCCCCGACCGAGGCCTGTACGCGGTCACGCTCCCCGACGGGCGGCGCGTCGGCGAGCTCGACGAGGAGATGGTCTACGAGGCGCGCCCCGGGCAGACCTTCCTGCTCGGTGCGACGACCTGGCGGATCGAGGAGATCACCCGCGACCGCGTGATCGTCACACCCGCGCCGGGGCTGCCGGGCGCGGTCCCGTTCTGGAAGGGCGACGGCGTCGGGCGCCCGAAGGAGCTCGGCGAGGCGATCGGTGCGTTCTCCAGGTGGGCGGTCGAGCAGGACCCGGCGGTGCTCGAGCGCGACTATGACCTGGACCGCCGTGCCGCCAAGAACCTGGTCGAGTTCCTCGGTGAGCAGCAGGCCGCCACGCGCGTCGTGCCCTCGGACCGAGCGGTCGTGATCGAGCGCTTCCGCGACGAGATCGGCGACTGGCGGCTGTGCGTGCTGTCGCCGTTCGGTGGCCGCGTGCACGCGGCCTGGGGGCTGGCAATCAGCGCCCGCATCCGCGACGAGCTCGGTCTCGAGTCGGACGCGATCTGGTCAGACGACGGGATCATCGTCCACCTCCCCGACGCCGAGGAGCCGCCGAGCGCGGACCTCGTGCATGATCGAGCCGGACGAGGTCGAGGACCGGGTCGTCGAGGAGCTCTCGGGCTCGGCGCTGTTCGGTGCGCGTTTTCGTGAGAACGCGAGTCGCGCGCTGTTGATCCCACGCGCCCGGCCGGGCAAGCGCACGCCTCTGTGGCAGCAGCGCCTGAAGGCGCAGTCACTGCTGGAGGTCGCCAAGAAATACGACGACTTCCCGATCGTGCTCGAGACGTACAGGGAGTGCCTCCGCGACGTGCTCGACGTCCCCGGGCTCGTCGAACTTCTCGCGAAGCTTCACCGACGGGAGATCTCGCTGGTCGAGGTCGAGACCGCGACCGCTTCGCCACTGGCGTCCTCGCTGCTGTTCGACTACGTCGCCACGTACATGTACGAGGGCGACACCCCGAACGCCGAGCGGCGCGCGGCCGCGCTGTCGCTCGATCGCGACCTCCTCCGCGAGCTGCTCGGGCAGGAGGAGCTCCGCGACCTGATCGACCCGCAGGCACTGGCCCAGGTCGAGGAGGACCTCCAGTTCCTGTCGGAGATGCGCCGCGCGACCGGGCGCGACCAGCTCCACGACGTGCTCCGGAGCATCGGGGATTTGACCGAACCGGAGTGCGCGCTCCGCGTGGTCGAAGGTCTCGATGTCCGCCGCATGCTCTCGGACCTGCAGGCCGAGCGCCGGGCGATCGTCGTCCGGGTCGGCGGCGAGGAGCGCTGGATCGACGCCGCCGATGCGGGGCTCTACCGCGACGCGCTCGGGGTCGCTCCCCCCGGGGGACTGCCGTCGGCGTTCCTCGGGGACGTGCCCGACGCGCTGCTGCGCCTGGTCCGCCGCTATGCGGCGAGCCACGGCCCGCTCACGGTTGCCGATCTGCGAGCGCGCTACCGGGTCGACTGCTCGGCGGTGCTGGGCGAGCTCGAGCGGAAGGGAACGCTCGTCCGCGGCGAGCTGCGGCCGGGCGGGACCGACCGCGAGTGGTGCGACCCGGAGGTGCTGCGACGGCTGCGGCGGGCGTCTCTGGCCGTCCTGCGCAAGGAGGTCGAGCCGGTCGATCACCGTGCGCTGGCTCGGTTCACCCCCGCCTGGCAGAACGTCGACCGCCATCCCGCGACCGGCGCGGGGATCGACCGCCTGCGCGAGGCGCTCGTGCCACTCCAGGCCCTGGCGCTTCCCGCCGAGGTGTGGGAGCGGGATGTGCTCCCGCGCCGGATCGGCGCGTACTCGCCGACGTGGATGGATCAGCTGTGCGCAAGCGGCGAGGTGGTGTGGATCGGCGCGGGCGCGCTCGGTCGTCACTCCGGTCGCGTCGCGCTCTACTTCCGCGAGGACCTGCCGCTGCTCGGGCCGCCACCCGCGCGCGGGTCCGCCTCGCCCCCCGACTCCGAGGCCCACCGCCTCGTCCGCGAGCGCCTCGCCGCCGGCGCCTGCTTCTTCACCGACCTGCTGGTCGACGTCGAGCTCGCCCCCGAGGACCTCCAGGAGGCTCTCTGGGATCTCGCATGGAGCGGGGAGGTGACCAACGATGCGTTCGCGCCGCTCCGTGCGCCGCGGCTGACGCTCGCCCGCGCCCAGCGCGAACCTGGTCAGGCGCTCGGGACGCGGCGGTCGCTTCGCCCGCCGCCAGCGCGGACCCGGCGCGGCCGCGCAGGTCCAGGGCCGTTGGTCGCTGACGGCCCCGATGCTCCCTTCGGCGGTCGATCCGTCCGCCCGTCGCCGGGCGATCGCCGAGCTGCTGCTCGAGCGCTACGGCGTGCTGACGCGTGAGCAGGTCCTCGCCGAGGGGGTCCCGGGCGGATTCTCGGCCCTCTACCCCCAGCTGATCCAGCTCGAGACGCTCGGAGTCGCCCGGCGCGGGTACTTCGTCGAGGGCCTCGGCGGGGCCCAGTTCGCGCTTGGAGGCGCGGTCGAGCGGCTGCGTGCGCAATCGCGCGAGGACTCGGCGCCGCAGGTGCTCGCCGCAGTTGATCCGGCGCAGCCCTACGGCGCGGCGCTGCCGTGGCCCGAGCCGGCGCGCAAAACGTCACGCGTCGCAGGCGCGTACGTCGTTCTGAGCGAGGGCGAACCGGTCCTGTACCTGGAGCGCGGCGGCCGCGGCCTGCAGACGCTCGTGGCCGTCGACGATCCCCGCCTCGAGCCCGCACTGGTCGCGATCGTCGAGCAGGTTCGGGCGGGCCGGATCAAGCGGTTGGCGCTCGAGAAGATCGACGGCGAGTCAGCGCTCGGATCACCGCTTTCGACCGTCCTGGTCGCGCTCGGGTTCCAGGAGGGTCCGCGGCGGATGACGCTGAGCGCGTAGGAGCGGGGACTGGATGCCCGAGGGCGACACGATCGCTTACGCCGCACGCCGGATCCGCCCGGTGCTCGAGGGCCAGATTCCCGACGAGATTGTGACCCCGCAGCAGAGGCATTCGGTTGCCCGATGGCCCGAGCGGCTGGCGGGCCGCCCGGTCACAGCGATCGACACCCACGGCAAGCACCTGTTCATCCGGTTCGACGGGGATCTGGTGCTCCACTCGCACCTCGGAATGAGCGGGTCGTGGACCGTTGCGCCGGAGCGGCGAGCCTGGCGGCGGGCGTGGATCGTGCTTCGCCGCGGTGACCGCTGGGTCGCCGAGCTCGACGGTCCCACGCTGGAGCTGATCACCGCCGGACGGGCGCGGTTCGATCAGCGCCTGGCCGGTCTCGGTCCTGACGTGCTGGCGGCGGAGTTCGACTCCGATCGGTTCCTCGCGCGACTGCGCGCCGACGATCCGACCCGGCCGCTCGGCGATGCGCTGCTCGATCAGCGCAACGTCGCCGGGATCGGGAACATCTGGAAGGCCGAGGGGTGCTGGGAGGCCGCGATCGATCCCTGGCGCGCGGTCGCCGAGGTCTCCGACGCGGAGGCCGTGGGCGTGATCGAGGCGATGCGCCCGAGGATGCGGCGCTCGGCCGAGGACGGACCCCGGACGATCCAGCCTCGCGTTTACCGGCGCCAGGGGCGCCCCTGCCCGCGATGCGGAGGGCGCATCCTCTCGCGTGCGGGGGGCTACGCCCCGCGCGCCCTCCAGGCTCGCCCGATTGGGGCGGCCCCCCGTCATCCGGCGGGCGACGCCAACCGCACCACCTACTGGTGTCCCGGGTGTCAGCGCAGGAACCGCAGCGAGTTGGCCCCGGGTCCTGAGCCGGCGTCGTCGACGAAGTAGATCCCCTTCGGCCGGGCGCGACCGCCAGGCCGAACAGGTCACCGCCACCGTTCGGCACCAGCTGCTTGACCGTCACCCGCCGGCCGCCGGCCGCCGTCTCGACGAAGTTACCGTCAGCACCGTTGGCGGTGAGGATGCCGCCGTCCGGTGCGATCGTAAGCCCGAGCGGGTCGTTGAGCGCGCCCCCGCTCGAGACGGTCTGGCCACCGCCTCCGACCGCGCTCGTGCGGGTCAGCGCGCCCGGGACCGCGGCGATCCGGTTGCCGCTCGAATCGGCCACGTACAGGACCCCCCCGGCGCCCAGGCCCACGCCGGTCGGTCCCACGATCAGCGCGTTCGGGTCCGTGTGCTCGGCGAAGCCGGTGGCGATCACCGTGTTCGAGGTCACCTTGGGAACACCGCCGGGGGTGATGCTCAGCGCAAGCCGGACCACGGTGCCGCGATGGACGACCTTGCCGTTGGCGGCAACCGTTCCGTTGAGCACGTTCGTGACGAACAGGGTCGCCTGGTTGCCGTGGTCAACGGCCGTCATGTCCCACGGCCCGTTGATGTCCGCGGCCGTGTACGTCGCAACGACCCGTCCACGCGCGTCGAGCACCGTCAGCGCGCCCGCACGTGCTGCGCTCGACTTCCCACCGGGAGCGGGGAGGCTTCCAACGACGACGAATCCGTCACGCAGCGCGACGAGCGCAGTCGTCAAGCCGACCGCGGGTGTCGACGTGGGCCTTGGAACCACGGCGAACACCCGCGCTGCGCCTGAGGGAGACACCTCGACGATGCTCGACCCCGTCCCCTGCTCGTTCTTGGCGTTGTTGAAGTTGCTGACGAGGACATCCCCCTTGATCAGCTTGCCGTCGCTGCGCCCGACCACGGCCACTCCGTAGGGATTGACGTCCCCCTTCGCCGGGCCGCTCTTCGGGACCGCCGAGGCCAGCGTGTGGATCGTGCTCAGCCCGGCCAGGAACGGCCGGGCGGCGGCTTGCGCGGGGAGCGCGATTGCGGCTGAGGCGCTGATGATTAGAGCGCACGACATCGACCGGATCTTCATGTGACGACCGTCCCTTTCACGATGGTTCGCCTTAGACGACGCCGGCTGGGCCCCGATCTTCCCGAGCATTAGGCTGTCGAGCCCCATGACCGCATCCTCGGTCCTCCGCGTCGGCCACAAGGGCGCGGACCTGATCACCCCGGGCAACACGACCGCGAGCTTCGACGCCGCGCTCGAGGTCGGCGTGGACATGATCGAGTTCGACGTGCTGCGCACGCGCACGCGGGTTGTGCTCGCCCACGACTTCGGCGACGTTGCGCGGAGCTCCCTACTGACGCTCGATGAGGGTCTCTCGTATCTCGGCTCCGAGGCGTTCGCCGGGATCGGGTTCGTGGTCGACCTGAAGCTGCCTGGGTACGAGCTGGAGGTGCTGGACGCTCTGCGTGAGCACGGGCTCGTAGATCGCGCGCTGATCTCGACTCAGTACCGCGAGAGCCTCGCGCTGATCAGGGAGGTCGAGCCGGCGGTGCGTCTCGGCTGGACCGTCCCGAAGCTCCGCCGCGATCCGTTCCGGTCGCTGGCGACAAAGCTGCCCGCGATGGTCGCGCTGCAGGCGCTCCGCTTCGCGCTCCCCGGCCAGGCCGCAGACGCGATCAGGGCGAGGCAGTGCGACGCGCTGATGGCCCACTGGCGGCTCGTCACGGGCCGGCTCGTGCGCCGGGTGCGAGAGGCCGGAGGCGAGCTCTACGTGTGGACCGTCGATGAGCCCTCGCGGATCCGCGCGCTCGAGGCGCTTGGCGTCACCGGCGTGATCTCCAACGACCCGAGGCTGTTTTCCGAGCGTGCGTGACGAATTGGGCTGACCGCCGTAGTGCTGATGTGATCGAGACGCTCTCGGCGCCGGACAGCGCGACTGGGCAGACGGCCTGGGAGCGCTTCGAGGCGCTGTACCGGTCCAGTCGCGATGACGTCTACGCGTACGTGATGACACTGCTGCGGGACCGCCCTGCCGCTGAAGACGTCACCGCGCTGGCGTTCGAGCGCGCGTACCGGCGACGCCGAACGTTCGACCGGCGCCGCGGCGAGGAGCGGGCGTGGCTGTTCGGGATCGCTCGCAACGCCGCGCTCGACGAGCTGCGCCGCCGCGGCCGGCTGGCACGGCTCGCGTCCGACCCCGAGGACGCCCTCGCCGCGGGGGCCGAGACCGACGGCGGAGCCGACCTCGCGCTGCGGCGTGCCGCGGTCCGCAACGCGCTCGCGTCGCTCTCGGCTCGCGAACGCGAGATCGTCGCGCTCAAGTTCCACGCCGGGATGTCGAACGCGGAGCTCGCGCGGGCGATCGGCGTGAGCGAGTCGAACGCGGGCACCCTGCTGTGCCGGACCATGGAGAAGCTGAGAAAGGCATGCGATGAGAGGGCTTGACGAGACCCCGATCGATCCCGAGGTCGCCGACGCGCTCGGCGCGATCGACGCCGCACTCGACGGAGACCCGGTCGATCCGCGGCATGCGGAGCTCGCGGAGCTCGCGCTGCTGCTGGCGGGGGAGCGCCCGGCTCCCGATCGTTCGTTTTCGACCGCGCTGGACGAGCGCGTGGAGCGGCGGTTCGTCAAGTCCGCTCCGCCGTCACGCACGAGCAGGCGACGCTGGCTGGCGCCGGTAGGCGGCCTTGGCGCCGCCGCGGTCGCAGCTGTGGTTGCCGTGGTCGTGCTCTCGGGAGGACCGGGACGCCAACCTCTGGACGCCTTGACCACCGCCTCGTCGTCGTCCGGGGCGGCCGCGCCGTTGTCATCGCCCGCCCAGCATGCGCCCGCGGCGAAGTCTCCCCGGTTCGGTTCGGCCACGGTGCCGGGCGCCGCTGCGCCTACGCCGGCGCCCGCGCTCCCGTCCGCGCTCGCGTCCCCCGCCAACGGCCGCAAGATCATCCAGGCTGCGCAGCTCTCGGTGACCACCTCGCCGGGGCGCGTCGATGTCGTCGCGCAGGAGGTGTTCGACGTCGTCGGGCAGGCGAACGGAGTCGTGGACAACTCGTCTGTGACAGCGGGCGGCCCTGGCGGCTACGCGCAGTTCCAGCTGAGCATCCCCAGCGGCTCGCTCCCGCGGACGATGGCGGCGCTGTCGGCGCTGCGTTACGCACGGGTCGCTTCGCGCACCGACACCACGCAGGACGTCAATGACCAGTACGCGGCGGATGTGCGCCGGCTGGCCGACGCCCGGGCGCTTCGCACCGCGCTGCTCAAGCAGCTCGCGAGCGCAACGACGCAGACCCAGATCGGCAGTCTCACCGCTCGGATCCACGACGCCGAAGCGTCGATCTCCTCTGACCAGGCCACCGTGCGGCGGCTCAACCGAGAGGTCGACTACAGCCAGGTGACCCTCTCGATCAACGCCGGCAGCGCTCCCGTGACCGCCTCGCACGGTGACGGCGGATTCACGATCGGCAAGGCTGGTCACGACGCAGGACGCGTGCTGACGGTCGCGGCGGGTGTGGCGCTGATCGCGGCGGCGGTTGTGGTGCCGCTCGCGCTGCTCGGCGCGCTCGTCCTCTGGATCGCCACCGCCGTGCGCAGGCGCCGCCGCGAGCAGGCGCTGGACACCATCTGAACCCGGTGCCGAGCCGCGGGCGCACCGAGCTCGCCGCGAGGCTCGCCCGGCCGGGATGCGCGCGACGTCAGGGGGTCGTCTTGGGAGCCGGGCAGCCCTTGGGCACCTTGAACGGAATCCCGAGGCGCTTGAGCCCCTTCTCCAGCTGGGCGCCGCCCGGGAACGGAGCGGTGGTGGCTGACCAGATCACCGTTTTGCAGGTCTTGGTCCTGCAGTCGCCGCCGAACGTGTAGAAGTTCTTGGTCCTCTGGTTGACGCACTGGCAGGACGCCTGCTTCGGATTGTGACGGTCCACCTCGCACACCACGTCGAGGCATTGCACCCACAGGCCGCGCTCGCTGCATTTCATCGACCGGGTGCGGTTGGTGACGTCCTGCAGCGAGAAGTTCGAGTGCAGCTGCCTGCCCTTCGGTGCTCGCTTCTCGCAGGACTTGAACCCCACCGAATAACCGGTCTTGACCTTGCACTTGCAGACCGAGATGTGCGGGTTGCTCCTCGATGGCTTGCACGCGGCGAACGTGCAGAGGGCGTAGCGCTGGCCGCAGATCCAAGCTCCGTCGATCTTCAGCTTTGTCGGTCGCACCGCGTGCTTGACGGTTCTGGCGGCCGCCAGCGCCGACTCGTACAGCGGGGCGAGTGTGACTGCCACGGCTCCGGCGACCGCGCTCTTCAGCACGGTGCGGCGTCCCACGGCGGACTCCCCGGTCGCGATCGCGCGCTCGACCAGCGCGGCGATCTCGTCAGCTCCCCGCGCGGGCGTGGCGATGATCCGCGCCCGGGCGTCGATGAGCACGGCGCTGGGAGTTGCCGTGATGCCGTACGCGGTGCTCGCGCGGCGGTCCTCGTCCACGAGCACCGTCCGGAGTCCGTGATCGCGCGCCATCTTGAGCTCGACCTCGGGCGAGCCTGCGCTCACGACGGCGATCGCAAGTTCGCGATCGAGACGTTGCTGCCAGTCGACCACCCGTGGCATCAGCTCCTGGCAGGCGCCACATGTCGATTCGCTGAACACGAGCAGCGCCGCGCGGCGGTCCGCGAGCAGCGAGCCCAACGTCGATCGCCGTCCGGCCTGGTCGAGCAGCGACAAGGCCGGCGCCGGCATGCCGGGTCGTGGGCTCCCGTGCCCACGCGACGCGAGCGCCATCCACGTCACGGCTGCGATCGGCGCGAGCACGACCGGAAGCGGACTTCCAGTGGCAACGAACCCGGCGACGCTCGCCAGCAACGCGTTACGCGCGAGGGTTGACCGGCCCACCTCGTGGGCGCGCAGGCTGCCAAAGCAACGACACTCCGGACGCCGCCCCTTACCCAGACTAATCGCCGCCGCGGCGCCGAACACGAGCAGCAGCGCCAGCGCTCCCCACCCCCCGAGGCGTGAGGAGGGAGCTAGTAGGAGCGCAACCGCAATCCCGAGCTCGGAGCAGACGAGCGCCCAGGCCAGCGCCGGTGCCATCGCCTCAGGCGAGCCGAACCCGACGATCATCCGGCGCGCACCGGCTCGATCGGCCAGCTTCGCCGCTCCGGCGACCCCGAACACACCGGCGAGCAGCAGCCGTGGCAGGAGCGCGGTAATCGTCACGGTCCTGTCCCGCCGAGCCACCAGCGCGTCGCCACCGTGCTCACCCTATCCGAGAACGGCACCCCCCGACCGAAGATCTTCGCCGGTGAGTGCGGCGGAGCCTGGCACGCGATGTGCTATCCCTGCTCGCCATGGCCACGACCAGCGAGGAGACGACCGGGCTGCTGCGAGCGGTCCCGCTGTTTTCGACTCTCCTCGACCAAGATCTGGTCCAGGTGGTCGAGCTCGCGGTCCCGCGAACGTTCAAGGCGGGTGAGGTCGTGTTTCGCGAGGGCGACGCCAGCGACACGTGTTACGTCATCCGGTCTGGGCACGCGCGTGCGGTGCGCGAGCACCCGGACGGCCGCTCGATCACGCTCGCGCAGTTCGGCCCCGGCGACATCTTCGGCGAACTCGCGATGCTCGGCGGCGAGCCGCGCTCGGCGACGGTCGAGACGCTGGAGGAGGCCGAGACGATCGCGATCCTCGGCCCCGACATGCGCCGGCTTCTCCGCGAGCACCCCGACATCTCCATCAAGCTGATCGCGGCGCTGGGTAGCCGCCTGCGAGAGGCCAACGACCGCTTGTCGCGTCAGTCCTTCCAGACAGTCCAGAGCCGCGTGGCTGGCGTGCTCCTGCAGCAGGTCGAGGCGGCGCGCGGGGAGGGCGACACGCGACGGGGACATCCTGATCACCGCGACGCAGACGGATCTAGCGCAGCTGGCGGGCTCTTCGCGTGAGTCCGCCAGCCGGTTCCTCGCCGTGCTCGAGCGTGCTGGGATAATCACCCAAGGCCGCGGGAGGCTGACCGTTCACGACCCGCCGCGCTGGAGCGGTACGTCTATTAGCACACAGAAGATTTCTCGGCGGGGGGAGTGGTTGTCCGAGGCGACGAAGTGGTCGTCATCGTCCCGGCCAAGGGCGCTCGCGGGACGACGTGCTCGCGCTGCCAAGGGCCACCCCGACGGCGATGAGAGCCCGCGTCGAGGCCGCCGACCGGGAGGTTCGCGAGGAGACCGGGGTCGAGGCCGAGCCGATCGAGCAGCTCGGCGAGATCGAGTACACCTACGAACGCCGGCGCGGGCCGGTCGACAAGCGCGTCGCGTTCTGGCTGTTCGAGTACCGCTCGGGGAGCTGGACCCCGACCACGAAATCGCGGAGGCGCGGTGGATGCCACTCGAGGAGGCGGCGCGCGCGCTCACCTACGAAGGCGAGCGCGAGATGGTCGAGCGGGCGATGTCGCGGTCACGTGCGGGATCGGTAGGCTGGCGACGCGGTGCGCGTCCTGAATTTCTACTCGTCGGTGTTCGCCGACCAGCTACGGCGTGGCCGCAAGACGGCGACGATCAGGCTCGGCGACAAGTCGCACAAGTACCGCAAGAACGACTGCGTGCTGGTGACGATCGGCTACCAGCATTCTCCGCGGGAGAAGATCTTCAACGCGGTGATCGACCAGGTCGAGGTCAAGCGCGTCCGTGACCTGTCCCCCCGCGACATCGAGCACGACAACCCCGAGTTCCGGCGGATCGACGAGATGGTCCATTTCCTCGAGCAGATCTACGGCCGCAAGGTCGAGCTCGAGGACACCGTGACCGTCGTCCGTTTCTCGCAGATCATCGAGAACCCGCCCGGATCCGCGATCGCATGCACGGGCTCGGCGGCGCGCGAAACTAACGCCGGCTCCGGCCTTCGCAGCGGCCCTGGCAACCGAGGCCGCCCGGGCACCGAGGCGCGCCCTGGGACCAAGCCCGCTCTGGCACCGAGGCGCGCCTGGCCAAGCCCGCCCTGCACGAGCCCGACCTGGCACTGCCAGCGACGAGTGCCAGAGATGGCTTGATAACCCGTTTAGCGAGCTATATTCTGTGTCGTTGGCACTCTCGACTGAGTGCCAAGCTCATCCACTTCCCACCGGAGGTCAATATGAAGTTGAAGCCCCTTGGCGATCGTCTGATCGTGCGGGCAATCGAGGAGGAGGAGACAACCGCAAGCGGCCTCGTCCTTCCCGATACGGCCAAGGAGAAGCCCCAGAAGGGCAAGGTCCTTGCCGTCGGCGATGGCAGGGTCAACGAGGACACGGGCAAGCGCATGCCGCTTGACGTCGCCGAAGGCGACGAGGTCCTGTACAGCAAGTACGGCGGCACCGAGATCAAGGTCGACGGCGAGGAGCTGCTCGTCCTCCGTGAGTCCGACGTGCTGGCAAAGGTCCAGTCGTAAGGGCCAGAAACCAGGAGAACTGAAACAGATATGGCACACAAGGAACTGAAGTACGACGCGGAGGCACGCAAGGCGCTCGAAGAGGGCGTCGACGCGGTAGCCAACGCAGTGAAGGTCACGCTCGGCCCCCGCGGCCGGTACGTGGTCCTCGACAAGAAGTTCGGCGCGCCGACGATCACCAATGACGGGGTCACGATTGCGCGTGAGATCGAGGTTGAGGACGTCTTCCAGAACCAGGGCGCACAGCTCGTGAGAGAGGTCGCCACAGCTACCAATGACGTGGCCGGGGATGGCACCACGACGGCGACCGTGCTCGCGCAGGCGATCGTCCGCCAGGGCCTCAAGAACGTCGCCGCCGGCGCCAACCCGCTCGCTCTCAAGCGCGGGATCGAGAAGGCCGTCGACGACGTCGTCAAGAACATCGAGACCCAGTCGGTCGAGATCTCCGGCAAGGACCAGATCGCCCGCGTGGCGACGATCTCCGCCGGCGACGACGAGATCGGCGACGTGATCGCCGATGCGATCGACAAGGTCGGCAAGGACGGCGTGGTCAACGTCGAGGAGGGCCAGACGTTCGGCATGGACCTCGAGTTCACCGAGGGCATGCAGTTCGACAAGGGCTACATCTCGCCCTACATGGTCACCGACCAGGAGCGCATGGAAGCGACTCTCGAGGACCCCTACATCCTGATCGCGAACCAGAAGATCGGCTCTGTCCGTGACGTGCTCCCGATCCTGGAGCAGGTGATCCAGTCGGGCAAGCCGCTGCTGATCATCGCCGAGGACGTCGAGGGCGAATCGCTCGCGACGCTCGTCGTCAACAAGCTCCGCGGCACCTTCACCGGCGTCGCGGTCAAGGCACCCGGCTTCGGCGATCGCCGCAAGCGGATGCTCGAGGACATCGCGATCCTCACCGGCGGCGAGGTGATCACCGAGGAGATGGGGCTGAAGCTCGAGAACACCCAGGTCTCGCAGCTCGGCCGCGCTCGTCGCGTGGTCGTCGCCAAGGACACCACCACGATCGTGGACGGTGCCGGCGATTCCGAGGCGATCAAGGGTCGGATCAACCAGATCAAGGCCGAGGTCGAGAACACCGAGTCCGACTTCGACCGCGAGAAGCTCCAGGAGCGCCTCGCGAAGCTCTCGGGCGGTGTCGCGGTCGTGAAGGTCGGTGCGGCAACCGAGACCGAGATGAAGGAGAAGAAGCACCGCGTCGAGGACGCGCTGCAGGCCACCCGCGCGGCCCTCGAGGAGGGCATCGTGCCGGGCGGCGGCGTGGCGCTACTCGTGGCGCAGCACGCGCTCAAGGTCGACGCGATCGAGGACGCGGATGAACGCACCGGCGCACGGATCGTGCACCGCGCGCTCGAAGAGCCGCTCCGTCAGATCGCCGACAACTCGGGCCTCGAAGGCTCGGTCGTCGTCGCTGACGTCCGCAGGGCGAAGAAGGGCCACGGGCTCAACGCCGCAACGGGCGAGATCGTCGACCTCGTCGCCGAGGGCGTCATCGACCCGGCGATGGTCACGCGGTCTGCGCTGCAGAACGCGGCGTCGATCGCCAAGAACATCCTCACCACCGAGGCGATCGTCGCCGAGGTGCCGGAGAAGGACGGCGGCGGCGGCGGTGGCGGTGGCATGCCCGACATGAGCGGGATGATGTAAGGCAGCAACGCTGCTGTAATCGCCCTAACAGGCGAGTGTCAGAGGGCCCGGCCAGACGCCGGGCCCTTTCGTTTTGCGCCCCGCTGCCTAGACGGGCCGCACCTGAGTCAGACGACGGGGCGCGTGCGCCGCACTCCGCGGCGTCGCAAACCCGCCGCCGCTCCACGTGCCGCAAAGCCGGCAATGAACCCACCGACGATCGTGTAGACGACCGCGGCCAGCCCCCAGTTGAGCACCATCGCGAGCTTCGCCCCTTTGACCGAGAAGATGTTCTTGAACGGGCCCACCAGCCACGCACCCGCGTCATGAATGTCGCTGACGATCGCATTCGCTGGATTTGCGTCGAGTAGCCGCAGGATCACCGCCACCACGATGATCGCCACCACAATCCCGACCACGATTCTTATTGCCCTTGCGACAAGCATGCTTGCGCCTCCTCCTTGACGACCCTGTTGACGGAGGCCTACCCGGTCACCTCGCTTGACACGCATACGAACATATGTTCGTGACAAGCGAAGGCAATCCGTACGCCCGCTTCAAGCGTGCGCTCGACACGGGCAACGAGGCGCTCGTCACCGCGGCAGCTCTCGAGCTCCCGCGGATCGCGCTGGAAGACGCGCTGCGGATCTGCCTGGTGCTGCGGACCGGCGACCCTGAACGATTCGAGCGCGCGGCCGTCAGGTGGCTCGGGCGATTCGCGCTCGAGGCGCGCCAGGTGACGATCGATGACCTTCGTCAGGCCGCCGACGCGCTCGCCACGCTGCCGAGCCGCGCTGCGGAGGCGATGGAGCGCCTCCAGCGGCTGTGCCTCGCCCACGGCGTGGGCTGAGGCTCGCCCTCCGATGAGGGCTGCCCGCCGACCGGGTTCACCGGCCGGCGGAGCTCCCGTCAGTCGTCGTCGCCCGTGACCTTGTCGGCGACCTTGTCGACAGCGTCCTTGACGGAGGACTTCGCCTGATCGACCTTGCCCTCGTTCTTGAGGTCCTTGTCCCCGGTCAGCGAACCTGCAGCTTCCTTGATCCTGCCGGTGGCCTCGTCGACATGCTTATCGGTCATGCTTCTCCTTGGGTAGCCGGGGCTTTGTGGCTACCCGTGGAGGACGTAGTTGACAGGATCGTAGCCCGGTCTGCGTGGGAGGCCTGCAACCGCTCGAGCGCGCCGTACACCTCGAGCGTGCGGCGGGCCACCTCGACCCAATCGAAGCGCAGCACGTGGTCGCGCGCCTCGGTCACGAGCAGCTCGCGCGCATCGTCGTCGACCAGGAACCGCTCGAGGATCGTCACAAGCGCGTCCGAATCGCGGGAGGGGAACCTGACGCCAACCGTCCCGTCGCCAGGCACCACCTCTCGCAGGCCGCCGGTGTCGGCGACCACGCACAGGCACCCCGAGGCCATCGCCTCCAGCGCGACCAGGCCGAATGGCTCGTAGATCGATGGGACGATCACGATCTCGGCGACCCGGTAGAGCGAATGGAGCATGTCGTCGCCGACCCACCCGACGAACGAGCCGTAGCGGGAGAGGCCCAGCCGCCTTGCCTGAAGCTTCAGCTCAGCCTCGGCCGTCCCGGTTCCGGCGACCACGAAGCGGACGTTGCCAAGCCCCTTGACGACGGGCGCCAGCGCGTCGAGCGCGAGGTGGAACCCCTTCTCATAGACGAGCCTTCCCACGAGCAGGACCAGTCGCTCTTCCGGGCGGGCATACCTTTCCCGGAGCGCCGAGAGGTCGTCCGCCACCGGCTCGAGATCGCGCGGGTCGATTCCGTTCGGGATCACGGTGACCCGTGAGGGAGCGATACCGAACACGCTGGCGACGTGCCCGCGCATATACCGCGAGCAGGTGATCACGCGGTCCGCGCTGCGGACCATCGACCGCTCGGCGGCGTGGATGTGCGACTGAGGGTGCTTCTGGACCCAGCCCTGGTGTCTTCCGAATTCGGTGGCGTGAACCGTTGTCACCCAGGGGAGCCGGTGTCCGCGCGCCAGCCGTTGCGCCGCCGCCGCCACAAGCCAGTCGTGCGAGTGGACCAGCGCAAAGTCCAGGCGCGCGCACAGCTCGCTCCCGAGCCTGGCCATGTCGTCGTTCATCTCGTCCACCCAGCGCACGAAGGCGCTCGGGTCCTTGGGAAAGGCGGGCTCGCGGACGCGGTGGACGACCACTCCATGCCGGTCCTCCTCGGCGGGGAGGTGCCCGCCGCGCGTCAGTACGTGCACCTCGACCCCCTCGCCGACCAGGTGCTCGGCGAGCTTGCGGACGTGGCGGGCGAGCCCCCCTCGATCACCGGGGGGTACTCCCACGAGATCAGCAGGACGCGCATCAGGGCGCGGCTGACACCGCCTCTGAGCCCAGCGGCGCGAAGTCTGGCGATCGCCGCTCGACGAAGCTCTGCACTCCCTCGGCGAAATCTGAGCGGGAGAACGACTCCGCCATCAGCCGGTTGGCCTCGTCGAGGCTCTCGGCGAGCGTGTGCTCGTAATCCGCGTAGACCTGGCGCTTCATCGCCGCCATGCTCGCCGGCGAGCACTCGGTGGCCAACATCCGCGCGTAGTCGGTCGCCTCCGTGAGGACGCGATCGTCGTCGACGGCACGGTTGACCAGGCCGAGCTCGGCCGCCTCGGCGCCGAGCACCACCCGCCCCGAGAGCAACAGGTCCAGCGCGCGTGCCGGCCCCACGAGCCGGGGCAACATCCAGCTGAGGCCGTGCTCGGCGACGAGGCCCCGCCTCGCGAACGCGGTGGTGATCTTGGCGCCGGCCGCGGCCAAGCGCAGGTCGCACATCACCGCGTGCACCAGCCCGATGCCGGCGCACGGGCCGTTGATCGCGGCGATCACCGGCTTCGGGATGGCGAGCGCGAACGTGACCGGCCGCGGGTCGGGCGCGCCCGCCAGGCGCTCCCCGTCGCGCTCCGCGAGCTGCCCCGAGTCCCTGCATGTCGGCACCCGCGCAGAACCCGCGCCCGGCGCCGGTCAGGACGATCGCGCGGACGTCGGCGCGTGACGCGCATTCCTCCAGGAGGTCGAAGTAGCGCGTCTGGAGCTCAGGGGTCCACGCGTTCAGCCGGTCGGGCCGGTTGAACGTCAGCACCGCCACGGCGTCGTGGACGTCGAACAGCACTACCTCGGTCATCTCGTCTCCTCCTCGTTGAAGGTGAACCGTACGCCTCCGGCCTCGAACGGCGCTCCGTGATCGCCGCCGAGGACGATCCCGACCAGTCCGCGATCGCCCTCGTCAGCGACGATCTCGATCCCCGCAGATTCGAGTGACCCGCCCAGGACGGTCTGCCAACGGGCGGCGACCGCGACGGGGTCGGCGACCGCGATCGTTGCTCCGAAGAGCTCCACCGGGGCGCTGCGCTCTGCCCACTCCGGGCCGCCCCAGCGCCACGCCTCGGGAGGCGTGGGCTCGCTCAGAGAGACGATCGCCCCACGCATATCGGCCGGGTGCAGGTGGACCTCGGCCATGTCGTCGAGCGCGACCTCGAAGACCTCACGAATCCCCAGGTCGCGGACTCGCCCGCGTGCGGCGGCGAGATCGTCGAGCTGGAACATCGTCATATATCCGCAGTCGCCGCCACGGCGCTCGATCAGCCGGCCGGCGGCGGTGTCGGACTGCACCGGCGAGACGACCTCGAGGAACGTGTCGCCGAGGCAGAACACCGCGTTGCGAAGTCCGAAGTGACCGACGCCAGGATCGGCGAACGGCGCGCGCAGTCCGAGTCGGCTGCTCAGCTCGGCGACGACGGCGTCAAGATCGGCGGCGGCGAGGACGGCTTGGCGCAGGCGCATTGACACGATGCCTGTGACCCTACCGAGCTACAGCCGCTCAAACAGCCCGATCCCGCGCTCGTCGAGCACGCCCGCGAGCGGCTGGCGGGAATCGAACGATCGCTCCTCGCCGGTGAGAACGTCACGCCAGCGACCGCCGGGGGGATCCGCCAGCCTGGCGCCTGCGGTCGCCTCGCGGTCCCGAACAGCGACCGCGGTCAGCACCTGGCCGCCGCGTACGAACGCGCACACCTCGGGTCCGGCGTCCAGCGGCTCATACCCGCCCCAGAACGGCTCCGGGCGGCGCGCCCGCAGCCCGAGGAGCCGCATCGTCAAGAACAGCTTGCGGGTGTCGTCGATCACCGGCGAGCCGCCCATCAGCCGCTTGAGCATCGCCTGCCGCAGGTCCCAGTCGACCGGCTGGCGATTGTCGGGATCGGCCAGCGCGCGGTAGGGCAGCTCGTCGCCCTGGTAGGTGTCGGGGATCCCGGGCGCGGTCAGCTTCAGGATCAGCTGTCCGATCGCGGCGCGATCCCCCTTCGAGGCCACCCGCGCGGCGAACGGCTCGAACGCGGCGATGAACGGCTCGTCGTCGTACAGCGCCCGGCAGAACCCCACAACGGCCCGTTCGTACGCCTCGTCCGGGTCGACCCAGGTGGTGTTGCGCTTGGCCTCCCGCAGCGCCTTGACCACGTAGGACTCGACCCGCTCGCGCTCGATCGGCCACGCGCCAACGAGTGTCTGGAACAGGAAGTAGCGCTCGATGTCGTCCGGAGCACCGTCACTCCGGAGCCGCTCGGTGAGCTCGAGCCACCGCCCGACGACGGTGGTCCACTCGTCCGCGATCGACGCCAGCGCGCCGATCCTGGCGCGCACGTCGCCGGAGCGCTTGGCGTCGTGGGTCATGGTCGTGAGCAGCGCAAGCGGAAACCGCTCGGCCCGCTCCACGCACCCGGCGTGGAAGGCCTCGACGTCGATCCCGAACCGCGCGGGATCACCGCCGACGTCGTTCAGCGCCAGCAATCGCCCGTACCGATAGAACGCCGTGTCCTCGACTCCCTTGGCCATGATCGCGGGGGTGGTCTGCTGAAAGCGGGTCACGAACCCGGGCGGGCCTTCGAGCAGGAGGCGCTGGAACGCGGGGTCAAGGGCGGCGATGGCCGCGCGATCGGCTTCGTCGGTCGTGCCCGATCGCGGATCGATGTACGTGCGGTAGACCGGCAACGAAGAGAGCGCCCGCGCGAGCTCCTCGATGGACTTTGGCGAATTGCGTGACATATGCGCACGGGATTCGCCATCGTCCAGCTCCCGGGCAAGACGCTCGAGCTCCGGCGCGAACGTCGAGCGCGCCTGCTCGAGCTTCGCCTCGAAAGCCACTTCTCCAAACGGCTGCGGGTCTCCCGACACGGACTCCCAGAGCCGGGTCAGCGGCTCCTCGCCGGCCGGGTCGACGAACAGCGCACAGGCGTCGCCTGAGAACTCGTAGCCGACCGTCCCGCACACGGGCCAGTCGCGCAGGCGCTCGTCCGGGTCGAGAATCTTCTCCACCCACACGCGCTCGACCCCCGTCGAGCGCAGCCGTTCCAGGTACCCTGCCGGGTCGGCGAGCCCGTCGGGGTGGTCGACCCGCAGGCCGTCGACGAGGCCCCTCCTGACCAGCGAGAACACCAGCTCGTGCGTGCGCTCGAAGACCTCCAGGTCCTCCTGCCGCACGCCCGCGAGGTCGTCGATGTCGAAGAATCGCCGATGCCTGCCGGTGACCGGATCGATGTCGAAGAACCGCTCCCGGAGCGCCGGGTCCGCCCAGTAGGGGTTCTCCGGAGAAGCCGCCATGTGGTTGGGGACCACGTCGAGGATCACTCCCATCTCGGCTTCGCGGGCGGCCACGGCGAGCGTCTCGAACCCCGCCTCGCCCCCCAGCGCATCCGACAGCCGGCCCGAGTCGATCACGTCGTACCCGTGCGTCGACCCCTCGCGCGCCTGCAGCGACGGCGACAGGTACAGATGCGAGATGCCGAGGTCACGCAGATACGGGATCAGCCGGCACGCGGCGTCGAACCCGAACCCGGCGGTCAGCTGCAGGCGGTAGGTGGCCCTGAGCTCAGCCGAGCTCACGCGACGAGCTTCAAGATCACGATCGAGCGCGAGGTCACGTCGATCTCCGTCCGTGCGCCGTAGCTCGCGCTGCCCGCGGCCGCCGCCGGGTCGGCGGTCGCGAGCTCGAGCGTCCACTGCGCCCCGAAGCGCCGGCGCGGGAGCATGAAGGTGCGGTCCTCGTGGTGGGCGTTGACGAGCACGATGAACGAGTCGTCCTCGATCTCCTCGCCACGGTGGCCGATCATCCCGATCTCCCGACCATTGAGGAACAGGCCCAGGACGTGCTCGCCGTCGTTCCAGTCCCGCCGCGTCATCTTGCGTCCGTCGGGCCGGAACCACCAGGCGTCAGGCAGCCCCGAGCGCTCTCCCTCCTCGCCACGCAGGAAGGTCTCCTGCCTGAAGACCGGGTGCTCGCGGCGCAGGCGGATCAGCCGGCGGGTGAACTCCTGGAGCTCCTCCGCTCCGGGGCTCGGGCCCCAGTCATACCAGGAGATCTCGCTGTCCTGGCACCACGCGTTGTTGTTCCCGCCCTGGGTGCGGTCGAGCTCGTCGCCGCCGAGCAGCATCGGCGTGCCCTGCGAGACCAGCAGCGTCGTCAGGAAGTTGCGCTGCTGGCGCGCGCGCAGGTCGCCGATCTCCCGATCGTCGGTCTCGCCCTCGACGCCGCAGTTCCACGAGCGGTTGTCGTCGGTGCCGTCGTGGTTGTCCTCGAGGTTGGCTTCGTTGCGCTTGTGCTCGTAGGTGACGAGGTCGCGGAGGGTGAAGCCGTCGTGGGCGGTGATGAAGTTGATCGACGCGAACGGGTCACGACCGTCGGCCTCGTACAGGTCCGCCGAGCCCGAGAGCCGCCTGGCGAACTCGCCGCAGTTGGCAAACCCGCGCCAGTAGTCCCGCATCGAGTCGCGGTAGACGCCGTTCCACTCCGACCACAGGACCGGGAAGTTCCCGACCTGGTAGCCGCCGGGACCGACGTCCCACGGCTCGGCGATCAACTTCACCTGCGAGATCACCGGGTCCTGGTGGATCGTGTCGAAGAACGCCGACAGTCGGTCGACGTCGAAGAACTCCCGCGCCAGCGCCGAGGCGAGGTCGAAACGGAACCCGTCGACGTGGCACTCGGTCACCCAGTAGCGAAGCGAGTCCATGATCAGGCGCAGCACGCTCGGATGGACAGGGTTCAGCGAGTTGCCGGTGCCGGTGAAGTCCATGTAGGAGCGGGGGTCCTCGGGCATCAACCGGTAGTAGGAGGCGTTGTCCGCCCCCTTGAAGGAGAGCATCGGCCCGAGGTGATTGCCCTCGGCGGTGTGGTTGTAGACGACGTCGAGGATCACCTCGATCCCGGCGCGGTGGAGCGCCTTGACCATGCCCTTGAACTCGCGCACCTGCTCGCCGCGGCGACCGGTGGCCGCGTATTCGGAATGGGGCGCGAAGTAGCCGATCGTGCTGTAGCCCCAGTAGTTGCGAAGTCCCCGTTCGGCCAGGAACGCCTCGTCGCTGATGTGGTGCACCGGCAGCAGTTCCACGGCGGTGACGCCGAGGTTGCTCAGGTACTCGAGCGCGGGCTCGGAGGCGAGCCCGGCGTAGGTGCCGCGCAGCTCCTCCCGGACCTCGGGGTGGCGCATCGTGAAGCCCTTGACGTGGGTCTCGTAGATGATCGTGTCGGCGAAGGGGATCCTCGGGGGGCGGTCGCCCTGCCAGTCGAACGCATCGTCGATCACGACCGACTTCGGCATCGCCGCCGCGTCGTCCTCATCGTCGCGCTCGAGGTCGGCGTCCTCGGTCCCGTCGGGCACATAGGGCAGCACGTTGGCGTCGTGGGCCCAGTCGACGACGCCGTCGATCGCTTTCGCGTACGGGTCGATCAGCAGCTTGTCCGGGTTGAAGCGCTGACCCTCGGTCGGGGCGTAGCGTCCATGCACGCGGAAGCCGTATCGCTGGCCGCCGCCCACCTCGGGCAGGTAGCAGTGCCAGTTCAGCGCCCGCCGCTGGGTCATATCGATCCGGGTCTCCCTGTCGTGATCGTCGAACAGGCACAGCTCGACCCCCTCCGCGTGCTCTGAGAAGAACGAGAAGTTGGTGCCGTAGCCGTCCCACGTTGCGCCCAGGGGGAACGGCTCCCCGCGCCACACCTCGGTCATCGGATCAGGGTTCCCGACAGCGGCGCGAGGTGAAGCTGGTCGCCCTCGACGCGGGTCTGCTCGGAAGTCGCGAGGCAGATCTGCTCGCCGTGGCCGCGCGGCACAACGAGCTCCTCGGAGCCGAAGTTGCAGACGAGCTCATACGGCCCGCGGCGAATGCGCAGCGTGCGCCCGTCCTCCGCGCTGCTGAGCGAGTCGAGCCCAGGCGGGAGCTCCCGGCGGACCGCGAGCAGCTGCGCGTACAGCCCGGCCAGCGCGTCATCACCGTCGCGGGCGAGCTGCGAGCGCTCGAACGTCGCCGGGTCCTGGGGATCGGGGATCTCCTGCTCGGAGAACTGCGTGAACGCGGCGAACTCCCGGCGCCGGCCCTCGCGGGTGGCATCCGCGATCTTCGGGTCGATGTGGTCGGAGAAGAACTGGAAGGGCGCGGTCTCACCGTACTCCTCACCCATGAACAGCAGCGGGACGAACGGGGAGAGCAACGTGCAGAAGGCAGCCAGCGGCTGGACCTCGCGCGGAAGCCGGTCGCCGAACGCGCGGTTGCCGACCTGATCGTGGTTCTGGGAGTAGACGACGAACCGATCCGGGGGCGAGCGCCCGAACGCGCGCGTGAGCTGTTCGACGCGCCCGAAGTCCGCGTAGTAGCCGTCGTGCTCGCCGGTCAGCAGCACGTGGAGCGCATGGTGAAAGTCGTCGACCCAGATCGCATCGCACGCCGGTGCCCCATCCTCGTACGGGTCGGACATGCCGACCTCTCCGATCACGAGCGAACCGTCGTGTTCTTCGTGCACGCGTCGGGCGATCGTCTCGACGATGTGCTCGGGACTCGAGTCGACGATCGCGTGGATCGCGTCGAGGCGGAGGCCGTCGATGCCGAACTCGCGGATCCATCCATGCGCGCTCTGGAGCACCCACTCGCGCACCGGCTCACAGCCGGGCTGGTCATAGTTGATCGCCGGCCCCCACGGCGTCTCGTGGGCGTCGGTGAAGTACGGGCCGAACGCCTCCAGCGCCTCGATCCCCGAGGTCCCGACGTGGTTGTAGACGACGTCGAGGATCACCGCCAGGCCCTCCCGGTGCGCCCCCACGACGAGCTTCGCTAACCCGTGCGGGCCGCGGTAGGAAGACTGTGCCGCCGAGATGTAGATGCCGTCGTATCCCCACCCGCGCTGGCCGGGGAACTCGGCGACCGGCATCAGCTCGATTGCGGTGATCCCGAGCTCGGCCAGCTCCCGCAGGTAAGGGATCGCCGCCTCGAACGTCCCCTCCGGCGTGAACGTGCCGACGTGCAGCTCATAGACGACGAGGCGGTCACCCGACGGGATCTCGGCGAGCGGCGGCGCCGGCTCGACCGCGAGCACGCGGGACGGACCGCGGATCCCCTCCGGCTGCCAGCGCGAAGCGGGGTCGGGCAGCGGCCGGCCGTCGAGCACAAACAGGTAGTCGTCCCCGGCGCGAGCCGGCGCGACTGCTTCATAGACACCATCGCCGGCGTACGAAAGCCCGACGTCGCGGTCTCGCAGCCGGAGCGCGACCGACTCCGGGCGCGGGGCCCAGACGCGAAACTCGACGCGCTCGTCGTCGAGCGGCCGCGCCCCCAACGGTCGCTCCCACGGGTGCCCCGGGCTCACTCGGTCTCTGGCACCAACCAGATAGCCGCCAGCGGCGGCAGGGTGACCTCGGCCGAGACCGGCTGTCCGTGCCAGGGGATCGGCTCGGGTGTGACGCCTCCCAGGTTGCCCATGTCGCTTCCACCGTAGTAGGTCGAGTCGGTGTTGATCGCCTCGCGCCAGCGGCACGACCGCGGCAGCCCCAGGCGGTAGGACTCGCGAGGCACCGGAGAGAAATTCGCCACAAACACGACGAGTCGCGTTTTGTCGCTGGATTGCCGCGCGAACGCGACCACGTTCGCGTCGGCGTCGTTGGGCTCGATCCACCAGAACCCTGCGGGGTCGGAATCGACCTCCCACAGCGCCGGCTCATCCCGGTACAGCCGGTTGAGGTCACGCACGAGCGATTGGATCCCGGCGTGCCCGGGCTGCTCGAGCAGGTGCCAATCGAGCGAGCGCTCGTGGCTCCATTCCCGCTCCTGGGCGAGCTCGCCCCCCATGAACAGCAGCTTCTTGCCGGGATGCGCCCACATGTAGGCGTACAGCACGCGGAGGTTGGCGAGCTTCTGCCAGCGGTCACCTGGCATCTTCTCGTACAGCGAGCCCTTGCCGTGGACGACCTCGTCGTGTGACAGCGGCAGGATGAAGTTCTCGCTGAAGGCGTACATCAACGAGAACGTCAGCTCGTGATGGTGGTAGCGACGGTAGATCGGGTCCTGCTGGAAGTAGCGCAGCGTGTCGTGCATCCAGCCCATGTTCCACTTGAAGCCGAACCCGAGGCCGCCGAGGTAGGTGGGGCGGGAGACGCCCGGCCACGCGGTCGACTCCTCGGCCGCGGACACGATCCCCGGCTCGCGCGCGTGGATCACCTCGTTGAGCTCCTTGAGGAAGGCGACCGCGTCGAGGTCCTCGCGCCCGCCGAACTGGTTGGGGACCCATTCGCCGTCCTCGCGCGAGTAGTCGAGGTACAGCATCGAGGCGACCGCGTCGACCCGGACACCGTCCGCGTGGTACTCCTCGAGCCAGAACACGGCGTTCGAGATCAGGAAGTTGCGCACCTCGTGGCGCGACAGATTAAAAATCAGCGTCCCCCAATCTGGGTGCTCGCCGCGGCGGGGGTCGGCGTGCTCGTACAGCGCGGTCCCGTCGAACCGGACGAGTCCGAACTCGTCACGCGGGAAGTGGGCGGGGACCCAGTCGAGGATCACCCCGACGCCGGAGGAGTGCATCCGCTCGATGAACTGCCGCAGCTGGTCCGGCCGGCCGTAGTGCGGGGTGGGGGCGAAGTAGCCGGTGACCTGATACCCCCATGACCCGGCGAACGGGTGGTGCATCACCGGAAGCAGCTCCACGTGCGTGAAGCCCATGTCCTTGACGTATGCCGACAGCTCGTCGGCCAGCTCCACGTAGCTCAGCGGCCGGGCCACCCCCTCCGGG
Source organism: uncultured Solirubrobacterales bacterium (assembly GCA_963695965.1). Classification (GTDB taxonomy): domain Bacteria; phylum Actinomycetota; class Thermoleophilia; order Solirubrobacterales; family Solirubrobacteraceae; genus Palsa-465. The sequence continues at coordinate 28,389 of CAVOIU010000052.1, forward strand.
GACGCCCCGTCAAGGCTGTTCAAGCGCCACGACCCGAGGTGGACCTCGTAGATCGAGATCGGCTGCTCGAGCGGCTGCTGCTCGCGGCGCTGGGCCAGCCACTCATCGTCGCCGGGTCCCCACCGGTACTCGGAGCGGAACACGATCGACGCCGTCTGCGGCGGGTGCTCGGCCTCCTGCGCGTACGGGTCGGCCTTGAGCCTCAGCTCGCGGTCGGCGTCGAGGAGCTCGTACTTGTACCGCTCGCCCGGCTCGAGCTCCGGCAGGAACAGCTCCCACACACCGGAGGAGCCAAGCGAGCGCATCGCGTGCAGGCGGCCGTCCCACATGTTGAAGTCGCCGACGACGCTGACCGCACGCGCCGAGGGCGCCCACACCGCGAACGCCGTGCCCTGTATGCCCTGGTGCTCGAGCACGTGTGCCCCGAGCTTGTTGTAGAGGTGCTCGTGGCGGCCCTCGCCGATCAGGTGCTGGTCGAGCTCGCCGATCGTCGGGGTGAACGCGTACGGGTCCTCGATCGTGAACGTGCCGTCGTCTCCATAGTCGACCTCGAGTCGGTAATGGAGGGGAAGCTCGGCGTCCTCGACGAGGCCCTCGAACACACCTCCCGGGTGAACCGGCTCGAGCTCGACCGTGGGCGCCGTCGTCGAGGTGGACCGTGATCGCGCGCGCCGCCGGCCGGAGAGCGCGGATTACGACGCCGCCGCGCCCGGAGTGTGCCCCGAGGACCTCGTGTGGGTTCGAGTGCTCGCGGCGGACGAGCGAGTCGAGCTCGGAGCTGGCGACGGTCGTCACGTCTCCTCCAGCAGCCGCCGGATGCCCGCGACCGGGATCGCCACCCAGTCGGGCCGGTTGTCGAGCTCGTACTGGAGCTCGTAGATCGCCTTCTCGAGCTCGAAGATCGAGACCAGGGTCGCGATCTGGGACTCGCCAGTGGGCAACAGCGTCGCGTCGACGTGCTCGAAGTACTGCTCGAGGAATCGCTCGCGGGAGCGTTGCTCGAAGTCCTCGGGGGCGTTGCGGCCGCGGAGGATCTCGACGGCGGAGGTCGCGTATGCGAACGAGCGCAGCATCGCCGCCACGTCCCGGAGCGGAGAGCGCTTCTGGCGCCGCTCGTGCAGCGGCCTGGCCGGCTCGCCCTCGAAGTCGATGATCACCCAGCCGCGATCATGCGTGGACAGCGTTTGGCCGAGGTGGTAGTCGCCGTGGATCCGAATCACCCGGCCGCCGATGCCGATCTGCGCCCGCGCCGCGAGCCGCTCGCGGACGTCCTGGCCGCGGCCGGCGATGTCCGCGACCCGCTCGTCGTCGGGCAGGCGTGTGAACACCCGCTCGATGTCCTCGTCGACCGTCGCGGTCAGCAGCGACATCGACTCCTGGCTGGGCTCCTCCGGCGAGAACGCCGGGTCGCTCGCGTCGGACGCGAGTGTGTTGTGCATCTCGGCGGTGACGGCTCCGAGGCTCCCGAGCCGATCCAGGAACTTGTCCGGCTTGGACACGATCTCGTCGAGCGCCAGCTCCCAGCCGTCGATCGCGTCCGGGATGTAGGTCTGGGCGACGCCGAGCGTCGCCGACAGCGCCTGGCCCTCGTACTCGTACCAGCCCTGGAGCGGCGCGATGTTCCCGAACCCGTGCAGGGTGAGGAACCTCAGCATCTCGAGCTCGGGGTTGATGCCCGGCTCGAGCTTGCGGAACACCTTGAGCACGAGCTGGTCGTCGAACACGATCGACGAGTTCGACTGCTCGACTCCGACCGGCCTTGCGGAGACGCGCTCGCGCAGCTCTGCGACGCCGTCGACTCGGGTCGAAGCTGAATCGGCCCTGGGGCGTCTCGATCGTCTCGCCCCGCTCGATCCGGTCGATCAGCTCCGCCGCCTCTGAAGGCTGCTCGGTCAGGGCGTCGAACGTGCGTGGGGCGAACAGCAGCTGGTAGAGCTCGTGGGTGCCGGTGGCGAACCGCGCCTGGACCAGCGCAAGCAGCAGGAGCGGCTCTTCGCGCAGCACTGCGCCCTCGACGACGTCGACCCCGGCGACTGCTCGCGACTTCGACGCGTACCAGCGCTGCTGCTCGAGCCACTCGGCCAGCGCATCGAGCTGGACGACCCGCGCCACGTCGATCGGGCTCTGCACCGGCTCAGGCATCCTCGTCCTCCTCGACCAGCTCGAACCAGTAGAACCCGCGTGCTCCCAGCGTCAGGAGATATGGCAGCTCGCCAATTCTGGGAAATCGTGCCCGGCCGAACAGTTCGACAGGATGGCGTCCCTCGAACGCGCCGAGGTCGAGCTCGACCGCCTGCGCGGAGCGGGCGAGGTTGTGGACGCATAGGACCAGGTCGTCCTCGAAGCGCCGGATATGGGCAAAGATCTTGGGGTTCGAGGGCTCGATCGGCTCGTAGGTTCCGAAGCCGAACACGGGGTGCTCCTTGCGGAGCGCGATCAGCCGGTGCTGCCAGCGCAGCAGCGAGGTGGGGGTGCGCAGCTGAGCCTCGATGTTGACCGCCTGGAACCCGTACACCGGGTCCATCAGCGATGGCGCGTAGAGCTGCGCGAAGTCCGCGCGTGAGAAACCGCCGTTGCGGTCCCCGCTCCACTGCATCGGCGTGCGCACGCCGTCGCGGTCGCCGAGGAACACGTTGTCGCCCATTGCGATCTCGTCGCCGTAATAGAGGACCGGCGATCCGGGCAACGAGAACAGGATCGCGTGCATCAGCTGAATCTCGTCGCGGCCGTTGTCGAGCAGGGGTGCGAGCCGGCGGCGGATCCCGAGATTGAGCTTCATCCGCGGGTCCTTCGCGTACTCGGTGTACATGTAGTCGCGCTCGTCGTCGGTGACCATCTCGAGCGTGAGCTCGTCGTGGTTGCGCAGGAACAGCCCCCACTGGCAGTTCTCGGGAATCGCCGGGGTCTGCTCGAGGATCTCGTAGATCGGGGTCGACTCCTCGCGCCGCAGTGCCATGAACATCCGCGGCATCACGGGGAAGTGGAACGCCATGTGGCACTCGTCGCCGTGACCGAAGTACTGGACGACGTCCGCCGGCCACTGGTTGGCCTCGGCGAGCAGCACACGGTCGGGATAGCGCTCGTCGACCTCGCGCCGGACGCGATTCAGATAGGCGTGGGTCTCCGGAAGGTTCTCGCAGTTCGTCCCCTCCCGTTCGAACAGGTACGGCACCGCGTCGAGCCGGAACCCGTCCAGACCCCGGTCGAGCCAGAAGCGCAGCACGTCGAGCATCGCGTCCTGGACCTCCGGGTTGTCGTAGTTGAGGTCGGGCTGGTGGGAGAAGAAGCGGTGCCAGTAGTACTGCTCTGCGACCGGGTCCCACGTCCAGTTGGAGGTCTCGGTATCGACGAAGATGATCCGCGCGTCCTCGTAGCGGTCATCGGTGTCCGACCATACGTACCAGTCTCGCTTGGGGGAGTCCCGGCTCGACCGCGATTCCTGGAACCAGGGGTGGTCGGTCGAGGTGTGGTTCATGACGAGGTCGGCGATCACCCTGATCTGCCTGGCGTGCGCCGCGTCGATCAGCTCCTGGACGTCATCCACCGTCCCGTAGTCGGGGTGGACCTTGCTGAAGTCCGAGATGTCATAGCCGCCGTCGCGCAGCGGAGACTCGTAGAAGGGCAGCAGCCAGATGCAGTCGATCCCCAGCCATTGCAGGTAGTCGAGCTTCTCGGTCAGCCCGCGGAAGTCGCCGATCCCGTCGCCGTTGGCGTCGTAGAAGCCCCGCACGTGAATCTCGTAGAAGAGCGCGCGCTTGAACCACAGCGGCTCGCCCTCGAACCACTGCCGCGTCTGCGTCTGGGCGCTCGCATCGGGCTCGGCTTCGGCGCGTGGCTCGCGCGCGCCGCCGCGCTCGGCCGCGAGGATGTGCATGAGGGTGGGCGGCCCGACGGACACTAGGTCTCCACGCGGATCACGTGGGCCTGCCGCACCCCGGGCTCCAGGCGCACGTAGTTGGGTCCGATCCGCCAGTTGAAGCGCTCGTCCGACAGCAGGTCGTGGGCGGTGAAGCTCGGAGGCAGACCGAGGCTCGCGGACACCGTCGCGACGCCCTCCTGGGGCTGATGGGGGTCGAGGTTGACCACCGTGAAGACCGTGTTTTCCGCTGACTGCTTCACGTAGGCGATCAGCGCGTCGTTGGCGGTGTCCAGGAACGTGACGTTCGAGAGATGCTGGAACGCCGGGTTCTCGCGGCGCAGGAAGTTGAGCCGTTTGACCAGAGGCAGCAGCTCGCCGTCGAGCTTACGTCGCTTGAGCTCGTACTTCTCGGAGTGCAGGTACTCCTCCGAGCCGTCCCTGACCGCGACGTGCTCGATGTTCTCGAACCCCGAGTAGAGCCCGTAGCTCGGGCTGAGCGTCGCGGCGAGTACCAGTCGTGCCTCGAACGCCGGCCGTCCGCCGTGCTGGAGGTAGGCGTGGAGGATGTCCGGGGTGTTCACGAAGAAGTTCGGGCGGAAGTACTCCTGCTCTCCTGAATACGCCAGTTCCAGTATGTACTCGGTCAGCTCGTGCTTGGAGCTCTTCCACGTGAAGTAGGTGTACGACTGGCTGAAGCCGATCTTGGCGAGGTGGCGCATCACCGCCCTGCGGGTGAACGCCTCGGCGAGGAACACGACGTCGCGGTCGTGCGCGTGGACCTGCTCGATCAGCCACGCCCAGAACGGGAACGGCTTCGTGTGCGGGTTGTCGACTCGGAACACCTTGATTCCGCGGTCCACCCATTCGAGCACGATCTTAAGCAGCGCCTCCCACAGGCCCTGCCGGTCGGGCGAGTCCCAGTTGAAGTTGTAGATGTCCTGGTAGCGCTTCGGCGGGTTCTCGGCATATTTGAGCGTCCCGTCGGGCCGGCGGTGAAACCACTCCGGGTGCTCGGTCAGCCACGGGTGATCGGCCGAGGCCTGAATCGCGAAGTCCAGGGCGATGTCGATGCCATGGTCAGCCGCCGCCCGGGCGAGCGACTCCAGGTCCCCGACGGTGCCGAGGTCGGGATGGACCGCATCGTGTCCGCCGTGCTCGTCGCCGATCGCCCACGGCGACCCCGGGTCACCAGGCCGGGCGTTCAGCGCGTTGTCGCGACCCTTGCGGTTGGTATGGCCGATGGGGTGGATCGGGGGGAGATAGATCACGTCGAACCCGAGCTCCGCGAGCCTGGGGAGCTGCCGCTCGACGCCCTGCAAGCCGCCCCATGAGCGGGGGAACAGCTCGTACCAGGAGCCGACTCGTGCCCGGAGGCGGTCGACCTCGATCGGCAGCGGCGCCTCGAGCGTCACGCTCTCGCGCCGCTCCTGGACGCGCTCGACCGCCTCGAACAGCTCGGGCCCGAGCGCGACGTCGTGCTTGGCGGCCTCTGGGATCGCGGGGTCCTCGAGCGCGCTCAGCGCGTGGTCGATCAGCGCTTTGCTCCCGGCCGATTGGGCGCTCTCAGACGCTGCCCGCAGGAGCAGGATCCCCTCGGACAGCTCGCCATGGAGATCGTGTTGTCCGCCTTTGAGCTTCCGGGCCAGCTCGTCGCGCCAGGTCCCGAACGCGTCCGTCCAGGCCTCGATCGTGTACTCGTGACGGCCCACCGACTCGACGTCGATGCTGCCGGCCCACCGAACGCCGCCGAGGTGGGCGTCGATCTGCACCATCTCCGTCTCGGACCAGCGGCCGCCCGGGGCGCGGTGGCGGACCACGGCTCGGAGCACTTCGTGACCGTCGCGGAAGACGTCAGCCTCGACCCGGACGGTGTCTCCGATGCAGCGCTTGGCGGGGTAGCGATCCCCGTCCACGGCGGGAGACGGATACTGGATCACGATCCGCGCAGGGGCCGCTGGTTTGGCCTTCCGGCTGCCCGTAGCAACGGCTGCAGGCTGAACTCCGGTCGCCGAGCGCCTCACCCCTTGGACACTATCCACACCGGGGTTGGGTAAACCATCCCGGATGCCCACGGTTCCACGCTCAAGCGGCGTTCAGCTCCACATCACCTCGCTTCCCGGAGGGCGCTTGGGCCTTGAGGCTTACCGGTTCGTCGACTGGTTGGAGGCCGCGGGCCAGTCCTGGTGGCAGATGCTCCCGCTGGGGCCGCCCGATCGCCACCGCTCTCCGTACAAGTCCCGCTCCGCGTTCGCGGCGTGGCCGGGACTGCTGCAGGACCGCCGGGCGCCGGTGTCGGCGCAGGAGCTCTCGGAGTTCAGGGAGCGGCACGCGTTCTGGATCGACGATTGGGAGCGATTCTCGGGCCGGGGCGCGGTCGCCGATCAGGTTCGGTTCGAACGCGAGTGGAGCGCGTTGCGGCGCTATGCGCTCGACCGCGGTGTCCGGCTGATCGGCGACGTCGCGATCTACGTGGCGCCCGGGAGCGCCGACCACGCGCTACATCCGGAGCTGTTCCAGACGGGACTCGTCGCCGGCGCGCCGCCGGATGCGTTCTCCGCGAGCGGTCAGCTGTGGGCCAACCCGCTGTACGACTGGCCGGCGCTGCGAAGGCGGCGCTACCGGTGGTGGGTCGAGCGGCTGCGACGCACGCTCGGGCAGTTCGACGTGGCCAGGATCGATCATTTCCGGGGCTTCGTGGCCTACTGGGCGGTGCCCGCCGGCTCGCGCACCGCGCGCGAGGGCAGCTGGAAGCGCGGGCCCGGGCGGGCGCTGTTCGATGCCGTTCAGCTGGGGTTGCGGCTCCCCGACCCGCTGCCCTTCATCGCCGAGGATCTCGGCGTGATCACGCCGCCTGTGCGCAGGCTTCGAGACGAGCTGGGCCTCCCCGGGATGCTCGTGCTCCAGTTCGCCTTCGATCCCGCCGATCCCGGCAGCCCGCACCGTTTCGAGAATCACCTCAAGAACCGGGTCGCGTACACCGGGACGCACGACCACGACACCGCCAGGGGCTGGTATGAATCGCTGGACCGCGGGACGCGAGCAGTCGTCGACGCCGAGCTCGCGGCTCACGGGATCGAGCGCGGGCGCCAGCGGTGGTGGGCACTGATCCGCCTGGCGCTGTCATCCCCCGCGCGTGTCGCGATGGTCCAGGCCCAGGACGCGCTCGGGCTCGGGAGCGAGGCGCGGATGAACCACCCGGCACGGGCGAGCGGCAACTGGCGCTGGCAGATGCGGCCCGGAGCGCTGACCCCGGCGCTCGCGCGGCGGATGCGTGAAGTCACGGAGGCGGCGGGTAGGCTCAACCCATGAGCTACACGATCAAGAACCTCTATGAGGTCGAAGACAGTGCGCCCGGCTTCGGGTTCGCTGACGTCCAGGCGGCGCGCTTTGCCAGCAAGGACCTCGACTCGGAGACGGTCGGGCTGGCGTTTCTCGGCGTGCACCCCGGCAAGCGGCAGGCATTCGCCCACCGCCACGAGCAGGCCGAGGAGGTCTACGTCGTGATCTCGGGCAGGGGGCGGATGAAGCTCGACGACGAGGTCATCGGCGTCGGGCCGATGGACGCAATCAGGGTCGCTGCCGAGGTCGCCCGCTCCTTCGAGGCGGGTCCGGATGGGCTCGAGCTGCTCGTGTTCGGGCCACATCACGACAAGGACGGCGAGGTGCTCAAGGAGGACTTCTGGGCCAGCGCCGGCTGACGGCGCCCCCGGGCCGATTGAGCCATGCGGTGAGCGCCAGCGCGCGGGCGCTCAGCTTGGCGCGACGGTACGTATAGGTCGTGTCGCCGCGCAGCCGTTTCCACCGAGTGGTCTCGTAGCGGACGAGCGACGACGGCCTGACGGTTGGGCGCATCCCGTCGCGCTCGAGCACGGTCAGCGCGCGCTCCGCGATCGCGATCTGACCGAATGCCGTGGGGTGGACGTGGTCGGCCATCACGAGATTGCGGGCGCCGAACCCCCGGAGGTCGAGGACCAGCGCTCCCTTCTCGGCAGCCAGCGCTTCGATCGTCGCGTTCAGCTCCTCGACCTTCGCCCCGGCGCGTGGACGTCCGAGGTCGAGCGGCGCGGTGACGGCGAGGACTCGGTCGCAGCGCCCGCGCAGGAACTCGAGCGCCGGGCCGAACGAGGCAGCGAACGCATCCGCGTCCCACTCGATCGCGCGGACGTCGTTGACGCCGATGTACAGGCAACCCAACTCAAAGCGCGCCGAGGCGTCCGCCGCATGGCTCCGAAACGCGGGGATCTGCTCGCGCACGACGTCGACGGCGCGCGCTCCGTCGACCGAGTAGCCGGTGTACGGAAGTCCGAGCCCCCGCGCCACCCACAGCGCCCACGACTGGAGCGCCACCCCCCATTGGAGCTCTCCTCCGCCGTTGGTGATCGAGTCCCCGAAGGCGAGCACCCCGAGGCGGGCGTCGTTGGGCGCCGTGCCGTGCATCGACGCGCGAGGCTAGCTCGCCGGCAGCCTGGACACGGTCCGAACCGCGGTGTAGAACTCCGCATGTGAGGGGGCAGTACCACGGGGGACTTGGGGGGCGGCCGGCTTCCGTGCCGTGACCAAACGACGAGAGAGAGGAACCCACAATGGGCCCTAGACGCTTCGTAATCGCGCTGGTCGCGGTCGCGCTGACGGTGCCGGCGATCGCACTCGGATCGGCGGGCAGGACGTTCCCACCGACAGATGCGCAACGAACGGCGATCCTCAAAGCATTCGGCAGCCGCTCCAGGGCGCAGTCCAACTGCATGGTCGTGGTGCTGGCGGCGTCCAACCACAACTGGGGAAGCGTCCGTCCACACTTCAACCACGCCTGCACGAAGTACGAGTTCAACGGGGTGAACGCGTTCAAGCGTGTCAGTGACAACACGTGGAAGCAGAAGTTCGCGGGCAGCTCCTACAAGTGCTTCCGTCCGAACATCCCGCGGCAGGTGCAGCGAGACCTCGCGATCTGCCCGCATTGATCGCGCGGTGAATCAGGGGGTGGACGCGGCGCTCCGACGCCGGGGCGCCGCGTCCCCCGCTGCTGGTCGATAATCCGTCGCGGGTGAGCGATCCAGTCACCATCGCGACCGACGGGCGGGAGGACATCCGTCGCGCTGCCGCAGAGCTCGCCGAGCGCCTCCCGTCCGCGCTCGCACCGCTTGCGCGGCTGGCCTACAACTACCGCTGGTCCTGGCTTCCGGGCGGTCCCGAGCTGTTCGCGTCGATTGACCGCGAGCGGTTCGAGCTTTGTCTCCAGAATCCGGTACGCCTCCTCCAGGAAGCCTCGCCGCGGGCTCTCCGCCGAGCTGCGGAGAACGAATCGCTGCTCGCGCGCGCGTCTGCGTTCGAGGACCAGGTCAATGCGGACCTCGCCCGCCCGTGGGCAGAAGGATTCGCTCCCGCCCGGCCGGTGGCGTTCCTGTGCGCCGAGTACGGGGTTCACGTATCGCTTCCGGTCTACTCGGGCGGTCTCGGGGCGCTCGCCGGCGATCTCCTGAAGGAGGCCTCAGACCGCGCGATCCCGATGGTCGCGGTTGGGCTGATGTACCGGAAGGGGTACTTCCGCCAGTGGATCGACGCCAGCGGCTGGCAGCACGAGTACTGGATCGACAGCGACCCGCAGCGGCTGCCTGGCGCCCGCGTGACGGCGCCCGACGGCACGCCGGTGACCATCGAGATCCCGATCTACCGCGCCCGGGTGGCCGCTCACGTCTGGCGTGTCGAGGTGGGACGGGTGCCGCTGTTCCTGCTCGATACCGACATCTCCCGCAACGGCCCGCTCGAGCGCTGGATCACCGCCCGGCTGTACGACGCCGACGCGACCACCCGCTTGGCGCAGTACGTGCTGCTCGGCGCCGGCGGTGTGCGTGCTTTATCCGCCTTGGGGATCGAGCCGGGTGTGATCCACCTCAACGAGGGGCACGCGGCGCTGGCGCCGCTGTCCCTCGCCGCGGTGTTGCGAAACGGGGACAGCCCCGAGGCCGCGCTGGCGGCCGCGCGCGAGCGGACCGTGTTCACCACCCATACACCGGTGGCCGCCGGCAACGACGCGTACCCGGCGGATCGGGTCCATGATGCGATCGCGGGCCTGACCGACGAGCTGTCGGTTCCCGAGTCCGAGGTGATCGCGCTCGGACGGAGCGATCCGGGAGACGAGCAGCAGCCGTTCGGGGTCACCCAGGCGGCGCTGCGGATGAGCCGGGCCGCCAACGCGGTCAGCCGCCGCCATGCGGAAGTCGCGCGACAGATGTGGTCCCCGTTGTGGCCCGATCGGCCGGTGGACGACGTTCCGATCGGCTACGTCACCAATGGTGTCCATGTCCCCACCTGGATCGGCGCGCCGATGCGGGAGCTGCTCAACCGTCACCTCGGCGAGGACTGGATGGTGCGGGTGGACGACCCGGCGATCTGGTTGGCGGTGAACGACATTCCCGCTGCGGAGCTGTGGACCGTCCGCGAGCGCCAGCGCGGCGAGCTGATCGAGTTCGTCCGCGGTCGCAGCACCCAGAACCGGTTGCTGCGAGGCGACGCCCGCGAGTACGCCGAGGCCGCGGCGCGTGTGTTCGACCCGCACGTCCTGACGATCGGATTCGCCAGACGCGTCGCGACCTACAAGCGGTTGGACCTGCTCACACGCGATCCCGACTGGACGCTCGCGCTGCTCGGCGGCGACCGGCCCGTCCAGGTGGTGCTGGCGGGGAAGGCCCATCCTCGCGACCAGGAGGCCAAGCACTCCCTCCAGCGCCTGTTCGGGATGCGGTATGCGCCGGTCATCGGCGAGCGGGTCGTGTACCTCGATGACTACGACCTCGCCACGGCGGCGTTTCTGGTGCGCGGGTGTGACGTGTGGATGAACGTCCCACGTCCGCCGCTCGAGGCGAGCGGCACCAGCGGGATGAAGTCGATGTACAACGGCGGCCTTCAGCTCAGCGTGCTCGATGGCTGGTGGGCGGAGGCCTTTGACGGCACCAACGGCTGGGCGCTCGGGGGCGATGTCGACGACGACCATGGGGCCCAGGACGAGCGTGATGCGCTCGCGCTTCACCGACTGCTCGACGAGGAGGTCGTGCCCGCCTTCTACGAACGCGATGAAGCCGGCCTGCCCGGCGCATGGCTCGGGCGGATGCGAGCCTCGCTTGAGACCCTCGGCCCGCGGTTCTCCAGCGCTCGAATGCTCGCCGAGTACGTCAACGGGCCCTACCGAGGCGCGCTCTCAGCGCGCGTCTCCGTCTAGACCTGGAGCTCGGACAGCGGGCGCGGACCCGGCCCGACGTACTTGGCGGTGGGCCGGATCAGCCTGCCCTCACGCTTCTGCTCCATGATGTGCGCCGACCACCCGGCCGTCCTCGCGCACGTGAACATCGAGGTGAACAGCTCCGGAGGCACCTCGGCATAGTCGAGGACGACGGCGGACCAGAACTCGACGTTGGTGGCCAGCACCCGGTCGGGCTTGCGGGCCTGGAGCTCGGCCAGGGCCGCTTTCTCGAGCGCCTCGGCGGCCTCGACGCGGCTCGAGCCGAGCCGGCGCGAGGTCTCGCGCAGCACCTTGGCGCGCGGATCCTCGGCCCGGTAGATGCGGTGACCGAACCCCATCAGGCGCTCGCCGCGATCGAGTAGGTCCTTGACGTACCGCTCGGCGTCGCCGGCGGCCTCGACCTCGTCGAGCATCTTCAGCACCCGCGACGGCGCGCCTCCGTGCAACGGCCCCGAGAGCGCGCCGACCGCGGCCGACAGGGCCGCGGCGACGTCCGCGCCGGTCGAGGCGACGACACGAGAGGTGAAGGTCGAGGCGTTCATGCCGTGCTCCGCCGCCGAGATCCAGTACGCGTCGATCGCCTCGACGTGCTTGGGGTTGGCCTCGCCGCGCCAGCGGATCAGGAACCGCTCCGCGATCCGGGTGGCCTTGTCGACCTCGCGCTGGGACACCGGGGGCTTGCCGATCCCACGCGCCGATTGCGCGACGAATGACAGCGCCATCACCGACGCCCGTGCGAGGTTGTCGCGCGCCTCCTCGTCGGAGATGTCGATTAGCTGGCGGAAGCCCCATTGAGGTCCGAGCATCGCGAGCGCCGACTGCACGTCGACACGCGGGTCACCCGAGTGGACGCTTAGCGCATTCGGCTCGGCCGGAGGCATCCCCGGTAGCAGCTTGCCGTCGACGAGCAGTCCCCAGACCTGCCCGAACGGGACGTTGCCGACGAGCTCCTCGATGTTGACGCCGCGGTATCGAAGCGCCCCGCCCTCGCGGTCTGGCTCGGCGATCTCCGTCGCGAACGCGACTACGCCTTCGAGACCTGACTGGACTTCGGCGGTTGCAGACATCTCATGTGCTCCTGATGGCTCGGTTCCGGAGCACACAGGCTAGCTGCTCGGTTTTGCGGGCCTCCGGCCGCCCGCGGAGTGAAAACGGCCGCGCCGGCGGGCGGCGCGGCCGTCTGGAGAAGGGATGCGCCCCCGCCACCGGGCGAGGAGCGCGCTCAGTAGGTGAGCCTGAGCACGTGGTCGTAGCGGCCGTTGGAGAGCCCTACCGGTCGGGTGTTGCGGTGACTCTACGGATAGGCTCCGGGTCGGTGAACGAGCTGCTCCTCCAATCTGCGACGGAGCTGGCGGGCCGGATCCGAGCGGGTGATCTCAGCTCGTCGGACCTGGTCGAGGCGTCGCTGCGCCGGATCGACGAGCTCCAGCCGGTCGTCAACGCGTTCACCCATGTGGCGCACGAGGCGGCGCTCGCGGCTGCGCGGACGATCGGTCCGGGCGACCCCCGGCCATTCGCCGGCGTCCCGATCGCGGTCAAGGACAACCGCCCGGTCGCGGGCATGCCGATCACGATGTGCAGTGACCTGTTCGGAGACCTCGTCGCGAACCACGATGCGTTCCTCGTCCGCAGGCTACGCGAGGCCGGATTCGTGATCGTCGGCAAGACGGCCCTGCCAGAGATGGGGATCCTTCCGACGACCGAATCGCGCCGGTTCGGGCCGACTCGGAATCCCTGGTCGCTCGACCGCACGCCCGGAGGCTCCAGCGGTGGGTCGGCCGCGGCGGTCGCCGCCGGGATGGTCCCGATCGCGCACGGCAACGACGGCGGCGGGTCGACCCGGATACCGGCCGCGTGCTGTGGCCTCGTCGGGCTGAAGGCGGCTCGCGGACGGGTCTCGGTGGGGCCGGACGCGGGCGACAGCTTCCTGGTCCAGGACGGAGTGCTGACGCGAACGGTCACGGAGACCGCACATGTGCTCGACCTGCTCGCCGGCTACGAGCTGGGAGACGCGACGTGGCTGCCGGAGCCTGAGGTGCCTTACGCGGAGCGCGCGCAGGAGGAGCCCGGCAGGCTGCTGGTCGGGCTCGCGACCAATCCGCCGTTGCACGGCGCCGAGATCGATCCGGAATGCGAGCAGGCCGCGCGCGACGCGGCCGACCTGCTCGGGTCACTCGGCCACGACGTCGAGGAGATCCAGCCGCCTGAGCCGCCGTGGTCCGACCCGGAGCTGCTACCCGACTTCACGCGGGCGTTTGGGCCGAACATCGCGATGGCGGTGCTGATCGGCGGACGGATCCGCGGGCGCGAGCCGACCGAGGCGGACGTCGAGCCGCTGACCTGGACGATCTACGAGCACGCCCGCGAGCACGACTCGCTCGCCTACCTCAGCGCGATGGGCCGGCTTCAGGGGTTCGCCCGGACGATCGTCACCTACCTCGAGCCGTTCGATGTCGTCGTAACGCCTGCACTGGCGCAGCGCCCGCTGCCGATCGGAGAGGTCAACGGGCTCGGGCCCGACCCCTGGGATCACTACCGCCGCTCCGGGCACTTCACGCCGTTTACCGCGATCTGCAACGTGACGGGCCTGCCGGCGATCTCGCTCCCGCTGTACCACGGGGACGATGGACTGCCGACGGCGGTGCAGCTGATCGGCCGGCCGGCGCGCGAGGACGTGCTCTTGTCGGTGGCGTCGCAGCTTGAGCTGGCCCTGCCCTGGGCAGGACGCCTTCCCGAGCTGGCGGTCGCGACCTAGCTCTGGACCCTGCGGGGCGGCCCGTCCCCGTCGGGGACCTGGTTGGCGTAGGACTCGTTGTCGGTCCGCAGCTCCTGGTCGGCGAGGTCGATCGAGTAGAAGTTGCGGAGGATGCGGTCGTCGCCCTCCGAGAGCTCCTCTCCGGGCTCAATCTCCGGGACCGTCTGGATGTGCTGGACGCTGTAGGGCACCCGGAGCTCCCCCTGCTCGTGCTTGAGCCGGGCGAGGGGGACGAACACCTCGCGTTTACGCCCGATCCCGAGCGAGGTCTCGATCGTCACCCACATGACCGAGTCCTGGTCGCCCATCGCATAGACCTGCTTGATGTTTCCGATCTTCAGCCCGTCCTGGTCCGAGACCGTCTCGCCCGGCAGGCTGCTCACGTCGTCGATTGCAGACGCCATGTTCTTCTCCCTCCCATCTGTAGCCGTCGGGGACGCCCTACCCCGATCGTCCTCAGCCGACCCCTAGCACCGCCCGCATCGGCTTGGGCACCACGCCGAGCCGCTCGGCGTCGGCCGTGCCGTGGCGTGAGATCAGGGGCACCTCGAGCAGCTCCGCCTCGTCCCACGTGGCGAATGCGGCCGGGCCCATCAGCAGCTCCACCAGCTTCAGCGTGCGCCGAGCCACGTTCGTCGGGATCGGCACGATCGGACGTCGACGGCGCAGCGAGCGCAGGACGAAGCTGACGAACTCCCTGTAGGTGACCGTCTCGGGCCCAGCGAGCTCGTACCGGACGCCGGCCGATTCGCCGCCCATCGGGGACCCGGGAAGCGCCGAGATCACGCAGTCGGCGACGTCCTCGGCCCAGATCGGCTGGAACCCCGCCCGGCCGGAGCCGGAGATCGGCATCACCGGCAGCAGCGACATCCGCTCGAGCAGGGTGATGAAGGGATCGCTCGGCGAATACACCATTGACGGCGCGAAGATCGTGGAGGTGAGCGTGGACTCGAGCAGCGCCCGTTCGGCGATCGCCTTCGCGCGCATCAATCGCGCCCGGCTGCGGGTCGACGCGCCCAGCGTGGAAAAGAACACGAATCGCTCGACACCGGCCCGCTCGGCCGCCTTGACCAGCCGCCAGGCCGCGATCCCGTCGAGCTCCTCGATCGACCCGCCGGGCTGGTCGCGGATCGTCGAGGCGAGGTGAACCACGGTGTCCACCCCCCGCAGGGCGTGCCGGAAGGAGAACGGGTCGGCGAGGTCCCCCAGGGCGATCTGGACACGAACACGCTGGGCGTCGAGCCGGCGCGGATCGCGCACCAGGCAGCGGACCGGTGTGCCGGCCGCGGTCAGCCGCCTGAGCAGCGGTTGCCCGATCGTCCCGGTCGCGCCGGTCAGCAGGAGCACTGGAGAGCCCTCACGTAGCGGGAGGCTATCGATGGGCTTGGTCCGTAGAATGGCCGCTCTCCGATCGAGTTCGAAGACAGGAAGACAGACACATATGGCCTACGTGATCGCCGAGCCCTGCATCGGCACGAAGGACAACTCATGCGTTGAGGTCTGCCCGGTCGACTGCATCCATCCGACCCCCGACGAGCCCGACTACGACAGCGTCGAGATGCTCTACATCGACCCGGAGGAATGCATCGACTGCGACGCGTGCGTCGAGGCCTGCCCGGTGGATGCCTGCTTCGCCGAGGACCAGCTCCCGGAGGAGTGGCAGCAGTACACGAAGCTCAACTCGGACTACTACGCGAACCGCTGAGCCGCGGCCCCCGCGCGGCGCCGCCCGCTCGTTGCCCGACGGGAGTTCCAGTCGTTGCCCGCCGGCGGAACTTTGGCGAATTAGGTGCGGATATGACACGTAAATCGCCATCGTCTGCCGTGGGCGGGGCAGGCGCGCCGCCCGGCGGCGCTCACGTTCAGGATCTAAGCGCCGATAGCACCGCCCGGGCCGCGTTGTGGCCCGGGATGCCGCTGACACAACCGCCTCTGCGCGCACCGGCGCCGGACAGCCAGATGTTCGGGTGGTCGGTCTCGACTCCCCAGCGCCCGATCTCCTCGTCGGACTCGGCGAACGGCCATGCCAGGTCGCGGTGGAAGATGTGACCGCCCGGCATCGCCGAGCTCTGACTCGAGCTCAACCGGCGTCAGGGCCTCGAGGCACGGAGCCCCGTCGGCGTCCACCGCCAGGCAGTCCTCGATCGGCTCCGCGAGCACTGAGTCGAGCGACGCGAGCGTCGCGGCGACGGCGTCGCGCTTTGCGCGCTCGGGGTGCTCCGCGAACAGCCGCGCCGGCATGTGCAGTCCGAACAGCGTCAGCGTGTGGGCGCCGGACGCCCGCAACTCGCCGGAGAGGATGCTCGGGTCGGTGAGCGAGTGGCAGTAGAGCTCGCACGGCGGTAGCGCCGGGATCTCGCCGGCGGCCGCCTCGTCGTAGGCGCGCTGCAACTGCTCGTATCCCTCGTTGACGTGGAACGTCCCCGCGAACGCGTCCTGGGGCGACGCCGCGGGATCACGAGGCCGCGGCAGCCGGTTCAGCAGCATGTTCAGCTTCAGCTGCGAGCCCTCGGGCCTCGGGCTCCGGCTCGCGCCTCGCCGAGCAGCTCGGCCAGTACGGACGGCGCGACGTTGGCCAGCATGTGCCGGCACGGGTAGCGCTGCCCGTCGCCGCAGGTCACGACCGCCTCGGCGCCGTCGGTCTCGACCGCCGTCACCTCCGCTCGCGTGCGGATCTCGGCGCCGGCCGCGAGCGCGGCGTGCGCGAGCGCGGCGCTGAGCGCGCCCATCCCGCCGACGGGCACGTCCCAGTCGCCGGTGCCGTTGCCGATCACGTGGTAGAGGAAGCAGCGGTTCTGGCGAAGCTCGGGGTCGCCGGCCGAGGCGAAGGTCCCGATCGTCGCGTCGGTGAGCACGAGGCCCGCGGACGTGATCGCAGACGATGTTCGCGCTCGAGCAGCTTCGCGAGCGGGCGCTCGAACAGCGCCTCCCATGCCTCGTCGTCGCCGACCAGCTGCCGGAGCTGCTCCCGGCTTCGCAGCGGCTCGGTCAGCGTCGGGAACGACCCGCGCCGCCACCCGGGTGACGATCCGCGTCGAGGCGTCCGGCGCAGTCATCGAGCGGCACGGCTGCGTCGGGCGCGGCGGCGCAGCTCGACGCCGACCCCGAGCTGTGCCGAGCAGCTCCCGCGGGAACAGGCTGACCAGGTAGGAGTAGCGCGAGAGCCGCGCATCGATACCCGGAAAGAGGCGCTCGCGAGACCGCGGCGCCGCCGACCGATGCGCGCGCGCTCGAGCACCAGCACCGAGCGCCCGGCCGCGCGCCAGCAGCGTCGCCGCGACGAGCCCGTTGTGCCCCCCGCCGACGACGACGGCGTCGTAGCGGCGCTCCACCGCGGCCAGCTCAGGCCATCGGCAGCGACATCCCGGCGGGCTTCGGGGCCGCGGCGGGAGCGGGCGCCTGCATCACCGGAAGCTCGATCGGCGACAGCGCGATCAGGCCTCGCGCCGCGTGGTGCAGCGCCTGGGCGGCGGGATCGTCCGGATCCGAGAGGACCACGGGAGTCCCCGCATCGGACTGCTCGCGGAGCGCCATCGTCAACGGAACGTTCGCCAGCAGCGGGACGTCGAGCTCGTCGGCCAGCAGCTGCCGCCGCCCTCGCCGAACAGCTGGTAGCGCTCGCCGCGTCGGAGTCACGAAGCCGGACATGTTCTCGATCACGCCCGCGACCTCGAGCTTGAGCTTGGCCGCCATCTCGGCCGAGCGCCGTGCGACCTTCTGGGCGACCGGCTGGGGAGTCGTGACGATCACGAACTTCGCCTGGGGGAGCAGCTGGGCGAGCGTCATCGAGACGTCGCCGGTCCCGGGCGGGAGGTCGATCAGCAGGTAGTCGAGCTCGCCCCACTCGACGTCCTCGAGGAACTGCTGGAGCGCCTTGTGGAGCATCGGGCCGCGCCACACGACGGCGGCGTCCTGCTCGATGAAGAAGCCGATCGACATCACGCTGATCCCGTCGTGGGCGGTCAGCGGGACGATCTTGCGCTCGGCGTTGACCCGCGGGCGCTCCGCGCCGAGCCCGAGCATCCGCGGCTGGGAGTAGCCCCACACGTCGGCGTCGAGGACCCCGACCTGCTTACCCTGGCGGCGAGCGCCGCGGCGAGGTTCGCGGTCACGCTGGACTTGCCAACCCCGCCCTTGCCGGATCCGATGCAGATCACGTTCTTGACCTGCGCGAGCGCCCCTTCGGGGAGCGTTCCCCGCCCGAGCTTGCGCCCGAGCGCCGACTTCTCGTCGTCGGAGAGCACGTCGAAGCTGACGTTGACGCCGGTGACCCCCTCGAGCTCGCGGACCGCTTGGGCAACCCCGGTCTGGAAGTGATCGCGGATCGGGCAGCCGGGCGTCGTCAGCGAGACCATGACGTCGACGACCCCGTTCTCATGAATCTCGATCGAGCGGACCATCTCGAGCTCGACGATGTCCCGCCGAAGCTCGGGGTCGATCACCGAACGAAGCGAGTCGAGTATCTGATCACGGTGGGCATGGATTCCCATTCAGGCAGGCCCATCCGAGCTGGTCGGAGGGGCGCGACCCAGCTTCGACGCACTCGCGCAAAGCGCAGGTGAGCGAAGGCGGGTCCGAAGACCGACGGGGCGCCACTTGCGTGACGCCCCGGCGGTTGAGGGAGGAGAGGGTGCTACGTCCGCCGGCGAGGTTATGAGGCCGGCGAACTCTCCCGCCGTTGGCGCTCTCCAGACGCCGGGCGGGGGAAGCTCGTATCGCTAGCCGATCAGGCCCTGGGCCTCCGAGACCAGCTTCTCGACCCGGGCGCCGACGACACCTGACTGGCGCCGAGTCCCTTGCGCACGGAGCGAACCTCGCGCTCGAACCGGCGGCGGTTCTGCTTGACGGTGCGCTCGACCAGGCTACGACGCTGACGCACCTGGCGATCGAGCCGCGTGCGGGTCTTGCGGACCTGGCGCTCGAAGCGATTGCGGGCGCTCGCGCCACGACGCTCGTAGCGCTTGAGCTCACGCTCGAAGTTCGCGCGAGTCCGGTACTTCGTGGCCAGACCCTGACCGTCGAGACCAGGTTGTCGCGGACGAGCAGGCTCGCGCCGACGGGCACCAGCACCGCGCGCTCGGCGATCTGGCCGACCTGCTCGATCGGAGTCGTCGGCTGCGTCGAAGTGGTGGCCGCGCGGGCCGACTGGCGTGCGCTGGTAGAGCGGCGCCCGGTCGTGGACCGGCGGGTCGTGGTCCGCTTGGTCGTGCTCTTCTTGGTGGTGGGCCCTGTCGTGCCCTGGCTGGTTGTTGCCATGAAGTTCTCGCTCTCGCTCTTGGAAACTTGATTTCGCTTTGATGATGCTACCGAACATGTGTTTGTAAACCTCGGTCGGACGGTTCGTTACAGAATCGGCCTGTTTTTCACGACCAGATCACATGTGAGACTCATCACACGACGCCCTTCGGGCGCCGCGCCGGTCAGCCGGAGACCGGCGTCGCCGTGCGTTCGAGCCAGGCGTCGGGTCCTGCAGCTCGGTAGCCGTCGGCAGCGCCTCCGGGGCCGAGAACACGTGCTGGAGCGCCTCGACGCCGCCCTTGGCGACGACGGCGTCGCAGAACCGCTTGCCCTGCTCGTACTGGCGGAGCTTGAGCTCCAGACCGAGCAGCCGCGCCACGAGTCGCGAGAGCCCGGACTGTGAGCGACGGCGGCGGTCGAGTGACGCGCGAAGGCGCGGGAGCGAGGGCACCAGATCGGGCGCGACGGCGTCCATCACGTGCTCGGCATGGCCTTCGATCACCGCCATCACCGTCTGGACCCGATCGAGCGTGTCTCGCTCGGCCTTGGTCGTGACGATCGAGATCAGGTCTCCCCTCCGCAGCGCGGCCCCTGCCCTGCGCAGCTCCCCGATGCTCGGTATCCGGAGCTTGCGCGGGGTGTCGATCCGGACCTCGGCGCTGGCGAGCAGCTCGCGCACGAGGCCGGCCACATGGCCGTGGAGCCACGGAACGCCTGCGAACTGGACCGCGTGCGTGACCTCATGCAACGTCACCCACGTCATGAATTGCTTCTCGTCCGCGCCAAAGGACCGCACCGCCTGGCCGAGGTTCGGAAGCACGAACAGCAGCCGCGGCGGCCGGTCCTCGACCGCCTCGTCGAGCAACACGAGCTCGTACTGGCCGAGCACGCGCTGAGCGAGGTACCCGAGCACGACTCCGACCTCCGCCGATAGGACCAGGCCCATCGCGATTTCGACGCCGGCCGAGCGGGCCGAGGGTGCCTCCGGCACGCTCATTACGGGGTCGAGCAGCGCCCGCATCGAATCGATGTTGCTCCCACCCATTCGCGCCTGCCGATGCCCTCGGGCTCTGGCAGCGGCGGACCGGGCGAAGGCCGGTGTACTCGGTGACGCGCGCCTCTGACTCGGCGGCGAGCGCCACGAGATCGACCGATGGCGGACGCGCGTCGCCGCTTCCCGCGACCAAGCCCGCGATCCGCTCGGCGAGGATCCAGTCGATCACGTCGGGATCTCCTCGAGCTCGATGCAGCGTCTCGAGCGTGCGCGCCGCCACCACGGGCGAGCTCGGTCGGCGTCAAGCGGGGCGGCGAGCGGCTCCTCGCAGCTCGGGAAGCTGACGAAGCCTCCCGCCTCGCGGACGATCAGCTGCCCGGCGGCGGAGTCGACGCCGCGGCCCGCCGCAGCGAGACCATCCCGTCGAACCGCGCGGCGGCGACCTGGCACAGCGAGGAGGCGATCGTGCCCAGGGCGCGCAGCCGGTAGGCAACGCGACCAGCGGCTCGATCGAGGCAGCGACCCAGCGCGGGTCGGCCGACTCGATCCCGAGCACCTCGAGGCGGCCGTCGTGCCCGCGCCGCTCCCGAGCGCCGGGATCGAGCGGAGCGCCGTTCAGCTACGCGCCCTCGCCCGCGGCGCGCCCACCATTCCTCCGCCGGCCCGAAGTCGTGCACGAACGCGAACTCGACGTCGGCCATCGTCTCGCCGTCGCCACCGCGATCGAGAGCGCGTGGTGCGGGATCCCGCGCTTGGCGTTGAGCGAGCCGTCGATCGGGTCGATGATCACCCGGACGCGCGGGTCGCCGTAGTCGATCTCGCCGCGCTCCTCGGACACGGCGGCGAAGCGAAAACCCGTCGTCGCTGAGCCGTCGAGCTCGCCAGAACAAGGCTCTCGGCGCCGCGATCGATCACCAGCGTGCGGTCCCCGCCGCTGCCGCGGGTGCCCGGTCTCGGCGGCCCGCTCGCTCGGTCGTCGGCGATGCCGGCAGCATCTCCTCGAGGCCCTTCGGCCGCCCGCCGGCAGACGCCCAGCCAGTCTGCGTCGAGTGCCGAGCGGGTCGAGGTCATGTGCGGACCTATGCTGTCAGACGTGGCGATCGCCCCAGACGAGTTGCTTGCGGGACAGCGTGAGGCCGTCACGCACCGAGGGGGGCCGCTGCTCGTCCTCGGCGCCGCCGGGACCGGCAAGACGCGGGTGATCAAGGAGCGCTTCCAGTGGCTCGTGGAGCAGGGCTCGCGGCCGGAGCAGATCGCGGTGCTGGCGCCTTCCCCGGGACGCGCGGACGCGATCCGCGCGGCGCTCGAGGCCCGTCTTTCCGGCAGCTACGAGGAGCTGCTCGTATGCACGCCGGTCGGACTCGCCGCGGTGCTTCTCAATGGCGCCCAGCCCGGCGCCGACGTGCTCGACTCGATGGTCGACCCCGGGGAGCGGTTCGCGATGCTGCTCGAGCGGATCGACGAGCTCTCGATCCGAAGCCACGACTTCGGCGGCAGCGCGACGGCGCTACTCGCAGGCTTCGTCCGCAAGATCGACCGGCTGAAGGCGCATCTGATCGGTGCCGAGGATTACGCCGCCTGGGCTGCGGGCCTTCGGGAAGCGGGCGCCGAGCCGTCTGAGGCACGGCTCGAGCTCGAGTTCGCGGAGGTGTACCGGACCCACGAGCGGATGTTGGCCGACGCGGGTGTCGCGGACGCAGGCGACCTGATCCGCGAGGGCCTCCGGATAGTGCGCGAGCGCGCCGGGCTGCTTGACCGCTTCGAATATGTGCTGCTCGACGACGCCCACGAGCTCGAGCCCGCTCCGGCGAGGTCTTGCTCGCGAGCTCGGTGGCGCCGGGCTCGGCGGCGGCGGTCGATCCCGGCCCGGGGCGCGTTCGAGCTCCCGGACGCGCGGACGGTCACGCTCGAGCGGAGCATGCGGTGCCCCGAGCGCGTGCTTCGCGCCGCGTCGGCCGAGATCGAGGTCGATTGCGAGCCGTCCGCCTCCGGTGGGGGAGGTGGCGTTCTGGCGCTGCGCCAACGACCGGGCGCAGGCGCAGTCGGTGGCGGCGGACGTGGAGCGGCTGATCTCCCGCAGCGGCGTCTCGCCGGGCGATGTGATCGTGCTCGTCCCGGCGATACCCGCGCGAGGGGCAGGCGATCGGGGTGGCCCTCGAGGAGCGAGCCGTTCCCCATCGGGTCGTCGGCGAGGCGGCGTTCTTCCAGCGTGCCGAGGTCCGGGACCTGCTCGCGTGGCTGCGGCTGCTCGCCGACGCCTCCAACGCGGCCGCGGTCGTGCGCGCGCTCGCCCGTCCGCCGATCGAGCTGCGCTCGGTCGACATCGCGCGCTGCACACAGATCGCCCGTCGGCGCAAGCTCGACATGGTCGCGGCGCTGGCCGCCGCGATCGAGTCCCCTCAGGTGCCGCCCGAGGCCCGGGAGCGGATCATGGTGTTCCTGAAGCTGTACCGGTCCGGCGTCGCCGCGATCGACACCACGCGGCCCGACCTCTACGTCCATCGGCTGATCGACCGGCTGGGCCTGCGCCGCCACCACCTGTTCGCCGCCCACGCCGACGTCGTCGAGCGCCTGCGGGCGCTCGCGCGTTTCGGCGAGCTGGCCTCCGCATACGCGCGGCGCTCACCCCAGGCGACGCCGCGAGAGTTCGCGCGGTCGATCGCGGCGGTCGCCGACTCCGGCCTGCGCGAGCAGGACGAGCCCGAGCCCTCCGGCGCCGCGGCGGTCCAGATCGTCTCGCTCGACGGCGGGTTCGCGCTCGAGGCCGACCACGTCTACGTCGTCGGCCTGCACGGCGGGCTCGCGGCGCCTGTGCCCGAGCGGATTCCGGACGCGCTGCTCCCCTCGAGCGTCGCCGCCGAACGTGATCAGGCGCAGCGCGTGGCCCTTCGCCGCGCGCTGTATGCGGCGATCACCCGCGCGCGCTCGCGCGCCGTTCTCTGCTACCCGAGCGTCAACGACCGCGGGGCGGTGCTCCCTCCCTCGCCGCTCGTGGAGGGGGCGCGAGGGGCGGCCGGCGGGGAGTGGGAGGA
The DNA here is from genome assembly GCA_963695965.1 of uncultured Solirubrobacterales bacterium. Classification (GTDB taxonomy): domain Bacteria; phylum Actinomycetota; class Thermoleophilia; order Solirubrobacterales; family Solirubrobacteraceae; genus Palsa-465. The sequence goes on from CAVOIU010000052.1 coordinate 51,501, forward strand.
CCGGCAGGAGGAGCTGTTCGGCCCCGCCGAGACGCTCCACTCGACCTACCGGCTGCTGCGTGACGAGCTGCTGGAGGGGACGATGCGAGCGGGTGGCCGTCTCGGCGAGCTGCGCTTCGACACCGACCTCGACGTGTCCCACGCGGTCGTCCGCTACCTCGAGCTGCTGAAGCTGGCGGCGCTGCTCGCGAGGCCCGAGGACCAGAGCCTCGAGGACGCGCTGCGCGATGTCAACGTCCGGATTCTCCAGGCGGTCACCGCCGAGCAGCGGGAGATCCTCAGCTCGTCGGCGCTCGACGACTACCTGCTGGACGCCGAACGCGATGGACGCCGGCGGATGCAGGCGGTCGCGGCGCGGGACGAGCCCTCGCTCGAGCCGTTTCTGCCCAGGCGGGGGGACGGGGTGGTGCTGTCGGCCTCCGATATCGACACCTACCGCACGTGCCCGCTGAAGTACAAGTTCGCACGGGTGTTCCGGATTCCCCAGGAGCCCACGATCCACCAGCGGTTCGGGATCCTCGTCCACCAGGTGCTCGAGCGATTCCACGGCCGCTCCGCGATGGGAGGCACTCTCCCCGAGCTGCTTGGACTCCTGGACGCCGGCTGGCGGCGGGCCGGGTTCGGCGACTCCGAGGAGGAGCGTCAGCTCCGCGGGAAGGCCACCGCCGCCCTGGAGCGCTACTGGGACCGGTTCCAGTCGGAGCGATCGGAGCCGGTGTGGTTCGAGCGCGCGTTCACCTTCCGGCTCGGGCCGCATCTGCTGCGCGGCCGAGTCGACCGCGTGGACCGGTTGCCGGGCGGCGAATATGAGCTGATCGACTACAAGACCGGCCGCCCCAAGAGCGCCGCGCAGCTCACCGATGACGTGCAGCTGTCGCTCTACGCGGTGGGCGCGCGAGAGGCGTGGAGCCTCGAGGCCTCGCAGCAGGCCTACTACTACGTGCTGGATGACGAGAAGGTCGCGGTGCCGGACGATGGGGGCGATCGCTCGGAGTGGATCCGGGAGGTCGCGGTCGAGGTCGCGGAGGGGATCCTCTCGCAGGGGTTCGAGCCGACCCCTTCGTACGCGGCGTGCTCGATCTGCGACTACCGGCTGATGTGCCCGGCGGCCGAGCGCTGAGCCAGGGCATGGCCAGACCCCCGTCCGGAGAGCAGTTCCAGATCGCCCACGGCGAGCATCGTGCGACGATCGTCGAAGTAGGCGCCGGGGTGCGTGAGTACGCCGTCGGTGACCGCGATGTCCTCGATCCGTACCCGCGGGATGCCATGTGCGACGGCGCCCACGGCGCGCCGCTGATTCCGTGGCCCAACCGGCTCGCGGACGGCCGCTACTCGTTCGACGGCGCCGATTACCAGCTGGCGCTGAGCGAGCCGGCGACTCGCACGGCGATCCACGGTCTGCTGCGATGGCGCAACTGGTCCGCGCTGGAGCGCTCCGCCGACAGAGTCGTGATGGGAATCGCGCTCCAACCGATGACGGGATGGCCGTTCCAGCTCGACGTCTCGATCGCATACTCGGTGGGGGAGGAGGGCTTGACCGTCGAGACCCGAGCGCGGAACGCCGGGCGGACACCCTGTCCGTTCGGCTCAGGTCAGCATCCCTACCTGTCGCCGGGCACCGGAGTGCTTGACGCGTGCACGCTCCAGCTCACCGCGGCGACGCGGATCCTCGTCGACGAGGAGCGCGAGCTGCCGGTCGATCGTGAGCCGGTCGACGGGACTCCGTTCGACCTCCGATCCCCCCGGCAGGTCGGCTCGCTGCAAGTCGACCACGCGTTCACCGAACTGGAGCGCGACGCAGACGGGTTGGCCTGGGTGCGGCTCACCGGCCCCGACGGGCGGACGGCCGCGCTGTGGTGCGAGGAGTCGTACTCGCTGCTTCAGCTCTACACCGGCGACACGCTCGGCGCTCCTCGGCGCCGGAGGGGGCTCGGCGCCGAGCCGATGACGTGCCCTCCGAATGCGCTCCAGACTGGCGAAGAGATCGTGCGGCTCGATCCGGGCGAGACCCACTCGAGCCGCTGGGGGGTCCGTCTCAACTAGGCGGGTCCTCGCCGCGCTGGCGCAGGAACCGCTGAAGATCTCGGGCGATCGTCTCGCCCGAGGGGAGCGATCCGGGATCGTCGCTCGCGTCGGTTTCGGCGACCTGCTCGAGGCGCTCGACGAACGCCTGGACGTCCGGGTCGCTCTGGACCGCGGCGTTGACCTGGCGCTCATACTCGGCTGCGGCGCCCTCGAGCTCTCCGGCGTCGACCGCCACGCCGACCAGGCCCTCGAGCTTGCGCACGAGCGCCAGCGAGGCCTTCGGGTTCGGGGTGGCGGCAACGTAGTGGGGAACCGCCGCCCACAGGCTGGCCGACGGTAGCCCGCTGACCTGGCAGGCGGCGTGAAGCACGCCGACAATTCCGGTCGGTCCCTCGTACGACGACCGGGTCAGGCCGAGGCGGGAGATCAGCACTGGATCGGAGGCGAGCCCGGTCACCGACACCGGCAGGGTGTGCGGGACGTCGGCCAACAGCGCTCCGAGAGTCACGACCAGCTGGGTGCCGAGCGCCTCCGCGAGCTCCACGATCACCTGCGTGAACGTCCGCCACCGCATCGATGGCTCGGTGCCGACGGCGAGGATCAGGTCTCGGGGGGCGCGGGGCACGCGCGCTTCGTACAGCTCGACCGCCGGCCACACGATCTGGCGGGTCTCGCCTTCGACCATCTTGACCTGGGGACGGACGGCCTGGAAGTCGTAGAACTCCTCCGGATCGATCGTCGCGAAGCGCCGCGCGCCGAGGGTGCTGCCAACGAACGTGGCCGCCGTCGAGGCGGCGTCCGAGGCGTCGTTCCAGCCCTTGAACGCACACACCAACGCGGGGGCGCGAAGCCCGTCCGGACGGTATTCCCACTGCAGCGGATGCATCCGACTCACCGTACATGATGGGCCGATGCGCACAGAGGATGCGACGGTCAAAATGGGGACCCGGGAGGCCATCCGGGACGCGACCCAGCCGACGATCGGAATGCTCCGGCCCGGGGCCGAGATAAGCGGCATATTCGCGTGCACGCGCAAGGACAGACTGACCACTCGGACCGGCTCCCCGTACCTCGCGCTGGAGCTGCGCGACCGCACCGGGACGATCAAGGCACGGGCGTTTCGCGACGCCGACGCGCTCGCCGGGCGCTTCGAGCGGGGCGAGCTGGTCCGCGCCTCCGGACGGGTGGAGCGGTTCAGGGACGAGCTGGTGCTCGAGGTGCAGGAGATCGCGCGCGCCGATCCGGGCGCCGAGGGCGCCGATCCCGAGAGCTTCCTGCCGACCGCCTATCGCGATCTCGACGAGCTCGACGGCTTCCTCGAGCACCTCGCGACCGAGGTCGCCGACCGCCAGTACCGCGCGCTCCTCGACCAGCTGCTCGGCGACCGGGAGTTGCGTGCCGCGCTGCGGCGCGCGCCGTGCACTCGCGCCGGCCATCACGCCTACCTGGGAGGGCTGCTCGAACACACCGTGGCGGTGGCGCAGCTGTCCTACGAGCTGTGTCAGATGCATCCGCGGCTGAACTCGGACCTGTTGCTGGGCGCCGCGATCACGCACGACCTCGGCCGCACCCGCGAGTTCACCTACGGCGCGGAGGTGGGTCTCACCGAGGAGGGTCGGCTGCTCGGTCACCTCGTGATCGGCGAGCGGATCCTGTCCGAGCGCGCCGGGGCGCTCGACGAGCAGCGCCGGCTGGCGCTGCTCCACTGCGTGCTGTGCCACCACGGCCCCGCCTCGGCCCCGGGCGGACGGTTCGCCTCGGCCGAGGCGCTCGCGCTGTACCGAATCAACGCGCTCGACGCGAGCGTTAAGGGCGCGTTCGAGCAGGGCTTGTAGGCGCGCAGGCCTTGACCTCGCGGCTCGGGCCTGCGACGATCGGGCGCACTAGGGGTTGACGACCGGGGCAGTCGTTGGCAGGCGATCGATCGGGGCTTAGGGGCTGTACACGATGCGAGCACGGATGTGGATGACGGGCCTTGCTGCGATGTTCGCCATGCTCCTATTCGCGGGGGCCGCGAGCGCCAGCGACGTGGTGATCAGGGACAGCGCGGTCGGCGCCGCGGGCGTCGCGGTTGACGGGTCCGGCGACGTGTTCCTGGCCGATCCGCTCAACAACAAGGTCGTCGTCGCCGAGCCGGATGGCAGCGGCGGCAATTCGGTGAGCGTGGTCGACGACAATGGCCTCAGCAACCCCACCGCCGTGGCGCTCGACGGTTCGGGGGACGTGTTCATCGCCGACACCGGCAACGACCGGGTCCTCAAGGACACCCCGGACGGGAGTGGCGGCTATACGCAATCCGTGGTCGACGGCTCGGTGACGAGCCCCAACGGTGTGGCGGTGGACGGCTCGGGCGACGTGTTCGTCGCCGCCACGGGCGACAGCAAGGTGTTCAAGGACACGCCCGACGGCAGCGGCGGCTACACCCAGTCCGTCGTGGACAGCTCGCTGACCGGGCCGTACGCGGTGGCGGTCGACGGCTCGGGCAACGTGTTCATCGCCGACACCGGCGCCCAGCGGGTGGTGAAGGACACGCCCGACGGGGGCGGCGGCTACACCCAGAGCACCGTCTACACCGGCGTTACGGACGCCTTCGGAATCGCCGTCGATGACTCGGGCGATGTGTATACCGACACCGGCAACTCCGCGGTGATCAAGCTGACCCCCGACGGGAGCGGCGGCTACACGCTGTCGGCGGCCGTCGACACCGGGCTGTACTACCCGTTCGGCCTCGCGGTGGACGCATCCAACCACGTGTTCGTGGCCGACCCTCCCCAATCGCAGGTGTTCGAGGAGACGGCCGAGAGCTGCGGCTGCTACACGCGCAAGCTCGTTGACACGGGTGTGGTCGCCCCGGCCGCGGCAGTGCTTGACGGCTCGGGCAACGTGTTCATCGCCGACACCGGCAACGACCGGGTGGTGGAGGAGAAGCCGTCCGGCGGGGGGTACACGCAGGCGCTGGTCGACGACAACGTGAGCCGGCCGGGCGCCGTCGCGGTCGACCCCGCCGGGGATGTGTTCATCGCCGACACCGGCAACGACCGAGTGGTCGAGGACAAGCCGGACGGCGCCGGGGGGTACACCCAATCGGTCGTCGACTCCGCGCTGAGCTTCCCATCCGGGGTGGCCGTGGATGGCTCTGGGGACGTGTTCGTCGCCGACACCAACGACAACCAGCTGGTCGAGGAGGAGCCCAACGGCAGCGGCGGCTACACGCCGAGCGTGATCGACACCGGGACAACGCTGAGCTTTCCATACGGAATCGCGCTCGACCGCTTCGGGGACGTGTTCATCGCCGACTTGGGCAACAGCCGGGTGGTCGAGGCGAAGTCCGATGGCCACGGCGGCTACACCTCCGTGGTCGTCGACGACAGCAACGTCAGCAACCCGCAGGGCGTCGCGGTGGACCGCGAGGGGTGGGTGTTCGTCGGCGACACCGGGAACGACCAGGTCCTCGCCGAGCAGCCCAACGGCACCGGCGGCTACAGCTCGCACGTGGTCGAGAGCTCCGATGAGCCCGGGGGCCTGGCGACCGATCCCTCAGGCAACCTGATCATCGCCCGGAGCAGTTGCGGCTGCGGCAAGGTGGTCGAGCACCCCATCACGCTCGCGAGCGTGCAGGTGAAGGTGACGCCGGACACCGCCGGGAAGTACACGGTGACCGCCACGGCGCTGAGCCCGTGGGAGGAGCGGATGCCGAAGTACTCCGACGCTTCCCCGACCTGGAGCGATACGGCAGGCGAGCTGGGGTCACAGACGCCCGCGCCGTTCGTCGGCGGCTCGAGCGTCACGACCGGCGTGACGATGTCCACTCCCGTCGCCAGCGACACGCTGTCAGTCACGAGCAACGGGATCACGGGGACGAGCAGACCGTTCGCTGTCTACGGCGCCGTTACCCAGTTCACGTTGGGATTCCAGAAGCCGGTCACGGCGGGCCAGCCGGTCACGGTCACGATCTACGCACGGGACGCGAACGGCGCAGTTGTGCCGACGTACAGCGGCACCCCGACATGGAGCGACGCGAGCGGACATCTGTCGGGGTCCCCGGCAGCGTTCTCAGGCGGGGTGAGCACGAACACCGTGACGTTCCCGACCCCGTACCACACGGATCGGATCACGGTCACCGACGGTGGTGTGAGCAATCAGACTGGTCCGTTCAACGTGCTTGGGCCGGTGGCGAGCTTCGGGATCGGTGTGGCGACCCCGGTTTCGACGGGCACGGGCTTCTCGGTCCAATTGACTGCGTACGACTCGATCGGCGACGTGATCACCAACTACGGCGGCACGCCGACATGGAGCGATTCGAGTAGCCAGTTGTCCGGCTCCCCGGCCGCGTTCACGAACGGGGTCAGCTCGAACACGGTCACGCTCGCCGATCCGTACCACAAGGACCGGATCACGGTCACCGACGGCGGGGTGAGCAGTCAGACGGGAGTGTTCAACGTGTTCGGCCCGATGAGCAAGTTCGACCTCAGCATCCAGAAGCCGGTCACATCGGGCACCCCGTTCGCGGTCACCGTCTACGCCGAGGACTCCGCCGGGAACGTCATCTCCGGCTACTCCGGCTCGCCGACCTGGAGCGATCAGAGCGGCGGCCTGTCGGGTTCGCCGGCTGCGTTCACGAACGGAGCCAGCTCGAACACGGTGACGCTTCCGAACCCGTACAACAAGGATCGGATCACGGTCACGGACGGGACGGTCACGAGCCAGACCGGGCCGTTCAACGTGGGATAGTCGCGCGGCCGCCCCGGGAGGCCGGTTCGCCTTGACCGAGGCGCTCGCCCCGGGAGCCCCCCGCATCCTGGCTCTCGTGGACAGCGCAAGTTTTTCCCGCGCGGGGACGTTGAACACGTATGCGCCGGGCTCTCGTTCTGTGTGTTCTGGTCACGTTGGGCGTCACGGCGCCCGCGCGGGCGGCGACGATGACGAAGGATTCGAACGTCACGATTACCGCCAGCGACGGCGTGAACCTCGTAGGCGACGTGTACCTCCCGGGTGACGGGAAGGCCCGCTACCCGGCCGTGGTCGACATGGAGCCCTACGGCCGGTCGACCTCGACCGCATACGTCGCGAACGGATACGCGCGGGTCAACACCGACGTGCGCGGCAGCGGGATGAGCGGCGGCGCCCTTTGCCTTCTCTGCCTGCGCGAGCAGCAGGATGTCTACGACGTGGTCGAGTGGATCGCAAAGCAGCCGTGGAGCAACGGCCACGTGGCGCTCTATGGCTACTCGTACTCGGCGATCACGGCGCTACTCGGCGCAGCGCTCGAGCCCCCGCACCTCGACGCCGTCGTCGTCGGCCATCCGCCGACCGATCCCTACCGCGACGTGGTCTGGCAGAACGGGCTCTACGACCAGGGGTTCGTCTACCAATGGTTTGCGGGTCAGACGGCCGCGCAGTCGATCGGGGTCGGCTACCAGCCCCAGATCCTCGACCGTGCACAACAGCAGTTTGCGGTCGAGACCCGCCTGATCCCGTACGACGGTCCCGTCTACTACGAACGCTCGGTGCTCGCGAAGGTCTCCCGCATCAAGGTGCCCGTGTATGTCTTCACGGGCTGGGAGGACATGTACAGCCGCGGCGACATGAGGCTGATCGATGCGCTCAAACCGCCGAGTCTGCTCGTGATCGACGCGAGCACTCACCATGGGACCGGCGAGGCGGGCGAGCTCGGCGCGCCGTACGGGGGCTCGCTGTCCGACCAGCTCAGCAACCTCGGGGCGCTCAGCTCCTCCCCACCGCCCGGCGAGGACGTCGCCTGGCTCGACCGTTGGGTTAAGGGGATCCAGAACGGAATCGACCACAAGCCACGCGTTCGGTACTTCGACCTCGGTGACTTCACCTGGCACGCGGCGCCGTCGTGGCATTCGGCCGACACGCACCTGACGAACTTCTACCTGTCGGCCAAACCGAGCGGCTCGGCCGCGCTCTCGCCCAACGATGGGACGCTCGCGACGACGGTCCCGACGGGCGGCGACTCCTATCAGGACGCCTATGCATACGACCCGCTGGCCGGTGCGTCTGTGCCGATGGGCAAGGACGGTCCCGACGGATTCCTGCCTTACGCACCGTTGGACCAGCGTGTCGATGAGCCCCAGGGGCTGACGTATACAACCCCCGCGTTGACCCAGCCGCTGCATCTCGCCGGGCCCTCCGAGCTGCGCTTCTGGGCGGTCACCGAAGGAAGCGACATGGCTTGGGTGGCCCGGCTCGAGGACGTGGCCCCCGACGGCTCGGCTTCCCTCATCACCCAGGGCTGGCTGCGCGCGAGCTTCCGCTACGTCGACCCCGCTCGCTCACGGCCCGGTGACCCGTATCTGCCCGACGACCGCGACACGCCGGTGACGATCGGCCAGACGACCGAGTACCGGATGGACATCTGGGACACCGCCTACACGCTCGCTCCGGGCCACCGCCTGCGCCTCTGGTTCAGCTCGTCGGACTCGCCGACCCACGAGCCGCTCGACGTGGCCGGCAGGAACCTGATCTTCCACGACGCCACCTATCCCTCGCAGCTGATGCTCGGCACCGGGGTCCGGGCCCGGCGTGCGCCAAGGGCCCTGAGTCGTGTCCGTCGTCAGCCGCGAGCGCGCTGGCGAGGCGCGGGCAGAGCTCGTGCTCAGCGCGCCTCGTCGTACGAGTGCCGGTCTCGCTGCGTCGCGTCCACGCGAGCGTTGCCGGTCGTGCCGTGCGGGTCATGCGTCGCGGTGGCCACCCAGTCGTCGAGCTGCGGCCGCCGTGGACCGGCCGCTTTGTCAGCGTGCGCTACCGGGGACTCGATCGCCACGGCCGTCAGGTGACGATCACCCGGCGCTACGCCGTCTGTCACTGACACCGCCCGCGCGCACGTACCATCACCCCCGGCGCGGCACGGGCCTGGTGGCCCATCCGGTCTTCAAAACTGGCAGGGCCGGGCAACCCCCGGCTTGGAAGGTTCGATTCCTTCGCCGCGTCGTGGCTGGAAATGGGAACCCCTGCCCGTTAAGAACGGTGTCGAGACGCCCGCGCTCGGACTCGGCGTCTTCCAGACACCCCCGATGTGACGAGATTGGTATCTCGAGGTCGAGGCTCGTAATCGCCCTCGCCTGACCGCGTCGCGGATCTGGGTAGGATCGCCGCCAGACAGAGTGTCCGGTGATTGCGTCCGGGCAGGCGCTCGACGGGAAGGGAGAAAGTCGACCATGGCCGACCAGACGACCCTCGATCTCGCGGATCTGAGCTTCTGGGACTCGACGCCCGAGGAGCGCGCCGAAGCCTTCGCGGTGCTGCGGCGCCAGCAGCCCGTGGCTCGCTATCCGATGCCGGCGACCCTCTGGACCCCGAGCCGGATCCCGAAGACAGCTACTGGGCGGTGCTCGGGTACGAGGACATCCGAGCCCTCTCACGCGACCAGAAGCACTTCACGACGACGCAGGGCGTCCAGTGGGAGGACCTCTCGCCTGAGATCGTGGAGGCCTCGACGTCCTTCCTCGGCATGGACGACCCGCGCCACGCGGCGGTGCGCGCGCTCGTCTCCAGCGGCTTCACCCCGAAGCAGGTCCGCCTGCTGGAGGAAGGGATCCGCCGCGATGCCGAGCAGCTCGTCGCCGAGCTCGATGACCATGAGACCGGGGACTTCGTCCAGCTCGTCTCCCGGCGGCTGCCGACGATGACGATCATGCGGATGATCGGCGTGCCCGAGAGCGAGCACGAGCGGCTCGCCGACGTCGCCGAGGCGGCCGTGTCGCGGAACGACCCGGAGTTCCTCGAAGGGCGCAACCCGCAGGAGATGGTCGGCGAGGTCATCGCCACCTTCCACCAGGCCGCGATCGAGATCGCCCAGCACCGGGCGGAGCACCCGGCCGACGACCTTATGACCGCCATCGTGCAGGCCGAAGTCGACGGCCAGAAGCTCACGCTCGACGAGATCGGCGCCTTCTTCGTGCTGCTCGCGGTGGCCGGCAACGACACAACGCGCCAGGCCACCTCGCACACGATGCTCGCGCTCACCCGGTTCCCCGACCAGCGCCGGCTCCTCCTCGAGGAGCTGGAGGGGCGCATCGACACCGCCATCGAGGAGTTCGTTCGCTTCTCCACGCCGGTCATGACCTTCCGACGCACCGCCACCGCCGACACCGAGCTCGGCGGCCAGCAGGTCGCCGAGGGCGATCGCGTCGTGATGTTCTATGCCTCAGGCAACCGAGACGAGGCCGTGTTCGACGACCCGGACCGGTTCGATGTCCTGCGGAACCCAAACCGCCACCTCGGGTTCGGCGGCGGCGGTGCTCACTACTGCATGGGCGCGCCGCTCGCCAAGCTCCAGCTTCACGCATTGTTCACCAACCTCCTCCGGCGCTACCCCGATCTCGAGGTGGGTGCGCCGCAGTACATGGTCGGCAACTTCATCGACGCGATCAGCGGCATGGAGATGCAGCGCGGAGCACGGGCGGCGTGAGCGATAGGCGAGGGCACCGCCGCCTCCAAGGGGCGACGCGAGCCCGCGTCGTGCGGCGCTGATGACGACGGTCGGGCGGCGTTTCCCCGGCGCCTTCCGCGAGCGCCTCGCCGACAAGCCGGCGGTCATCATGGCCACCTCGGGCGAGGCGCTGACTTACGCCGATCTCGACGATCGCGCGAACCAGGCCGCGCGCATGTTCGCCGGGCTCGCGGGCGGCCCGGGCCGCCACGTCGCCTTCTGCGCCGAGAACCGCCTCGAGCTGCTCTGGCTGCAGTGGGGCGCGCATTACGCGGGTCTCTATTACACGTTCATCAGTACCCGGCTGACCGGCGAGGAGATCGCATACATCGTCGATGACTGCTCGGCCCGGGTGCTCGTCGTCTCGGCGCAGACCGCGCCGACCGCGCTCGCCGAGCTCGGCGACGGCGTCCAGGTGCTCTCGCTGGACGAGGGCGTCGAGGGAGCGGAGGAGTTGTCCGGCCTGATGGACGCAGAGTCCGATTCGCCGCTGCCCGATGCCGTCGAGGGCAGCGACATGCTCTACTCGTCGGGCACGACCGGCCGGCCGAAGGGGATCAAGCCCGAGCTTTCCGGCGAGCCGCTCGGCTCGACCTTGGTGATCGCCGACCTCGGCGCAGCGTTCTTCGGCATGGAGGAGGACTCCGTGTACCTCTCGCCCGCGCCGTACTACCACGCGGCGCCGTGCCGGTGGGTGCAGGGCTTCACGGGCGTCGGTGCCACCGCGGTGATCATGGAGCGGTTCGACGCTGAGGAGGCGCTGCGGGCCATCCAGCGCTACGGCGTGACCCACAGCCAGTGGGTGCCGACGATGTTTCTGCGCCTGCTGCGCCTGCCCGACGACGTCAAGGCGCGCTACGACCGCTCCAGCCACCGCGTGGCCATCCACGCCGCGGCGCCGTGCCCGGTCGAGGTCAAGCAGGCGATGATCGACTGGTGGGGGCCGATCCTTTACGAGTACTACTCAGGGACCGAGGGGGCGGGTATGTGCATGTGCGACACCGAGGGCTGGCGTGCGCACCGCGGGAGCGTGGGCAAGGCGATCTTCGGCGAGCCCCACGTGGTCGACGAGGACGGCCGCGAGCTGCCGGCCGGCGAGGAGGGCCTCATCTACTTCTCGGGCGGACGGCGGTTCGAGTACCACCGCGATCCCGAGAAGACGGCGGCGGTCTACCGGGGCGAGATGGCGACTCTCGGCGACGTGGGGCGCCTCGATGAGGACGGCTACCTGTATCTGACCGACCGCCAGAGCAACATGATCATCAGTGGCGGAGTGAACATCTATCCACAGGAGGCCGAGAACGTTCTCGCCGGCCACCCGAAGGTCTTCGACGTGGCGGTCATCGGCGTGCCGAACCCTGAGTTCGGCGAGGAGGTGCTCGCGGTCGTGCAGCCGGCTGAAGGGGTCGCGGGCACCGCCGAGGACGCCCAAGAGCTCATCGCCGCTTGCACCGCCCGCCTGTCGAAGATCAAATGCCCGCGCCGCGTCGAGTTCCGTGCGGATCTGCCGCGTGAGCCCAACGGCAAGCTGCTTAAGCGCAGGCTGCGCGACGAGTACTGGGCCGGGCGAGCGTCGCGTCTGGCCTGACCCCACGTCCGCAACGACCAATCTCGCCGGCCCGCGCGGATCAGCGCAGCGCCTCGCCGTCGGCGTCCGTCAGCTCCACGTCGGCTGCCGCGAGGTTCTCCCGCAGGTGCTCGAGCGAGAGCGTGCCCGGGATCGGAAGGGTCGCCGGCGAGCGGCGCAAAAGCCAGGCGAGCGCGACCTGGCGCGGGGTCACACCGTGGCCGGCTGCGATGTCGGTGAGCGCCGCCGAGCCGACGCCGCGCAGCGGGAAATAGGGAACGAACGGAATGCCTTCGCTGGCGCAGTAGTCGACGACCCGCTCCTGCTTTCGCTCGCTGAGGCTGTACTGGTTCTGGACGGCGGCGATCGGCACCACCTGGCCAGCCGCGCGGATCTGCTCGACGCTCACCTCGGAGATGCCGACGTTGCGGATCCTGCCCTGGTCGCGGTACTCGGCAATCACGCCGAGGCTCTCCTCCAGCGGCGTCTCCGGGTCGACGCGGTGAAGGTAGTAGAGGGGGATCGACTCGGTCCGCAGTCGCCGAAGGCTCTCCTCGATCTGAGAACGAAGCACCTCCGGGCGCCCCTCGCCCCGCTTGTAGCCACCCTTCGTCGCGACAACCACGTCCTCGGGGATGGGATTGAGAGCCGCGCCGATCGTCTCCTCACTCTCCCCACCGGTATAGAGGTACGCGGTGTCGATGTGACTGACGCCTGCCTCGACCGCGTCGCGAATGAACGCGACGTTCTCGGGAGTGTTCTTGAGCCGGTTGGTGCCGAGTCCGATCCTTCCGACCTCGACATCGCCAAGCCGCAACGTCTTCGTCATTGTCGCTGCGTGACGAGGATGTAGCCGACCATGCCGACAGGGTAGAAAGCGTGTCCCAGGGCCGTGTCCCAAGCTCAGCAAATATGACCCCAACCAGCCCGACCTAGCCTGACCGAATCCCCAATAACCACGGGGAATCGCGGCTCAGGGGACGGTCTTCGTGCAAGGTTCGTCAGTCCGCACCTTGTCGGGGGCGTGATGCGCGTCTGATCGGAGGTGGTGTCCAGCGGCCGTCGAGCGCCGAGGGCGCGGGAGCGTAGAGGCGCATCGTTACGCCAAGCGGGCCGCGTGGTGCCGGCAGCCAGTTCGCCTCCTGCTGCTGCCCCGGGCTGTGGTGCTGCAGGTAGAGGTCGAGCGAGCCGTCATCGTTGAACGCCAGATCGTCGCGATCGCCGATCGCAAACCGGTTGATCGGATTGGCGGCCTGGAATCCCTCGGCGTCGTACATCGTGACCGACCAGAACGCCTCGACCGGTGGCAGCTCGTCTTTCTCGAAATGGAGGACGTAGTCGTGCTGGCCGTCGAGCGGCTGGCCGTCGGCGTCGGCAACGCTGAGCGGGTAAATGGCGTCCTCGGGCTGGTTGGCGCCGAGGCCGATCATCGAGACGATCGCGCGCTTGAGGTAGAAGTCACCGTAGACCCCGACCGAGTCGGTGTTCACCTGCCAGCCGTTGACGATCTTGGCCAGCCGCGGGAGCGCCGACTGCATCAGCCGCAGCGCCTCGGCCGGGACGCCCTCAAGCGCGCTTTGAACGCTGGGATCGAGCGCTTCGAAGTCGAAGCTGTGTCCGGGCCGGAGACCCAGCTTGCGCATCCGCGTGGTGGTCGACCAGTCGGTCAGGTGGGGCGGGTGCAGCTTCAGCAGCTCCGCTGCGATTCCGAAGTATTCGGCGGCCGACATCCCGTTGACCTGCTGCAGGGGTGGCGTCTGCATGTCCACGGCCGGATCGGTGCTCGCCTCGACCGGCTGGGGCTCCTGGCCCCAGTTCGACAGCGGCGTGATCCTGTAGCCCTCCTGTATGGCGTGGACCGCGTCATAGTCGGCCGGGCCATTGGTCTGCGTGCGTCCGATGATCCACACATACGACGTCGGGGAGTGGATCACCTCGAGCTCGTCTCGGACGGTCCCACCCCAGCCCGGCGGAACCACGACGAAATCCGCCGCCTGGGTTCCGCTCGTCCGCTTGCCGGGCACCGCGAACGCGTCGGTCCACATGTCGTAGAGCGGCAGCAGGTAGTAGCGACCGCCGGTGTCTGGAGCCGACACGACCATCGGCTCTTCGGTCAGGTCAAGCCACGCCACGGAGTACAGCGTGTCGAAGTTCGGCCGGACCACTGCCTTGAAATCGGCCGGCGGGAACTCGCGGACGTGCGCGAACTCGCCCGTCGGCGCGAACCCGGGCTTGGTGCCCACGGGGAGGTTCGTCATCTGCCGCCGCGTGATCTCCATCGTGACGAGCGGATACAGAAAAACGTACGCCTCGATGCCGATCGTCTCCGCCTCCTGCGGGGAGACCGCCGGCCCGTTGCGGGAGTCAGTCGCTTGGCTCATCGTGTCCTCCGAGGTCGGGTTCACCGCGCGCCGTGAAACCCGGGCGCCGCGGACACACCCTCGCCCGTTGGCGATTGCGGCGCATCACCCGATTGGCGTGAGATCGCCGCTCGTGCGGCGCGGGAGCCTGACCCGCACCCACCGCGGCTGATCTCGGCAGCCGCCGCATCGTGGCTGAGATCGTCGCGTCGATGTCCGCGCGAGGACCAAGCGACTATGCGCCAAAGTGGCTATGCGATCCTGCGTTGAGGCTCATGAGCCGCCAACGGAGACTGGATGACACCCAGCGAGAGAATCGTGATCATCGGCGCTGGCCCCTGTGGGCTCGCGTGTGCACGGGAGCTTGAGAGGCTTGGTCAGAGTGATTGGCTCATCCTCGAGGCCTCTGGCCATCCTGGCGGACTCGCCTCCTCGGTCGTAGACCCCGAGGGCTTTACGTGGGATCTCGGCGGCCACGTCGTCTTCAGTCATTTCGGCGAGTTCGACGCCCTTCTGCTTGACGCGATGGGGGACGAAATCCTTGAGCACGACCGATCGTCATATGTCCGATTTCAGGATCGCTGGATCCCGTATCCCTTCCAGAACAACCTTCGACGGCTACCTGAGGAGGTTCGCGAGGAATGCCTGGCCGGGCTGGCCGATGCCCCAGGAGGCGCTTCGGCGGCGAACTTCCGAGTGTGGATGGAGGGGGTCTTTGGCAGCGGCATAACGCGTCACTTCATGGAGCCTTACAACCTCAAGGTCTGGGCTACCGCTCCGGACGAGATGGCGTCGGACTGGATCGCCGAGCGAATCTCCGTCGTCGACTACGAGCGAGCGCTCCGAAACTGCCGCAGCGGACGTGATGACGTCGCGTGGGGCCCAAACAACCGGTTCGTCTTCCCGGCCATCGGTGGCACTGGGGAGATCTACCAGAGACTCGCCGCTCCGTATGCGGATCGGATTCGCTACGAGACGCGGGTGGTCGAGGTCGACCCACGGCGACGGGAGGTCCACACCGCCGATGGCGGTCGGTACGAATATGAAGCGCTTGTGTCGACGATGCCACTTGATCTGCTCGTGGGCTCATTGCGGGGATGTCCCAGCGAGATTCGCGGCGCGGCGGGCGAACTGCGGCACAACAGTGTGTTCATGGTGGGCGTCGGGTACGAGACGCCGCTGACCGACGAAAAGTCTTGGATGTACTTCCCGCAGCACAATGTCCCGTTCTATCGGGCGACCAACTTCGCGAAGTACTCGCCGGCAAATGTTCCGCGGAGCGACACCGCCCGCTACTCGTCGTACATGACCGAAACAGCCCACTCGCGGTTCCGGCCCGAACGACGTGAGGGGCTGGAGGAGAGAGTCGAGCTCGGGCTGAGGGCCACTGGGGTGGTCGCTGACCGACCCGCGGTGGCCTCTGTCCATGTTGAGACCATCGACTACGCATATCCGATCCCGACCCTGGGCCGGGACTCCGCCCTCGGGGTGATTCAGCCGTGGCTCAAGCGGCACGCCATTTACTCGCGGGGACGATTCGGAGCTTGGCGTTACGAGATCGGCAACATGGACCATGCCGCAAAGATGGGTGTCGACGCTGCTCGAGCGCTGCTTCGAGAAGGAGAGGAAGAGCTTTGCCCGTCATGAGTAGCCGCGGCTGCGGGGCCGGCTGTGAGCGCGTGCGTGGGCCCGATCAGCGTGAGCCGGCCGATGCGCCCCTGGGTCGTATGAGTACCGAGACCAGGTAGACGGTCATGCCCACGGTCACGATCCACAGGATCGGGACGTAGCCGTAGAGGACCAGTCCGCTCGAGAAGGTGACGCAGCGGCTGGTCAGGTTCCTGGAGAAACGCGTACGTCGCAACCAGCAGCGGCAGCAGCGCGAGCTGGTACACGAGCGCGGCGATCCGGCGGCCGGCCAGCAGCAGGAACGGGACGATCCACAGCCAGTACTGGGGCAGGATCGCCGCACCCGCGACGTAGAACGCCAGCAGCAGCGCGACCATCGCCGTGGCGGGCTCGAGCCGCTTGGTCCAGGCGATCGCCGCGACCGGGACCAGCACGGCGGCCAGCACGAGGTTGGCGTGGTCGAGCAGGAACCGCGTGGTTGCGTTGTAGGCCACGTATGGGCCGGTCAGGTCGTGAAGCGCGAGGCGGGGCTGGAGGAGCAGCGTGAGACCCGCGCGCCCCGCGAAGCCGCGATAGTCAACGATCGCGCCGAGCCCGTGCGGTGCGACGATCGCGAACGGCGCAAGCGCCACCAGCGGGATGACCGCGGCCGCGAGCACCAAGCCTCCGAGCTCTCTCCGGTCACGGGCCGTCGGAGCGAGCGCGAGCAGCGCCAGCCCGGGCGTCGTCTTGACCGCGATCCCGATCCCGATCAGAAGGCCGCAGACGAGCGCGCGCCGTCTCACTCGTGGCTGGCTCCAGATGCCCACCGCCGCGACGGCCGGCAACCACGCCAGCGCGTCGATCTGCCCGTGGACGGCCGAGATCGCGATGAACACCGGTCCGAACACGATCAGGCCGGCTGCGATCAGACGCTCGCGT
The DNA here is from genome assembly GCA_963695965.1 of uncultured Solirubrobacterales bacterium. Taxonomy (GTDB): domain Bacteria; phylum Actinomycetota; class Thermoleophilia; order Solirubrobacterales; family Solirubrobacteraceae; genus Palsa-465. Next base: position 68,458 of record CAVOIU010000052.1, read on the forward strand.
TCGGGCCGGCCTTGCCTACCCAGCAGCCACTGCACGACCCACGCCACCACGAGGTCGACGGCGCTCATCAGCACCCGATCCAAGCGGTTGACGCTCACCGAAATGTGCTGGGAGATCCAGCTGAGCAGTCCGGCGATCGGGGTGAAGCCCGGGAGATATGGCCACGGGTAGGTCGCAGACCCCTGGAACGAGCCAGGGTGGACATCGATCCGGTAGAGATGGAGCGGCGCGCTCAGGAACGCGGCCCCGACCCGAGCGATCGCGTGCGTGTCGTAGTACTCACCGGGCGTCAGCAGCACCAGGATCAGCCGCACCGCCGCCCCGGCCGCGAGCAGTGCTGCCAGCTGCAGCGAAAACCGCCCGAGCCCCGCGGCGGTGAACCGGCCCCGGCTCAGCGGACGGTCGATGGTCGCGTCAGGCGGTCGCACAGGCGATCGATTCCCATCGCTGCCGCCACCGACAGCGGCACCACCATCGGCACCGCGTAGCGCACGTCGTAGAACAGCAGCGCGACCGGGAGCGTCGCCAGCGCGAGCGCGCTCGAGCCGAACAGCGCTGCCGCGCAGCGCGCGTCTCCCGCGCTCAGCGACCAGCCCGCGACTGCCGTCAGCGCGAGCGCGGCGGTCAGCGGTCCCTCGGTGCGAGCAGCGATGCCGTAGGCCTCGATCGCTCGCACGTTGCGGCGCAGGTTGCCGGCGCCGGTCGAGTAGTAGGAGGCGATGTCCTTGAGCGCCGCGGATTCGAAGCTCGGATTTCGGAGCTCCCGGATCAGCTTCTGTTGGTCGTACTCGAACACGCTCCGTCTCCCGGCGCGCGGTACGACGTAATTCGCGAGCCCCTCGAGCACGGTCGCCAGATAGTCACGCGTCTGCCCGGCGAGCACCGCCCTTGCGAAGCGCCGGGTGGGCTCATCTCCCGTCCATTCGTACGCGCTCGGAGCCACTCGCTCGAGTGGCCACGGCAGCGGGCCGTAGAGCCGGTTGGCCGGCGACTCGAGATCGAAGATGTACCAGTTGGCGTTGGGCCTGTCCCTCGGGTCACTCGCCTCGCACAGCTCCTGTGTCCCGGCGGGCGGCCGAAACCGCCCGCAGTCGGCGATCGGTGCCATCCGTGCGTAGAAGGCGAACCTGCTCGAGCGGGTCAGCGCCCAGCTCCCGGTCACCCGGTGCTGCGCTGCTGCGTAGGCGAGAAGCGGAAGTCCGGCGGCGCCTGCGACCGCGCCCGCGCGCCGGGCACGGACACCTGCAGCTCGCCCCGGCGCGCTGGCGGCCCAGATCGCGACGGCCGGGACCAGGAACGCCCCAACCGTGCGCATCGTCACCGACGCCGCGAGCGCCACGCCGGCACCAGCCAGCCACCACGTCTGAGCGGTGCCGCTCAGGCTGCGGACGCCGCAGTAGAGCGTGGCCGCCAGCAGGAATGTGTACGGCCCGTCCGAGAGCACCGAGTGCTCGAGTGACACCTGGGCGCCGCCGAGGAGCAGCACCGCCGCCGGCAGCAAAGCCGCTTCGCGCCGTTGGACGAGAGGGGCGGTCATCCCGTACGCCAGCGCTCCCGTCGCCAGCCCGAGGCCGTGTTGGGCAGCGACAGTGGTCGACAGCCGGCTGTCCAACCCGCGCAGCGCGCGCAACAGGAGCGGATACCCGACCGGCTTGTACGGATTCCAGTACAGCGGCCCGCGAGCTGCGATCACGTACGCCCGGGCGTCGGGGTAGCCGACGAAGGCAGGGCGGTAGGACAGCATGAACCACGCGCGCACTGCCGCCCCCGTGACGAGCAGCCCGGCAAGCCCCGCCTCGGCTCGCCGCCGGCGGGACCTCCTCCGAGCCAGCGCCGGGGGCTGGGAGCGCGACCAGGCCACGAGGGGCCGAAGGGTAGGTCATCTGTATCGATCGAGCAGCGCCTGGCCGCTGCGGGGCTCGCCGCTAAGCGATCAGGCCGAGCCGCATCGCCTTGGCCACCGCCGAGGCGCGGTCGCCGACGCCGAGCTTGTCGTAGATGTTCCCGAAGTGGGATCGGACGGTGGCCACGCTCACGACGAGCTCCTCGGCGATCTTCGGTCCGTTGAAGCCGTCGGCCGCCAGCTCCAGCACCTGCAGCTCGCGCGGTGTCAGACCCGGGGATCCGGAGGAGTCGAGCTGGGCATCGCTAGCCAGCTCTCCGTCGGGCCAATCGGCCGGCGCGAACGCGATCAGGTGCAGCCCCGGTAGAGCATCGGCGAGGGCGTAATACGTGACGTCCAGGCGGCTGATGCCGTCGGGCGAGGCGACCTCGTAGGGCCCGGCCACGCACCCCGTTTCGACGAGGCGGGCCCAGGCGTCCTCCAATGTTGGCAGGAAGTGGGTCGGAGTCAGGTCGTCGATGCGGAGGCGCCGGAGCTCGGCGAGGCTCAGCCTGAAAGTGAGCCGGGCGGGGGTATTGACCTCGACGTAACGCCGCTCCCCGTCGACCATGATCATCGGGATCGAACTGCCGTCGAAGATTCGCTTGAGCCGCTCGGGCCGGTTGCGAGCTGTGATGACCCTCTCGGCGGTGGCCCCCACCAACGATGGCCTGGTTGAACGGACGTGCACTGGGATGTCTCTCTTACTTCTACGGCGTTCGGTCGTGAAAGTCGGTCGCTTGTATTCGACTGCGTCAACTGACACACTCAAGGTAGCATGTATGGACTAGCGCTTCCGGGGTAGCCCTAGCTGGGCGGAGGCATGGACGCGAGGAGTCGGCGATGGAGGAACCCGAGGTGGCCAGGGCCAGAGAGACAAACGGTGCACCCGAGAGCGGGATCGGCCGCCGGCTGAGGGCCGCCAGGGATCGGCGCGGCTGGAGCCGCGAGGCACTCGCGTTCTACTCAGGGATCAGCTGGTCGGCGATCGCCCAGGTGGAATCGGGTCGCCGCAGGAATCTGCGCCCCGACACGCTGGTGGCACTCGCCGGGGCGCTGGGGGTCACGATCGACTACCTGGTCACGGGCCGCTCGGCGGCCCCGATGCTCGACCATGAGGCGCTCATGTACGGCAGCGACTCGGAGTTGACGAGCGTGGCTGTGCCGTTCCTGGCCGAGGCGCTGGATCGCTCGGAGGCTGCGATTGTGGTGACCAGTGCGGGCAACGCCGAGCTCCTCAAAGGCGAGCTGGGACATCAGGCCGGGCGCCTGGAGTTCGTCGAGCAGGCGAGCTGGTACCGCACTCCGGGCACGGCGATCGAGGGCTACTGGGCGTTCCTGAACGCGAGTCTCGAGGCCGGCGCGCCATGGGTCAGGATCATCGGCGAGCCTCTGTGGACCGGCCGGTCCGAATCCGAAACGCTTAGGTGGACGCGGTACGAGTCGGTGCTGAACCTCGTGTTCAGCGCCGAGCCGGTGACTGTCCTCTGTCCCTACGACACACGAGCCGTCAGCCCCGAGATCGCAGCCGCCGCCTGCGTGACACATCCGCACGTCATTGGCTGCGAGACCCGGGCTGACGGTCCCCAGTACGTCGACCCGAGCGTATTCGTGCTCGGGCAGAAAGAGGCCGTCTCAAAATAACCCCCCGCGCCGGGCGTTCACAGCTCGGCCAGGCGCCGCTCGAGCAGTCGCCGTTCGGCGTCGTCGTGGACCAGGGTGATCGCGCGCCGGTAGGCGTCGCGCGCCTCGGGGAGGCGGCCGAGGCGCCGCAGCAGCTCCGCTCGGGTCGAGTGAAGGTAGCGGTAGTCCTCCAGCGGAAGCCGCTCGACGATCCGGAGTGCGGCCTCGGGGCCGCGGTCCTCGGCGACCGCGACGGCCCGGCTCAGCTCGACCACCGGCGAGTCGGTGAGACGAGATAGCTCGCTGTACAGGGCGGCGATCTCGGCCCAGTCGCGCGGCTCGTCGGCGTGCAGCGACGCGATTGCCGCCTGTACGACGTACGGACCGCGGCCGTGCAGGGCGAGCGCGCGGTCCAGCGCGGCACGACCCTCGGTGATCTGCTCGTGGTCCCACAGCGAGCGGTCCTGGTCGGCGAGCAGGACCAGATCGCCGTCGCGGAACCGGGCGCCGCGGCGGGCGTCGTGGAGGAGCATCATCGCGAGCAGGCCGTGGACCTCCGGCTCGTCGGGCATCAGCTCTGAGAGCGAGCGGCCGAGGCGGATCGCCTCTTCGGCAAGCTCGCCGCGTCCCCCATAGCCCTCGTTGAAGATCAGGTACACCACCGCGAGCACCGCCGTCAGCCGATCGGGGAGCAGGTGGTCGGGCGGCACCCGGAACGGGATCCCGGCGGCCTTGATCTTGCGCTTGGCCCGCACCAGTCGCTGGGCCATCGTCGGCTCGCCGACGAGGAACGCGCGCGCGATCTCCGCGGTGCTCAGGCCCCCGAGCGTCCGCAACGTCAGAGCCACCTGGGCCTCGGTAGCGAGCGCCGGGTGGCAGCACGTGAACATCAGCTCGAGTCGCTCATCTGGAAATGGCGCAGCGTCCAAGTCGTCCTCCGTCGCCTGTGCCACATCCAGCAGATGAGTCTTGGCGGCCAGGGTCCGGTCGCGCCGGATTCGATCGATCGCTCGGTTGCGGGCCGTGGTCAGCAGCCACGCTCCCGGGTTTGCGGGCGAGCCATCACGCGGCCACCGCTCCGCCGCGATCGCGAACGCCTCCTGGGCGGCTTCCTCGGCGAGGTCGAAGTCGCCGAGGAAGCCGATCAGCGCCGCCAGAACGCGGCCCCACTGGTCGCGGAAGACCTGCTCGAGTATCGCTACCTCTCCACGATCGGACGCACCTCGACGGCGCCGCCCATACGCGCCGCCGGCACGCGCGAGGCGAGCTCGATCGCCGCGTCGAGATCGTCGGCCTCGAGCAGGAAGTACCCGCCGATCGCCTCTTTGATCTCGACGAACGGGCCGTCGGTGGTCAGCGTGTTGCCGTTGTCGACTCGCACGGTCGTCGCCGTCTCCGGGGGCTGGAGCTGCTCGCCCGAGGTGACACGGGGATCCCCGCTGATCGCCATGTACTCGGCGTAGACCGCCTTCTGCTCCTCCTCGGAGAGAGAGTCCCAAGCGTCGGGATCGCGCGGCGTGGCGGCGGAGCCCTGGTGGATCAAGAGCATGTACTTCATCGCTACCTCCTTTGTAACGGACGGTTCGCGTATGAGACGAACGGGGAGCGGCGAAATCGACAGTCGCGACGGACGTGGCGCCAAACGGCGAATCCGCCGCGCCCTCAGCTTGCCGGCGTCGAGCTCGTCCCCGACCCCAGCGCGGCGGGCGCCGTCTTCCCGAGCTCTCGCCATGGCGGCCCGGCCACCGAGCACGAGTAGTCGGTGAGCACCTTCGCCACCCCCTCATCCCCTTTCGGCTCGGCGGCGAGCACGTCGTCCGAGATCGTCAACCACGCCAGCACCCCGCCGGCTGCCGCCAGGACCGAGGATGCGAGCATCGCGACGTGAAAGCCGTGGGTCATCGCGGTCGGGTTGTAGAACCGGTGCCCGGTCAAATTGGCGATCAAAGGCAGGATCGCCACGGCGAGCAGACTCGCGACCCGTGCGACCGCGTTGTTGACGCCGGATGCCACACCGGAATGACGCGCGTCGGCGGCGGCCAGCACCGTCGCGGTGACGGGCGAGACGACCAGCGTCAGCCCGATCCCGAACACGACCACCGCGGGCAGCACACTCGACACGTAGCTGTCGCCGGGCCTGATCTGGGTCATCAACAGCATCCCGGCCGCGATCACGAGCGGGCCGACCGTGAGCGGGAGCCGGGGGCCGATTCGCTGCGCCAGCGCACCCGAGCGGGCCGAGAACAGCAACATCAAAACCGTGATCGGAAGGGATGCCGCGCCGGCGGCGAGCGGCGAGTAGCCGAGCGAGATCTGCAGGAACGCCACGAGCAGGAAGAACACGCCGCCGAGGGCCGCGTATACGACGAACGTGACCAGGTTGGCGGCGCTGAACTGGCGCGAGGCAAAGATCTTCAGCGGGAGCATCGGGTTGGGGCTGCGCCGCTCGCTGAGGAGGAAGGCGATCAGCGCGACCACCCCGCCGGCGCCGATCACCGCGATCCACGCCGAAGCGTGTCCGGCCTCGATCAGCGCGTAGGTGGTCCCGCCGAGCCCCAGCGCCGCGAGGATCGCGCCGCGGATATCGAGGTGGCCGCTGCTGGTCGGATCACGCGTCTCCGGCACGAAGCGCGACGCAAACACGACGAAGATCCCGAGTGGAAGATTGATCAAGAACACCGCTCGCCACGACACCGAGCCGACCAGGTAGCCACCGAGCAGCGGTCCGAGCGCGGTCGCCACTCCGGTCAGCCCCGACCACGCCCCGATCGCTCGCGGGCGATCCTTCCGCCTGAAGCTCGCCTCGATCATCGACAGGCTCCCCGGGGTGAGCAGCGCCCCCGCGACCCCCTGCAGCAACCGTGCCCCGATCAGCGTCTCCACCGTCGGGGCGATGGCGCACAGCAGCGACGCCGCCGTGAACAATCCGGCTCCGAGGGCGAAGATGCGCCGGCGCCCGTAGCGATCCCCGAGCGAGCCGCCGAGCAGGATCAGCGACGCGAGCGTCAGCAGGTAGCCGTTGAGGATCCACTGGAGCGAGCTGGCCGAGGCGTGCAGATCGTGCCCGATCACCGGCAGCGCGACGTTGACGACGGTGCCGTCCAGGAACGCCATTCCCGAGCCGAGCACCGCGACCGCCAGAACCCAGCGACCGCTCGAGCTGTCGAAGGAGAGGCTGCCGGCGTCGTCGATGGACGGACTCTACGCCACGGTGTGATTGACGATCCGCCGGGCGGGTAGGGCGAAGGCGTGGTTGTCCCGCAGCCGAGCGATCCCGTGACGCCCGCGGTCCCCGAGGCCCCGGTCACCCCGGCGGTTCCGGACCCGGGCAGTCCGGCCGATCCGGAAGAGCCGGCGACGGTCCCGGCGCCGCAGGAGCCCCCGACGCCGGCGGTGCCCGACGAGGACCCGGAGCCGAGCCCGGCAGAAGGGCGCTCTCAGGACCGACCGTAAGCCGCGACGATGATCTCGGCGAGGCGCGCGGCGCGCTGCTGGGGGAGCAGGTGGTTGGCGCGCTTGAGCTCCACGAGCTCGGCCTGCGGTATCTGCTCGGCGAGTAGCCGGGCGGACGCGACAGGGACCACGCGGTCGCGCGTCCCGATCACGATTGTCGTCGGCGCCGCGATCTGGTCAAGCCGGCCCTCCAGCTCGGGGAGGTCTCGTATCAGCTGCCGTTGCTCGAGGAAGAACGCGTGCCACGCCGGGGGCGAGAGCAGGATCCGCCCGGCAGAGCGGAGGTAGCGCTCCTCGAGCTCGAGGTCACGGGCCACCCGGACGCGGAGTGGGCGGGCCGCAAGCGCCAGCCCGGATCCCGCCAGCACCGCCGCGCTGGCGACGTATCCCACCCCCCGGGTGGCCAGCACGCGATCGAGCCACTCGAGCGAGGCCTCGTTGGCCGACGGCGCGGCCAGTACCAGCGCCCGCACCCGCTCGGGAGCGGTCACCGCCAGCCATGCGGCGACCGCTCCGCCGAAGCTGTGCCCGACGACGAGCGCTCGGTCGGCTCCCGCCGCGTCCACGGCGGCCAGCGCCGCGCGGGCGTTGCCCTCGAGATCCGCAGGAGAGTGGTCCCCGTCCCAGCCCGGCCGGTCGATTGCGATCGTCTCGACGCGCGAGCCGATCGCCGCCCGTACCGCGTCCCAGTCACCAGCAGCGCCTGGCTGTCCGTGCAGCAGCAGGACCGGATCAGACCGGGGCATCGACGTCGCTTCCGGCTGCTCCCGGCGGCGCCGCCGGGATAGCCGGTGCCTGCCTGGCGCGCCAGTAGCGCCGGAGGATCTGGGCTGCCACCACCACCAGCAGCACCGCAAACCCGATCTTCAGCGCCCGTTGAGGAAGCACGTTGGCGAGCGCGACGCCGGCGAGGACGCCCACGGCCGACAGGGCCCCGATGACGGCGCCGTCGCGGACGCGGACGTTTCCGTAGCTGTACTGCCGGGTCGCCCCCACCAGAGCGACGGGGATGATCGCCAGCAGCGAGGTCGCCTCCGCCTTGACCTGGGACAGCGACAGCACCAGCGTCAGCGCGGGCACGAACAGGATTCCGCCGCCGACCCCCAGCAGGCCGCTGACGATCCCCGCGGCCGCACCCATCAGGATCGCGAGGATCACGACGTGACCAGGTCCGCCGCCACGGCCACCATCAGGACGGCGAACAGAATCCCGATCGTCTCCGTCCGCACACGCTGCTGGAGCCAGGTGCCGAACAGCGCCCCGCCGACGGCCGGCACCCCGACGAGGACCCCCTTGAGCAGGTCGACGTTCCCGTACGCCCCCTGGGCCACGGTCGCGATCGCCGCGATCACGACGATCGCCGCGAGCGACGTACCGGTCGCCGCCCGCTCGTCGTAACCGAGCCACAGCACGAGCGCCGGGACGATCACGGTACCCCCACCGACCCCGAAGAGTCCACTGAAAAGCCCCGCCAAAGTGCCCGTCGCAGCCAGCTTGAGCATGCGCGGCTGGAGCATCAGGCGGCATACTAGATGGGTGACGTCAGCGCTCCGCTCCGAGGCGCTCGCGCCGCTCCGCGACGATCGTGCCCACGCGGCGATCCTGTTCGATCTGGACGGGACGCTCGCTCCGATCGCCGAGCAGCCCGCCGATGCGCGCGTTCCCGAGAGATCGCGGCACTTGTTGATCGAGATCGCGCGCCGCTATGCGATCGTCGCGTGCGTCACCGGACGACGAGCGTCCGAGGCCAGGGCGATGGTCGCGATCGGGACGATCACCTACCTCGGTTCGCACGGCGCGGAGTTGCTGCGCGCCGGATGGACCGAGGCCGTGCTCGAGCCGACGCTGGCGGAATGGGCCCGCCGGATCCACGAATTCGGTCGCGCGCATGACACTTCGGAGCTTCGGCGAAAGCGCGTGAGGCTCGAGGACAAGGGCGCGATCGTCGCGTTCCACTGGCGCGGCGCCCCCGACGAGGAGGTGGCGCGAGCCGCGATTGACGCGATCGCACGCGAGGCCGAGGAGGCCGGCCTCCAGACTCATTGGGGCCGCAAGGTCCTCGAGGTCCGGCCGCCGGTCCAGTTCGACAAGGGCGCGGGCATCGCTTCGTTCCTGCGCGAGACGGACGTCGATGTCGCGCTGTACGTTGGCGACGACGTGACCGACCTGGATGCGTTCCGCTCGCTGAGCGAGCTCGTCGACGAGGGCAAGCTGTCGCAAGCGATCCGCGTCGGTGTGCGCTCGGACGAGGGGCCCGAGGAGATCGTCAAGGAGGCGGACGTCGTCGTCGACGGGTCCGATGGGGTACGCGAGTTGCTCGAGTTGCTGGTAGCCCCCTAGTGCGTTTCGCCGACTTCCTGAGGACGACCGTGCTGATCAGCGCCGCCGCCGCCAGTGCGCTCGCCGCCGTCACGCTGGCCGGCGGGGTCGGAACCGGCGACGATCTGGTGGTGCCCGTGGCCGCGGCGTGGTGGCTGATCGCCGGAGTGATCGGGGTCTGGCTGGGACGGCGAGCGGAGACCTCACCGCCGATCGCCAATCTCCTGGCCAGCGCCCGGACCCAGGCTTCGCTTCCAGAGGTCAATCCGGGCCGTACGGTCCTGAACCGTCTGTGGCCGCTGCTGATCTCGACGATCGGAGCCGGGGCGCTGGCCTTCGTGCTCCCGCAGGTTCCGGCGGTCGCAACCGGGTTCGCGGTGATCTGGTCGCTCGCATGGCGCCGCCAAGCCTCGGCCGTGACGGCGATCGAGGAGCGCGACGGCGCGCGCTTCTATGTGATCCGGACATCCCCGCTCAAGCCGATCCAGCTGATTCGCACGCCCGGATTCCGCTCCAACCTGCTCGAGCTCAACGGGGCCTCGCGCCACGGGCCGACGGCACGTCCACGGGCCTAGCCCGGGTGACCAGCACAGACGTACTGGTCGTCTCGGCCGGCAACACCGAAGGCTGGCGGACGGCGGCCGCCGAGCTCACGGCGGCGATCACGCGGGCGGGGCGGAGCGTTGAGATGGTGGCCGCGGATCCGGTGCCACGCGTGCGGACGTTTGCGCTGACGGATTTCCTCCAGGCTCGAGCGGCACGCCGGGCCGCGATCCGAGGGATCGAGGCTCATGACCCCCGCGCGGTCATCTACTGCTCGATTACGGCGTCGCTGCTATGGCCGCGACCGGGAGCGATCTTCCTCGACTCGATCGCTGCGGAGAACCGGCCCGGCCGCCACGGCATCTGGCAGCGTCCCTTGGAGCGCCGGCGGCTGCTCGAGGCCCCGCTGGTGCTCGCCTGGAGCGAGCGGTCCCTCGATCCGCTCGAGGGCCCGCGTCCGGAGACCGTCGTGGTTCCGGTGCCGGTGGAGTCGGCGCCGCCGGCAAACGGCGCCCGCGAGCTCGCCGCCGTCACCTATGCCGGCGATCCTGTGAAGCGGCGCCTGCCGATGGTGCTCGAGGCCTGGCGCCGGGTGAGGCGCGACGACGAGCTGCTGGTGGTGGCCGGGCTTCCCGGCGGCCGCCTCGAGCGAATGCCAGGGCTGGATGATCCAGCGGCGATCGACGGGGTTGAGATCTCGGGCCCGCTGTCGCCCGCCGGCTTCCGCGCCCTGCTCGCGGGCGCGCGCACATTCATCGCCGCGCCGCGGCTCGAGGACTACGGGATCGCGCCGCTCGAGGCCCTGGCATCCGGCTGTCTCCTCGTGACGACGCCGTCTCCCGGGCCATACCCCGCGCGGGATCTGGCCCGTGAGCTCGATCCGCGGCTGGTGGGCGAGGACCTGGCGAGTGCGATCCGAGTGGCGCTCGACGATCCCCTGCCCGGCTACGCCGAGCGAGCGGCCGAACTGCTCGAGCCGTTCGGCCGTGCGGCGGTCGACCGAACGGTCGCCGAGACCGTTTTGCCACGATTGCTGTCCCGGTGATCGCGCCCGCCTACATCCCGAGCCCGTCCGAGAGCGGGTTCCACATCGGGCCGCTGTTCGTCCACGCATACGGATTGGCCTACGTGTTCGCCGTTGCGGCGGCGATCGTTGTCTGTCGCGCGCTGTGGAAGCGGGAGGGTGAGGATCCGAACCTGCCGCAGGAGATCGCGCTGTGGGCGTTCCCCGCCGGGCTGATCGGCGGGCGCATCTATTTCCTGATCACGACTCCCAGCCAGATACCGCCGCATTGGTGGGGGCCGTTCGCGATCTGGAAGGGCGGACTGGGCATCTGGGGTGGGATCGCCGGAGGAGTGCTGGTCGGGCTCTGGTACGTGCGGCGGCGCCGGGGCCTCAGCAAGGCTCAGATGCTGAAGCTGCTGGACTGCGCGGCGCCCGGGCTCCTGTGCGCCCAGGCGATCGGGCGGATCGGCAACTACTTCAACCAGGAGCTGTTCGGCAAGCCGAGCACGCTCCCGTGGGCGCTCAAGATCGACCCGGCGCACCGCCCGCCGGGCTTTACCCAGTTCGCGACGTTCCAGCCCACGTTCCTGTACGAGATCATCTGGAACCTCGCCCTGGCGGCGGTGCTCGCGTGGCTGGTGCGCCGCCACAAGGTTCGGCACCCCGCCGCGTTCGCGCTGTACGTCGCCGGCTACTCGGGCTTTCGGATCTTCGAGGAGACGGTGCGGATCGACTACTCCGTGCACATCCTCGGGATGCGGCTGAACTTCTGGATCGCGCTGCTGGGGTGCCTGATCGGGCTGCTGTGGTTCGTCGCGATCCAGCGGGAGTGGACGCTGCCCGGCCGCCGCCGGCCGCCGCCGCCGCCGCTCCCCAGCGCTCGCAGGCGCCCGGTCGCCAAGCCGGCTCAGCGGCGGGCGTAGGTACCGGTCAGGGTGCCGACGGCGATCGTGCGCCCGCTTCCAAGCGCGGTAATCGTGATCACATAATGGTGGGGCTTGCCGCCCCGCGGCGGGCACGGGCCCCGATAGCCAGTCGTGCCGAAACTGTTGGTGCCGGCATTGCCGATCGCGGGTGCCTCACCCGCCCCCAGTCCATCGGACCCGGGACTGAGCCCCGACAGCTGCCAGTGGATGAAGTCACCGCCGGGCGCGTCGCGGTCGATCATCATGAGCGTCAGCTGGGTGGCGTCACCCGAGATCCCCGACCAGCGAAGCGGGGGAGAGACATCGCGGCCGTCGCAGGTGTACGGGCGCGGGATCGTGGCGCCGGGGGCGAACGCCGAGCTGCGCACGGTGATCGGCAGCGGGGCTTGTGCCTGGTTCGCGCCGCACGCCGACAGGACCAGCGCTCCCAGCCCGGCGGTCGCGGCCCACCTCATCGATTCCTGGACCGCATCGCCTCGAGGTCCGTCCACGGCTTGGTGTTGGCCACGTCGCCGGCGGTGAGCCAGGCCCGGCGGGCGGTCGCGATCCCGTAGCGCGCGACCTCGAAGCCCCGCACCCGGTGGGCGTCGCAGTTGATCACGATCGGGACACCCGCCGCCGCTGCCGCTCTTGCGTTGACCTCGTTGAGGTCGCGGCGATCGGGGCTCGAGTTGATCTCGAGCATCGTGCCCGTCCGCGCCGACGCGTCGAGCACGCGCTCGAGGTCGAAGTGATACGGCGCCCGCTTCTCGATCTTCCTGCCGGACAGGTGGCCGATTGCGTCCACCAGCGGGTGCTCGATCGCTCGCACGATCCGTTCGGTCATCTCTTCGGCCGACATCCGGAACGAGGAGTGGACGCTCGCGATCACCCAGTCGAGCTCGCCGAGGAGCTCGTCGTCGTAGTCGAGCGAGCCGTTGGGGAGGATGTTGACCTCGGACCCGGCGAGCAGCTGGATCCCCTCGACCTCCGTGGAGCGGATCCGCGCGATCTGCTCGCGCAGGTGCTCGGGCGAGACGTCGCTGCCGAACCCCATCGTCGCCGAGTGGTCCGTGATCGCGAGGTACTCGTACCCGGCATCGCGTGCCGCCACCGCCATCTGCTCGATCGACGCGGTGCCGTCGGAGGCCGTGGTATGGGAGTGCAGGTCGCCTCGGAGCTCGCCCAGCTCGATCAGGTCGGGCAGGGTTCCCGAGGCTGCGGCCTCGAGCTCGCCGCGGTTCTCGCGCAGCTCCGGCTCGATGTAGGCGAGGCCGAGCAGCGAGTACACCTGCTCCTCCGTCGCGCAGCGATGCGTCTCGCCGGTCGCGTCGTCCAGGACCCCGTACTCCGAGACGTGCAGGCCCTTGCGGACGGCCATGTCGCGCAGCGCCATGTTGTGCTCCTTGGAGCCCGTGAGGTGCTGGAGCAGGTTCCCGAACTGGTCCGGCGCCACGATCCGCAGGTCGACCGGCATGCCGGTGTGGGTGCGGAGCCGAACGCCCGAGTCCGTCGCGGTGCCGGCAGACTCGACCAGGTCGAGGCCGGCCGCCGCGTCCGCCAGCGCCCGCGCGTCCGTCGCCGTCGCGATCACGTCGAGATCCTTGACGCTGTCGGTCATACGCCTCGCCGAGCCCGCGAGCTCGACCTGCTCGGCGGCGGGGTGCTCGCGGAGGGCCGCCACGAGTGCGTCCCCGACCGCGAGCGCCCGGTCGAGCACCACCCGGTTGACCCGATCGGTTGCGCCCGGAGCGCCGAGCGCCGCCAGGAGCGATTCCTCGGCCTTGGGGCCGAAGCCCTTCAGCGCGCGGATTCGCTGCTGCTCGGCCGCGCTCCGAAGCGACTCGACCGAGTCGATCCCAAGCTCCTCGAACAGCCTGCGGGCTCGCTTCGGGCCCAGGCCGGGGAGCCGCGTGATCTCGATCAGACCGGGTGGGAACTTCGCTCTGAGCTTGACCGCGGCGGGGATCGCGCCCTCGGTGCTCAGGGCGAGCACCTTCTCCTGGATTGTGGCGCCGATGCCTGGGAGCTCCGTCGCCCGGCCCTCACGGGCGAGCGCGGCCACGGACACGGGTGCGTCGCGGACCGCCTTGGCGGCGTTCCGGTACGCGACGATCCGGTGGATGATCGCTCCGTCGAGCTCATAGAGGTCGCCGAGCTCATCGAGTGCCGCCGCGATCTCGGCGTTGGTAGGGTCGCGGGCCGTGGTCGCCATCTGCTTCGAAGGCTATTCTGCCCGGGCGACTTGATTGCTATACTTTCTGAAGTAACCCCGACAAGGAGCACAAATGTCCGGCACCATCGCCGAAGTCACCGACAACAACTTCCAGGCTGAGGTAATCGAGTCAGAAGTGCCGGTACTGGTTGACTTCTGGGCGCCGTGGTGTGGTCCCTGCCGGATGGTTGCGCCGGTCGTCGAGGAGATCGCGCAGGAGCGTGGCGAAGCGCTCAAGGTGGTCAAGCTGAACATCGACGAGAACCAGAACACCGCCGTGCAGTTCAACGTGATGTCGATCCCGACGTTGATGCTCTTCCGCAACGGCGAGGTCGCGAAGACCGTGATCGGCGCCTACCCCAAGCGCAAGCTCGAGGCAGAGCTCGAGCCCGCGCTCGGCAACGAGACGCCGGCGTAGCCTCGCGCACCGGCTAGGGCCTCGCGCTCGAGCCTGGGCGCGGACGGCGCCTCCCGTTCAGGACGCCAGGGCCACGCCGATCCGCAGCTCGCGCCCGTCGATCTCGACGGGGGCGCCGTCGAGTGCCTCGTACGCCACGGTCGTCGCAAGCGTTTCGCCTGCGATGTAGTCCTGGTGCGCCCGTGCGGCTTCGACCAGCGAGTCATCCCCCTCCAGCGCCAGCGCGATCCGGTCCGTGACCTCAAGGCCCGAGCCCTGCCGGGCGAGCTGTACCGCCCGGACGATGTCGCGCGCCCAGCCCTCCGCTCGCAGATCGTCGTCGAGCTCGAGCTCGAGCGCGACCGCGTGCGAGCCCTCGCGCTCGACCTGGTAGCCGGCAAGGGGCTTCATCGCGACCAGCAGGTCCTCGGCACCGACCTCGTGGTCCGTGCCTGTGACGGAGATGCCGAGCGTCCGTCCCTCGCGGAGGGCTGCGGAGACGCTCGCGGGATCCAGTCCGGCGATGGCCGCAGCCACCAGTGGCATCTCCTTGCCGAACCGCGGACCGAGCGTCCGGTAGTTCGGCTTGACCTCGAGCTCTCCGAGCTCGTCGGCCTCGGATACGAACCGCAGCTCGCGAACGTTCAGCTCCTCCCGGACCAGCTCGGCGAACCGCTCGATCGCCTCGCGCTCGTGCCCGCTCGCGACGACCACCGCCGCGCGGAGCGGCTGTCTCAGCTTGATGCGCGCCTGCGCCCGTGCCGCGAGGCCGAGCTTGACCGTCTCGCGGACGACGGCCATCGCCTCCTCGAGCTGGACATCCCGGTCGCCCGGGGCGGGAAAGTCGCAGAGATGCACGCTCGGCTCGGAGCCGTCGAGGTTGTCGTAGATCTCGTCGGCGAGGAACGGGGTGAATGGCGCGAGCAGCTGCGCGACCGTCACAAGGCAGTCGCGCAGCGTGTGGAACGCGGCAAGCTCACCCTGCCAGAACCTCCGCCGAGAGCCGCGCACGTACCAGTTGGAGAGCTCCTCGACGAACGCCTGGATCTCCCGGCCGGCGACGGTCGCGTCGAAATCGTCGAGCCGATCACGCACGACCCCCACCGTGGCCTGCAGCCGGGAGCGGATCCAGCGGTCGAGCTCGGTGAGCTCGCCGGGGCTCTCGAGTGCGGCGGACGAGATCTCATCGGCGTTCGCGTAGAGCACGTAGAAGTAGTACGTGCTCCACAGCTGGCGCAGGAACTCCCTGACCGCGGCGCCGATCGTCTCCAGCGAGAACCGGTACCCGTCCCACGGCTGCTTGGACGTGAAGAAGTACCACCGGAACGCGTCGGCCCCGTAGCGGTCGATCACCTCCCACGGCTCGACGGTGTTCCCGAGCGACTTGGACATCTTGCGGCCGTGCTCGTCGAGGATCAGCCCGAGGCACAGCACATTGCGGTAGGGCGCACGGTCGAACAGCAATGTCGAGACCGCGAGCAGGGAGTAGAACCATCCGCGCGTCTGGTCGAGCGCCTCGCAGACGAAGTCGGCCGGAAAGCGCTCGCGGAAGTGCTCGAGGTTCTCGTGCGGCGCGTGGAACTGTGCGAACGGCATCGAGCCCGAGTCGAACCACACGTCGATCACCTCGGGAACGCGCTGCATCGGCTCGCCGCACTCGGGGCAGTCGAAGCGAACGTCGTCGACGTATGGCCGGTGCGGATCGGACAGCTCGATCCCCGAGAGCTCGCGCAGCTCGGCGAGCGAGCCGATTGCGTGCGAGTGCTCGTTCTCGCACTGCCACACCGGCAGCGGGGTTCCCCAGTAGCGCTCGCGCGAGAGCGCCCAGTCGACGTTGCCTTCGAGCCATTTGCCGAAGCGACCGTGCTTGACGTGATCGGGGTACCAGCTGACGGTCTCGTTGGCGGCCAGCAGCCGGTCCTTGACCTCGCTGGTGCCGATGTACCACGACGGCTTGGCGTAGTAGAGCAGCGGCGTTCCACAGCGCCAGCAGTGGGGGTAGGAATGCTCGTAGCTCTCCGCCCGAAGCAGCTTGCCGCGCTCGCGGAGGTCCTCGATCAGGTCCGGGTCGGCGTCCTTGACCCAGCGGCCCGCGTAGGGGCCGATACGCTCGTCGAACGTGCCGTCGAGCCGGACCGGGTTGATCACGTTCAGCCCATAGCGCTCGCCGAGGCGGAAGTCGTCCTCGCCGAAAGCGATTGCCGTGTGCACGAGCCCCGTGCCGTCCTCGGCGGTGACGAAGTCGGCCGCCAGCACCGTGTGGCCCAGCTCGCCGTACTCGCTGCCGGGTATGAACGTGAACGGCGGCTCGTAGGAGACCCCGACCAGCTCGCTGCCGGCGAGCCGCTCGAGCAGATCGGCGCCGGGGCCGAGCACGCGCTCGAGCAGAGCCTCGGCGAGGACGAACACCGTGCCCTCGCCCGCCGGCCTCGCACGAACGTAGACCAGATCCGGGTTCACCGCGACGGCGGCATTCGACACCAGCGTCCAGGGAGTCGTGGTCCACACGAGCAGCTCGTCGCCCTGCTTCACGGGTCCGCGCTCCTCGCGCAGCGGGAGCCTCACGTACACCGACGGGTCGACCACGTCGCGGTAGACCCCGGGCTGTCCGAGCTCATGGCTCGACAGCGTCGTCTGGTCCCGCGGGCAGTACGGGACGACCTTCAGCTTCTCGTACAGGAGCCCCTTTTGATGGATCGTCTTGAGCGCCCACCACACCGATTCGATGTACGTGGGATCGAGCGTCCGGTAGGCGTCGTCGAGATCGATCCAGAAGCCGATCCGCTCCGTCAGCCGGTTCCAGTCCTGGACGTGGCTCAAGACCGTCTCGCGGCAGCGGGCGTTGAACTCCGCGATCCCGTAGCGCTCGATGTCGTCCTTCTTCGTGAAGCCGAGCTCGGCCTCGACCGCGAGCTCGACGGGCAGCCCGTGGCAGTCCCACCCGCCCTTGCGCTCCACGTAGAAGCCACACATCGTCTTGTAGCGGGGGAAGATGTCCTTGAACACGCGGCTCAGGACGTGGTGTGAGCCCGGTGGCCCGTTGGCCGTGGGGGGCCCCTCGTAGAAGCCCCACTGTGGAGCGCCCTGGCGGCGGCGGATCGACTCGGCGAACACGTCGCGCTCGCGCCAGCGCTCGAGCACGCCCTCCTCCACCTGGGGAAACGAGGCGTGCGGGTCGACGGCGCGGTGCGGGGGGGATGGCATGGGCGGGTGATTCTAGGAGCGCGCCCGCGTGCTCCCAGGCGCGAGGGCCGAGGGACGCGTATCGTGCGCTCGATGCAGAGCTCGATGGTCGAGATTCCCACCCCCGACGGAGTGGCCAATGCCTACCTCGCGCGCCCGGACGGCAACCTGAATCCCGGGGTGCTGTTCATCATGGATGCCTTCGGCTTGCGTCCGACGATCGAGGGGATGGTCCGCCGGATCGCCGCCGACGGGTATGTCGTGCTGGCGCCCAACGTGTTCTATCGCGCGGGCCGGGATCCAATCGGGCCGCTGCCGGACCTGGCCGATCCCGAGCAGCGCGCAGCCTTCTTCCAGTCGTTGCGGCCGATGTTTGAGCAGCTGACATCCGACCGGGTTGCCGCCGACGGCGGTGCCTACCTGGACTATCTCGCTCAGGTGGCCGGTCCCGGGTTGGTCGCGATCACGGGCTACTGCATGGGCGGGCGCCTGGGGTGGCAGATCGCGGCCGCCTACCCCGATCGGGTGGGTGCCCTCGGCGCTTTCCACACGGCGGGCTTGGTCAGCGATGGTCCGGACAGCCTCCACCGGCTGGCCGAGCGGGTGAGCGCCGAGCTCTATTTCGGCTTTGCCGATCAGGACCAGAACATGACCGCCGAGCAGATCGCGAAGTTCGAGACGGCGCTCGACGAGGCGGGCGCCAACTACCGCTCAGAGGTGTACGAGGGCGCCGCACACGGCTACGCGATGGCCGATTCCGCCGCCTTCGACGAGGAAGCACGGGAGCGGCACTTCCGGGAGCTGCGCGAGCTGCTCGGGCGGTCCCTCGGCATCCAGGACCCGACCTCGTAGGAGCGGCTCGCGCCGAGCGCCTAAGCGGACGAGCGTGCGCCGAGCATGTGCGGCGCCGACGCGTGCGACGAGCGGGCCCCCTCGAGCTCGGTGATCAGCCGGTCACGGGCGATCGCCGGGCCGTCGCCGAGCCGCGTGACGGTGCTCGCGCCGCTGTCGGGAACCGCGCCGCGGTAGTCGAACACGATCACCGCCGGCGCGGTGCTCCGGACCGCGTAGATCAGGCGCGCCACATCGTCGAGCGGCGCCCGTCCGCAAAGCACCACTGCGCGCGGCTCAAGCGCCCGGATCGCGCGCCCCAGCCGTCCGCGGTCGGTCGCCGGAGTCAGCGACAGCGTGCGCAGCCCAGCGCGGCGCAGCACCAGCTCGAGCGCCTGGGCATGGAGGGTCTCCACGTCGCATGCTGTCCACGGATCGAGGATCAGCGCGCCCTCCTCGCGAGATGCGGGCGGGGCCAGGCGCTTATGTGCCGACAGCCATCCCGTCGCGTGTCGCCACCCGAACTCGAACGCCGGGGTCTGCGAGGCGCCATCGGCCTGGCTCTCGACCGCGGGCAACAGCATCTCCTCGATCGTGCGCTCGACCGAGCGCAGCGCGAGGCTCTCCTCGAGCAGCCGGTCGGCGAGCTGCTCGTCAAACGCCGCGAACGCATCGACAAGGCGCGCGCACGACGGCGGTCCCGAGCCGCGCTCGCGGGCCAGCGACACCGCCGAGGACACGTTGTGCGTCTCATCGAGCGCCTGGCGCAGCGACTGGATCTGCTTAAGCTCGTAATGACGGTGTCCGCCGGTGGAGCGACCGGGCTCCGGAAAGCCGTAGCGGCGCTCCCAGCTGCGCAGCGTGCTGGCGCTGACTCCTAGCATCGTGGCCGCGGCATTCGTGCGGATCATGCGCGAGTTATCGAGGGCCCCGGCCGGGAGCGCAAGCGGCGCAACAGGCCGTGCAGAACCCCTGACCAAAAGCGTCGACGGGCTGCGACGATCTCCTGCGGATGACGACATTCATGCGCCTGCGGCTGTACCACCACCGTGACGGGGCCCGCGTCGCCTACCGCGAGACCGGGACCGGCACGGCGCTTGTCCTTTTGCACTCGCTCGGGCTGTCCCATCGCGAGTGGGAGCCCGTCGTCAGCCGGCTGGCGACCCGCTTCCGGGTCGTGGTGCCCGACCTCCCGCTGCACGGGGACTCCGAGGATCGACCCCGCCACCCGTACACCCTGGACTGGTTCACCGACGTGATCGCCGGGTTCTGCGCCGAAGTCGCCGGTCCCCACACGCTGGTGGCGGGCCACGATCTGGGGGCAGAGCTCGCGCTGAGAGCATTCGTCACCGGGCGGCTCGAGCTCTCGCGGCTGGTGCTGATGCCCAACCGCCTCCACCGCCGCGACGAGTTCTCAGGTCGGCGGATGGGGTGGCGGATCGCCTCGCAGACGGCGACCGTCCCCGGCCTGGACCGTGCCGTCTCGCACCTGGCGCGGTTCGTGTTCAGGCCATCTCTCGGCGAGCGCCTGTCGGTACAGCGCAACCCGGCCGCCCGCGACCTCGTTCGCCACGCGTTCGCCGACGTCGGGGGCAACGCGAACCGGGCCCGCTCGTGGGCGAAGTTCGCGCGCCGCTGGCCGAGCGGTCCCCAGCACGAGCTGCTCGATGCGTATCCGCGAATCCATGTGCCGCTGCTGCTCCTGTGGGCCGACCAGGACCAGGCGCATCCCCTCCAGGGCGCCCAGGAGGCATTCGACCTGATCCCGGCCGCCCAGCTGCGGACGCTGCCGGGCGCCGGCTTCCTGATGGCCTACGACGATCCCGTGTCGGTCGCCCGTGAGCTGATCGCGTTCTGCGGCTAGCGGGAGTAGCTTTCAAAGCAGAAAGCGAAAGACCGAAAGGACACCATGGGCGTTCAGGAGAAGGAGCAGTTCTGGGGAGCGGAGACGGCCAAGGCGCTCGAGAACTTCCCGATCTCCGGCGAGCGCGTCCCGGTCTCGGTGATCCACTGGCTGGGACGGATCAAGGGCGCTTCGGCCCACGTCAACCATGAGCTCGGGTTGCTCGATCAGGAGCTGGCGGAGCGGATCTCAGCCGCGGCCGACCGGGTTGCCGAGGGCGACTTCGACGAGCAGTTCCCGCTCGACGTGTTCCAGACGGGGTCGGGGACCTCGACCAACATGAACGCCAACGAGGTGATCGCGAACCTCGCGGGTGAGGGCGTCCATCCCAACGACCACGTGAACATGGGGCAGTCCTCCAACGACGTGTTCCCGTCCGCCGTCCACCTCGCGGCGCTCGACACCGCGACCAACAACCTCCTGCCGGCACTCGAGGCGCTCGAAGCCTCGCTCCAGGCCAAGGCCGAGCAGTTCAAGGACATCGTCAAGGCCGGGCGCACGCACCTGATGGACGCCGTCCCGGTGACGCTCGGTCAGGAGTTCTCCGGCTATGCCGCTCAGATCAGGCTCGGCCAGCGCCGGATCTCCAACGCGCTCCCGCAGGTCGCGCAGATCCCCCTCGGCGGGACGGCCACGGGTACGGGCTTGAACACGCACCCCGAGTTCGCCGGCCGGGTTCGCGCCCGGTTGACCGAGGTCACGGGCCTGGCGATGAGCCCTCCCGAGGACCCCTTCGAGGCGCAGGGCAATCGCGACGCGCTGGTGGAGCTGTCGGGGGCCCTGAAAGTCGTGGCGGTATCTATGAGCAAGATCGCCAACGACCTCGCGCTGATGGGGTCGGGGCCGCGGGCGGGGATCGGCGAGCTGCTGCTCCCCGAGCTCCAGAAGGGCTCCTCGATCATGCCCGGCAAGGTCAACCCGGTGATCCCTGAGGTCGTGATGCAGGTCTCGGCCCACGTGATCGGCAACGACGCCGCGGTCACGATCGCCGGCCTGCAGGGCCAGTTCGAGCTCAACGTCCGGGTTCCGCTGATCTCGGCCAACCTGCTGGAGTCGATCGCGCTGCTCGCCTCGACCGCCCGGGTCTTCAAGGAGAAGTGCATCGACGGAATCGAGGCCAACGAGGAGGGATGCCGCCGCTCGGCCGAGATGACGCTCGCCGCCGCGACGGCGCTGAACCCGTACATCGGCTACGACAAGGGCGCGGAGATCGTCAAGAAAGCTGCGGAGTCAGGACGACCTCTCAAGGAGGTGGCCCTCGAGTTGGGCGTCGACGAGGAGACCTACGACAAGGCGATGGACCTCCGCAAGATGGCGCAGGGCAACCTCTAGGTCCCCGTCCTCTGTAGGCTCGTCAGCCGATGACCTCTGGGGTTCCCGTGGGGACGGGGGATCGACTTGACGCAGGGACCGTCGCGGCGCTTGCCGCGATGGGCCTCGCGGTATTCGTCGTCGCCAACGACTTCACCGCGCTGTCGGTCGCGCTGCCCACGATCGAGCGCCAGTTCAATGCCGACGTCTCGTCGATTCAGTGGGTGATCAACGCCTACGCGCTGGTTTTCGGGGTGCTGATCGTGACCGGAGGCCGGCTCGCGGACATGTTCGGCCGGCGGCGGATGTTCTTCCTCGGAGCGGCCATCTTCGCCATCTTCTCGGTCCTCGGTGGAGTGGCCCAGGACGCCGGCATGCTGATTGCCGCGCGCGCGCTGATGGCGATCGGCGGGGCGATGATGTGGCCGGCCACGCTCGGCATGACGTACGCGATCCTCCCGGAAAGCAAGGCGGGGCTCGCCGGGGGCCTGATCATCGGCGTGGCGGGAATCGGTAACGCTCTAGGGCCGCTGATCGGCGGCCTGCTCACGGACGTGGCGAGCTGGCGGTGGGTGCTGCTCGTCAACCTTCCCGTCGCGGCGATCGCGTGCGCCGTCACCTGGGCAAAGGTCCACGAGCCAAGCGAGCCGCTGGCTCACGGGCGGATCGACTACGGGGGGATCGCAACCCTTTCGCTCGGGCTCACGGCGCTGCTCGTGGCGCTCGACCAGGCCAGCGATTGGGGCTTCGGCGACCCGCGAGTCATCGGCATGCTCGTCGCCTTCGTCGTGCTGATCGCGGCGTTCCCGTTCATCGAGCGACGGATGGGGGACGATGCGCTGATCCCGCGGGAGCTGCTCCACAAGCGGCAATTCGTCACCTGCTGCGCGGTGATCCCGCTGCTGGGCACGGGCTTCTTCGCACTGCTCCTTTACCTGCCGCAGTTCATGCAGAAGCTGCTCGGCTTCTCGCCGCTGAAGGCGGGCCTCGGCCTGCTCCCGATGATGGCCGTGTTCGGCGCGGTGTCGTTTGTCGCCGGGACGCTCTACGAGCGGCTCGGAGCCAGGCTGTCAATGTCGCTGGGGGCCGCGTTCATGACGATCGGACTATTCATCGTGAGCTTCGCCACGGCGGACTCGGGATACGGTCTGCTGGCCGCGGGGATGGCGTCGTTCGGGATCGGCGTCGGGCTGTTCTTCTCATCGGCCACCACCGCTGGGGTGACGGCGCTCGATCCGTCTCGGGCCAGCCTCGCCGGCGGCGTGCTGTACATGTTCCAGGTGGCGGGCGGGTCGATCGGGTTGGGGCTGACGACGGCGATCTTCACGGCCTCAGCCCAGTCGAAGGTTCACAGCGCGACGATCGCCGACTCCCTGAACAAGGCGCAGGAGCACGCCGTCAACGGGATCCTCGCGGGCACCGCAAACGCTCAACACCTGCTCCAGCGCTTCCCGCATGCGGCGGCCACGCTCAATTCGCTCGCGCGCCACGCGTTCGCGAACGGGATGCAGACCGCATTCCACGTCGTTGGCGCACTCGCGCTCGTGGCGTTCCTCGGGTCCGTGATCTTCATCACCGGCGGTCCGCGGCTGCACCGGCAGGCCGCGGCCGAGCCCTCAGCGGCCGCTGCTTAGGAACGCAGCGGCTTCCGTCTTCACGTCCGCGATCAGGTTGCCGAGCTCGATGTTGGCGTCGAGCAGGTGCAGGCCCCACTCCGCCGTCGGGCTCGGGTTCGGCGTCTTCGCACCGCCGACAGCGCTGATCTGAAGGACGTTGGCGTTGTTGGCCGACGAGCACCGGGCCCGGTAGGACCCCGGCTCTCTCGACCAGACGGTCGGCGGAGTCGGCTGTTTCAAGCCGAGCAGCGCGATCCCCGCCGACAGGATGCTCTTGGGGTCAAACGGCTGGCTCGGGAAGATCGGGTTGACGAGCGCACTGCCGCCGCCGAGCGCCGCGGGGTTGGTGCACAGCACGACGACCCCCTTCGGCACCTTCGAGCCGAGTACGGGGCTCGGGCGCCCGAACAGGGTCGGGTTGGGCACCGGCTGGTCGAACGTCGAGAACGCGATCACGCATCCGATCTGAGTGGCCGAGTGGCACGCCGGGATGTGCTTGAAGTCGCCGCCGATGTCCTTGCCCTTCTTCACCAGCACGTTGCCGCCCATCAGGATCGCCGACACCAGCAGCCTGCGCACAGCCGGCTTCGGATCGACGTCCTTGGCGATCAGCTGCCGCAGCACGAACGACCCCTGCGAGTGGCCGATCAGCACGAACCCGCGACCGTGGTTGTACTTGCGCAGATAGGTCTGGAACGAGCTGCGCACGTCCGACAGCGCCAGCGCGGCGCTCGGTGGAGTCGTCGGCTTGCCCTGGCCGATCCCGGCGAGCGTCACCTGCCTGTACATCGGCGCGAACACCTGGCAGTACTGCGAGTACCGCGCGGCCTGGTAGAGGGCGATCGAGCGCTCCTCCGGATCGATCTGGAGGTTGGAGTTGCCCGTCTGCTGGCCGCTCACGGTCGGATACACGTAGAAGCAGTCGATCCCCGGATGCGCGACCCGTTTGGGGTGCTCGACGCCGATCTTCTTGAGCTTCGGCGAGTACACCGTCGTCGAGAGCCCGGGCGTGCACGGGTCGGGGCGATGCCCCGGAAAGCACAGCCACACGGTCTTCGCCGAGGCGCCCGCGGCGAGCGCCCCGAGCACGGTCGTCGCCAGCACAACGCCCAATCCGATCCCCAAGGTCCTCGCGCGCATCCTCGATCTCCTCTCACGTCGGTGCGGCGCCCCGGAGAGGGATCCTATCCGCTGGTGCCGGGCCCCGCTCGATCTACGGGGACAGGCGCCGCTTGATCGCGCTGGCGAGAGGCCGTGGGAGATAGCTCAGTCCCTTCAGCGCGTAGGGCATCGCCCGCAGCTGCGCAGGCGAGAAGGCGCCAGGGATCGGCGCCTCGATCAGGTGGGGGCCGGGCTCGGCGATCGCGCCCGCGAGCGCGTCGGTGAGCTCCTCGGCGGACCCGACCCGGCGTGAGGGAACTCCGAGGCCGTTCCCGAGGGCCACGAAGTCGAGGTTCGGCTTGCTCAGGTCGAGCTGTGATTGCGCCTTCGGGCCGCCGCCACCGGCCCCGACTCGTTGCAATTCGACGTTGAGGATCGCGTAGGAGCTGTTGTTGAAGATGACGACGGTCACGTCGAGCTGCTCGCGCGCCATCGTCCACAGCGCCTGGAGCGTGTACATCCCGGATCCCTCCGACTCGAGCGCGAGCACCGGTCGGTCCGGACAGGCGACCGCGGCTCCCACCGCCACCGGCAGCCCCTGACCGATCGCACCGCCGGTCAGCGCCAGCCAATCGTGCGGCGGGGCGCCGGCGGTCGCGGCGCCGGCGGTCAGCCCCGACGTGTTCGACTCGTCCGAGACGATCGCTCCCTCTGGGAGGACGACACCGACCGCCTGGCAGACCTTCTCGGCGGTCAGCTCGCCGGTTGGCCGCTCCGGCCTCGAGACCGGTTGCAGGGCGGCTGTCGCATCCCCGGCGCCTGCGAGATCTACCAGCGCCTCGAGGCTCGCGAGGACGTCGTCGGACGGGGCCGTGAGCGCATGCACCTGGCAGCCGTCCGGCACCAGCATGCTGTTGAGCCCCGGGTAGGCGAAGAAGGTCACCGGGGCCTTCGCATCGACGAGGATCAGATACCTGAGCCCGCGCAGCTGCACCGAGGCGAGCTCGGGCACGTACGCGAGCCGCTCGACGGGCGGGAGCCCCGCTCCACGCTCGAGCCGGGTTGGGAACGTCTCGGCGAGTAGCTTCGTGCCGGTCTTCGCGGCGAGCCGGCCGGCCGCCATCAGCGCGTCGCGGCGCAACGCCCTGCCGCCGAGCAGGATCGCGGTCCTGCCGCCCGTGTGGAGCACATTCGCCGCGGTCTGGATCGTGCCCGCGTCAGCCGGTGGGGGCGTGGCGGGTGGCAACGGAGCCGCGGGCTGCGCGCCTTTCCCCCAGGACACGTCGGCAGGCAGGATCAGCGTCGCCACCTGCCCGGGAGGGCCGAGTGCAGCGGCGATGGCCTCGACAGCGTCGGTGGACAGCTCCGAGGTGCTCTTCGAGGTCCGTACCCAGGTCGATACGTTGCGGGCGACGCTCTCGATGTCGGACTGCAGGGGGGCGTCGTACTGCACGTGATCGGTTGCGTGGTCGCCGACGATGTTGAGCACCGGGACCGCGGCCCTGCGGGCGTTGTGAAGGTTCGCGAGCCCGTTTCCAAGTCCCGGGCCAAGGTGCAGCAGCGTCGCCGCCGGCTTCCCGGTCATCCGCGCGTACCCGTCCGCGGCGCCGGTCGCCACCCCCTCGAACAGCGAGAGGACCCCCCGCATCTCCGGCACCGAATCGAGCGCCGCGACGAAGTGCATCTCGGAGGTGCCGGGATTGGAGAAGCATGTCCGCACGCCCGCATCGACGAGCGTGCGGATCAGCGCTTGGGCTCCGTTCATGGGTGGCTCCCGCCGGCGAGGAGCACTAGGTCGCGACCGTCTCGGCGCCGAGCTGCTCGGAGATGGCGACATCGATCGAGTAGTCGATCGGGACCACGATCAGAGTGGGCAGATCGAGGGACAGCGCGTGACGGAGCCGCTCCGAGAACTCATCCGCGTTCGAGCAGCGCCAGGCGGGCATCCCGAACGCCTCCGCGAGCTTGACGAAGTCCGGGTTGCCGAACTCGACGTCGAAGTGGCGGCCGAACTTCTTGTCCTGCTTCCACGCGATCGAGCCGAACTCCCCGTTCTCCCAGATCACGTTCACGATCGGCGTCCGCAGCCGCACCGCCGTCTCGAGCTCCTGGCAGTTCATCAGGAACCCGCCGTCTCCCGAGACCGCCACCACGTTGCGATCGGGATAAACGAGCTTTGCCCCGATCGCGGTCGGCAGCGCGAATCCCATCCCGGCGAGTCCGTTGGCGATCAGCACAGTTCCAGGCTCGTGCGCCGGGAACATGCGCCCGATCCACAGCTTGTGCAGGCCGACGTCGGACACGAGCATGTCGTGGGGCCCGAGCGCGTCGCGGATGTCCCACAGCACGCGTGCCGGGCGCATCGGGAAGTGATCGTCAGTGCGGGCCTCGTTGAGCGCCCCCATCACGAGCTCGTGCAGGTTGCACCACGACGGCGGGTGCGACGGCGCGCGATGGCAGGTGGCCGCGAGCCGCGCGACGACGTGCGCGATGTCGCCGATCAGCTCAACCTCGGGCATGAAGAACTCGTCGATCTCGGCGGCGACGCTGTCGATCATGATGATCCGCTTGTCCCCGCGGGGGTTCCAGTTCTCAGGGGCGTGCTCGACCAGGTCGTAGCCGACCGTGATCACGAGGTCCGCGTCGTCGAAGCCGGCCATCTCGTAGTCGCGCGTCTGGAGCCCGACCGTTCCGAGCGAATGGGGGTCCTGGAAGTCGACCAGGCCCTTGGCCATGAACGTCTCGGCGACCGGGATCCCGGTGGTATGCACGAACGCGCGAAGTGCACGGCTGGCGTGGGCACGGATCGCGCCGTTGCCGACCAGCGCGATCGGGTTCTCGGCCGCGTCGATCAGCTCTGCCGCCCGCTGGAGCTCCTTGCCCCCCGGCTCGGGCTGCACGGGGTCGCGCCGCGGAAGTGGCACCGCGTCGAGCGGGCGCATCATCACGTCCTCGGGAAGCTCCAGATGGGTTGCCCCCGGCTTCTCCGATTCGGCCACCTTGAAGGCCTTTCGCACGACCTCGGGCACGATTTCCGGGCTCGAAACTCTTGCATTCCATTTAACAACGGGGCGTAGAATGCCGATCAGGTCGATGTACTGGTGCGACTCCTTGTGCATCCGTTCCAGGTCCGACTGGCCGGTAAGGGCGACCAGCGGGGCGCGATCGAGGAACGCATCGGCCACGGCGGTGACTAGGTTTGTAGCCCCCGGGCCGAGGGTTCCTAGACATACGCCGGCACGCCCTGTGAGGCGCCCGTAGGCATCGGCCATGTAGGCGCCGCCCTGTTCGTGCCGCACCGGCACGAACTGGATCGAAGAGCCGGCGAGGGACTCGTTCAGATCGAGCGTTTCCTCACCGGGAATACCGAACACATACCGAACACCTTCCGCCTCGAGGCACTCGACGAACACCTCAGAAGCTTTGCGCTCAGCCATTTCGCCACCGTATCTAAACGCAACCCGGGGCACGCCGCTGTGTCTAAGGGTGCTGATGCGCGCGCTCGCATCCATCTGCGCGATCGCAGCGGCGCTGTTCCTCGCCGCGCCGGCGGCTGCTGACAGCGCGTTCGAGATCAACGGCGGCGGCGACGGCCACGGGATCGGCATGAGCCAGTACGGCGCCTACGGCTACGCGCTGCATGGCAAGGCCTACCCGTTCATCCTCGGCCACTACTACCAGGGCACCAAGCTCGGGAGCACCAACCCGCTCCAGATCGTGCGCGTGCTCCTGGCGACGGGCTCGGCGTCGTTCAGCGGCGCCAGCTATGTCCCCGGCAAGAAGCTGAACCCGAGCGCCACCTATTCGGTCCAGGCCCTCGCCGACGGGTCGCTCGAGCTCTATGACCAGGCCGGCAAGAAGGTTGGCCGCTTCAAGGCGCCGCTCAGCGTGGGCGGCCCCGGGCCGCTCGACCTCGCCGGCCACGGGCTCTACAGAGGCTGGCTCGAGTTCCGCCCCGCGGGCAGCGGTTCCGCGGTGCAGACCGTCAACGCGCTCCACCTCGAGGACTACGTCCGGGGCGTGGTGTCGGCGGAGATGCCCTCGAGCTGGTCATCCGAGGCGCTCAAGGCCCAGGCGGTCGCCGCGCGCACGTACGCGATCACCTCGACCGTCAACGGCAACGGCTACCAGCTCTATCAGGACACGCGCTCGCAGATGTACACGGGAGTCGCGGCCGAGACGCCCTCGACCGACGCCGCCGTCGCCGCGACCAACGGCCAGATCGTCACCTACAACGGCAAGCCGGCGATCACGTACTTCTTCTCGAGCTCGGGCGGCTACACCGAGAACGTCGAGAACGTGTGGCTCGGTTCCACGCCCGAGCCGTGGCTCAAGGGCGTCCCAGACCCATACGATGGGGCCGGCGGAAACCCGTATCACCACTGGTCCTACGACCTGACGATCGCTTCGGCGACCGCCAAGCTCGGATCGCTCGTCAAGGGAACGCTCGTCGGCATCACCGTCACCAAGCACGGGGTCTCGCCGAGGGTCGTCTCAGCGCGGGTGACCGGCACTCGCGGCACAACGAACGTCACCGGCCCTCAGCTGCAGAGCGCGTTCGGCCTGCTCTCGACGTACGCCGCGTTCACGACGATCTCCTCGGCCTCGGGAGTCCTGTCGTCCTCGGCGCAGCGCGTCGTCGCGCCCGGACGCCTGGCCGCCGCCGAGACGGGCTTTGAGGTCCTCGCCATCCACGGGACCGTGTTCCCCGCGAGGAAGGGCTCGGTCGTCGCGATTCAGTTGCACAGACGCCAGGGCTGGCGAACGGTGAAGCGCATTCGCCCGAGCGCCCGCGGGGCCTATGTGACGTCGCTGTCGCAGCCCGGCAGCTACCGCGCGGTCTACCGCGGCGCGGCGGGACCGGCGCTCAGCGTCGGCTGAGCGCCTCCAGGCGACTGCGCCTCTAGGCTCTCCGGCGTGCCGCGCCCGCTGCTCGTCGTCGACGCCCCGTTTCTCCTCTACCGCTCGTTCTTTGCCCTTCCCGACACGATCAAGGGCGCCGGCGGGCACTCCGTCAACGCCCTGCTCGGCGGCGCCAACGCCTTGCTGCGGATCGCTGCAGACCGCGATCCGCGCGCGATCGTGGTGTGCTTCGGCGCCGAGGCGGCCCACTACCGGGTCGAGCTGTATCCGCCCTACCACGCGGATCGACCGCCGGTCCCGGACGCGCTCGCCTGGCAGTTCGAGCGGGCTCCGTCCTTCTTCGAGGCGTTCGGGTGGATAGAGCACACCTCCGAGGGCCTCGAGGCCGACGACCTGCTCGGCGCGCTGGCGTCGGTCGAGACCGATGCCGGGGGGGACACGTTGATCGTGACCGGCGACCGCGACATGTACCAGTGCGTGGGCGAGCGGGTCCACGTGCTGTATCTGAAGTCGGGGATCAGCGGCTTCGAGGAGGTCGATGCCGACGAGGTGCAGCGGCGCTACGGAATCCCGCCGGAGCTGGTGCCGGACTTCATCGCACTCCGGGGAGACCCGTCCGATGGACTCCCGGGGGCTCCGGGGGTCGGGCCCAAGACGGCGGCCGAGCTCCTGAAGAAGCACCGATCGCTCGAAGGAGCAATCGCGAACGCCCAGGAGGAGCGGCCGCGGATCGCGGCGGCGCTCGCCGAGTCGGCCGACGAGCTGAGGGCATTCCGGGAGATCGCGACGCTTCGCCCCGTCGAGGTCGAGCGTCCCCCCGACCGTCCGACCGATCTTGTCTCCGGCGCGAGCGCAGCGCGCGAGCTCGGTCTCAACCGGCTGGCGGAGCGGCTTGACGCTGCCGAGGGCCTCGGCGAGCTCTGATCGCTAGCGGCGCGTCGCGCGCCGCGGCTTCTTCGCGGGCTGCTTGCGCTTGTGCCTGCGGTGCTTGACGGCCTTGTGCTTGGGCTTGTGCTTGGGCTTCGGCTTGGCCTTTGGCTTCGGCTTGGCGCTCGGACGCGCCGGGTGCACGCCGGCGGGCTGTGAGCCGCCGGTCGCACCGGAGGGCCCCGCCGTTCCGGGGGGACCGCTCGAGCCGGCCGGAGCGGGGGAACCGGCGGCGCTGCCGGACGAACCGCCAGAGCCGCTGTTGCCGCCACCCGAGCCGCTGTCGCTACCGGAGCCGCCACCCGAGCCGCTGTCGCCGGTCGGGCCCGTATTACCCGTCGGGCCGCTTGGGCCGCTCGGGCCGGTCGGGCCGGTCGGGCCGGTCGGGCCGGTCGGGCCGGTCGTCCCGCCGGAGCCCGCCGGATCGATGCACGTGGGCTGGCCGAGCTTGTAGCTGTTTCCGGGGCCGTCCTGGTCGGCGATGAAGCCGAGGCCCGTGACCTGCGCGTTGACCCCGTCCGCCGTGTAGGCGCCGGGCCCGGCCAGCACATCGCCAAGCGCCGGCGAGCCGATGTCCTTCAGCGGCACGTCGACCTCGATCACCCCATTCGGCCCCGAGCCGAACGTGCCGGTGGCGGCGCTGCTCGAGTTCGGGTTGAACTGGTAGTTGGTCGTGCCCTGCGTGGTTGTGACCGTCTCGGTGCCGTCCGTATACGTCACGTTGCCGGAGCTGTCGACCTGGACGTCGACCCCGTAGGTGGTCGGGCTCGAGGCGCCCGCCGGCGTGTAGTTCCAGAAGAACTCGTAGTCGAGGTAGTTGGAGCCCGTCGGGATGTTCTTCGACAGGTTCAAGATGTTCATGACGACCCGGAGCTTCTTCGCGTCCGGCGTCAGGCCGAGCGTTCCCTGCACGAGATCGAGCTGGTCGTCCTGCTGGCCCGTGAAGCCGTCAGGCGCGTCGGGGTTCGGGTCATAGAACGCGTAGCTGCAGGCGGGGCCGTGGGGCGGCTTGGCGACGATCGGATTCGGGTCAGGGCCGCTGGGCCCGGTATCGACCACCGGCGCGGTCTGGCCCGGGGTGTCACTCGCGTCCGCGATCAGGTGCTTCAGGTTGGGGGTGCCCCAGCCGGTGGGGAAGTCCCAGCCCGTATGAGCCGGAAGCGGGCTGGCGCCCACCGTGATGTCGTTGAAGTCGTCGGTGGTGCCCGAGCCGGCCTTCGTCTGGCCCTGGGCCAGGCCGTAGATCAGCGGCGCGGCGAAGCCGAGCGACGTCGCCGAGCTGTTGCCGGCGTCGTGGTGGGCCTGAACCAGCGCCCACATGCCAAGCCACAGGGGCGAGGAGAGGCTGGTCCCGCCCTCCGCGAAGTGGTCGGTCATGACGCCGCTCTCGGTGGTCCCGTCGGTCGTGTAGCTGCCCTCGGTCCCGCCATTGGCTACATAGCCGCACAGCGCGCCCGCCGGACCCTCGCCGCCATTCTGCGGCTGCTCGCTCTGCACCTCGCTGTCGGGGCAGAAGTCGGCCATGTCGAACCCGCTGGCCTGCACGGGATTGTCGCTGGTGTTGCGGGGGTCATACGGGGACTCGACGTCCCCGATCTTGTGGTCGGTTGAGATCGTGATGTCGCCGCTCTCGGCCGATACGTCGTTGCCCGCCCGGCAGAGGTTGCCGCCGTTGGGGAACGGTGTGCCGTTCGCGTACACGCCGGCGCACGCGTTGCTCTCGAGCTCCGGGGCCGCGCCCGCCTGCCAGGGCGGCTGGGGCAGCCACTTGCTGGGAGCGCCGCCGGTGTGGTCCCAGGCGCGCTCGAGCACGCTCTGGCCTGAGGTGTTCGTGTAGAGGATCGTGCCGCCCACCGCCACCGCGTTGGGGTCGATCGACGGGTACTCCGGACCGGGGACCGGGCCGTACTGGATCCCGTTCTCGGACACCGCCACCGAGCAGCCGGGGCCGGTGTCGCCCGCGGAGGCGAAGAACGTCCGCCCCTCCATCGCCGCCTGGGCCAGAAGCGCCTGGTCCGCGCGCTGTGAGGCGCCGTACAGCGGGTCGACAGCGGGGTTGTCCTCGCAGGCCCCGAGCGAGGCGCTGGCCTGGAGCGGCCCGTCCGGGTCGTTGACCCAGGTGCCGATCGCCCCCGTCAGCTCGGTGAGGGCCAGGCTTGAGCCGAAGTACATGCGCAGCTGCGAGACCTCGGGAGCCATGCCCGTGGAGGACTGGGAATCCATCTCCCACTCGATCCGGCCGCTGTCATCCAGCGTGTTCTCGGCGGCCTGAGCGCCCGAATCGGTGTGGTAGACCTGGACCGGGACAGCCGGAAGCCCGCGAGTCTTCTCGTACTCACGCAGCGCCGCGATCACGTCGACGGTCTGGCCCTCGCCGATGATCCCGATCGTCTGTCCCTGCCCAAAATCGGCGCTGCCGTCAGGCGTGGTCATCTTCGAGCCGGGAGCGTTGTAGGCCTGCCATAGCTCTTGGGGTGAGAGCAGCCCCGTGCACAGCGACTCGCTCCCGGTGGGGTCTGTCTGGCAGTTCCCCTGCTGGGGCGAGGCACCGTTGCCAGCGGCGGTGCTGTCCGGTGTCTGCGGGCCGGCATAGGCCTTGCTCTTGAGCCATGCCCGCTGGGCGGCCGTAAGGCCGGTGGGGGCGGCGGACGCAGCGCCCCTGACAGTCTGGTTGACCGTGCGGTGCAGCTCGGCGAGCTGGTAGCGGCTCAGGTTCTCGAGTCCTAGTACGCCGCCGATCGGAAGCCCGGCCGGGACGAGGGGGCTTGCGAGGTTCGCGTAGAAGCTCACGCCGTGCTCGCTGAAGCGGTCGATCTGAACGGAGAACGTCCGCTCGACCTGCTGCGCTGTCCCGGACAGCTCCACGTAGTCGTAGAGGGTGTTGGGGTTGAACACCTTGAGCCCGTGGGAGGTCCCGAAGCTGCGGATGGCCGACACCACCGAGGCCGGCGTTCCGTACTGCCGGCGGAACTGCGCCACGGTGAGGAAGTGGTGGTAGGTCGGGCTTCCGGGCCGGTACATGGCCCATTCCGCGCGATAGAGCGAGTTCAGGTCCCGTTTGACCGTGATCGCAACGGTGATCTGCTTGGACGAAGAGATCGGCCCCAGGTCACGCGCCCCACGGAGATGGAGCACCTCGCCGGGCAGCGCGTGCAGACCCGCGCCGGCCCCGGCGGCCGCCGGAATGGCCAGCATGACCAGCATTGCGGCCAACGTCGCCCGTCTGAGCCAGCTCACCATGTGTCCCCGCTTCCTTGAAGCTGTCGTTCGAATCCGTCAATCCCCTAACGATTCCGGGCGCCATTTCTTGCGCGCGCCGCTTCCACGAGGCGCTCCAGCCCCGGTCGGCACCGACGCCCCACGCCGCGGTCGCTACGGGGTGAACTTGACCGTGATCACGTCGCCGTCGGCGACGGCGTAGTCGCGACCCTCCAGGCGCAGCGTCCCGCGCTCGCGCGCGCCGGCGTATCCGCCCGCCGCGACCAGCTCGTCCCACGGGATCACCTCGGCCCGGACGAATCCTCGCTGAATGTCGGAGTGGATCAGTCCGGCCGCGTGCCACACGGACAGCCCTCGCCGCAGGTGCCAGGACTGCGCCGGCTTTTCTTCTCCCGCGGTGAAGAACGCGATCAGCTCGAGCAGCGAGAAGGCCCCCCGCACGACCGCGTCGAGCCCCGACTCCGACAGCCCCAGCTCCGAGCGCATCGCTGCGGCCTCTTCGCCGTCGAGCTCGGACAGCTCCGCCTCCAGGCGCGCCGACACCGCCACGGCCGCGGCTCCATGGGATGCGGCGTACTGCGCGATCTCCGCCGGCACCTCGTCGGAGCCCTCCTCCACGTTCGCCACGTACAGGACGGGCTTTGCCGTCAGGGGCTGCAGAAGCGCCACCGCGTCCGGTGCGTCTTTGGGCGCCGCGACCGTACGCGCCGGTCTCCCCGCCTGGAGCGCGTCGATCAGCCCCCTCAGCCAGGCCTCCTCGGCGATCGCACGGCGCTCACCGCTCTTCGCGGTCTTGGACACGCGCTCGAGCCTCCGCTCGGCCTGCTCGAGGTCCGAGTAGATCAGCTCTGTCTCGATCGTCTCGATATCCGCGAGCGGGTCGACCCGGCCCTCGGGATGGACGACGCCCGGGTCCCGGTGGACGCGGATCACGTGGACGATCGCGTCGGTCTCGCGGATGTTGGCCAGGAACTGGTTCCCCAGGCCCTCGCCGCGGTGGGCTCCGGCGACCAGTCCGGCGATGTCGTGGAACACGATCGTGTCGGGAACCACCTTGGAGGCGCCCACCGTCTGCGCGACCGCGTCGAGGCGTTCATCGGCGACGGGGACCACCGCCACGTTGGGCTCGATCGTCGTGAACGGGTAGTTGGCCGCCTCGGCCGCCACGCCGGTGAGGGCGGTGAACAGCGAGGACTTTCCCGCGTTCGGCATGCCGACGATCCCGACCTTCAAGCCGGCCACACCTCCGCGACCACCGTTCCCAGCAGGGCGCCCGCGAGTACGTCGCTCGGATAGTGGACGCCCAGGTACGGGCGGCTGAGGGCGAACGCCGCCGCGGCCGCGTACAGCGGTCCCGCCGGGGCCACGCGGCTGTACGCCCGCGCGGCCGCGAACGAGCTGGTGGCGTGCGCGCTCGGGAACGACAGCCGGGACACCGTCGGTGTCAACGGCTCGAGCCCGGGCATCTCCGGGCGGCGGCGTCGGACCGCGACCTTGACGGCGTAGTTGACCCCGTACGCGCCGGCGACCACCCGGACGCCGCGCAGCCAGGCTCCGCGGCGTTCGGGGTCGCGAGTCAACACGGCCGCGCCGAGGCCGAGGGCGACCCAGCACGCCGCGTGCTCGCCGGCCCGCGAGTAGACCGCGATCGCGCGTTCGAGCAGGCGGGCATGCCCGCGGGTGCGGGCGAGGACGAGCAGCTTCCGGTCGAGCTCCAGCGCGGACACCCGGCGGACTGTACGTAGTACCTTTATTACGACGATGTGTCGTAGCCGCGGTTTGTTCGTCGCTCTCCTAGCCGGCCTCGCGCTCGCCGGGTGCGGCGCCGCCGCGGACGGCCAGGTGACGGCGGCGCGCGCGCCGAAGCTCGCGAGGTGGACCCCGTTCGTCCACGTGCAGCGGCCCCTTGACCTCGCCGGGCCGCGCAGTGACGGCTCGCTCGTGCTTGCGGCCGCCGGGCGGCTGTGGTTGCTTCGGCCATCCGGACGCACCTCGCGATTCGCCCCCGCGTACCAGAGCCCGGGTGGGGAGGAGCCCTATATCGCCACGCCGCACCCGGGCCATCTGGGGTGTGGCTTCGGGTCTGGCGCGGCCTACGTGATCCGGCTGGCCAAGCCCCGCGGAATCCTCCGGATGGGCGCCAACGGTCAGGTGCGCCGGTTTGCGTCGATTGCCGCGCCCGGCCTGATCGACGGGATCGCGTTCGACGAGACGGGCAAGTTCGGCTTCCGCCTGCTCGTCACGATCAACCACGGCTCGACGACCACCGTCGATGCGCTCGACTGCCACGGAAAGGTGTCCACGATCACCACGAGCGCTCCGCGCGTCGAGGGTGGGATCGCCGTGGCGCCGAAGACGTTCGGGCGCTTCGCCGGCGACCTGATCGCCCCGGACGAGACCGGTGGCCGGGTGTTCGCGGTCACGCCCCAAGGACGGAGCACGCTCGTGGCCAACTCGGGCCTGCCCCACGGCGGCGACATCGGCGTCGAGAGCGAGGCCTTCGTCCCGCCGACCATCCAGAGCGCGCTGCTTGCCGACCGTCTGACACCCGGCAACCGGCATCCGGGCGACGACGTCGTCCTCCGGATCGGAGCTACGGCACTGAGCGCCGCCGGCGTACGCCCGGGCGACCTACTCGTCGCGACCGAGGGCGGCGCGCTCACGGACGCGATCCGCTGCGGGTCCAAGAGCTGCAGCGTCCATCACGTCGCCAGCGGCCCCGCGATCGCCCACGGCGAGGGCCACATCGCGTTCACGCCGTAGCGCGCCCGCGACGGCTCTAGGACCCGAATCCGACCCGGTGCTCGTCGTCCTCGACGAGCACGTAGACGACCTTCGAGAGGTCGAGCGCGGCTGTCCCATCCTCGAACCGGACGTCCCTCCAGCCGTCGCCGCCGAGCGCCTCGCGGAGCTTGGAGAGCTCCTTCGGCGCGATCCGCCCGCTCAACACCTGGGTCCCGAGGAACCCGATCGAGACCTTCTGGGGCTTGTCGTCTGCCATCAGTGACCCTCCGGTGCAGGTTCGACGATCTCCGTGAGTACTCCGCCGGTCGACGACGGATGAACGAACGCGACCCGGGAGCCGCGGATCCCCGTTCGTGCTTGCTCGTCGATCAGCCGCATTCCGGCACCGGCCAGCTCGCTGAGCGTCTGCTCGACGTCCTCCACCCTGTAGGCGACGTGGTGCAGACCGGGTCCGCGGCTCGCCAGGAACTTCCCGACCGCTGTCTCAGGACCGAGCGGGGCGAGCAGCTCCACGTGCCCGTCGCCGATGTCGAGCAGCGCCGCCTCGACGCCCTGATCGGCGACGGTCTCGCGATGGACGAGCGGCATCCCGAGCGAGTCCCGGTAGAGCGCCAGCGCGCCCTCGAGGTCCTCGACGGCAACGCCGACATGGTCGATCGTCGACAGCATTTCGCGAGAGGTTAGCGGCGAGGCGCCGAGCGCCACCGGCGCGAGTCCGGTCAGGACCGGCGGTGCGGCGGCGGCGCGGGATTGAGCGCGGTCGCGGCGGCGACCGACAGCTCGCCGGTCCGCCTGCTGGGAGCGGCGGGTGGCGTCTCGCCCATGATCCGGTCTATGTCCGGACGCTCGAGCACCTCGTTGGACAGCAGCGTGCTCGCCAGCTCGTCGAGCTGCTCACGGTGGGAGTCGATCAGCGCAGTGGCGGCGCGGAAGGCCTCGTCCGCGAGCTCGCGCACCTCGGTGTCGCGCACCCTCAGCGTCGCCTCGGCGGCGCCCTGCGTGGAGGCTCTCAGCGAGCTCGAGCCGGTTCCCATCGCGTACTCCGACACCATCGCGGAGGCGATCTCGGCGACTCGCTTGAGGTCGTCGGCCGCCCCGGTCGTGATCGAGCCGAACACGAGCCGTTCCGAGGCTCGACCTCCGAGCAACATCGTCATGAAGTCGATCAGCTCCTCGCGGGTCTTGAGGTAGCGGTCCTCTTCGGGCAGGTTCAGCGTGTACCCGAGCGCACGGCCGCGCGGAACGATCGAGATCCTGTGGACCCGGTCGACCGAGGGCAGCAGCTCGCCGCACAGCGCGTGGCCGGCCTCGTGGTAGGCGACGACTCGCTTCTCGTGGTCGCTCAGGGTCCTCCGGGACTGCATCCCGGCGACGACTCGCTCGAGCGCCGAGTCGAAGTCGCCCATCGCGACCTCGTTGGCGTCCCGGCGGGCGGCGAAGATCGCCGCCTCGTTGCAGATGTTGGCCAGGTCGGCCCCGGTCAGCCCCGAAGTCTGGCGCGCGAGCAGCTTGAAGTCGACGTCGCCGGCGAGGGGCTTGTTGCGAGAGTGCACGCCGAGGATCCGCTCGCGGCCGCCGACATCGGGCGGCGAGACGAAGATCTGGCGGTCGAAGCGTCCCGGCCGAAGCAGGGCGGGATCGAGCTTCTCGAGCAGGTTCGAAGCCGCGATCACGACCACGTCCTTCTTGGTGGTCGTGAACCCGTCGAGCTCCACCAGCAGCTGGTTGAGCGTCTGGTCGCGCTCCCCGGAGACGTCGAATCCGCGGTGGCCACCGACCGCGTCGAGCTCGTCGATGAACACGATTGCGGGCGCCTTCTTGCGCGCCGCCTTGAACAGCCGCCGGATCCGCTGGGAGCCGACGCCGACGAACATCTCGACGAACGACGCGGCCGACTGGCTGAAGAACGACGCTCCTGACTCGTGCGCGACCGCCTTCGCCAGCAGCGTCTTGCCGGTCCCCGGCGGGCCGTGCAGCAGGACGCCCTTGGGCACCTTGGCGCCGATCTCGCGGAAGCGCTTCGGGTTGGACATGTAGTCGACGATCTCGCGCAGCTCCTCCTTGGCCTCGTCGGCTCCGGCGATGTCGGACCATCCAATCGGCGGGGCCGAATCGGGCTTGATCTGCTGCGGCCGCGTCCGCGGCATGAACCGCATCAGCGCGAACACCGCGACCACCAGCAGGCCCATGAAGATGATGGGCAGCCAGTCGTGCAGCCAGGTCGTGAAGTCTGGGTCGCCGAGGAACGCGAGCGAAGTCATCGTGCTGGGAGAATCATCGGCAGGACGCAGGCATCAGTCGACCCCGGAGCATTCTGACGTCCAGCCCCGAGCGGCCCGGGGTTCAGGCCACGGGCTCGAGCCTGGGGTTGGGCCGGTGGCGCCGACCGGCCTTTGCGCAGGGCGTCCCTCCAGCAGGACGACGTCGGCCGTGAAGTCGTTCTGCCCGCGGATCAGCGACGAGCCGACCCCGTAGGCGTCCACCGGCACCCCGGCGGCCTCGAAGTCCCTGATCCGGTCGACCGTGAAGCCGCCGCTGGCCACGATCTTCACGTCGCCGTACCCGGCCCGGTCGAGCTCGCCGCGGACCTTCTCGACCAGCCGCTGGTTGACGCCGGTCGGGCGGAAGCCGCCCAGCTCCTCCCACAGCGACCGGTCGACCATGTCCTCGCCGGTGTCCAGACGGACGCCCCACAGGCGTGGCCCGAGCGCCTCGGCGACCTTCAGCGCGGTCTCCGTCGAGTGATTCTCGAAGTCGACCAGCACCGTGATGTTCATCTCCTCGTGGAAATGGTCCGCGAACACGCTCGCCGCACTGACGGTGTCGCCGCCGTAGGCGGCGATCAGCCCGTGCGGGACGGTCCCCATCCCGCGACCGCCCCACCACGAGGCCTGGGCGTCCGTCGAGACGCCGATCGCGCCCGCCACGTGGGCGCTCCACCCGTCGCCGGTCTGAACCAGCCAGTGGTCGTGGCGGGCGGGGAAGTAGAAGATCTGCTTGCCGTTCGCGGCCGCGACGACCTCGGACACGTTCCTCATGATCAGCGACCGCCGCGCCAGCGATCCCAGATACACGGTCTCCAGATGCGCGAACAGGCTGTAGTCGCCCTCGATCGTCATCACCGTCTCCCAGGGGGAAATCGGGTCGCCCTCCATCAGCGCATGCACCTCCAGCTGGTCCCATCCTTGGACCCAGGCGCCGTTCTCCGCGTGGCCCGAGCAGAGCTTCAGCACCGCGATCGCCTCGTCGATGCCGCCCAGCACCGAGTCCCGCTTCTGGAAGACCTGCATCGTCACACCCGGATGGTGGCCTTCGGTCTCGAGCACCTGCTTCGTGTAGACGAAGTACGCGTCTGAGTAGTAGCCCTGCCGAATCCGATCGACCGGCAGGCGGAAGATCTCCGGATCGAGCCGCCGGCGCAGCGAAGCCTCGTCAGTGGCCATCGCGGGACGAGGCTCGCATCCCTCGCGCAGATCGGGCGCGCCGCCGTGATCACGTACAGCTCAGAGTGTGGTGAGCTCGTACCTGCGCGTCCTGCGCTATCAGGACTTCCGCTACCTGTTCCTGGGCCAGTCGGCCAGCGTGATCGGCGACCGCGTCGTCGTCGTCGCGATCGCCCTGTTCGTGACCCAGCGGACCGGCTCGCCGACCGACCTCGGCCTGGTGCTGGCCGCGCAGTCACTGCCGCTCGTCGCGCTGCTCCTGTTCGGGGGCGTCTGGGCCGACCGGCTGCCCCGCCACCGAATCATGGTGGTCACCGATCTCGTCCGGGCGGCGCTGCACACGATCCTCGCGGTCCTGATCTTCACCGGCGAGGTGGAGATCTGGCAGCTGGTCGTACTCGAGGCGGGCTTCGGCGCGGCGCAGGCGTTCTTCCAGCCGGCGTACACCGGCTTGATCCCGCAGACGGTTCCGGAGTCGATGATCCAGGACGCCCGGGCCCTGACGGAGGCGATGGCCAATCTCGCGTTCTTCCTCGGGCCGGCGCTGGCGACGGGGCTCGTGCTCGGCGTCGGCGCGGGCGAGGCGTTCGCGTTCGACGCCGCCACGTTCGTGCTGAGCGCGCTGCTGCTGGTGCGGATCACCCCGAGGATGCGCCAGGCGGCGGACGTCGCCACTCCCGTGATCGAGTCCCTGCGCACCGGCTTCCGGGAGGTCCGCTCCCGGACATGGGTATGGGTGACGATCGCGGTGTTCACCGGGGCGGTGCTGTGCGTGTACGCGCAGTGGTACGCGCTCGCGCCGGTGATTTCGCGCCATGTCTACGGCGGCACGGGGGTGTTCGGGCTGCTCGAGGGCGTCGCCGGGCTCGGTGCCGTGTGTGGCTCGGTCCTCGCCGTACGGTGGCGCCCGCGGCGGCCACTGCTCACCGGCCTGATGTTGGTGCTCGCCTGGCCGCTGCAGAGCCTCGTGTTCGCGCTGGGGTTGCCGCTGGCGCTCGTCGTGGTCGTCGCGTTCGCGACCGGCTCCGGGTTCTCGCTGCTGATGATCTGGTGGGAGACCGCGCTCGCCTACCACATCCCGCCGAACGCGCTGTCACGGGTGAGCGCGTACGACTGGATGGGGTCGCTGGCGCTCGTCCCGGTCGGCTACCTGCGTGGCGGGACCGCTGGCGAGCGCCGTTCGGCGCGCGGACGTCCTCGGGCGTCGGCGGCGTTGCTCGGCCTGGTGATGCTCATCCTCGCGCTGCTGCCGCGCTCCACCCGCGAGCTGGGCGGTCCCGCCTCCGCCGAGGAGCTGACGGTCGCTCAGCCGAGCAGCTCGCGGGCGATATCGGCGTAGAACCCGGCCGCGAAGCCGAGGTCTCGCACGTCGATCCGCTCGTCGGCGTTGTGGACGAGCGGCGCCGCTTCGAACAGCGTCATGTGGCGGTGGGGGAAGAACCCATAGGCCACGCATTCGGGGAACGCCTCGCGGAACCAGCGCGAGTCAGAGAACCCGGGGAGGATCACCGGAACGGCCTCGGCGTCCGGCGCGACGGGCTCAGCCAGCGTTCGATCGCCGACATCAACGGGGTCTCGGCCGAGGCGATTGCCGACGACCGTCTCGGTGAACTCGATCTCCAGGCCTCGCGGGCCTCGCCGAGCACCTGCTCGATCCGCCGGCGCGCCGCGTCCTCGCCCAGGCCCGGGGGCACCCGGCAGTCGACCTTGATCTGGGCCCGCGAGGGGATCACGTTGATCTTGTCGGACGCGTGGGCCATCGTCGGGGTGAGCGTCACTCCGAGCATCGGCTCGAGCACGATCGGAAGCACCGGATCGGCGCTGGCGATCTGCTCGAGCGCGCGGGCCGGGTCGCTCGGGTCTGCGCCCAGACCGGCGATCAGCGCCGAGGCGGTCTCGCTCAGCTCGAATGACGGCCCGGCCGCGGCGAGCCTCTGGAGCACGGGCCCCAGCTTCAGCAGCGCGTTGTCGCCGGTCTTCGGCATCGACGCGTGGCCGGCGACTCCGGAGGCCGTCAGCGTGAACCGGAAGATCCCCTTCTCCCCGCAGCACACGCCATACCGGCGGCGGCCCTCGTAGTCGAACCCGAGGCCGCCTCCCTCGTTCAACAGCATGTCGCACCGGACCCGGTCGGGGTGCTCGGTGGTCAGCCAGTGCGCCCCCACATCGCCGCCGGTCTCCTCGTCGGAGACGAACACCAGCTTGAGGCCTCCCCGCGCCGGCCGCCATCCGTCGCGTGCGAGCTGCGCACCGGCGACCGCCTCTGCGGCGACCTGGGATTTCATGTCCAGCGCTCCGCGCCCCCACAGGAATCCGTCCGCGAGCTCACCTGACCAAGGGTCGTGCGTCCACTCGGCGGGATCGGCGAGCACCGTGTCGACGTGGCCGAGGTAGCAGAGCGTCGGGCCATCGGCTGCGCCGCGGAGGTCGGCGACCAGATTTGGCCGTGCGTCGTCGGCCGCGAGCAGCTCGACCTCGAACCCCGCGTCCGTCAGGAACCCGGCCAGGTACTCGATCGCGGGGCGCTCGTTGCCCGGCGGGTTGACCGTGTTGAAGCGCACCAGCGCCTGAAGGACTTCGGTTGTCTCCTGCTCCGGGTCGGCGACAGCCATCGATGGCGGAGCCTACCTCCCGTCGTAGCGATCGGTGGCATGAGCAGTACGGATGGCGATCTCGCGCTCGCGCTCGAGCTGGCGGATCTGGCCGACGCGATCACGATCGACCGGTTCGGTGCGGCAGACCTGGCCGTCGAGACCAAGCCCGACATGACCCCGGTGAGCGAGGCCGACACGGCCGTGGAGCAAGCCGTCCGCGAGCGCCTCGCGGCGGTCCGCCCCGGTGACTCGGTCGTCGGCGAGGAGTACGGCGCCTCGAGCCCGCCCGGCAGCTCCCGCCGTTGGGTCATCGACCCGATCGACGGGACTCAGGGCTACGTTCGGGGGATCCCGATCTGGGGCACATTGCTCGCGCTCGACGATGCCGGCGAGCTGACGATCGGAGTCGCGTCCGCGCCGGCGCTGCATCGCCGCTGGTGGGCCGCACGGGGAGGCGGTGCGTTCGTCGACGACGGGCTCTCGGATGGCCCGCGCGCGATCCGCGTCTCGGCTGTCGAGACGCTCGATGACGCCCAGCTCTGCCTCTCGGCGGTGAACGAGTGGGAGGCGATCGGCCGGGGCGATGCGGTCCTCGAGCTCGAGCGGCGCTGCTGGCGCACCCGCGGGGTCGGCGACCTGGTCCTACATGCTGGTGGCTGAGGGGACAGCCGAGATCGCGCTTGACCCCGTCGCGTCGCTGTGGGACCTCGCGGCGATGCTCGTGATCGTCGAGGAGGCCGGCGGACGGTTCACGGACCTCGGCGGCGTGCGGAGCGCCGATGGCGGCGACGCAGTCGCGACAAACGGGCTGGTGCACGAGGCGGCGCTTGCGATTGTCGGTCGATGATGGAGCGGCTGTTCGACACCGGCGGAGCTGATCCCTCGGGCCGGGGCGCGACCTCAGGGGGCGCGCGCGGCGAGCCCCTCGCGGGCGCCCCCCTCGCGACCCGTCTGCGGCCCGCGACGCTCGACGAGTTCGTCGGGCAGGAGCGGCTGCTGGCGCCAGGGTCCGCGCTCCGGCGAGCGTTCGAGGAGGGGCGTCCTCACTCGATGATCCTGCACGGTCCCCCGGGGAGCGGCAAGACGACGCTCGCGCGGCTGCTCGCCGTCACCTCCGACGCCGCCTTCGAGGAGGAGAGCGCGGTCCAGGCCGGTCGCGCGGAGGTGCGGGCGGTGATCGAGCGGGCGCGCGAGCGCCTCGCCGGGGGGCAGGCGGACGGTCCTGTTCCTCGACGAGATCCACCGCTTCAACAAGGCCCAGCAGGACGCGCTGCTGCCGGCGGTCGAGGAGGGCCTCGTGACCCTGATCGGCGCCACCACGGAGAACCCCTACTGCGAGGTCAACTCGGCCCTGCTTTCCCGTGCGCGGGTGTACGAGCTGGAGGCGCTGGGAGCGACGACGTCCGCAAGCTGCTCGATCGCGCGCTCGAGCGAGGGGAGTGCGGCAAGCCCGAGGTCGAGTCCGCGGCGCTCGAGTTCCTCGCCGAGCGCTCGGGCGGGACGCGCGCATCGCGCTGAACGCGCTCGAGCTGGCATGCCAGTCGGCGAGTCCGGGCGAGCCGGTGACGATCGCTCATGCCGAGGACGCGCTCCAGCAGCGCGCGCTGCTCTATGACCGGCAGGCCGACCGGCATTACGACACGATCTCGGCCTGGATCAAGGCGACCCGCGGCTCGGATCCCGACGCCTCGCTCTATTACCTGGCGGTGATGCTCGAGGGCGGCGAGGACCCGCGATTCATCGTTCGCAGGATGGTGGTGCTCGCGTCCGAGGACATCGGCAACGCCGATCCGCAGGCGCTCGTTGTAGCCGGCGCGGCCGCCCACGCGGTCGAGCACGTGGGGATGCCAGAGGCGCAGTTCGCCCTCGCCCAGGCCGCCATCTATTTGTCGCTGGCGCCCAAGTCCGACGCGGCCAAGCGCGCGATCGGCGCCGCCCGGGAGTACGTCCGCGATCAGGGCGCCGCCCCGCCTCCGCCCATCTTCGCTCCTCGACCAGGGGCGACGGCAACTACGACAATCCCCACAGGCGCGAGGGCCATGTCTCGCCGCAGGAGCTGATGCCCGATCCCGCGATCGGGCGGCGGTTCTACGAGCCCGACGAGGCGGAGGCGCTCCTGCGTGAGCGCCTGGAGGCGGTGCGCAGGGGGCGG
Organism: uncultured Solirubrobacterales bacterium; assembly: GCA_963695965.1. Taxonomy (GTDB): domain Bacteria; phylum Actinomycetota; class Thermoleophilia; order Solirubrobacterales; family Solirubrobacteraceae; genus Palsa-465. The sequence continues at coordinate 112,689 of CAVOIU010000052.1, forward strand.
GGCCGCGGCTGAGGCGCCGCGGGCGGGGTGCCTAGCGCCCGTTTGCGGGGCCGCGCGCCCGCCCTAACCCGTTCTTCATGGGGTTCAAAACGAAGCTACTACCCTGTAGGAAGTGCCCGCGTCTCACAACCGCAGCGCCCTGCTCGGCGATTCTTACCCGCTCAGCGACGGGTTTCGCGTTCGCCTGCGCATGGCGCGCAGCAGCGACACGGTGCCGATCCGCGCTC